>NZ_NFJV01000025.1 GCF_002160055.1 Mediterranea sp. An20
TGTTCGCCCGGATTATCGGGAAAATCAGCGCACTTACAATCCTACAATACATTAACTACAAAAACAACAAGCCCATTGGCAGAGTCAAGTATGCGCTGACTTAATTCCGCCAACGGGTAAACTAAATCTAATTGAATGATTACTGACCTGCTTTACGCACTTTATAGAAGGCAATGACATGATTCCCTGTCTCCGGATGGTAATTTTTCAACCCATCAGGCAGACCAGCCGGACGATGCTCCTGCTCATAAGCCAAGGCATCCGGCGACAGGATACCCCAGAAACGCTGCCGGTACACGCCGTCGATCATACGGAACAGCGGCACAGACTTCCCTTCCTTATCGGACATTCGCCGTCCGCAATAGATTTGCTTTCCTCGGGACAAATCGTAAAGAGCAGACTGCCAGAAGCCGTCTTTGGTAAACGTAAAATACAACAACCCGTCGCATACAAAAACCTGCTCGATGCCCATGGACCATGCCGACTTCACCAAATCCCGCTCATCGGCTTTGTCTTCTACCTTCGAAGCAGGCAGCGGATTCGGCAGGCGAATGTCAAACGCACCCCATACGCTGTCTGCCGAAAGGGCATAGACAATGTAGTCGTAGTTCTTGCAATAATACAAGACAGAATCATTGTAACTGAAAGGATGAGCCGTGACCGTGAAACGCCAGGCGGATTCTGCCTCTACGTGCGGAAAATAACGGCGTGTCACCGTTGTCCCGTCATCCGATACCAGCAAGGAGTAGTGCAGGGAGGTATCATCGGGATAACTATCGTGCGACCTGCTGTCATAGAAATAAGTGTCCTGCCATGCTGCCAACGCACCGGGCACAGGTTTGCTGAACGGCTCCGACCGCAAGAACTGCCCGGTGTGCGGATGATAGAACAACAGCACCTTCTTGTCACGGTCATACACTAACGACTCTTGCCGCCCTGCGTTCACTGTAAAATCTGTAACCGAAGCATATTCGCCCGGTCCACCGCCTTGCGCATCGAGCACGAAAAGCGCCTTGCCCTGCATATCGTAACACACAATCTTGTTGAAGGCATCGAGCACATAAATCCTGTCATCCTTGATTTCTACTTTCTCTATGTCGCCAAGCAATGGTACCGTGTCTAAACAGACATAGGAATCCGCATACAAATAATCGCCAAGGTGTTCAAACATGCCCTCTTCCACCTGTACGGCAATCGTCTTTAACCCATCTGTCGGGACAATGGAGCCTGCCTCCTGCTGTCTGCCGGACTGGCAGGCACAAAGGAAACACAATATTCCCAATAAACCCACCTGTTTTACAAAATGTATCATAATCCAACTGTATAAGTGCATAATCTATAGACTCTAAGTAAATGTGCAAAATTAAATGATACTAAACACAGAGGCACGGAGACACAAAGTTTTTGTTTTCTTGTCCATAGCCCACAGAGTTAATTTCCTTTCTCTCGTATGCGGCGAAGCCGCGGACTCTGTGGTCTCCCTCGTCATTTTTCCGACAGACAGTTACAGAACTTTGTGTCTCTGTGTCTTTGTGTTTAATATAAACTAATTCTGATTGATTACTTATCTTACTTAAAAAACAAAATAACATGACTTTACATTAATCAGAAAGATATACAAAGATAAGCATTTTGTTTGGTTTACGGATGTATACGCCTAATAAAATCAGTTTCTATACTTTGCCCGTCATGATTCTGCGCTTCCCTGCCCCATGTACAGCCGTCTTTCTTCCGGAGAGAGCCGCTCAACGGCATAGCGCAGCATCGTGCGCGGCATTTTCGTACAGGAAGCATCGAGAAAAGCAGTTAGCACGGCCTTGTCGCGTTTGCCTGTCTCACGCAACATCCAGCCCAGAGCTTTTTGCATCAGGTCGTGCATGGACGAAGACTTGCGGCGGGCACCGGGACGGAGGACATAGCCTTCACGCTCCAGAAAGAAAGTGCAGAGAGACAAGATGTCGGCAAAGTCGCCCCGCCGGATAAAAGCCAACGTAGAGACCACGGCAATGCGCCGCTCCCAGAGCAGGGAACTTGCCGCCAGCGTGACAAGCACTTCGCGGGGCTTATCCACAAGGTATTCGCCCACGATGTAAGGAGCACTGAGGTCGACCAAATCCCAGTTGTTGATACGGGAAGTATGTGCCAGGTAAAAATGGAATATGGACTTGCGCTCTTCCTCCGGGGCTTTCTTAAAACGTTCCACCAACATCAGCAGGGCGCAAAGCCGGCATTCATGCCAGGGACTTTCCAGCAAAACGGCACAGACAGGCAATGGCTCGTCTTTGTGGAGCTTGGCCACGCGGCGGGTATCGGGCACTACAACACCCAGAAAGCGGTCGCCTTCGCCATACTGTCCCGGTCCGGTCTTGAAGAACTTGGGCAGGTATTCACGCTTCACGGGATTGATGTACGTCTCCAGTTCGGCCTGGATGGCAGCAGCACGGCACTGGACAGTCTGAAGAGAGTTTGTCATATAGGTCGGATAAGGTAAAAGAAAGATTAAATATTGAAATTCACTGCAAAAATAAGACTTTCCGCGGAAGATGGGCACAATATGGAAAGTATTTCCTACATTTGCATGGTTGAGTACGTAAGTAATCAATCAGATTTAATTTATATTAAACACAAAGCCACAGAGACACAAAGTTCCGTAACTTTCTGTCGGAGAAATGACAGGAGAGACACGGAGTCCCCGGCTTCGCCGCATACGAAAGGGGAAAAAATAACTCTGTGACTCCGTGTCTCTGTGTTTAGTATCACTTAATTTTGCACATTTACTTATTTTAAAATCAGGAAACCATGCGTAAAGTATTATTGGGAATCGCCTGTATTCTCGGAACATCAGTGGGAACATTTGCACAATCGCCCAAGGAAAAAGGATTGCAGAGTATCAATCAGGACAAAGCAGAAGCCATCGTAGAGTTTCTGGCTGATGACGAACTGCTGGGACGGGAGGCCGGACAGCCGGGTTCGCGCATCGTGGCACGCTACCTGGCCTCGGAACTGAAAGAAGCGGGCATCGCTCCCCTGCCCGGCACCATGGCATACTACCAGCCGTTTGAAGCCTGTGCCGTGGAACGCCAGCAGAAAGGCCGCTGGCAGGTGCATCCCGACTCACTGGCACGATTGAAGCAAGGCACGCACCGCAGCCTGAAATTGAACAATATCTTAGGATGGATTCCCGGTGAGCGGACGGACGAGTATGTCATTATTGGAGCGCACTTCGACCACATCGGCTATGACCCGACCCTGGCGGGCGATCAGATATACAACGGGGCAGACGACAATGCTTCGGGCGTGTCGGCAGCCTTGCAAATCGCACGGGCATTTGCCGCATCGGGCAAGAAGCCGCTGCGCAACGTCATCTTCGCCTTCTGGGACGGAGAGGAAAAGGGACTGTTAGGCTCGAAGTATTTCGTGCAGACCTGCCCCTTCGTCAAACAAATCAAAGGCTACCTGAACTTCGACATGATAGGACGCAACAACAACCCCGACCGGCCGCGCCACGTGGTGTACTTCTATACCGAGTCGCATCCCGCCTTCGGCCAATGGTTGAAAGATGACATAAAAGAATATGGTCTGAAGCTGGAGCCGGACTACCGGGCCTGGGACCGCCCCATCGGAGGAAGCGATAACGGCTCGTTTGCCCTGCAGGAGATTCCCATCATCTGGTATCACACGGACGGACATCCGGATTACCACCAACCCGGCGACCATGCCGAGCGTATCAACTGGGAAAAACTGACGGACATCACGCGCGCGGCATTCCTCAACATGTGGAACCTGGCCAATGAAAAAACATATTAGTTCACAACATGGTTTTAAACTACATTTGGGTAGCGTTCTTCCTCATTGCTTTTGTCGTGGCACTCTACCGCCTGCTGGTAGCAGGCGATACAGACATTTTTACCGAACTGGTAAACTCGACATTTGCCTCGTCGAAGAACGCTTTCGAGATTTCGCTGGGACTGACCGGCCTCCTGTCGCTGTGGTTAGGCATCATGAAGATTGGTGAAAACAGCGGTATGATCCATGCCCTGTCGCGCTGGCTCAGTCCCGTATTCTGCCGGTTGTTCCCGGACATTCCCAAAGGACATCCTGCCATGGGGTCTATCTTCATGAACCTGTCTGCCAACATGCTGGGATTGGACAACGCCGCCACTCCGCTGGGACTGAAAGCCATGAAAGAACTGCAGGAACTGAACCCGAAGAAAGATACGGCCACCAACCCGATGATCATGTTCCTGGTCATCAACACTTCGGGACTGATTCTGATTCCGGTAAGCATCATGATGTATCGTGCCCAAATGGGTGCAGCACAACCCACGGACATCTTCATCCCGACCCTGCTCACTACGACCATCTCTACGGCAGTGGGCGTCCTTGCGGTGAGCATCGCTCAGCGCATCAATCTGTTCTGCAAACCCATCCTCATGCTGGTGGGGGGCATCGGGCTTTTCTTCGCGTCGCTCATCTGGATGTTCACGCAAGTCAACCGCGACGAGATGGGCACCTACTCCACCTTAGCGGCCAACATCATCCTGTTCGGCATCATCCTGCTGTTTATCGTATGGGGGCTGTGGAAGCGCATCAATGTGTATGATGCCTTCATCGAGGGAGCCAAAGAAGGTTTCACGACAGCCATACGCATCATTCCCTACTTAGTGGCTTTCTTAGTGGGCATTGCCGTATTCCGCACCTCCGGTGCCATGGATATGCTGATCGACGGCATCCGCTGGATAGTGGCGCTGTGCGGCATCGACACAAGTTTTGTAGGTGCACTGCCCACGGCCCTGATGAAGACCCTGAGCGGAAGTGCGGCAAACGGACTGATGATTGACACCATGGAGCAATACGGGGCTGACTCGTTTGTGGGGCGCATGAGTTGTGTGGCCCGCGGCGCATCGGACACGACGTTCTACATCCTGGCCGTTTACTTCGGGAGCGTGGGCATCACACGGACACGCAATGCGGTAACGTGCGGCCTGATAGCCGATTTGTCGGGCGTCATCGCAGCGATTGTCATCAGCTATATATTCTTCTTCTGACGGAAGGGGAAAGTGACTCTAACCAAAAAGATAAAATATGATTACTTATCAGACAGAAGGCGTGGAAATGCCCGACATCAAGCGTCGGGAAACCACCGAATGGATTAAGGCCGTGGCACAGACCTACGGCAAGCGCGTGGGCGAAATAGCCTACATATTCTGCTCGGACGAGAAGATTCTCGAAGTAAACCGGCAATATCTCCAACACGATTACTATACGGACATCATCACCTTTGACTATTGCGAGGGCAACCGGCTGAACGGCGACCTCTTCATCAGCCTGGACACCGTGCGCACCAACGCTGAGCAGTTCCATACGGACTATGATACGGAACTGCACCGGGTCATTATCCACGGAGTGCTGCACCTGTGCGGCATCAATGACAAAGGACCGGGTGAACGCGAAATCATGGAAGAGGCCGAAAACCGGGCGCTATCCATAAGAATCGGTTAATGCCTGAACCCGGGCACATCGGGCATTATCGTAGGCCCCGGACGGGAACTTTTTCCACGGCTTTTCTGTATCGCCCCACGTATCACTTCGAGGAGAATGGGGCCTACGTCAATCTGCAACTTCATCTTATCGAACTTATAATAAGGAGCTACCACAGGAAGCACCTCCCAACGGCCGGTCAGGGTGTTGTAGTAGCTTTGCGCACCCAACTCTATGCCAAAGCGTTCGGTCACGCCAAGGCCTACGGCTCCACCAAAGCCGTAGGTGGGGCGCATCCTGAAATCGCCTAACCCCACTCCACCAAATGTACGGAAATAAAGACGGTCGGCAGCCTGGTAAATCAACTGCCCCGAAAGGCCGAAGGACTGACCGGTGAAATGGGCCGTATTCATCTTCAGCGCATCGGCCATCAACTGCAATTGCAGACGATCGCTGAACTGCTTCTGCCAGCCCAGAGAGGCGGTGTTGAAGCGGCCAATACCGGGCACACTGAACTGAGAACCGGAACCTACCCAGGCACCGCCTCCCATATATCCCAACACACCACCCGTAGCATAATCTCCCCGGAACAGCGGGGAAGGATTCAACTGGTAGGGGATATAAGGGCCTTGTGGCATAACTTCCCGCAGAGCAGGCACAGGCATCGTGACACGACTAACACCTGGCAAATCCCGACGAGGCGCAGCAAGGTGGACTGAACCGGTCTGGGGAACCAGAGGCAAAGAATCCGGACGAATCCGCAAACTGTCTTTTTCCTGCGCCCAAACGGGTAATCCCATACACACCAACAGACAACAGCCTAATAAACGGACAAACATACATCTGACGCACTTAATCATAATAAGTAAGTAATCAATTAGGAAACAACAAAAATACGCAAAGGCAATATATCCGCCAAAAAGGATAAGACTATTTAAAGAAAAAGGCGGAAACGCATGGAATAACGCTCCGTTTGTCTTATATTTGCAAAAACGTATAACTCCAAAAACAAAGCGTATGAAAAACTCGACTTTTTTCTCGCGGCTGCTTCTTGTCGCCTTGTTCTGCGGCGGCAGCCATTTCCTACAGGCACAATCGGTCATCCCGGTTCCGCTGCAAATGGAACAGACGGAAGGCGCATTCGTGTTTAAAGCCAGCCAACCTATCTACACCAACCTGCAGGGTGAAGAACTGAAGCTGCTGAATGCCACAGTATCTTCCCTGAAGTACACGGACAACCTGAGTGCTGTGGCAAAAGGACACATCGTACTGGAAAAGACGGAAAGCAATGTCCCCGAATCAGCCGAAGGCTACACTCTGAGCGTAACACCGCAAGGCATCCGCATCGCCTCACGCTCGGACGCCGGACTGTATTACGGCCTTATGACCGTGAAGCAGATGAGCGAAAAAGACGGAGGCAATCTTCGTGTGCCGGCTTGTCTCATTACCGACCAACCTCGCTTCGCCTACCGCGGTTTCATGATGGATGTGTCGCGCCACTTCCGCTCGAAAGAATTTGTCAAGAAACAGATAGACGCCATGACACAGTTCAAACTGAACCGCCTGCACCTGCACCTGACCGATGGTGCAGGCTGGCGCATTGAAATCAAGAAATATCCCCGTCTGACGGAATTTGCAGCTTGGCGTCCCGACGCTGTATGGAAAGACTGGTGGTTCAAAGACAACGGACGCAAGTATTGCGAAGAAGGCACGCCGGGCGCTTACGGCGGCTATTATACGCAAGACGACATCCGCGAACTGTTGGACTATGCGGCCAAGCACCACATCACCATCATTCCCGAAATTGAAATGCCTGCCCACTCCGAAGAAGTGCTGGCAGCTTATCCCGAATTGTCCTGCTCCGGCGAACCTTATAAGAATGCGGAATTCTGCATCGGCAACGAAAAGACTTTCGAATTCTTAGAGAATGTGCTGACGGAAGTCATGGAACTGTTCCCCTCGGAATACATCCACATCGGTGGCGATGAAGCTAACAAGAACCCCTGGAAAGAATGCCCCAAGTGCCAGCAGCGCATGAAGGACGAAGGGCTGAAAGATGTGGACGAACTGCAAAGTTATGCCATACACCGCATGGAGGTATTCCTCAACAAACACGGCCGCAAACTGCTGGGTTGGGATGAAATCATGCAGGGAGGTCTGGCACCCAATGCCACCGTCATGTCCTGGCGTGGCGAAGAAGGTGGACTAAAGGCAGTACGCTCCGGTCATCGTGCCGTTATGACGCCTTCCGAATATTTCTACTTAGACTATTACCAGGATGCGCCCATTTCGCAGCCCGAAGCCATCGGAGGTTACGTGCCCTTGGAAAAAGTTTATTCCTACGACCCCGTAAAGCCGGAAATGAGTGCCGAAGAAGCTGCCCTGATATACGGCGTACAAGCCAATCAGTGGGCTGAATATATCCCGACGGACGAATACTACGAATACATGATGTATCCGCGCTTGCTGGCTGTGGCCGAAGTAGGATGGAGTGTTCCCGAACGCAAAGATTTCGCCGATTTCCACCGCCGTGCCCTCAAGGCAGTAGACGACCTCAGCGCACAAGGCTACCATCCCTTCCCGCTGAAAGACGAAGTAGGACACCGCCCCGAGTCGCGCCAACCCATCGAGCACTTGGCGCTGAACAAGCCGGTCACTTACAACGCTCCTTTCAACGAGACATACAAAGCTGCTGGCGACAAAGCGCTGACTGATGGCATACGCGGCGACTGGACTTACTCTGACGGACGCTGGCAAGGCTTCATCTCACGCAACCGCCTGGATGTTACCATCGACTTGGGACAGTCGACCGAAATAGGCAGTATTGGTGCCGACTTCATGCAGGCTGCCGGTCCGGAAGTGTTCCTCCCGGCAGAGGTCATCATATCGGTATCGGATGACGGAAAGAATTTCAAGGAACTGAAACGTGAAACACACCAGGTAAGCCGTGAACCGGGCTTTGCCTTTGTCAACCATACTTGGACAGGGAAAACCTCGGCACGCTATGTGCGCTACCAGGCACGCTCGGGGAAAGAACTGGGCGGCTGGATTTTCACCGACGAAATCGTAGTGCTTCCTCCCCGATAAGCGGAAGCCTTCTTCCCGCGGTAAGGTCATGACGTCTCCCCCGAAGTGACTGAGCGGGATGCCTGCTATTTTCTTCCTGAAATGCCCCGCCCGTCGGAAAAGTTTTTCCGACGGGCGGTCTTTTTTCTCCCAGCCTTCCCGGTTTATGGTTCCACACAGGAATCAGACAAACATCATTTTGACAGCAACACGCTGTATCTTTATCACTTTTTGTGCAGAACAAAGGTCTATCCGGCTCAAAATCCAGACAGAAAGACGCTATACTTCCCCACTCTGCTTACATCTTGATTTCGACTGATGCCTTTTCCCTGCGTTTTTTTGCGTCTCACATCCCGGTGTGCGCGAATTTAAGCAGGAAAACGTGCCAGTAAACATCCGATGTCGAATATTCGCCCAACTTTTACTACCTTTGCAACGTTGATTTAATAAGGAGACCCTAACGAATGGAATTCAATTATGACGTAATCGTGATTGGCGCCGGACATGCCGGATGTGAAGCAGCAGCTGCATCGGCACGACTGGGTTCACGTACATGCCTGATCACGATGGACATGAACAAAATTGCACAGATGAGCTGTAACCCCGCCGTGGGTGGCATCGCCAAAGGACAAATCGTACGGGAGATAGACGCATTGGGTGGATGGACTGGAATAGTCACCGACCGCACATCCATCCAGTTCCGCCTGCTCAACCGTTCGAAAGGACCGGCTATGTGGAGCCCGCGTGCACAATGCGACCGTAACAAATACATCTGGGCCTGGCGCGAAGTGCTGGAGAACATGCCCAACCTGCACATTTGGCAAGATACCGTGCGCCGGCTGCTGGTGAAAGATGGCGAAGTGTGCGGCGTAGAAACAGTATGGGGCGTTACATTCCATGCTCGTTGCGTGATACTGACTGCCGGAACATTCCTGAACGGACTGATGCACATCGGCCACGTCATGCTCCCCGGAGGACGTATGGCAGAACCCGCCTCATACGAATTAACTGAATCCATCGTCCAACACGGCATTACCTGTGGGCGCATGAAAACCGGTACTCCCGTGCGCATAGACGGACGGAGCGTACACTATGAGGATATGGAAGCACAGGATGGTGAGAATGATTTCCACCGCTTTTCTTTCCTCAACACCGATACACGTCCACTCAGACAACTGCCCTGCTGGAGCTGTTTCACCAATGAAGCAGCGCACGAGATACTGCGACGCGGGCTACCGGATTCTCCCCTTTTCAACGGACAAATCCAGAGCATCGGCCCCCGCTACTGCCCCAGTATTGAGACAAAGATCGTCACTTTCCCCGATAAGCCCCAGCATCAGTTATTCCTGGAGCCAGAAGGCGAAAGCACACAAGAATATTACCTGAACGGCTTCTCGTCGTCGCTCCCGATGGACATACAGATTGAAGCTTTGAAGCAGATTCCCGCTTTCCGCGACATAGTCGTCTACCGCCCGGGCTATGCCATCGAATACGACTACTTCGACCCTACCCAACTAAAACATACGTTGGAAACAAAGAAAATCAAGAATCTGTTCTTTGCAGGACAGGTAAACGGAACGACCGGCTACGAAGAAGCTGCCGGGCAAGGCATCGTAGCTGGCATCAACGCCCACATCAACTGTCATGGTGGAACGCCTTTTACCCTGGGACGCGACGAAGCCTATATCGGCGTGCTCATCGACGACTTAGTTACGAAAGGCGTGGACGAGCCGTACCGCATGTTCACCTCACGGGCAGAATACCGCATCCTACTCCGCATGGACGATGCTGACATGCGACTGACAGAGCGTTCGTGGAAGTTAGGGCTCGCTACAGAAGAACGCTACGCACTGCTCGTCAGCAAGCGTGAGGCAATCGGACGTATTCTGGAGTTCACGCGTGCCTATTCCGTCAAGCCTGCACTTATCAACCAGGCTCTGGAGCAAATGGGGACTACCCCCCTGCGGCAAGGCTGCAAACTGGCAGATTTAATAAACCGTCCTCAAATCACGCTGAAAGGAATCGCGGAACATATTCCTGCCTTCCAACGCGAGCTTGACCGACTGACAGACCGGAAAGAAGAAACGATAGAAGCCGCCGAGATACTTCTGAAATACGAAGGATACATCACTCGCGAACGAATGATTGCCGACAAGCTTGCCCGCCTGGAAGCAATCAAAATAAAAGGACGCTTCGACTACAACAGTCTGCAATCGCTCTCTACCGAGGCGCGACAAAAGCTGACCAAGATAGACCCGGAAACCATAGCCCAGGCAAGCCGCATACCAGGCGTATCACCCAGCGACATCAACGTGCTCCTGCTACTCTGCGGACGCTGAGCGGCTCCCGTTCCACGTGAAACAAAAGATTCAATAAACCCTATAAAAAGACTGATTATGAGCAACGAAACTCTTTTAAAAACCATTCGAACAATACCGGATTACCCCAAGCCCGGCATCTTGTTTTACGACGTAACCACGCTCTTCAAAGATGCGGAAGCATTCCGCGAGGCAGCCGACCGTCTGTACGAAACGTACAAGGATAAGGGCATCACCAAGGTAGTAGGTATCGAATCGCGCGGATTCATCCTGGGTTCCATACTGGCGTACCGGCTGGGAGCTGGCTTTGTCATGGTGCGCAAGCCAGGCAAGTTGCCTGCCGAAACCGTAGAAATAAGCTACGAAAAGGAATACGGTACTGACACCATACAGATACACAAAGATGCCATCGGACCAGAAGATACGGTGCTGATGCACGACGACCTGTTAGCTACAGGAGGAACCATGCAAGCAGCCTGCCAGATGGTGAAAGGCATGCGCCCGAAAAAGATATATGTAAACTTCCTCATCGAACTGAAGGAACTGAACGGCCGGAGTGTATTTGGCAACGACATCGAACTGGACACGCTGCTGACCGTATAAACATGACAAAGTAGTACGGAAACCAAACTTCCACATACACGGATGATGCCGGCCGGAAAGATTCAACGCAAGAAGAATAGACCACGGCATCATCCGTTCTACCCAAGAAGAGGTGCACTTGCAACCGCTCCGCCCTCCTATCCCCAACCCAACCTCATTATGTTATGGACGAACTAAAGACCAACGATTACCTGCGGGGCATCGTGCAGAATCTGCCCGACAGCCCAGGCATCTACCAATACTTGAACGACGAAGGTACCATTATCTACGTTGGAAAGGCGAAAAATCTGAAGCGACGCGTATCCTCCTACTTCAACCGGGAGCACGAAGCGGGCAAAACACGCATCCTGGTCAGCAAAATCAGAGACATCCGCTACATCGTAGTGAAGACCGAAGAAGATGCACTGCTGTTGGAAAACAACCTAATCAAGAAATACAAGCCCCGATACAATGTGCTGCTGAAAGACGACAAAACCTATCCGTCCATCTGCATACAGAACGAATGGTTTCCGCGTGTATTCCGCACCCGTAAAATCATCCGTAACGGTTCCAGCTATTATGGGCCTTACAGCCATGTGCCTACCATGTACGCCCTGCTTGACCTTATCAAGCACCTCTTTCCCCTGCGCACGTGTCATCATAACCTGACACCGGAAAGCATCCGTGCTGGGAAGTACCACGTCTGCCTGGAATATCACATCAAGAACTGCGCGGCACCCTGCGTGGGCAAGCAGTCGCACGATGAATACATGCAAAACATAGCACAGATAAAAGAAATCCTGAAAGGCAACACCAGAGAGATTGAACAAAAACTTTACCAGGAAATGCAGAAGCTGGCAGAAGAACTGAAGTTTGAAGAAGCACAAGCCGTAAAAGAAAAATATCTGCTGCTGGAGAACTACCGCGCCAAATCGGAAGTAGTGAGCCACGTGCTGCATAATATTGATGTCTTTTCCATCGAGGAGGATACCGACGGGCAATCTGCCTTTATCAATTACCTGCACATTACCAACGGTGCCATCAACCAGGCGTTCACTTTCGAATACAAAAAACGGTTGAACGAAAGCAAGGAGGAATTGCTGGGGCTGGGCATTGTGGAAATGCGTGAGCGGTATAAGAGTCTTTCGCGCGAAATCATCGTGCCTTTTGACCCGGGCATAGAGCTGAAAAACGTCGTTTTCACCGTGCCGCAACGGGGTGATAAGAAGACGCTGCTGGACTTGTCTGTGCTCAACGTAAAGCAATACAAAGCCGACCGCCTGAAACAGGCAGACAAGCTGAACCCGGAACAGAGAGCCACTCGCTTGCTGAAAGAAATTCAAGACACATTGCACCTGGACCGTCTGCCCATACGTATCGAGTGCTTCGACAACTCAAACATCCAAGGTGCCGACCCGGTGGCGGGCTGCGTGGTCTTTATCAAAGGAAAACCGTCGAAGAAAGACTACCGGAAATACAACATCAAGACGGTGGAAGGACCGGACGACTATGCTTCGATGCAAGAAGTGGTAAGGCGGAAATATACACGCGCCATGGAGGAAGACACCCCCCTGCCCGACCTGCTCATCACCGACGGTGGAAAGGGACAAATGAGTGCCGTGCAGGAAGTGCTGGACGAACTGGGACTGGACATCCCCGTGGCAGGTCTGGCCAAAGACAACCGCCACCGCACGTCCGAACTGTTGTTTGGAAATCCGCCACAGGTTATCGGCATGAAACAGACCTCACCCCTCTTCCTCCTGCTGACCCGCATCCAGAACGAAGTACACCGTTATGCCATCACTTTCCACCGCGAAAAACGAAGCAAGCGACAAATCTCTTCCGAGCTCGATGAAATCAAGGGAATCGGTCCTAAAGCCAAAGAAGCACTGCTGAAAGAATTCAAGAGTGTGAAGCGCATACGAGAAGCTTCTGCCGAGGCATTAGAAGCCGTTATAGGCCGTGCAAAAGCTCAAATCATACAAGAATACTTTGCCCAAGCGAAAACGCCTGAAAAAGGCTAAAAATTACGTCTGCAGGTCTACACCGGCAACCGGTTACCCGACAAAGTGATACAGGTCTTCCTGCAAACAGAGGGTATCATCCTACTCGGAGGTATTACTCTGTCGGGCAGGCCCTTGCCTTCCATAGACAAGGGCTGTGCTTCAAAGCCTTTAGAACGCCGCTTTCAAGCGCGAAGGAATCGGCTCCGAAGCGCTTGGAAATCCGCTTTCGGGAGTTTAAGTAGCCGCCAAGCACAGACAAACCAAAAAAGATTCGTATCTTTGCAAAAAGATAACCAACCATAGCAAGCAAAATCATGAGAGTAGTGATACAACGTACGCGCCACGCTTCTGTCAGCATTGGCGGGCAGACCAAATCGGCCATCGGACAGGGCATGCTTATCTTAGTAGGCATAGAAGAAGGCGACGGACAGGAAGACATCGACTGGCTTTGCCACAAGATTGTCAACCTGCGTATTTTCGACGATGAAAACGGAGTGATGAACCGTTCTGTGCTGGACTATGGCGGCGACATCCTGGTCGTCAGCCAATTCACCCTGCACGCTTCGACCAAGAAAGGCAACCGTCCTTCCTACATCCGCGCCGCCCGGCCCGAAATCTCCATCCCGCTTTACGAGCAGTTCTGCCGCGACCTCGGCACAGCCTTGGGAAAACCGGTGGGCACGGGCGAATTTGGAGCCGACATGCAGGTGGAGTTGCTGAACGACGGCCCGGTCACCATCTGCATGGATACAAAAAACAAAGAATAGAACGTACCATTCACGAGACCTGTACCAATATGACCTTACAAGAAGCACAACAGCAAGTAGACAACTGGATACGCACCTATGGCGTGCGATACTTCAGCGAACTGACCAACATGGCCGTACTGACCGAGGAGGTGGGCGAACTGGCCCGGGTCATGGCACGCCGCTACGGCGACCAGTCATTCAAACCCGGCGAGAAAGACAATGTGGAAGAAGAGCTGGCCGATGTGCTCTGGGTGCTCATCTGCCTCGCCAACCAGACCGGAACCGACCTGACCGAGGCTTTCCGCCGCACCTTGGAAAAGAAAACGAACCGCGACCGGACAAGACACATAAACAACCCTAAACTGAAAGAAAATGGAAACGAAAGACAGTAACCTGAGCAAGTATGACGCCGCACTGGCCAAGTATGAAACCCGGCTGAGCGACGCCGAAGTAGCCGCCAAAACGGCTGAAATCATCGAGAAAAAACGGGCAGAGAACAATACGCCTGAAGTAAAGAAATTCCTCTTCAGCTGCATAGACCTCACCACCCTGCGCTGCGAAGACAACGACGAAAGCGTGATGCGCTTCACGCAAAATGTCAACCGCTTCGACGAGGAATTTCCCGATCTGAAGAATGTGGCTGCCATCTGCGTCTACCCCAATTTTGCGGAAATCGTGCGCGACACGCTTGAGGTGGAGGATGTCCAGATAGCCTGCGTATCGGGCGGATTCCCCTCGTCGCAGACCTTTCCAGAGGTGAAGATTGCCGAAACGGCATTGGCCCTCTCCGAAGGTGCCACAGAGATAGACATCGTCATCCCTGTAGGTAAGTTTCTGGCGGGCGATTACGAAGCAATGTGCGATGAAATCGAGGAATTGAAAGAGACGTGTAAGACGCACCGCCTGAAGGTCATCTTGGAGACAGGAGCCTTGCGCACGGCAGAAAACATCAAAAAGGCTTCTATCCTGGCCATGTATGCGGGTGCCGATTTCATCAAGACCAGCACGGGCAAACAACAGCCAGCCGCCACGCCGGAAGCCGCCTACGTGATGTGCCAAGCCATCAAGGAATACTACGAGCTGACCGGACGACGTGTCGGCTTCAAACCCGCCGGCGGACTGAACACGGTGGAAGATGCTCTCACCTATTATACGCTGGTGAAGGAAATCTTAGGTGAAGAATGGCTGGACAACTTCTACTTCCGTCTGGGCACAAGCCGCCTGGCCAACCTGCTGCTAAGCGACATTTTGGGCAAGGAAACGAAATGGTTCTAAGGCAGTAGCATACAAAAAAAACAGCGAGTTCCGGGTATCGGTTGCGTGAATGCTTTCCACGCTCCGTCTCCCGGAACTCGCTGTTTGAAGGTCTGTATCCGACGGCAGCCTTTAAAGGCTTGCCTCCACCCGACCTTCTTTTATTTTTCCCGTTCCACCACGTAGTCGATATACGCCTGCAACGCCCTCTTCACCTCGCAGTCGGGCACGCCATCGAGCAGCGACAATGCCCGTTGGCGGTGGGCATCCATCACTTCCTGCGCATATTCAATTCCACCTTTCTCTTTGGTAAATGCCACAAGACGACTGATTTCATCGGGTGTGGCCTTGCCATTCTTCACACGCAGGGCGATGGCCGTAGCCTCGGCATCGTGCGTGCTGTTGAGGGCATAGAGAACCGGCAGGGTCAGCTTGCCCTCCAGCATATCATTGCCCGTGGGCTTGCCTATCTCCTTACTGTCAAAATAATCAAAGATATCATCTTTTATCTGGAAGCAGAGGCCTATATACTCCCCGAAGAGACGCAGGAGTTCGGTCTTCTCTTCGTCCGCATCCACCGACAGGGCACCAGCCTTGGTACAAGCGGCAAACAGCATGGCGGTCTTCTTGCGGATGACCTGGAAATAAATCTCTTCGGAAAACTCCCTGTTCTGTACGTTGGAAAGCTGCAGCAACTCCCCGTCCGCCAAGTCGCGGCCCAAAACAGAAATCAAGTCGATGATGTCAATATGACGGGTCTGCGCAGCCTGCAGCAACGCCGTAGCCAGCAGAAAGTCGCCGCTAAGCACAGCCACTTTGTTATTGAATACAGCATTTACCGACAGTTGTCCACGACGTTCCGTGCTCTCGTCCACCACGTCGTCGTGTACCAGGCTGGCCGTGTGCAGCAACTCCAGCGCGGCAGCCGCATGAAGCGTGGCGGGACGGACTTCGCCCCCCAACAGCTTGGCAGAAAGCAATACCAACATCGGGCGCATCATTTTCCCCGTCTTGTGCCGGATGTGCTCGATGACATGCTGCAGCAACAGGTTGGAGCTGGAAAGCGAACTGTCGAACAGCCGCTTGAAGTCTTCCATCTCCCCGATAATCGGTGCATTAATTAAAGATGAACGGTCCATATACGTAATTTGTGGCACAAAAATACGAATAAAACGGTTAATACCGTATTTTTTTGTACTTTTACCATAAAAAAAAGGACTATTATATGAATTCAACCGAAAAACTCTTCCTTCTGGACGCCTATGCGCTCATCTACCGGGCCTATTATGCCCTCATCAAAAACCCGCGGGTCAACTCGAAAGGTTTCAATACTTCGGCCGTATTCGGCTTTGTCAACACGCTTGAAGAAGTGCTGAAGAAAGAGCAGCCCACACACATCGGCGTGGCCTTCGACCCCGCCGGTCCCACCTTCCGCCATGAGGCTTACGAGCAGTACAAAGCCCAACGTGAAGAGACGCCAGAAGTCATCCGCCTTTCCGTGCCTGTCATCAAAGACATCATCCGCGCCTACCGCATCCCCATCTTGGAAGTTGCGGGCTACGAAGCAGACGATGTCATCGGTACGCTGGCCACCGAGGCAGGACGTCGCGGCATCACTACCTATATGATGACGCCCGACAAAGACTACGGACAACTGGTGGGAGGCTGTGTCTACATGTATCGCCCTAAACACACAGGCGGTTTCGAGAAAATGGGGACGGAAGAGGTCAAGGCCAAATTCGCCATCAGCGACACGCGCCAGGTCATTGACATGCTGGGATTGATGGGCGATGCTTCGGACAACATCCCCGGTTGCCCGGGAGTAGGCGAAAAAACAGCCCAGAAACTCATCGCCCAGTTTGGAAGCATCGAGAATCTCTTGGCAAACACCGATCAACTGAAAGGCGCACTGAAGACCAAGGTTGAGAGCAACCGCGAGCAAATCGGCTTCTCCAAATTCCTGGCTACCATCAAGACGGATGTGCCCATCGAGCTGGACATGGATGCCCTGGTACGCGAAGAACCCGATGCCGATGCCTTGCGCCGGATTTTCGACGAACTGGAATTCCGCTCCCTCATCGACCGCGTGCTGGGTAAGCCAACCTCTACCCCACTGTCCGGCACTGCTTTGGCCGGACCACTCTTTGCCCAGGCTGAAGAAAGTCCCCGCACCGCACCCACCCAAGGCGATTTGTTTGCGATTTTTCCGGGCGAGGGGACGGACAATGGGAAAGATTCGAATCTCGACACGTTAGAAACCATACAGGTGGACTATCAACTGGTTGAAAACGAAGCGGAAATACGCCAATTAGTTCAAAAGTTGCTTACATCGGAAATTCTCTCAATAGACACGGAGACCACCAGCACCGAACCGATGGAAGCAGAACTGGTAGGCGCCAGCTTCAGTGATGCCGAAAACCGCGCCTGGTATGTACCTATCCCCGCCGACCGTAACCAAGCACTGGCCACCGTAAACCTGTTGCGTCCCCTCTACGAGAATGAACATAGCCTGAAAGTAGGACAGAACATCAAGTACGACATGATTGTACTGAAAAACTACGGCATACATGTGGCAGGCCCATTGTTCGATACCATGCTGGCTCATTACGTTATCCAGCCGGAGCTGCGTCACAACATGGATTACTTGGCAGAAATCTACCTGCACTACCGCACTATACACATTGACCAGCTTATCGGCGCCAAAGGCAAGGGGCAAAAGTCCATGCGCGACCTACCGCCTGCCGAGGTCTACCGTTACGCCTGCGAAGATGCCGATGTCACCCTCAAACTGAAGAACGTGCTTGCAGAAGAAATGGAAAAACAGCACTGCGCCCAATTATTCTACGACATAGAAATGCCGCTGGTACCCGTGCTGGTCAACATGGAAACCAACGGTGTGCGCATCGACACAGAAGCTCTGCAACAGACCTCCCGGGAATTCGGCACGCGACTGAAAGAGATAGAAGAAGACATATACCGACTGGCCGGAGAAACATTCAACATCGCTTCGCCCAAACAGGTCGGCGAGGTGCTGTTCGACCACCTGAAGATTGCCGACAAGCCCAAGAAGACCAAGACAGGCCAGTACGTTACCTCCGAAGAGGTGCTGGAAAGCCTGCGCACGAAACATCCCGTGGTAGGCCGGATATTGGAACACCGCGGCCTGAAAAAACTGCTGGGCACTTACGTCGACGCACTGCCACAGCTCATCAACCCGCATACGGGCCGCATACACACATCGTTCAACCAGGCGGTCACTGCCACGGGCCGACTCAGTTCGAGCAACCCCAACCTGCAAAACATCCCTGTACGCGATGACGACGGCAAGGAAATCCGAAAAGCATTCATCCCCGACGACGGATGCGAATTCTTCTCTGCCGATTACTCGCAGATAGAGTTGCGCATCATGGCACACCTCAGTGGCGACCCGCACATGATTGAAGCTTTCCGCAGCGGCAACGACATACATGCCGCCACTGCCGCCAAGATATACAAAATCAATATCGACGAAGTGACACCAGACATGCGGCGCAAAGCCAAGACTGCCAACTTCGGCATTATCTACGGCATCTCCACCTTCGGGCTTGCCGAGCGCATGGGCGTGTCGAGGCAGGAGGCCAAAGAACTGATTGACGGATACTTTGCCACTTACCCGCAGGTAAAAGCCTACATGGACCGCAGCATTGAAGTGGCACGCAGCCAGGGCTACGTGGAAACCATCTTCCACCGCAAACGTTTCCTGCCAGACATCAACTCACGCAACGCCACCGTGCGCGGATATGCCGAACGGAACGCCATCAACGCTCCCATCCAGGGCAGTGCGGCAGATATTATCAAAGTGGCCATGGCACGCATCTACCGGAGGTTCACGGACGAAGGACTGCGATCCAAGATGATTCTACAGGTGCACGACGAACTCAACTTCAGTGTGCTACCCGAAGAAAAGGAGCGCGTGCAGCAGATTGTCCTCGAAGAGATGGAAAAGGCCTGCCCCATGCAAGTGCCGCTGAAAGCAGACTGCGGCTGGGGGAAGAACTGGTTAGAGGCACACTGATAGCCAAAAACACTGATTCCACCGGAGCAATTCTCCTGCCTCCGACAGCCGGAAGCGGAGTCAAGACAGGGCACTGGTGCCACAACTGCAACTGGAGCTTACGGAGCGAAATACGCTATATATAAGAAGTCTGCTTTCAAGGTAGAAGAAAGAAAGTTCTAATGCCTTGGAAGCAGACTTCTTATATATCTACACGCCTGAAACTCTCCAACATCTCCCAAGTGAAGACATTTACGCAAAAGAGTCTTTCCATTTTGCCATATACTTATAAAAAAATCTTATCATCCCCCAGAAAAACAAAGCATTCATTTTGAAGATAAGCAAAGATAGGATATTTTTGCACAAACAAAACAAACAAAGAGACAAATGTCCAACCGGGACAGGTGCCACCAAGCAACAAAACAAACAAAAAAAATGAATGCCATGGGCAGAAGAACGGAACAGGGAAAGAACCATCCGACAGCAGAAGACAGCAAAACAAATGATTTCAACGCCAAAAAAGAACCTCCATTGGAGCGCGTACGCCTGGAAGCAGGAGAAGTATTGAGCCAAGTGGGCAACTCCTCCTCTACCCTCTATTTCTTATTAAAAGGTTCCTTACAAGTTATTCACATATCCAATCAGAATAACGGACAAGTTATTAGCGAAGGAAGTCTGTTTTTTATCCCCGTGGGAGAAAAGTTCCACGCCCATGCCATGCAACCGGCCACCTTACTGTCGTGCCCGGTCGAACGGTTCCAACTCCCTACCAAGCTGAAACAGTACTGCCCGGCTTCCACCGCCACTGCCTCTCCCTTATTCATTCTGCCTATCCGCCATCTGATTGAAGAAGAGGCCTGTTCGATGCTGAATGCCCTTCCCGCTATTCGTCCGGACGCCTACTCCACTTACTTGAGCCACAAAATCAGCATACTTCTGATTCTGATAGAACACCTGTACGCACCCGAAGAAATTGCCTCGCTTTTTGCTCCCTTGCTCGGCCGCAACTTGGATTTCCGCGAGAAAGTGCTGAAGAACTATTCCAACACCATGCGGGTAAAAGATTTATCCACCATATTGCATATTCCACCCAGCACACTCAACCGAAAATTTAAGGAAACCTTCCAGATGAGTGCCAAAGAATGGTTTACAAACAAACGCCGGGAAGACATCCTGCACGACATTCTGCAAACGGAACTGAGCATCGTAGAAATCGCCGACAAATACGAACTGACTCCCAATTATCTGATGAAATTGTGCAAAGATGATTTTGGCATGACACTGACTGAACTGCGGCATTCGACCTCAATCTGATAAAAAAAAGCCACAAACGGACCTTTATTGTCATAAATCCCGCCAGATGGTTTATTATTGTATCATTTTGACGCAGAATCATAGCGTGTAAAGTTTTGTTGTCTTTAACTTTGCAAGCCAATAGGAGAAGAAAGCTCATACAAGTTCTTTCCTCCCGACCGACACATCCGCTTTCGGATGGACTGATATACTGAAAGAAGCAAACAAAACAAACTATATATAACCCCATTCTTACTAACATGTTTATGCACACAGTAGTCCATGAAAAGGAACGGATGTATCATACTCCTGCTGGCAACGGTCTGTACGTTTGCCACGCCTCTTCCTGCGGATGCCTCGTCACCCCATGACACTGCTGCGCAAGAAATGACCGGTGCCTCTTCCGAAGACGAAGATGCCGGAAACGCAGACAGTGACAGCGACAGTGAAGTCTCCCCCCTTGGTAATCGGTACGAGATTTGGGGATGGAACGTACCTTTGTATTATTTCTACCTCTACAAGCACTTGTTTGCAGGCTATCCGTGGGTAGTAAGAGTATCCTACGGAGTGGTGATTGTTTGCTGCCTGGGATTCTTGCTGCTGGTGATTACCATGAGCGTAGACATCTACCTGCGCAGACGAAACCGCAAGAAATACGACGAATTGCGAAAACAATACCTGGAGAAGCTGATTGATGTGTGTCTGGCGAAAACAGAGAACCTGCCGACCGATGAAATCAGCCGCCGTATTGACTATAAGCCCAAGAAATGGAAAAGATGGGAACTGCGCCAATGGACATACATATTCATTGAAGTAAGTACACATACCAATACCCTCAACCCCAACCTGACCAACATCCAGCGTGCCATGCGCCTGGTCGGCATCAATGACTATGTGGAGAAACGACTTGCCGAAGGCAAACAAGCCAACAAAGTGCGGGTCATCCAGGCAGTCAGACTGACCAACATGGAGTTGCCCAACAGCACCATGGCACACCTCCTCAACAATAAGCATGTAAGGCTTCGCCGGGCAGCACGCCTGTATTATATGGGCAACAGCCAAATCGACCCGTTCTATTTCTTCGAACATGCCGACCTGACCCGTTCCGTATTCAGCATCTGGGACAAGATGGAGATGCACGAAGTCTTTTTCAAAATCAATGACGCGGGCAAACCGGTACCCTCTTTCCTGCCGCTCCTCCAGAAAATGGAACACACCGACCTGGTGGCCTTCTTCATAAGGGAAGTAGCTTACTGGGGAAAAGACAACGACATGGAATTCTTGTTCCAATACTTCAACGCGCACGAATTCGCTTACCGTGAGGCAGCATTTGTCAGCATGGGCATACGCAAATTCAAGGCTGGCGAAGAAGGCATGAAGAAAGTCTACCATAAACAGACGGAACAATTGCGACGCTGCATCCTGCACGCACTCTTGGAAATACAATCCGGAAAAAGCATCCCCTTCTTTACGGAAACTTACGAGAAAGCAGCATCCGACTACACCCGGCGTACAGCCTTGCGCTGCCTCTGGCTGTCGGGAGCCAAAGGGCAGACTTCTTTCCTGCGGCTCAAAGCACAGGCAAAGAGGGAAGACCAGCTGCTGTTTCAACACGTGGAAAGTCCCATCATAAATAATGACGCGCCATGAAAGACCTGATATTCTATTTCTACGGATACGCCATTTTCTTCTACTCCATGGGGCTTATCGTTTCGTATGTCATCCTGATGTGGCTGGCCGAAATAGGTATTCTGCGCCGCAAGAATGCCCACCTTACTCCCTACGCCAAATATGTCATAGACAAAAGCCCTTATACTCCCGGTGTGTCTATCATCGCTCCGGCCTACAACGAAGAGCGCACCATCGTCAACAATGCCCGCTCACTGCTGGCACAGGACTATCCCACGTTTGAAGTCATCATCGTGAACGACGGCAGCAAAGACAAGACTTTGGACTTGCTTATCGAAAACTTCCAGCTGGTAGAGGTGCCCTTTGCTTACGTGGAACACATACATACCAAGCCCTACCGGCGCCTGCTGAAATCTACCAATCCGGAATATCACCGCCTCATCGTGGTGGACAAGGAAAACGGAGGCACCAAGGCCGATGCTGTCAATGCAGGACTGAATGCTTCTTCTTATTCCTACTTTATTAATACAGACGTAGACTGTATCTTGGCAAACGATGCCATCCTGCAATGTATCATGCCGTTCCTGGAAGACAACAGTGTCATCGCCGTCAGCGGCATCATGGCCGTATCCAACGGATGCAAGATAGAGAACGGACAGATTGTCAAAGCACGGCCGCCACACATGCCGGCTCCCCTCTTCCAGACCTTGGAATATATGCGCTCGTTCCTGGTAGGAAAAATGGGATGGTCTACCATCAACGCCATGCCGAACGTGTCCGGTGGATACGGACTCTTCGACAAAAAGATTGTCATTGCCGCAGGTGGATACCGCTCAGACTCCTTCGCAGAAGATATGGATATGCTCATACGCATGGTAGGTTACTGCTGCGACTTCAAACGCAAGTACCGCGTGGTACAGATTCCTGCCACTTGTGCCTGGACCGAAGTGCCGAGCAGCGTACGCACACTCTACCGCCAGCGTGTCCGCTGGGGACGAGGCTTGTTACAGACCTTCGTGCGGCACCGTGACTTCCTGCTGAACAAGAATTATAAGAAACTGGGGCTTATCACCATGCCCTACCAGTTCATATTCGAGCTGATTGCTCCCATCATAGAATTCGTAGGATTCATCACGTTCATCTACCAGGCATTTACCGGTGTAGTAAACTGGCCGGCGGCACTCGTCATCTTCTTAGCCATCTACACATTCTGTATCGTGCTGTCGCTGGTAGTCATGTTCTACGACTACATCACGGGAGGTTCCTTCCGCAAGGTCACATCCTACTTCTGGGTGCTGGGGGCAGCTTTATTAGAGCCGTTCCTTTATCATCCGCTTATTGTTTTATTCTCTATCAAAGGATATTTCAACTATCTGGTAAATACCAAGGCGGTATGGGGTGAGATGCGACGGAAAGGCACCGACAAGAAAAAGAAGTCATCACCCGAAATCAATTCAGGAAAGGAGGTGGCAGCATGAAACGGAATGGTTGTCTACTCAGTTTTATAGCTGTATTCATCTGCTTCCTCAGCCTCTATGCAGCCAACGTCGTAACCGACGACGACAGACTCCGTACACCCGACTACTACGAGGTTACTGTACGCGGCATGTTCAAACAGGGCAAATGGGAAGAAGGCAAACAGCTGTTGGACCAAGGATTGGAGAAATTCCCTGAAGTCACCGGCCTGAACGAGCTGAACGGCCAGTACTACTACCAGAAGAAGAACTATGACGAGGCACGGTTCTATCTCATTATCTCCGTACGGGATAATCCCGATAATGTACGTGCCAAACAGTTGCTTATCAAGGTAGAGGAAGAAACCAAGAACTACTCCAGCGCCATCTGCTACGTCAACGAACTGCTGGAAATCAATCCCTATTGGCGGGGACTGTGGAAAAAGAAAATCGGACTGTACCGCCTGCAGGGCAACCATGTGGAGGCTAACCGCCTGCTGAAACGGCTGCACCAGATTTACCCCAACGACACAGCCGTCAGCCGCGAATATGCCTATGGGGTGGAAGAAAACTTCTACCGGCTGTACAAAATCAGAGACCGAGCCGGCTCCATCGACGCCTTGCGCGAACTGGTCGACCTGATGCCGGACAGCACTACTTACTACCTCTATCTGAGCAACCTGCTGCTCCAGCAAGGCAATACCACCGAAGCCCTGGAAGTGATGGGCAAAGGCGTGTCACGACTGCCGGGAAGCACCGACCTCATTACCAAACGGGCAGGAATCCTGGCCGGTGAAGGGCGGTACGCCGAAGCACTGGCATTTGTCAAAGAACGCATGCGGTTCAACCGAAGCAGCCGACTGGCAGCTTTCTACAACGGCCTGATGGCAGAAGCTGCCAACGCTGCCCGCATGAACGACCCATACGTACTCTACGGCAAAGTGTACGAAAATTCCAAGAGTGACGAGGCACTGGATTACATGATGAATACGGCCATTCTGCGCAGGTATGACGAAGATGCACTCTATTACCTGGCTGAAGCCAAAAAGAAACGAGGAGAACTGCCCGGACTGCTTTATAAGGAATATGTGGTCTACCGCCGGATGGGAAATACCGGCAAGGCATACAATGCACTGAAAACGCTATATGACCTGAATCCAACGGACGCAGAGATAGCCAACGAACTGGCTTTGCTACGCATGAACGAAGCCGACAAGCTGATGGCCGACCGTTTCTACGGGGAAGCACTGCCCTACGCCACGGCAGCAGCCAACAGGGCGCAGGATTCTATCATCAGAGCATCTGCCTGGAACAAGGTGTTTGCCTGTAACTATGAGTTAAGACGTTATAACAACGCCTTGGAAGCACTCGACTCCTTGCATGCCAACAACCCGGACGAACCCACTTATCTGGTAAAACTGACCGACGTGTACGGCAAGCTGGGGCGGGGCGATGAGGCATTGCACCTGTTGGCCGATGCCATGCAGGACACCACCAAACTGGGAGAGCGTGCCTTATATGCCTCAGCCTACGAAGAAACGGCTATCCCCTACATCAAGAAACTTATCGAAAAGGGAGCCAGCCACAAGGCGCTGATGGAAAGTGAACGGCTGCTGCAGGTCAACCCGTCTTCTATGGAGGGACTGCAATATGCCATCAACATGTCGGCCCTGCTGGGAAGGCACGACGACTTCGACCGCTACACCGCCTCGGCCCGTGCCATCTATCCGGAAGAGACTGATTTCATCGTGAAACAGGCTACCTCATACTGCCGCCAGAAGCAGTTCCAACGCGCCATCGATCTGGTTCGCCCGAGCCTGGATACCTATCCCGACAATGCAGGACTGGTGGGCGCTTTCTCGGAGAACAGCGAACTGCGCACTTATCAGTTGCTGAAGGAGCACTGCCCGGAAACAGCTCTGGCCGTGGCCGACACAGCCCTGTTGTTCGACGAAAGCAACCCGTCGCTGATGCTGGCCAAGGGAACGGCACATGAGGCGCTGAAACAGTATGACTCGGCTTACGTGTATCAGAGCAAATACAAGCCTGCACCCGAAGAACGACGCAGCCACAGGCGTCACTTGGAAGGACTGCAAAGCCGCTCTTACAAGAATGAGGTGTTCCTGGAATACATGCAGGGACGTTACGGCGAGGAAGACATCATCAACTCCGTGGCAACAGCCGCTTATACCCGCAAGCTGAAGCACGACGACGTCACCGGACGTATCTATTACGCCGGACGCGACGGCAGCGCGGCAGGCGAAGATCCTACCGACCAGGTACCGGGCGGCGTGGGCGTGCAGTTGCAAGGGGAGTGGACACACTACTTTTCGCGCAAGTGGAGTGTAATGGCCAACGCCGCATGGGCCAGCCGCTACTTCCCGCAGATCTCTGCCACCGCACAAGTTACCTATACCACCAACAAGGATGTGGAATGGGATGTACATGCCTCATATCGCAAGATACGCTTCTATGACAAACGCTTTGCCTGGGAACAGCCCGAAGGAGACCCGAATGCCGAAGGATTCTGGGTTTTCGACCACTGGAACGAGACCAAGCACCATCTGGTGAGCGCAGGCATAGGCGCAGCCAAGTCGTGGGACAAGGTGCGTGTCAGCGGCAAGGTAGACGGATTCTTACTCAACAAGAAGCTCTTTGTCAATGCAGCCACGCAAGTGAAGTTCTTCCCCACCAACGACGGACGCACCAATGTCTACTTCACGGGAAGCATAGGCAGCGCACCCGAAGCGGGACTGATTGAATACGCCATGCCCGGAACCTTCAGCAAGATGAACACCATGGTGGGATTAGGAGGCAGCTACATGATAAACAAGAACATCTCGGTAGGGGTGTTAGGAACGTGGAACACCTTCTATAACCAGGTGAACGCACGCGAAGGCGGATATTCTGACTTCATGGATTATCTGGAAACCAGCTACAGAAATTTGTATAATATATATGTACAGTTACAGATACACTTCTAAACCTTGCCGCACAGGCCTGTGCCTCGCCACCCTGTTGCTGATGCTGTTTGCTTCCTGCTCGCGCACAAAGACGCAGGCGGGGAGTTTATATGCCTACGACAGCTACTGCGTGGTATCAGACGGTACAGACGGCGGGGAGCGCTGGGCAGAGTATCTTTATAATCATCTTAACCGTCGCACGGGCCGGACCGGCATTATCCGCCAGGGGGAACCTGCAGGCAAGAACAACTTGCACATTGTGGTAGGCACAGACCCGGACGCCGCACACGCCTATGCCATTGACCGCCACAACAACAGGCTCACACTGACCACCCGCGACAATGAGGCGATGTTGTGGCTGCTTTACCAATTCATGGCAGCGGCCGCACACGACGACAACCGCATCAGTGCCCCCGACCTGCCTCCTGCCATGCTGAACATGAATGAGGCCCAGGCCGGTGACTTTGCGTTTGAATACCGGGGACTTTACACTCCCTCCAATGCTGACAACGAACTGATGCCCATCACTGCATCGCACAACCCCGACTACGACTGGGGGCTGTGGGGACATAACCTGCACAAGCTCTTCGGCGGTGAAGTGCCACAGGATGCACAGGCCCAGGTGAAAGGCAAGCACCTTGCCGACCAGTTCTGCTTCTCGTCGGAAAGGCTGTATCGCACCATAGAGCAGTTTATCCTCGATGAATTCAGCGAAAAGGAAGGGACACGCTTTATGCTCATGCCACAAGACAATGACATCGTATGCACTTGTCTTGCCTGTACCCGCGCCGGCAATACTCCCAAGACGGCCACACCCGCCGTGACCCGGTTGCTGGAACGGCTTGCACAACGCTTCCCGCAGCACTTGTTTTTCACCTCTTCCTACCTGACTACTTTAAACGCACCTGCCAGCCCGTTGCCCGCCAATGCGGGAGTCATGATCAGTGCTATGGACATACCGCTAAAGGCCGACTTCCGTAAAAGCCCACAGGCACGGCGTTTCAAGAAGCTGCTGGAACAATGGAAGAAAGTCACCGCGCGCATCTACGTATGGGATTATATGCGCAACTTCGACGATTACCTGACACCCTACCCTTGCCTCGGACTGATGAAAGACCGCATGCGCCACCTGCGCAGCTTAGGCGTGAAAGGCATCTTCCTGAATGGAAGCGGCAACGACTATACCTCGATGGACGATGTACAGACCTACGTCCTCTCCTGCCTGCTGGTCAATCCGGACTGCTCCACGGACTCATGTGCCGCACATTATCTGCAGCATTTCTATCCCGTAACAGGCGAGATTCTGACGGAACATTACCTGGACTGGGAAGCTGAAGTCCGCCGGGGCAAAGCAACCTTACCATTCTACGGAGGCATAGGCGATGCAGTGGAAGCTTGGTTGGACGAAGAAAAATTCACTGATTTCATCGGGGAATTGGACCGGAAATCAAAGAAAGCCAAGGACGAAGAGCGTACCCGCCTCAACCGTTTGCTCACAGCGTTGCAATTCACGCGCCTGGAACTGATGCGCCGGCCGCAAGGAAAATACGATACCCGCCAGGCAACCGACTGCCTTGAACTGCTGGAAGGACACGAAGCTTTCGACAACATGCAGCATTACCGCGAAGCCAACGGACGGTTGGATATTTACATAGACGGCTGGCGAAAGCTGATGGCAGAAAATGCCACCCCTGCCGACAAACTCAACCAAGTCCAGCTGGCAGCAGGCAGCAAGCTGGACCGGCGATATACCGACCTCAACCTGCTGACCGACGGGAAGTACGCCCTACCCACCGACTATCACACAGGCTGGCTCATCAACTCGGCAAAGCAATTAGTATTGGAGGTGCCCGCAGGCAGCCTGCAAAGCGGCGACTTGCTGGAGTTCTCGTTGCTTTCCGCCCCGCGTTGGCGCATCCTGCTGCCTGCCCACATCGAGATAGGGCAAAAGGGAGAACAACCGGCAGGAAGCGTCACCCCTCCGGCGGCAGAGACAGCCGCCCCTTTCACAAAATACAAAGTGAAATGCAAAGTAGGAAAACTGAAACCGGAATTACCCGTACAGATACGCATCACACAGAGTGGCACACACAAACGGGCCACCCTGGCGATGGATGAAATCGATGTCTTTTGAGAGTAGGTATGCGATATGAGAAGATGGATTAACATAAAAATGTTCGGACTCCTGTTAGCAGCTGTCGGCTGCACGATGCTGACCGGCTGCAAGAAAAAGATTGGCATGACCACGGTGCAAGTGCCCGACTCTATCCGCCACTACTACCCCGTCATTGCAGGGCAGGATCTGGACTTGATTTATGACGTGACCAACACGGGTGATGAGCCTCTCATCATCCGCGACATACAGCCCTCGTGCGGATGCATCGTCACGATGCCGGAATCGCGCATGGTGCTGCCCGAGAAAACGATACGCTTAAAGTTCAAATACCAGAGCGCCAAGAACATTGGATTCGTGCAGCACGTCATACGCATTCACGGCAACATCAAACCGCACGGCATTGCCAAACTGGTGTTCGACGTCAACGTGGTGCCTCACGCCGACTATACACGCGACTACGAAGAGCTGTATAAGGAAGCCGTGGAGCGCAACGAGATGCTGAAGGGACTGGTGGACGGCGAAGAAAACGAACACGGCTATTACGTGGACATCAACAAGGACAGCCGCTCGCATGAGCAGTATCCTTGGAGGGAAGAAAAAGAGAAATAATGAAAAGCAAAAAATAAAAAATGAAAATGTGAAGAACTTAGTCCGTACGCCGCCCAAGGGCGTAATGAATCCGCAACATGGTTGGGACGGGAGCAGTCCAGTCCCGGCTTTATCGAACCAAACTTATGTTTAACTTATTAAAAACAATGTAAGACAATGAAGAAAAATCTTTTATTTTTATTCGCAGCGTCGGCGTTGTTTGCAGCTTGTTCCTCGGATGAACTGCCTAACGGTAATACTCCGGGGGATGGGGAACAGACAACGGAAGAAGTGTATGCTTCCTCTGTGGGCGTAACCACAGAAGAAGGATTAGGCATGCGCGTCGGTGCGTTGAATGACACCAAAGCCGTGACCCGCATCGGCGAAGGCGAAGTATATTTCACGTTAGAAATCCCCGATGATGTTCTCAGCCAATGGGAGTCGTATGTGCTTGAAGCGGATGACTTCGCTATTCGCATTAATGGTGAGTACGTGAAAGTTACTCCTATTAGCGATAGTAATGGAGCCGGATATATGAGTAATAAGATCCAAATCACTGGCGACGATTTGACCATCCAAGTCGAAGGCCTTCAAATCGACTTGCAACCAGCGCTTCAAACGCAGCCCGAAATCACGTTCGAGACCTATCTGTGGATTGAGAACCAAATCCAAGACCCGACCGAGAACGGAATCACGTATGTGGAACGCTTCACATACGCTGACAAGTTGGCTTGGATCGGCCTGAACTCAAGCGATGAAGTCAATGCTGATACCGAAAGAGGCTATGACGTTACACAGATGGTGGCAGATGATAATGGTGCCGTCCTCCACAGCACGATCACTGAGAACCAAAACGAACCCGAATACGGCTATTCAGTGCGCTACAACGTATATCGCGGCCTCCAAGGCAACCCGATTGACGCCGATGGGAACGTGGATGCCGTTGATGGCTTGGGCAACACGCCTTACATCAAGGTCAGCATCCATGTGAACCAGTTGGACAGCGATGTACCAACTGAAGTAATTCCCGTCTACCCTACGGAAGACTAACCCGTATCATCGCCCCTGGATGTACGCCTTTGCGGTGGCGTACGGACTTTTTCGCATAAAGAGAACAGCCTGTTTCAGGCGTTTCCAAACAGAAAAGAGAGCGTGCTACGCGGCATGTTCTCTTTCTTTTTCGCCTGAATGTCCGCACGAAGCTTTGCTTATCCGAAGGAGCTTTGCTTTTTTCACCTATGTCATTACCTGTCCATCTCTGATACGCCCATATCCTTCACGCCTTCACCCCACCCCATCCCTCTGTATATAAGCCCCTTACTGTGAAAGATACATCCTTCACCCCCCTTTAACACAAAATGTGGTTTCCTAATTTAGGTTGACTCGTTTAAGCCTGATTACTACTTTAGGTTTACTCATAAATGTTTATTCCTAATATGAGTTTACCCGTTTTTTCATACACTTTCAAAGTCTTCCTTTGCCAGTTCCATAACGGACAAAGTAGAACTCATCCGTTATCTTGTCAAAATCCGGTGGAGTTCTCTCCCCTCTGATTTTGGGGTGGTCTGTAACGGCATAAGCTGTCACCCACCGTATTCTTGTCCTTGCAAAGATAAACCATTTGTTTGAGTTGGGGATTCAACCCTCTCCATATTTTCCGGTTCAAGATACTTTTCTCTCATTCTCTTCCACTTTTTCTCGATTACTCCAGTCATATTCCTACATTCCAATGGCGTGCACATGTTCAAGCTCATATGAGGGCGTTCCTCATTGTAGAATTTGATCCTTCGCGCCAATGTTTCTCTGACTTGCCGGATTGTGGTAAACCGTTCTCCATGGAGCAGTTCGTTCTTTACAGTGCTGTTGACACGCTCACTGGCGGCGTTTTCCTTCGGATCTCCGTTCTCGGTCATACTCACTTCTATGCCATTGCTCTTAAGTCTTGTGACATAAGCGGCACTGGCGTATTGGGTGCCCCTGTCTGAATGGTGGATCAGTTTCTGCGTACGCCTATGTGCGGTTGTGTCCAGGGCCATATCCAAAGCTTCCAGACAGCCTGCGGTCTCTAACGTGTCGTGAACGGCATAGCCCACAATCTCCTTGTTGTAATCGTCCATGATGATGGAGAGGTAGCAGAATGAGTACTCGTCTTCCGATTTCCATAGGGTGATATAGGTTATGTCACTGACCCATAGCTGGTTCGGACGTGTTAACAAAAGTCCCTTGACCAAATTCGGATACAATGCCAAACCATGTCTGGAATCTGTTGTCCTCGGGGCGCGGACCTTCCCACGGAGCTTGAATCCGTTTGCATACAGGATGAACAGGAAACGGTCGCGGCCGATGCGTATATGGGAACCGTTACGGTTGAACCTGTGCCAGATCTTTCCACATCCTATACCGGGATCGCAGCTACGCGTCTCATTGGCGAACTCAATGGCAATACGCTCTTCCAGAAGTGTCCGGCTCTGGGAGCGCTTACGCTTGTAATAGGCTTGCTTTGTTTTCCCAAGCAGAGAGCAAAGGCCGGAAATGGTATAATCCGGACACTTTGCCGCAAGAGATTCTACTGCTTGGGACCAAAGTTTTTTAGTAACTCAATGCCGTATTGCTCGCTGGCCAGAGAGACCACCTCCTCATATAGGGCGGCCTTGGCCTTGGTCACACGGAGCTCCTCACGCAAACGGGCAAGTTCGGCCTGGGGAGTCTCTTTCTTCTTTTGGATTTCTTGGTTCTGCTGCTTTTCCATTTCTAATAAACTCGGAGATGCAAATTTACGAATCCAACGGTAAAGTGTGACCTCACTGATACGGTATTTTTTGATGGCACCGGCACGGCTTAGCTTACCGGACAACACCTCACATACAATCGAACAACGCTCTGCGTCATTCAGCGCTCTTGTCAATCGATTCTCATTTTTCATTTTTTTATTACATGAACTGTGGCTTGAGGAGTCAACCTATTTCAGGATAACACCGAGGATTTTTCTTTGTCGGGTGAAAGCCGACCTGCATACAACAACTGCCTTCACCCTTTCATCACTCAAGTGAAAGGTTACGATGCTAAAGTGCCATATTACGATGCTCAAACTAAGGGTTACGACGCTCAAACTAAGGGTTACAGACAGGTAAGCGATGCACCCGCATGATTTTATTCTTTTACATACGGGAAGAAACCAAGCGACATCCGGGGATTAACACAGTTTAACCATCAGACAGAAAGCAAAAACTCTCCGCACACAGCCTCCCAAACTGTAGAGCCAAAAGCAAAACAGAATATCCAACGGATATTTATTCTTAATTCGCCGTATCAAAAAGATAGTTACGCAGAAAGCCGGATTTGACATATTGACAATAAATAATCAGATTTTAACTTGCGGATACACAAGAAAGCATTACCTTTGCGCCGCAATTAAGATAAATCAATTGACAAATGACAGCAATCTAAAGAAACAGGAGAATATTATGAACGCTAAAAGTTTTGTAAAAACAATGTGTGCATCAGCACTGATGTTGATAAGCAGCCTTACGCTTTCTGCCGAGAACGAATTACAATTGTTCTACAACGCAGAAGAAGTGAACGGGCAAAAAGTGGCCGAAACCATATACAAAGCAGACGGCGGTTTATTGGCCAACTATATGAAATATCACTACACGTATGACGAGCAAAACCGGCTGACCATGAGCGAAATTCTGGTGTGGAACAAGCATACGAAAGAATGGCAAAAGGACTTATGCATGCGCTACACCTACAAAGATGGAAACATCACGACCGCATCTTATCGGTGGAATCAGCAAAAAGAAGAATACGTGTTGCAACCGGAATCGACGGTAACAATGACCGAATCCATCCAATAAGCCATTGTCCCCCCTCAGGCTGTCCGAAAATCTATCAGCTGCTATCATTCTGTCATGGCGAGCGAAGTCGAGCCATCTCACTAAATCTACAGGAACGTGTCTTGAGATCCCTCGACTGCGCTCGGGATGACAGAATGATAGTGTCGGAAGAGTTCTCGGACAATCTCCCCTCTACTCTCTTAAAAAAAACTCCTAACAATAACCAAAACCCTTTTATAAAAACGTGAATGAAAGTCGGCGTGCGTGAGCATACCGGCTTTTTTTCTTGCCGCAACATGAGGCGTATATGCCGATAAAAGCGTATTTTTGCCACGTAAAAAAAGCAAAACTGATAATAATGAACTACGCCACCGTCTCTTTCCTCAATCTGCTGTGCTACCTGCTGTGGGGAGCATCGCGCTACATGGGCTATACCCGCCTGGTGCATTTCGCCCTGCTGGCAGCCTTCGCTTCGCTTTACTTCACCGTACGCATGCTGCTGTATTACCGGCGACACAAAGCCGAAGCACCGCAAGGCACGGCGTTCCGTATAGGCTTTTCGTTTCTCTGCATCGGCTTCTTCACCGTGTACTACGTGATGGAAAACGTACTCGCAGTACAGGGCTGAGAAGTTAGTTTGCATCAAACACAGAGACACAAAGTCTTGTAACTTTCTGTCGAAATTAGTTACTCCCGCCTGAACAAAAGAACATGCAATTTGTTATAACCAAAAACGGCCCGTTATGGCCAAGGAGATGACAAATTATGTTCAACCCTTAAAAATAGAAAGACATGAAAAAATTATTCTTAGCAATGGCAATGTGTCTGCTGACTGCAGTCGGCATGCAGGCGCAAGATGGTAAATGGGGAATCGGCCTGAACTTGGGTTATGGTACAGACATAGAACAAGGCTTCCTGGGCGGCCGTTTACTGTATGACATCAGCGACCAGTTTGACATAGTGGCTAGCTTTAACCACTATTTCAAAAAGTATGACGTGAAATTCTGGGACATCAATGCAGACTTCCACTGGAATGTCTACCGGGCTCCCGTATTTGAAGTCTATCCGCTGGTAGGTCTCAGCTATTTACATGGTAAGGATGACTTCGATAAAGAAGGCTGGTTCGGCGTCAACCTCGGTGCAGGTATCATGTTCAACCTCACCGACCATTGGAAGCTGGGCGTAGAGGCCAAGGGACAAATCATGAGCAACAGCCAGTTCGTCCCGATGATTTCGGCTATGTACCGCTTCTGAAGAAACACGGGGTCAGACGACCTTTTTTGGAACAGGGCGTGCTTTCGGGCATGCCCTCTTTTTTTGCCCGCTTCCACCCACCAAACGCGAGTAGTAAGCAGATTGCTTGCCACATCAACGATAAATCTGTACCTTTGCACGGACAATCAATCAAGCTAACAACCAAAAAACAACATATAGCTATGGCATTAAAAGCAGGTATCGTAGGACTTCCCAACGTGGGAAAATCCACCCTTTTCAACTGCCTGTCCAGCGCAAAGGCACAGGCAGCCAACTTTCCTTTCTGCACCATCGACGCCCAGATGGGACAGGTATCCGTGCCCGACGAGCGGCTGACCAAACTGGCCGAACTGGTACATCCGGGCCGCATCGTGCCCGCCGTGTGCGACATCGTAGACATCGCCGGACTGGTGAAAGGCGCCAGCAAGGGCGAAGGACTGGGGAACCAGTTCTTGGGTAACATCCGCGAGTGTGACGCCATCATCCACGTGCTGCGCTGTTTCGACAACGGCAACATCGTCCACGTGGACGGTTCGGTAAACCCCGTGCGCGACAAGGAGATTATCGACACCGAACTGCAACTGAAGGACTTAGAGACTGTAGAGAACCGCATCAAGCGCGTCGAGAAGCAGGCAAAGGTCGGCGGCGACAAGCAGGCAAAGACCGAGTACGGCCTCCTGCTGCGCTACAAGGAAGCCCTGGAACAAGGCCTCAGCGCCCGCACCGTCGTGCCGGAGAACGAAGACGAGGAAACCTGCGCCAAGCAAATGTTCCTCCTCACCACCAAACCCGTGCTCTACGTCTGCAACGTGGATGATACTTCCACCGCTACAGGCAACGCATACGTCGAACAGGTGCGCGAAGCCATCAAAGACGAAGATGCCCAACTGATGATTATCTCCGCCCAGACCGAGGCCGACATTGCCGAACTGGAAACCTACGAAGAAAAGCAAATGTTCCTCGAAGACTTGGGCCTGAAGGAAAGCGGCTGCAACCGCCTCATCAAAGCCATCTACAAACTGCTCAACCTGGAGACGTTCATCACCGCCGGCGAAATGGAGGTAAAGGCGTGGACTTATCGCAAGGGTTGGAAAGCACCGCAATGCGCCGGAGTCATCCATACCGACTTCGAGAAAGGTTTCATCCGCGCCGAAGTCATCAAGTACGATGACTATATAAAATATGGTAGCGAAGCCGCTGTACGCGAAGCCGGAAAACTGGCTGTGGAGGGCAAAGACTACGTGGTGCAGGACGGGGACATCATGCACTTCCGGTTCAATGTGTAAAGCGGATATACACAGTCATGAAGGATACCAATGAAATCATCATCTACCAGCCGGAAGAAGCCATAAAACTGAAGGTCCGGCTGGAAGATGAAACCGTGTGGCTGACACAAGCTCAAATGGCCGAACTGCAGGCTGCGAAGCAACAAAACGACAAGCCCCGCCCCCCATCGCCTTCAAGCACTATTAACCATTAATCATTAACCACTAACCACTATAAAAATGAACTATTTAATCGCAGGAACCGGAGGCGTAGGCGGCAGCATCGCCGCCTTCCTGGCACTGGCAGGCAAAGACGTGACCTGCATTGCCCGCGGCGAACACCTGACCGCCATCCGGCAGAACGGTCTGAAGCTGCACAGCGACCTGAAGGGCGAACACACCCTCCACATCCCCGCCTGCACCGCCGAAGAATACCAAGGCAAGGCCGACGTCATCTTCGTTTGTGTGAAAGGCTACTCCGTCGACTCCATCACCGACCTTATCCGGCGGACGGCGAAGCCCGATACGGTGGTTATCCCCATCCTCAACGTCTATGGCACGGGGCCGCGTATCCAACGGTTGGTGCCCGGCGTGACGGTGCTCGACGGTTGCATCTACATCGTGGGCTTCGTCAGCGGCAAAGGGGAAATCACACAGATGGGCAAGATATTCCGCTTGGTATATGGAGCGCACAAAGGGACGGACGTGTCACGCGACACGCTGCTGGCCGTGAAACGTGACCTCGAAGAGAGCGGCATCAAAGCTGATTTGTCCGACGACATCAACCGCGACACGTTTGTCAAATGGTCGTTCATCTCTGCCATGGCAGTAACAGGAGCTTATTACGATGTACCTATGGGTGAGGTGCAGAAACCCGGCGAAATCAGGGATACCTTCATCGGTCTCTCCCGCGAAAGCAACGAATTGGGACGCCGGTTGGGTATCGACCTTCCGACGGACTTAGTGGAATACAACCTGAAAGTCATCGACAAGCTGGACCCGCACAGCACCGCCTCCATGCAGAAAGACCTGGCCCGCGGACACGAGAGTGAGGTGCAAGGCCTGTTGTTCGACTTGATAGACGCGGCTGAAGCACACGGGGTAAACATCCCGACGTACCGCCGCGTGGCAGAGAAATTCAAATAAATGAAGAATAAAGAACGAAGAATATTTTGATAGACATCATGTATATCATTCCTCATTCTTAATTCTCAATTCTTAATTCTCAATTCTCAATTAACATGGACCTTTTACTTTACATCCACTGGAACCCCGACCCGACGTTCTTTCATCTTTTCGGGTTTCCCATCCGCTACTACAGCCTGCTGTGGATAGTGGGCATCGCATGCTCCTACTTCATCGTGCGCCGCGAATACCGCGACCTGAAAATAGGCGATGACAAGTTCGACCCGCTTTTCTTCTACTGCTTCATCGGCATCCTGGTTGGTTGCCGCTTGGGGCACTGTCTGTTCTACCAGCCGGAATACTACCTGTCTGGCATAAAGCCTTTCATCGAGATGTTCATCCCCATCAAATTCCTGCCCGACGGCGGATGGAAATGGACCGGCTATGAAGGTCTGGCGAGTCACGGCGGCACTTTGGGCCTCATCATTGCCCTGTGGCTCTATTGCCGCAAGACGAAGATGCACTTCATGGACGTGCTGGACATCATTGCTGTCGGCACCCCTATCTGCGCCTGCTGCATCCGCTTAGCCAACCTGATGAACTCGGAAATCATCGGCAACCCCACCGATGTGCCTTGGGCCTTCATCTTCGAACGGGTAGACATGACACCACGTCATCCCGGACAGCTGTACGAAGCCATCGCCTACTTCATCTTCTGTCTTGGCATGCTGTATTTCTACCGCCTGGGTCTCAAGACACGCGCCGAGGCAACCATCGGCATGAAGAAGGACGAGGTAGCCGCCCTGCCTGCTGCTTTCCCCCACCGGCGCGGCTTTTACTTCGGACTGTGCCTGACAGAGATATTCCTTTTCCGCTTCTTCATCGAATTCCTCAAGGCCGACCAAGTAGCCTTCGAGCAAGGCATGACGCTGAACATGGGACAGTGGCTCAGCATCCCGTTCGTAGCCATCGGGATATATTGCATGTTCTTCTACGGGAAGAAGATAAAGGCTTGACGAAAGTCCTGTAGGATGTACCCAAATAGAGATATGGCTTGCTTCAGTTTCGCCAGCATCTCAGACGTATCTACGAAGGACAACATGTCCAGCAAATCCATAAACTACAATTCCCAACCTGTCAATACAAACATTCCGCCTTTCTCCTGCATGGAGAGGGGCGGAACGAAACAATGGGTAGGGTTTATGAATCAACTTTCCTTGACAATCTGAGTAAAATCAGACCAATCCTCTACCTTATAGGCACGGATGTCACGAACCGACTTCTTAAACCAATCATACTTGCAAAGGTCATTGATTGCCTTATACAAGTTGCTTAGGTTTCCATTGACCGTGAGGTAAGTACTGCCTTGAATCCACTCAAAACCGTTTTTCTTCAGGCATTCCTTTATTTCGTAATAAGCACGGTTATATGGTTTTCCATAATGCTCTTCAAGACTTGAAACCGTCATGTCGAAACTTATGGCAAACATACTTCCTCCTTTGCCAGTTTGAACAAGTCTTCCCGCCCGAAGAACACGTTATGGTCTTCCGTTTCTGCGGAAATCACGATGCCTACAAAGGGATTATTCTCCACTTGGATAATGATGCCCGGTAGCCACTCTTTTTGCAGTGTCAAGTCGGGCGAAATAAGTACTTTATCTCCTACTTTCATGCTTCCTGTTCATTTATAGTTACCGATACAAAGGTAACAAAAATGCTGAAGAATGAACATATCGATGGCCTTTCTTTTTATTATTTCATTTGTTTCCCACCTGTCAAAGTACGCTCTACTTTTATTATAATGTATCGATGCTTGTCCTGGACTGCGGAAAGAGGATGATTTTACTTCGGGCTGTACCAGACGGAGATATTCCTTTTCCGCTTCTTCATCGAATTCCTCAAGGCTAACCAAGGGAAGAGAAAGCTTTTTCTACCTCTCGCTCCTCTGTTTTATCCTATTACAAAGGTAAATAAATCCAGTGAAACAACAAGGAATTACACGCCTTTATAAAAAACTCTCTACTTCCCCCGCACAATCCGCTTGATGTCATTCAGCTTGTTCAGCGCTTCCAGCGGAGTGAGGTTATTGACATCAAGATTCAGTATTTCGTCACGAATCTGACACAGCACCGGGTCGTCCAACTGGAAGAAGCTGAGTTGCATGCCCCCCGCCGACGAAGCCCCTTCGGTGATGGTCTTTCCTGAGACGGAACCTGTCCGGCGGTTTTCCTGTTCCAACTGCTTCAGGATTTCATCAGCCCGCTTCACGATGCTCTTGGGCATACCGGCCATCTTGGCCACGTGTATGCCAAAAGAATGTTCGCTGCCTCCAGGCTCCAGTTTGCGGAGAAAGATAACCTTATTATCCACCTCGCGCACTGCCACATTGTAGTTCTTGATGCGTTTGAAGCTCTTTTCCATCTCGTTCAACTCGTGGTAGTGCGTGGCGAAAAGGGTACGGGCACGAGCCTTGGGGTGCTCGTGTATATACTCCACAATGGCCCAGGCGATAGATATGCCGTCGTAAGTGGAAGTGCCGCGACCCAACTCGTCGAACAACACGAGGCTGCGGGGCGAAAGGTTGTTCAGGATATTGGCAGCCTCGTTCATCTCGACCATAAATGTTGATTCACCCACCGAAATATTATCGCTGGCCCCCACACGGGTGAATATCTTGTCGACTAATCCGATGTGGGCGCTCTCGGCCGGCACAAAACTTCCAATCTGTGCCATCAGAGTGATGAGAGCCGTCTGGCGCAACAAGGCTGATTTACCTGCCATGTTGGGACCGGTAATAATGATGATTTGCTGCGTTTCCGTATCCAGACGCACATCATTGGCCACGTATTGCTCGCCTATGGGCAGTTGCTTCTCGATGACGGGATGACGCCCTTGGTGAATCTCCAGCACATCATCGTCGGCCACGACAGGACGGATATACTTGTTCTCCCGGGCCACTGTGGCGAAGGAGAGCAGGCAATCCAGCCGTGCCAGTTGGTTGGCATCTATCTGGATGGGCGGGATGAACTCAACAAGCGATTGCACCAGTTCGTTATACAACTGAGCTTCCAATATCAGAATCTTGTCTTCAGCCCCCAGAATCTTCTCTTCGTATTCTTTCAGTTCCTGGGTGATGTAGCGCTCGGCATTGGCCAGTGTCTGCTTACGTATCCATTCCTGGGGTACCTTGTCTTTATGGGCGTTGCGCACCTCGATGTAATAGCCGAACACGTTGTTGTAACCAATCTTCAGACTGGGGATGCCCGTCTGTTCGCTCTCACGCTGCTGTATTTGCAACAGATAGTCCTTGCCCGAATAGGCTATGCGGCGCAGTTCGTCCAGTTCCGCGCTGACTCCCTGCCTGATGACACCTCCTTTATTGACGAGCAGAGGCGGATCGTTGTTTATCTCCTTCTCAATGCGGTCGCGCACCGACTGGCAGATATTCAGTTGTTCTCCAATGCGGTTCAGGCTGGCATTGTCTGCTTCCAGACAGGCTGCCTTGATAGGCTCAATGGCTTGCAGCGCCACTTTCAGCGCCACTACTTCGCGGGGCGACACACGCCCTACGGCCACCTTGGACAAGATGCGTTCCATATCGCCCACTTGGTGCAACTGCTCCCCGATGAGATCTTTGAAATCCGGATGTCTGAAAAAATACTCCACCACATCCAGCCGCGCATCAATAGGTCTCTTGTCTTTCAGCGGGAACACCAGCCAGCGCTTCAGCAGGCGGGCACCCATCGGACTGATGGTTTTGTCCAACACGTCCAGCAGGCTGCTGCCGCCATCGTTCATGGAGCCAGTCAGTTCGAGGCTGCGCACAGTAAACTTATCCAAGCGGACGTATTTGTCTTCTTCAATACGTGCCAACGAAGTGATGTGTCCGGTCTGCGTGTGTTGCGTCATGATGAGATACTGCAAGACGGCTCCAGAAGCAATGATACCGTTTTTCAGATGTTCCACCCCGAACCCTTTCAGATTTTTCACCTCAAAGTGTTTCAGCAGTCGCTCGCGGGCGGTAGTTTCGGTAAACACCCAGTCGTCCAGCTCGTACGTAAAGAACTTGTTGCCAAAGTTGCCTTCAAACATCGGGCGTTTGCCCCGTTCAAACAACACCTCTTTGGGAGCGAAATTGTTCAGCAGCTTATCCACGTAATCAAAAGTCCCTTCTGCAGTCAGAAACTCTCCCGTCGATATATCCAGAAAAGCTACTCCGCAGGCTCCTTTGCCGAAATGCACAGCGGCCAGGAAATTGTTTTCCTTATAATTCAGCACATTGTCATCGATAGAGACGCCGGGGGTCACCAGTTCCGTGATGCCGCGCTTCACCAGTTTTTTGGTCAGCTTAGGGTCCTCCAGCTGGTCGCAGATAGCCACACGCTTGCCGGCACGAATCAGCTTGGGCAGGTAAGTATCCAACGCGTGGTGAGGGAATCCTGCCATCTCAATGGTCTGTCCGCCCTTGCCGTTGTTGCGTTTGGTCAGGGTGATGCCCAGTATCTCCGAAGCCACCACGGCATCGGTGGAGTAGGTTTCATAGAAGTCCCCGCAACGAAACAGCATCAAGGCATCGGGATGCTTTGCTTTGAGGTCGAGAAACTGCTTCATCATGGGGGTGAGGACGATATCTTTATCCATAGAATCAATGCTTTTTAGTATGCGAAGACTGTCCCATCGGACTTTTCCCGGCAAAGATACTCCTTTTCTGCGAAAATACGGACGTACAACGGAAAGAAACGGGAGTGGCGGACCACAAAAAAATAGCGGTATTGATTCCTCTACGACTCCAACAGATACTGACGCAGGTATTTCAGTGCCTCGTTGATATGGCGTTCTACAGTCTTCTCCGCAATGCCAAGCCGCACGGCAATTTCTTTGTAACTGAACTGGCCCTCGCGGCTCAGAAGAAACACCTCACGACGACGGGTCGGCATCGAACCCAGCAAACTGTACAAACGCTGGCGGAGCTCGGCAACATGAAGGTCTTCTTCGACATTATTATAACTGTTACCGACAGCTTCTTCCAAAGTAGCCCGATAGAAAGAATAATTGAAATGACGGCGCAAATGGTTAAAAACAGTGTTGCGGGTGGCAATGAACAGATAGCCGTCCAGACCCTGTTCCACCTCAATGGTGCCGCGCTTCTTCCACAGGCTGAGGAAGACATCCTGCACTACCTCTTCCACATCGGCAGGCAAAGTGATATAAAGAGAAGCAAAACGATAGACTTTCCGCCAATAGCGTCTGTACACACAAGCAAAGGCTTCCGTGTCTCCATTTTTCAAACGCAGCAGCATATCTTTTTCGTCTTCCATTTTACCCATAGCAACTATGGCCGCAAATATTGCAAAACTCGCCAACATACGGATGAAATTCGGAGGAATAATGCAAGCAGTTGGAAATGAAAGGTGATGTGCGGTTGTATTCCATGTCCATCATTGGAGGGCATCAGCCGTTTTTTGATGGGTTAGGAAAATGAATTGCTACCTATCCGTTGCCTTTTTCGGGGAAGAAAATCCACGCGAAACGGACTCCCGATTCCTCTGTCATATCACCGTAAAGAACGCTGTCCCTGCATATTTGCGTTAGCGAAGATAGTCATTTTTTCGCAGAGCGGGAAAAATATGGGCCGGTTCTTTTGAGCATGGGACTTGTTTCCATATTCTGCCATATTCGTCATGCCTCTCATTTGACCTTTATCCGGTAATTTTGCAAGAAAGGAAAAGGTTATGAATCAGACGAATGTAAAGGTGTCGTTCTACCTTAAAAAGAGCGAGTCCGATGCCGACGGGTATTGTCCCGTGATGGCAAGGCTGAACATCGGGAAATACTCGGAGTCTGCTTTCAGCATGAAGCTGAGGGTGCCGCAGAAGATGTGGGCGGCAGGCCGGGCTACGGGCAAGAGCGTGGCGGCTAAGGAAATCAACAACCGCCTGGATGAGATACGGGCAAGAGCGCTCGGCATATATGCGGAGCTGTCCGCCGTGCGTGATGGTGTCAGCGCCGAGGAAGTGAAGCACCGGTTGCTCGGCATGGCCTCCGAACAGGAAACCTTGTTGGCCTATTTCATGAAGTTCATCGGCAATTTCGAGAAACGGATCGGGATAAACCGCACGGCAAAAAGTCTCGCTGGTTACAGAAACGCATACAGCCATCTGGAGAGGTTCATCCGGTCACAATACAAGGTATCGGATGTCCCGTTCTCGACATTGGACCTTTCCTTCATTGAGAAATATGACCTGCATCTGCGTACCGAATGCCGTTTGGCTCCGGGTACTGTCATCAATCTCACGGTCCGGCTGAAGACCGTGGTAGGCGAATCCATCGCTGACGGCATCATCACCGCCTACCCGTTCTTCGGTTACGAACCCGTGCATCCGAAACCGGAACAAAAGTACCTCACGGACGAGGAACTGCACCGGATCATGACCACACCGCTTCACAATCCGTCCCTGTACCATGTGAGGGACATGTTCTTGTTCTCCTGCTATACCGGTATCCCGTATGGCGACATGCGGCTGCTGACGACAGACAACCTTTCCCTGGCCGATGACGGGACATGGTGGATACGGAGTTCACGGGAAAAGACAGGAGTGGAGTTTGAAATCCCTCTACTGGAACTTCCCTTGCGGATTATCGAAAAGTACCGCGACACCGCACCGGACGGCCGGCTGTTGCCGATGTATGCCAACAGCACAATGAATTTCTATCTGAAGCGCATTGCGGTTATCTGCGGAATAGACCGCAGGCTCGTCTTCCATTCAGGGCGCCATACCTACGCCACGGAGATCACCCTCTCGCACGGAGTCCCGCTTGAAACGGTCAGCAGGATGCTCGGCCACAGCCGGATAGAGACCACGCAGATTTATGCCAAAGTGACTGACGACAAGATAGACTCTGACACGAACGCCCTGAATGAAAGAATCGCGGAGCGTTTCTCCGTAGTCATATAACAACTTAAACACACTGGTAATATGAAAAAGAATACAGAGAACAACGACATCAAACACCGCAGCACCTTTGCGGTACTGTTCTATATCAACCGTACGAAAGTCCGCAAGGACGGGACCTGCCAGCTGCTGTGCAAGGTCAGCATAGATGCCGAATGGGAGCAGATCGGCACGAAGGTATCAGTCAATCCGGCCATCTGGAACCCGGGAAAGGGACGCGCCGACGGCCGCAGCGCAAACGCCGTGACCGTGAATCGGGCCATAGACGACCTGACCGCCGAAATTGAGGGACATTACAGGCGGATAAAGGACAGCCTCGGCTTCATCACGGCGGAACTGGTAAAGAATGCGGTGAAGGGCATCGGGCAGAAGCCGCTTACCCTGCTCGCCCTTTTCCGGGAACACAACGAGGAATACAGGAAACGGATAGGAGTTGACCGAATCAAGGAGACCTACGATTCTTATATGCGGTCATACAAGCACCTGTCCGCCTTCGTGCATGAGAAAAAAGGTGTAGAAGATGTGACATTGCGCAGTCTTGACCGTGTTTTCTATGATGATTTTGAGGTCTTTCTACGCACAGACCGCGACATGAGCCCCAAGACGGTACATGAACATCTGTACAGGCTGAAGAAGATGACCATGCGGGCCGTGAGCCAGGGAACGCTCCGCAGGGACCCCTATTGCCGACTGCACCCGGAACTTCCCCGGCGCAAAAGCCGCCACATGAAACTGGAGGACCTGAAAAAGCTGATGGAAACTCCGGTGGAGAAACCTCAGCTTCAGTTCGTCAGGGACATGTTCATCTTCTCGACATTCACCGGACTGGCGTTTGCCGACCTGAAAAGGCTGAAGACGGACGACATCACGCAGGCTGATGACGGAACTTGGTGGATACACTATCGGAGACAGAAGACGGACACACCGTCTTCCGTCCGGCTGCTGGACATCCCGATGAAAATAATCGAGAAGTACAAAGACCAAAGAAACAGCGACAAGGTGTTCAACCTTTATTGCCGCAAGTATTTCCTCACACTTGTTACGGAGCTGGGAAAAGCATACGGCTTTCCGCTTACCTTCCACCAGGCCCGGCATAATTTCGGTACCCATATCACGCTCTCATTGGGTGTCCCGATTGAGACGGTGGCCCGCATGATGGGACACCTGCGCATCGAGACCACGCAGATTTATGCGAAAGTCACCGACAAAAAGGTGGAGGAGGACATGAAAAAACTGAAGGACTCTTCCTTCAACCGGGAAACATTCCTTTATGAGGAAGAGTTTGATGGGAAAAGGCGGAAACGGCGGCAACGTGCCGGATGATGAAAAAAAATGGAGAAGCGGCAGCCCGGCCTGTTTCTCCATTTTCCTGTCTTATGCTATACCCACCTCTGTTCTTCCCGGCATCTCTTGTAGGCATCTTCCAGCATCTTCTGGATGTCGGATTCCTTGTAGAGCACCTTTCCTTGAAGGAGGTAATAAGGGATGACACCGAGCGTGCGGTACTCCTGCAGGGTCCGCCGGCTTATCCGGAGTATGCCGGACAGTTCCTCGTCCGTCAGGAAACGTTCTCCCTTGAACATCGGCTTGGGAGTCTTTTCCATATTGGACAACATTCTTTCCAAATTCTCCAGTCCCTGGAAAAGGACTTCAACGTGAGGGTCTTTCCTCTCTATGAAATGGTAACTCATGGCTTTCTTTTTAAGGGGTGATAACTTGATTCCAACAGGTTCTGCACATCTTCAGGCTTGTAGAACATCTTGTGCTTGATGCGTGTGAAAGGCAGAAGCCCCTTGTCACGGTACACCTGCAATGTCTTCTTCGATATGTGAAGCACGTCGCATACATCCTGGTTGTCCATCCAGTTCTTCAAACCCATGTCCTTGCCTGAACGGCACAACCGGGCAAGCCGGCTTTCAAGTTCGCAGAAACGGATCCGGAACTCGTCAAAAGTCTTTTTGTCTATACATATTATTTCCATACGTCTTCTGATTAAGATTGAATACCCAGTTCTTTCCTGATCCTTGCGGGCAGCGCCTTCCCTTTCCGGTTCAGGAACTCCTGAACTTCGGAAGCCTTGTAATAGGTGCGTCCGTCAATCATGTAGTAGGTCACGAGCTTCTTCTGGCGGTAACGCGCAAGGGTGCGCTTGGTCACGCCGAGCAGTTCGCACATGTCCTGGTTGTCGAGCAGCTTGTCACCTTCAAGGGCGGCCGTCTGCCGGTTCATGCGGTTCAGCCTGTCCTCTATCTTGTCAAAGCGTTCCATAATCTGGTGGAGCATCATCTGGAATGTCTCCCGGTCTATCTGTATCATACTGAATTCTGTTTTAGTGCGTGAATACTTCGTTTCTCACACTGTTGCGCAACAGGTTTCATTATGATAAAGGCCAAATCACAGACCAACGCGGCAGATTATTCTTCCGAAAACAGGCAAAACGCTGAATATCATAGAAATAAAAAATCAGCCTTCCAGGAAGAGGGCTGACGGGCATATTGCATTTGCAATGTCCTGCAACGGTCTATTGCAACGTCCTGCAATAATGCAGACGGCACACGCCGTTCCGGAAGGTCTTGGATCTGACGAGCCGCCAGTTGCCTGACGGGAGGTGAGCGGAGACGGACAAAGGGAAGGTACTGACCGAGGGGATAAGAAAGATTACAAGTTCATCGACAAGGCTGTAAAGTGACAGCCCCCGCAGAAATTCCACGCTCTTTTCATCGTATATTTCCGCATGGAAAACCGTGGAAGGCCCGGCAATGTCTTTCTCGCAGATAAGACTGACCAGCGGATAACCGGGAAACAGGAGTCTGGTACCGCGCTTCCGCCAGTACGGGAAGCCGTCCCTGTCCGACTGTATCCACTCCATCAACGGTTCGCTTTCCGTAGGAATGGAACCGTCCAATGTCATTGCTATCGCTGCCTGTAATTTAGCCATGCCTTTGTCAATTAATCCTCCTTAAATGAAGAAGCTCTAAGTTTGCAGCAGCAAGATAAGCGAGTGGGGAATTTATCTTAATAAAGCTAAGCGTAGCGGATAAATTTATACCGAGAACTTATAAATGCGATGTCAGTCGATTATCTTTGTTGTATGAAGATAAAGACTGATAGGCAGGGAGGAGATACCAGAAAGAAGCGAGTCCCGAGAGACTATTCCACGTTACGGCTCCTCCCCGCCAAGCTGCAAAGCTCCGATAGAATATTAATGGCCACGAGCCTATTTAGAGTTTAGAGTCAAACACAGCTTTATCAGTTTTAAAGATGGAGGAACAAAAATATGAAAAAGTTATTCATTGGCATTGACTTTTCGAAGGAAAAGTTCGACGCAACCGTTATCCTGGCGTGCGGAATACAGGAAATAGGCACAAGAGAACACGGCTCCTTCCCCAATGGGCCGAAAGGTTACAGGAATTTCGTCAAATGGGTGAAGACAAACTCATGGCAAACAAGGCAAGACGAATGGTTGTTCTGCGGGGAAGACACCGGATCGTGCAGCATCGGGTTGAGCAAATGGTTGTACGGCAAGGGACATGACATCTGGATAGCCAACGCTTATGCCATCAAGCACAGTAGCGGAATACAACGTGTCAAAAGCGACAAGGCGGACTCCGCCGTCATTGCGGAATACGCCTGGAGGCACCAGGACAAGGCCGTCCTGTTTGAACCCATGAGCGAATCCCTCTTCCAATTGAGGGAGGTGTTCCTTTACAGGCACAAACTCGTGCAACAGAAGGTCGCGATAGAGGTGCGTATGGAGGACAAGCAAGCCATAGGTGCGGACAAGGCCATGTCTTTCATCAAACGGAAAAGCAAGCACATTGCAGCTGAGATAAACAAGGCCATCGCCGAATGTGACAGGATGATAGATTCTATCATTGAGTCGGATAAGGAACTACAGGAGAATTACGCCATCATCACCTCCATAAAAGGTGTGGCAAGGCAGAATGCGGCTTGCATCATTATCTACACGAATAACTTCAAGAAGTTCGGCTATGATGCCCGGAAGATAGCCTGCTACTATGGCGTCGCACCGTTCGGGAAACAGTCCGGCACCAGCGTGGACGTGCCGGCAAGGACGAGCCATTTCGCCAACAAGCTTATCAAGTCCCTACTGGGGCAGGCGGCTCACATCGCCAAAATCTTCAACCCGGAAATCAAAGAATATTACCAACGCCTGATAAAAAGAGGAAAGAAACCGCAGGTCGCATTGAACAACGTAAAGAACAAACTTATTCGAATTATCGTGACATTGGTCAAGAAGAAAACGTTTTATGACCCTAACACATATAAATTCTACACAGAGAAAACAAGAACGAATAAAACTGCAAATGTTAATCTCACGTTAAATCATGCAATATGTTAGGATATGAACATAGAATACTCTAAGTTTTAGTGTCCTTCTGTTTGTTTCTTATACTTCGGAGAATCGACGGTTAAAGGCTCCAATATCTTCCTTACCTTTTGCACCGCCTCTTTTCCGTCATGGAACAGGCTGCACCACACGACGACCAGTTTCCTTTCCTCTGTGAACACAAGGCATTGTTCCGGGGATTCCGGCGCCCATTTCAAGGCGTAGTACTCCTTTTTCCCAATGGCATTCAAGCAGCGATTGAAATCCGGGTTATTGGACGACAGGATGTCCACCGTTATCCAGATATTTCCTCCCTGCAGGGAATCCGTTCCGGGCACTTCGAGGTAATGGCGGACATCGCAGTATCCAGCTCGGTCGGCCATGCGCTCCGCTTCTCCGCATCCGTTCAGGGAGGATGCCAGCTCTGCCAGGACAGGCCGTATCATGTTTTCATGGATGCCTGCGCATTGCTCTTTATCTGCATCGTCTGTTATTATGATGGAATCACCCGTATAAGTGTACCGTAAGCTCTGCAGCAGCCGGTAATCCGGCAGCTTGTTCCCGTTCCGGTCGATATAATACCATCCGTCGCTTTCCCAATAATGGTACTCTCCGCCGGAACCGGGCACCTCTTTCCGTTGGCCGGAATCCGTTACCTTTGCCCTGCCTCCCTCAAAGGGATAGCCGAAAGCAAAACGGGGGCGGATGACCGTCTTTCCCTCTTTGTCGGCATAGCCGATGCGTCCTTTCCTGTCCACGATACGGTACAGCCCCTCACTGGAATAATCGTCGCCGTTGTCGTATTGGAAGACCGTGTAATGCCGTGCGCAGCCGCAGCCGCACAGAATCATGGCGACACACAGGAATATTATGTTTCCCTTTGTTTTCAGCCCGTATTTCCGTTGTCCTTTCTCCATATACGTCAGTTAAGTTATCGGTCAGTTGTCATGCTCCAACTGAATGTACCAGTCTCCCTTAATCCGTTTGTATAGCGTGGTGTCGTTGTATGCCCTGCGGTATATCTCGTTCAAATCCCCGTGTTCCGTGACGTGCCCGTCGGGATGGCTTTTCAATCCCGGATCGTACACGAAGTCCTTGCTTGTCCCGCCAATCGAGTAGCCGTGCGAGAAGTACGGAATGGAAAAGCTCGTGTAGGTGGTGTCCTGCCCGTCCCAACCGGACTTCTTTATCGCCTCTTTCTTCGCCTCCTTCCCGTAGTAGAACACCCGCTCACAAGAGATTGCCGCCAGCAGCGAGTCCAGCCTATGCCGGTCTTCCGTGGAGATTCCTTTCAGGCAGGCGGTGTCCTGTGTGTCGTAGGCCGGATAGTACATCCCGTAGGGACAGCGGGCGATGACCTCCCGAAGCGTCTCGAACGCCGCTTCATGCGCGAGGAAGTGCCGTGTCATCTCCTCGTCGGACGGCGGCACGGGAGGAGCGCCGCACCCTGCCGCAAGCAGCAGCGCCGTCCACATTAAAATCGGTATGTATTTTCGTATCTTGCCTTTCATTTGCATACAAAATTATAAAAAACACCTCGCAATCCTGCCGTAAAAGCCGGAAAAATAGTACATTTACGCTCAATTTTCAATATGCTTCCTTGGAGTCTTCCTGATGCTTCATTTCGGCTTTTGGAAGTTAGGAAGCTGTTTGTGACCCGTTTCAACACTTTAAGTTTTCCGCTTATTTCAATGAACCTTTCCACCGTTGTGGAACTTCAGCGCTGACTCCGGCTTAGTATTATAAGTAGGGAAACGCAATGTTCACCGCTACCACCAACGCCACGATAGCCGCAATGTAAATCAACATCGCCCGTTTCCAGTAGCGGGGACGCTCACGGAGTTCCTGCCGGACTTCCTTGCGGATTTTCTTGTCATCCAGAAATCCCCAAGGGATGACCATCAGCAGCAAAGCCAGCACCGACACGCCGTAAAAGACGACCTTCTGACAGTTGGATTCCAGATGCACATACCCGTCTTGTCCCGCCGCCGCGAACAGAGTGCCGTTCAGCAGGAGCAATTCGGGGAGGATAGTCAGGGCATATATCCCAGCCCCCAACGCCTTGCGCTTCCTTTTGTTGTTCCAGTCGGTGAAATGGCTATGCATGATTTTATGCAGCATCACTAATATGTAGAAGAAGCGGCAAAACACGTTCCGGCTGTCTGTCATTTGATAGTTTCGTTTATCCATTTCAGTGCGGTTGATAACAAAACCAGTTCCGGTATGAATAAAAGAATGAGGGTAAAAAAGAAAAAGTAACACCTGGTTTGGCTGAACTTGCGTCCTTCATAATGCTGCATGACCGCTTTCCGACGGGAGGGTGGGTATATTTTGCCGAGCAGCCTGTCTTTCATGATGATGGCAACAATCCAGACGATTAAAAGGACGAGTGAAAAGAATTCGAAGATAGAGCGGTCATAATCATAAAGAAAATGGCCAACGATAGTCAGAATGGGTATGAATATAAAGGACATGGAACAAACCACCAACATTTCATTCCCGTTGGGTTGTTTGATATCGTATGTGTGATAATTCAACCATGTTATTTCTCCCAACCAAAACAAATAGTCGAAGAAATAGTAGCGCCGTGGCCGCTCTTGCTCTTTATATTCTTGTTTCCTCATAAGGCATTCCGTTTTTCGTTTCCTACGCCGTGGCAAAATAAAGGCACGCCACGCCTGCCAGGGCGATGACCAGCAATGCGCCCACGCAAATGCGCAACGCCTTCTCGCCGAAGGTCTCACGCACCCAATACCATCCCCACCGGTTCGGCTCGTAGGTCCATTTCCACCCGCATATCACGCCGATGAGCCATAGCAGCAGGATGCCGCCCACTATCAGATAGCCGTAGCGGGGATTCTCGGCTATCCTTTCAGAAAGTCTGTCTATCTGTTCGTTCATTGTCTGTATTATTGGGTTAATGTTCAGCGGATAATCAATCTTTCAAAGGAGATTAATCCGTTTGTTATCTACCGTTATTCACTTTGATAAGTCTCAACTACATACAAGTCAATCTTGGGATAATCGTTTGAAACCTTATCCAAAACAGCTTTGACATCATCCCATCTCAAACCGCCCAACCCGGCACCGATGGCCGGTAGAGCTATGGCCGTCACATTATCATGATCGGCAAGTTCAAGCATCTGCTTCAATGCCTTCTCAATGTACTCTATTTTGGCTCGTGTCCGCCATGTTGCCTGAGTGCCGAGATTATAAATATGCCCGTGGCCATAATCATAATCAAAGACATCGCCGGGACAAAACTTATGCTCCTTGCACAGCTGCTTATATTCAAGATACATGGCCGGGTATCTTTCTCTGAACTGCAATGCAATGCCTTTACCCATCGCACCGGCGCAGTTGCACCCGTGCGCATAGTTGCTCACGCCCTCAATGCGGAATATGTCGCCTTTTTCAATATACTCTATCATTGTTCTTACTTTTATTGTTATAAGTTACAGATAGCGCCTCTTTCGAAACGCTATCTGCATGTTGAGTTTCTTATTTCATCAGATGGATATCAGGCAAAACAATGCCTTTATCGTTTCACCCGAACTGTCGGTTCCTGTTATTTCCGATTTCCAGATGCATATTCTCCCGTGTTGATGTCAAGTACGGGACGCTTGGGCTGTATCAGCGCGTCTTCGTATTGGCATTTCCACTGGATGCTGCGGTCCATATAACCGTCTTTGATTCCATCGACGGTTTCTCCCGAGTCTATTTCATTGCCGCTTGTAAGCAGATAGGAGGCTACGTTGTAGGCATGATTCACTACCCAGTTCGGATCAAGTCCGCGGAAGTGGTACTGCAGGTCAGGCAGGAACAGCGTGTTCATCCCGAGTGTATCGACCAGCATGTCGTCGGAACCCTGAATCGTGAAGAAACGGACGTTTACGGCATAGCGGATGAACCGGTCAGGACCTTCTATCTGATTGCCGCGGATTTCCTCCGCCTCGAACAATTTCCCGCTGCCGCTGAAGAAGAACGCTTCGCAGGACGGGAACAGTTCGGCGAGCGCTTCAAGGTAGTCCATTTCCAGATTGGCACGTTCCAGAGAAGACAGGCCACGGGCAAGGAAGTCCGTAGCGAGCATACTGTACCGGCATTCCTCAAGGATACGGTCACGGCTCTCCTGGCAGTCCCACATCTGGCTCCGGGTGAAGTCGTCCACGGTCTTTCCGTCAAAGTCCATGCACGAAGTCATCAGGAACTGCACGGGTGCTTTCCCGTCCTCAAACTCCACCATGTGGTCCAGGGCGGTGATGAAGACAGACTTGTCATCACCTTCGCGGCATTCTACATTGCCGAAATGCTTCCGGCATACATCAGCCACCCTCTGCGTGTCCGGCAATTCAACCGGTTCCTTGAACAGAAGGTTTATAAGTAAAGGCCCTCCGGGCTGCAGTTCCTTTGTATTTAGGTCTTGTTGAAATACTTGATTCATATTGAAATGCTTTTGAATGTGAAACGAATCGGTTAATCCCACCAGAAATACCACACGGAGTTTTCTTTTCCCTCATATTGATAGTTCAGGAACAGGTCGCCTAATTTGCAAAAACTTACCCTCGTTGCAGATTCGTCATGCTCTGCATGATAGCCGGATTCAGCGGCCAGTTTCTCCACGGTGCGCTTGAATGCTCCGATATTCCTGATCCTTGTGCGAATGTTGAATCCAAGTCCCATATTTGTTATATTTTTAGTGTATATTATTAATGACTAATGTTGGGCGACTAACCGGCCTTTACAGGAGCGTTCAGCCGCTTGTTAGCCACTTTATTATTTCCAGTATTTTTCAAGTTCATCATACTCTCCAAACCAATACTTAAAAGCTATCTTATCAATGCCATTTTTTCCTCTCCAAAAATCCACTGGGTAATTCCAATCTGAACGACTGCTACTGCTTGGAGGACATCCCTCATTAAACTCATAAAATGAGCCTCTATATTTTTCTGTGTGGAGAATGCTAAGATATCCCATTATTTCCAATACTCGTTGTAAAGCCAATTCTGCATAAAATTCCACATCAATACGCTTACCCTCTTTCTTCCAATGCTTGAAAAATTCTTTTTTCTTCAACAACTTGTACACATCACGAATTCCGTCTGATTCCTGCACTGATAAAATAGTCGCAAAGACTTCTTCAAGAACATTCAGACCTTCTTCCTGTTGTTTGAGATTATATGGGAAATTCACACTTTCCTTATTTTCTTGCTGTAAGCATTGTACCATGTGAAAAACATCAGATTCATGTACTCCATATTTAGGACTGAATGGATATTTTTCAATATCCTTCTCAAAGGAAGATGAACAAACATGACAAGGGCTTCTTGTAGGTTCTTCCATAATTATCCTTTGTTGTTCTACAGTCATATTCTCAAAGGTAAGGTATTTTCTTTCTGAAAATGGTTTCCTTTTTTCTTTTATCCATAACTTTTCATCTTTGTCAAAATCACCTGTTTTAGGAATGTCGTATATTGAATATGAATGAACATAATATGTTTTCATTTTCGACAAAACTTGAAGTCCAAAATGAATCCGACCTATTGGCAAGGTTTGTATGAATAGCTCTGTAAGCCGCTTCTTGTCAGAAGAAGCGTACTCTTTCAATAATAGTTCTATGGCTTCGTTATGTGTCATTTTTATTATTATTTTTAAGTGGCTAATGGTTGGTGGCTAACCGACCTTTTCGGGGCAGTTAAGCCGCTTGTTATAAACCTATTTGAAATTTGTCAATATATCCTCTTTCTCATTAGAAGACAACATTTCCAACAATTGATTGAAGCTATCACAAACCAATTCCGCCGATTCTTCAAATTCGGGTTCAACTCCGCAATAGATTTTACCATAGTTTTCTGATGATAAATCTATGCTCAAATATCGGTATCCGTCTTTTACAGATAAAGCAATAGGTACATGAGTGTCCCAAAAGCAACGTATTATTTCAGTTTCCTCTTCATCATCATCAAATGTCTCAAGTCCCATCAATTCAAATTCATTCCAACGAAATTCGCTATTGCTATCCCCATTAAAGTCCTCTATGGAATTAAACCATACGTTTTCACATTCATTCGTAATGACTTGAAATTGCTGTAAGAACTCCAGATAATCGGCAGGAAGATTTGAATACCGGTTAAGGAAATCAGGACTTAGTTCTTTTCTTTCCAATCGTTCCGTGACGATGAATCCTATCTTTTTTAATGCTTCAATCATATTTTCTTACTTTTTACTGGTTTATAATGTCCGACAGCTTGCCGCCGTTAGGCGGTACAGGTGCTTGTTACCGATTTTTTACGAACATTGCCAAAATCCTGCGATTATTTCATTGTTTATATGATGCTTATACAGGTATAATGCTCCATATCCGAAAGGATAACTGCCAATGAGAACATCATCATTATAACCATCCTCGTCTATTGACAAGAAAAAAGAAAAGCCCTGTTCTTCTAATTCTTTATAATAGTATTCTTCATCTTGAATCAGAGAAGGGGTACCACCTATTTTTACAAGCATATTCTCACTATCCTTATTTTCTGAATATTCACTAATAGAACACATTCTTAAATTAGTGTTTCGTCTTTCTACGCAATTACCAATTTCAGAAAATTCATGCTCTACTATTTTTACTGCTATTGAAGGATATATATTATTGTCTATAAGAGCATTATAGTCTTGATGAATTAAGATAGAAAGCATAGTATTCTCCTTTTCAGGATGTACTAATGTTGCATAGAACTTATAATCGCAGGGGATTTGTTCTTCTATACATTTAGGAGGATTACCACCAATCCTGCCTTTTACATTCTTATCGAATGGAATACATTTGGCATATCGTTCGTTCATATCTTATTTGTTTTTATGATTATCGGTAATGGTTTGCAGCTTGCCGCCATTAGGCGGCACAGGTGTTTGTTAGCATCGTTTCTTAATCAAGTTCAGCACGAGAAAACAAATCCATAATCAATACATGGTTTTCACACGCTTCCTTGAATTTTAGAATAAAGCTTTTCAATGCCTCTTTATCTTTTGAGTAGGCACAAAACATACTACCTTCAGAATCAAAATCAATTTTATCCAATAATTCTGGTACTTGTTCTTCCACAAAGACACGAGCTAAGGACTCCCAGTCATAGCCGTTCCCCTCAAAGCCCTCGTCCTCTCTTGCTTCGAAGATTTCAGCTTTGTATTCTCCAACATTCAGACATACTGAAGCTGTCGATTCATGATCAACCCAAAAGAAAGGTTGAATTTTCATTTCAAAATCTTTAGTGTCCATATTGTTCCAATTCTTTAAATAGTTCATCACCATTGGCTTTTATACCGTCCCTGAATTTGGTAGGAATTTTATTTCCCACACGCTCAAACCAGTCATTAAACGTCTTTTTCCATTCTTGAACTTTGTCTTTTTTGATACTCAAATTTGCATCGATTGGAAATCTTTTTGCAAGCATAATTAGTATTTCAATGTGTGCTAAAAGAGCTTGTGTTGGTTTGTTGGCTGTTTTTAACCATTCTGCATTTTCTTCAATTTGTTTTATAGCCAAATTAAAGTAGCATGCATTTGCCATATCAGCCATTTCATTACCATCGGGTGCAGTACTAAATATTTTCATTTTTTATTTGTTTTAAGTTTTACATCCAGATTATACTTTCTAAAATCATTAGTACCCATATTGTTCTAACTCTTTAAATAGTTCATCACCATTGGCTTTTATACCGTCCCTGAATTTGGCAGGAATTTTATTACCAACACGCTCAAACCAATCGTTGAAAACTTTTCTCCATTCTTTTACTTTGTCTTTCTCGATTAATAGATTTGCATCTACAGAATATTTTCTCGTTATAGTTAATAACAAATCTATATTTGCTAATAATGGTTGAGCGATTTCATCGTTTTTCCTCATCCAATCACAAACATCTTCAATCTGAGAAATAGAAAATTTTACATATTCTACTCCTACAAATTGTGCATTATCATTGCCATCTGGTGCTGTACTAAATATCTTTTTCATTACATTTCAATTTATTCTTCGATGCTAATGGGATGCAGATAGCAACCTGTTACGGTTGCTTATCTGCGTGTTATCCGCATAAATTATTTCTATTTATACAAATGGTTAATCCCATTCGATTTCATCTCCTTTCTCTCGAAGAATTTTATATATATCTTCTTCGTTTTCTATTAAAGAGATGATGATGTCGGCAAAGCGTTTTGCTTTTTGCTCGTTTTCTGCGGTGTCCTCAAAATAAGCTGCGTAAGAACCAGCTTCAGGGTCGCTTTCCATACTTTCCAAAATATCCGGTGCATTTTCTGCCAGATAGTAGTTGAAGAAAGCATCCCAGTTGTAACCGTTCATGTATGCTTCTTCGTTTATCTCATTCATTTGCTCTCCTATTGCCAATGTTTTTTCAACCTCATTTTGGAAGAGCAAAACGATGTTTCCAGAACCATTTGTGTAAATTTGGACATACTCATTAGCAAAGATGTCTCTTTCTTCTGTTGTTGCCATAATCTTTTAATTTTTAATTGTTTTACTATTGCGGATAATGGTTCGGAAATAAGCACCGTTTAGGTGCTTCATTTCTTTGTTCAAGGCAGTTTTACCCACCATGCACTATTACATATTTATATAGAACTTCAATTTTTGACTGCTGTTTCCGGCAGAAAGGGGTGTGAAGTTCATTCCTGCACCCGGTTCGTTTTATTACAGCTCTTATCCGTATTTCATTCATTTTTTTTGTTCTCCTTTCTTCTATTTTATGGGATTTTACTGTTTCTGTTCACGGCAGGGCATAGCTATCCCATATTGCTGTCATGCCGATTTTTTCCGGTGTATGTCGCAATGTTCTAATACAACCGTATATGTGATGCCGCCACTCGTTACCGTAGTGTGGCTGTAAACTCTCATCCGTCCGCAATGCTCGCAGAAATAAGGATTCTCGTATTCACTTTCTGCCTGTTGCACTCCGGCTTCCTCTGTCTCGCTTTCATCCCGTCCGAAGTATTCTTCCGGCAGGTTGCCTTTGTTGGAGTAGAAGCCGTAATACCTCACGATACGGAAATAGCGCAGGGGGACGTGTTGCAGCAGCCGGGGAAAGAACTCATGGTAATGCAGCGTCAGTTCCTTTTCCACCGGGTTTCTCCTGTCGGGTGAGTTCCTGTAATCACGGTATCGGAATGAAATGTTCTCGCCGTCCATTGCCGTAATCTTGTATTCGCTCAAACATGCCCGCTTGGAATACCTGCCGACATACTGTATCACCTGCTCCGGCATCTGTATGGGCGGTTCCAGATGCACAATCCAATCCTTTCTGTTCGCCACCCTTTTGATGAAGCCCATAAACTCCATGCGGTCGTGAAAGTCATGTTCCAGCCTGCCCGCATCGAACAGTCCTATCAGCGCATTCTCAAACTTGTAGCGGAACACCCTGCGGATAGAGGGGATATGCACGTAATCATGTTCAGGAACGGCTATTTTACCTTCGCTGTCGATGCCGCCCCACGACATAATCATGTGGGTGTGTACATGAAGCTGCTTTGTTTCCCCATAGGTGTGCAACACGGCAATCACCCCGGTTTTCAAGCCGAACTTGTGCATCATCCAGTCTTTCAGCGTGTCTGCCGAAGTCCGCATCAGGATGTTCAGTATTTCTTTCTTGTTGCGCTTCACCAAGTCCAGCAGGATATGCGGCAAGGTCATCACAACATGGCGGTGCGGCACCCGCAGCAACTTTTCTTTCATGCGTGCCGCCCATTTCAGCGTATCACGCCAGCCGCATGACGGGCAGAAACGGTTCTTGCAGCTATGACTGATTTCCCGCACCTCCCCGCAATCGGGGCAGGCGTATGTGTCTATTCCCAAAGCGGCTGTACGGCACACACGGATAGCGTTCACCGCCTTGTACTGTTCGGGGGTGATGTACTCCGCAGGGTGCTGTGCGTACTCGTCCCACCAGCGATTGAAAAAGTCTGCCAAGCGATATGTGCTTTTCCGGGAACTACACCTTTCTATGTAATCTATCAAATCAATCATTCACTACCGTTATTTTTTTACATTTGTTTATTTGTTTGTAAGTTGCTGTATATTAGTTGTTTTAATTTGCCTTGAATGTTTGACGGATAATCGCCATTTCAAGGGCGATTTAGCCGTTTGTTATGCGCCGTCATCTTGTGGATATTCAATTTTCAAGCTCTTGCCATCCAATGCAACCGCATCACTAAGGGTAATCCTGAGCTTTTGTTCTTCTGAAAACCCGATGGTTTCGCCATCATTCAAAGTTACATCGCAGTCTAAAACATATGTAACTATATCAAGCAGAAAATCGCGGACATCATTCGGGTCGGCATTGGCAGCATAGACCTCCAATTCTTCTTTACCAAATTTTCTCATTCCGTAGGTATATATACCTGCACATTCTTCGGTGCGATATATGCCAAACCATACCCAATCCATTATAGGCAGTGCTTCATCATCTTGCTGCATGACAGATGCAATATCACAATAAAACTGGGGATGGAACACGGCTCCATCGGTATAGACGGCAATAGCTCTTTCTTGTTTAAGGCATGAAGAAACGACTTTTGTAAATAGTTTCCCTCGTTCCAATAGATTGGCATCTTTTCCTAATACAGAAACCATGAGATGTGCCTTGTGACTTTTAGTCACTTCTACTGCATCTTTCCACAGGTAATTTGCTTCTGCATAATGTTCTGCCTCTTGATTAGGAACAGGTCCATGCATAATGGCTACCGCAAGTGTAATATCACCCATAACAGCTACCAACGCTTCTTCATTGTCGTCATATGGAATTTCTATGTTCCAATCAGCCTTACAGTCGTTGATGAGTTTTTTAACATCCCATTCATCTTGTGATAATAGCACAAAGGCTACAAAAGCTCCAATTGGATAATTTTCTTCTTTCATGTTCTTATTATTTTTAATATTATATCTTGGGCGCATAATGTTCGGTGGCTAACCGACCTTTTCAGGGGAGGTTAAGCCGCTTGTTAGCAACCACATTCAGAACACATCATTATCTTTCCATTTATCAAAAGTTCGTGGACAAATTTTACGGATAGACTCTTCATCATCCTCGTCCCATTCAAATTCAATTTCATGAGTATATGAAGGCAATAAATAGTTTTCTTCCAAGACATAATAATAATCGTCTTCCCCAGCTCGTTCATTAAGAATCTCCATTGCGACATAATCCAGCAACTCTTGTTCAGGATAATCATCGCCTTCTGGGTCTTCAAGCTCAGAAAACACATCACAAAGGGAGTCAACATCCTCTAAGGCTTTTTCGAAAATCTTACGACCACGAGAAATCAGCCAAAATCGGAAATAATCAAAGCCATCATCACTACAGCCGCCAAGTACCACATAGGCTACTGCCCATAAGTCTTGCCTATAAGATATATTACAGAAGTGCCTCCACCAATATATGAATCCGAACAACTCCTCTTCGGAGAGTGGAGTAAGGCACTCTTTCAAATTTCGTCCACGATTTGAATTTTCAATGATTGTCCAGAATTTTTCTTCTGTCATCAATTTTGAAGCATCTTTTTTCATTTTCTTTCTTTTTTATGGTTGCTAATGGGATGCAGATAGCAACCTGTTACGGTTGCTTATCTGCGTGTTATCCGCATAAATTATTTCTATTTATACAAATGGTTAATCCCATTCGATTTCATCTCCTTTCTCTCGAAG
>NZ_NFJV01000026.1 GCF_002160055.1 Mediterranea sp. An20
ACCCGTTGGCGGAATTAAGTCAGCGCATACTTGACTCTGCCAATGGGCTTGTTGTTTTTGTAGTTAATGTATTGTAGGATTGTAAGTGCGCTGATTTTCCCGATAATCCGGGCGAACAACCCATCCGTGTCTTTCGCATAATTGCGTATGAGCATAAACTGGTCACATAGCTGTGAGAACAAGGTTTCTATCCTTTTCCTGGCTTTGGCAAATGGATGGAAGACAGGTTTCCAGTCCCTTTGGTTTCTCCGGTAAGGCACTTCCAAACGGATATGGGCCGTCTCAAAAAGGTCCAGTTGCACATCGGCACTGATATAGCCCCTGTCTCCAATCACAGTGCAGTTGGAATAATCGACCTTGACATCCTTCAGATAATTGATGTCATGCACGCCCGCCTTCGTCAGGTCGAAAGAGTGTATGACCCCGCTCAACCCGCAGACGGCGTGCAGCTTATACCCATAGTAGTATGTACCTTGTGAGGCACAATATCCGTAGGACGGGGCTTTCCGGTAGTCATTCCCGCCCATCGTACAACGCTTGGCGCGTGCCATCCGACATACCTCTACCGGCTTGGAGTCAATGCAGAAATAATCTTCGCCGCCATCCATCTCATTGGCGATTCTCTCCCGGATGAGCCTGCAGAGCTGTGCCGTAAACTTGCGCCTGTCGTTGTATTGCCTCCGGGATATAAGGTTCGGCATTTTGTCCCCGTATTCCTTCAATCTGGAAAACAACAGGGACTCGCTGTCTATTCCGACCGCTTCGGATGCCATACTCAGAGCGACCACCTCAAGGTCGGAAAACTTGGGGACAACACCCGGACGGGGCACATTCCCTTGTTCATTGACTAAATTTCCTGCTTTTTGTTTGCAGATGTCCAGAAATTTTGCGAATATTGCGTATAAGTTGTGCATACGGTGTATGTAAATCAGATGTTTAGACACCTCTAATTTACTAAATACCAATAATATGCGCAACTTTTTCTTCATAAAAGTTTTATGCCTTTAATTCCACCAACGGGTGGATAATAATGAAGTCTATGCGCTCTTTGAGGACATCAAGAATGACCTCAAGGGTATCAACGGGAAGTTGGAGAACGCTCCAAAAGTAGCAAATAACCAGTCAGGCGGACAGCCTCCGGCGGTGGACTTGATACCCATAAAGGAGCTGTTTGACAGTTCCGCAAAGGAGCATCAAGAGCAAACCAAAGCCATGCTGACCAAGTTCGCGGAAGCGGAGGTTTACGCATCGAACAGGATTTTAGGTCTGTTGCGGAATTTGAAAGAATCGTTTGTCAAAAGTTCAGAAGAACGGAAAGACGAACCGCAGGAACATATCCACCGCCACAGTTTTGACATCCGGTCAAGCAAGGTGTTTTCTCTTTTGGTCGGCATGGGTATCGTGTGCAGCCTTTCCATCTGGGGCAACATCGAGCTTTGGAAATCCAAGCGCCAGTATGCGGACGATGCGTTGAAGTTCCGCGTCATCCGCTCATGGGGAGGATGCAACGCCAATCATATCCTTTGGCTGAATGACGTGTTCGACATCCACCGCAACGAAGAAACCATTGACTGGATACGGCAGAAGGCTGACGCTTACGACAGAGGGTTAAAGACTTTATCCGACAGTCTGATGCAGGAGAAATTGAAAGTGGAACAAATTAAAAAGTAAGATATGGCACATATAAAACGCCCGATACGGCCTCCATAAAAAGAGTGGGTAATACACAAATTTCAATTATAAAAGCAGTTTGTCGTCAAAGCTTGAGTACTTTTGATAGGTAATCATTATCTTTGCAGATAAAATCAATTATTATTGCACGTATGCAATACGTTTTTATATGGGAACAGAAAAAATAAATCGACTAAAAATAGTATTGGTAGAACAAGGGAAAACTGGGAAATGGTTGGCTGAACAGTTAGGAAAGAACGAGGCGACCATATCGCGCTGGTGTTCCAATGCGACCCAACCCTCATTGGAAATGCTGATGAAGATAGCATCCATATTGAATGTGGATGCGAGAAGATTGATTAATAACGGGATAGAAGAATAAGGTCATGGCAAAGAAACAACTGAAAGAAAAGAGCATAGAAGAAAACCTTTGGGATTCGGCGAATAAACTACGTGGGTCGGTTGAACCTTCGGAATACAAGCATGTGGTATTGAGTTTGATATTCCTGAAATATGCCTACGACCGCTTTGTGGAACGCCGCAACGAATTGATTGCAGACGGCAAGGAAGCGTTCGTTGAACAGCCTGTATTTTATAATGCCAAGAATGTTTTCTACTTAAACGAGATAAGCCGCTGGGACTATCTGATAGAAAATGCCAAACAGAACGACATTGCCATCAAGATAGATGCTGCTTTGGCGCAAGTAGAGAAAGACAACCCGACATTGAAAGGAGCTTTGCCAAGCAATTATTATTCTAGCTTGGGGCTTGACCGCACTAAATTGGCAAGCCTGCTGGACGTTATCGGCAAGATTGATACACAGAAAGACAAGGAACACGACTTAATTGGACGTGTCTACGAATATTTCTTGGGCAAGTTTGCCATAGCCGAAGGAAAAGGTAAAGGAGAGTATTATACGCCCAAGACGATAGTCAACCTGATAGCAGAAATGATACAACCTTACCGGGGCAAGATTTACGACCCTTGTTGCGGCTCCGGCGGTATGTTTGTGCAGAGCATGAAATTTATCGAAGCGCACCACGGCAACAAGAAAGACATTTCCGTATATGGACAAGAATATACCAATACCACGTATAAACTAGCGAAGATGAATCTTGCCATCCGTGGCATTGCCTGCAACTTAGGCGAAAAGGCTGCCGATACGTTCCATGACGACCAACACAAAGACTTGAAAGCGGACTTCATCATGGCAAATCCGCCTTTCAACCAAAAGGCATGGCGTGCGGAAAACGAACTGACTAACGACCCACGTTGGCACGGGTATGAAGTTCCGCCTACAAGTAACGCCAACTTTGGCTGGATTCTGAACATTGTTTCCAAACTGTCAGCCAATGGCATGGCGGGCTTTCTGCTTGCCAACGGTGCATTGAGCGGCGATGGTACAGAGTTGAACATACGCCGCCAACTATTGAAGAACCATTTGGTGGAAACCATTGTAATTCTCCCCCGTAACATGTTCTACTCTACGGATATCAGCGTTACACTTTGGATATTGGCAGGCAACCGCAAAGCCCGTACGGTAGAGCAGAACGGCGAATTGGTGAACTACCGCAACCGGGAAAATGAGGTTTTGTTTATCGACCTACGTCAATGGGGTGAACCGTTTGAGAAGAAATATATTCAGTTCTCTGGGAAACAGATTGCACAGATAGCCGAAAACTTCCATAACTGGCAACGCGAAGGTCATGAACAGACTTATCGCAATGTACCCGAATACTGTTATTCCGCTACGCTGGAAGAAATCGAAGCAAAAGGGTGGTCGCTCGTGCCCAGCAAATACATCGAGTTCAGGAACCGGGATGAGGGCATCGACTTCGATACGAAGATGACGCAACTGCAAAGTGAGATGCAAGAACTGCTCCGTAAGGAAGAGGAAAGCAAAAAGGAACTGTTGAACCTGTTTAAAGAGTTGGGATATGGACTTGAATGACAAGATTGTAATTTACCGTACCGCTGATGGGCAAACCACCGTAGATGTCAGGATGGATGGAGATACGGTATGGCTTTCACAGGCACAGATGGCAGAACTGTTTCAAAAGGACAGGACTGTCATCGGACGGCACATTAACAACATATATAAGGAACATGAATTGGAGAGAGAGACCACATGTGCAAATTTTGCACATGTGGGTAAAGATGCTGACCAGACCTATCAAACAGCCCTTTACAATTTAGATGTCATCATTTCCGTAGGCTATCGTGTAAAAAGCCAGCGCGGTACGCAATTTCGCATTTGGGCAAACAAAGTGTTGAAAGATTATTTGGTGAAAGGCTATGCCGTCAATAAAGCTTTGACGGAACAACGCTATACGGAACTGAAACAGCTGGTCGCCGTTTTGGGGAGGACAGTCAAGGCACAAGAGGCATTGACTTCCGATGATGCCCTCAATCTGGTGGAAGTGGTTTCCGACTATGCTTATGCCCTCGATACGTTGGATAAGTACGATTATCAGCAGTTGGCGGTAGAGCAGACCACGAACGAAGCCAAGTTCCACGCTACCTATGAGGGAGCCATGCAAGCTATCGAAGAACTGAAAGCCAAGTTTGGCGGAAGTCAATGGTTCGCCCATGAAAAAGATGATTCGTTCAAAAGTTCCATCGGACAGATATACCAGACATTCGGCGGACAAGACCTCTATCCGTCAGTAGAAGAAAAAGCCGCCATGTTGCTTTACCTCGTAACCAAGAATCATTCGTTCAGCGATGGCAACAAGCGCATTGCTGCCACGCTCTTCTTATGGTTTATGGCAGGCAACGGTATCCTTTATAATACAGACGGCTCGAAACGTATAGCCGACAACACTCTTGTTGCCCTTACACTGATGATAGCCGAAAGCCGTACGGAGGAAAAAGATGTGATGGTAAAAGTAGTTGTGAACCTGATAAACAAGAACAACTATGAATAAGGGAGAAATGAAACGATTGGGCGATTATATCTGCGAGGTGGATGTAAGGAATCGGGATTTGGAGGTGACGAATTTGTTAGGTCTAAGCATGACAAAACAATTCCGTCCATCAACTTCTAATATTGTTGGTGTCGATTTAAGCAAATACAAGATAGTACATAAAGATGTTTTTGCTTTTGATACAATGTCTGTTATTCGTGTTCATAAAGTACCTATTGCAATAAATTTATCAAAGAGTCCAATAATAGTTTCTCCTGCTTATATTACGTTTGAATGCAAGGATTCAAATATTTTAAATCCTAACTATTTGATGATGTGGTTCTCACGTGACGAATTTGATCGATATGCGGATTTTAAATCAGATGCAGCCGTTAGGGGTGGTTATAATTGGGAAGAACTTTGTGATACACCAATATACTTACCTCCCATAGAACTGCAACAAAAGATTGTGTCTGAATATGAAACGGTTACTCGTCGCATTCGCCTTAATGAGCAAATCATTGCCAAGCTGGAAGAAACGGCGCAAACCCTCTATCGCAAGATGTTTGTGGATGGGATTGATAAGGAGAATTTGCCGGAAGGGTGGAGAATGGGAATAATTTCTGATTTCGGTAATGTCATTACGGGAAAAACTCCATCAAGTGAAGCTCCTGAAGATTTTGGGAATGATATGCCTTTTATAACACCTGGAGATTTTCAATATTATAATAAATTTGCTATTGGTTCAGAAAGGAAGTTGTCTACGATTGGATATGAACGTCTAAAGAATAAAATACTTCCCAATGGAAGTGTGATTGTTACGTGTATAGGTTCTGATATGGGAAAAGTCGTTATTGCATCAGAACAATGTGTTACCAACCAACAGATGAACTCAATTGTAGTTAAAGAAAAGTTTTACTCTGATTATTTGTACTACTATTTGTCAAATATGAAAGAGGAATTAAAAGGAATGGCATTAGGTAGTTCTACGATGCCTCTATTAAATAAAAGTGATTTTGAGAAAATTGCGATTGTAATACCTGCAAATGACAGTCTTTATGATTTTGACAAAAAAGTATCTCCAGTTAATAAACTACTAAAATTGCATTTTAAAGAAATATATAAATTAAAAGAATTACAGTCTTTGCTTTTAGCGAGGATGGGGAGATAAAACAAAAATATATGGCTTTTTCTTTTGAAACAGATAGTAAAGGATATATAAAGAAACGAGAAAGTTTCAATCTGGAATACAAACAAAATTTCCAGTTGGGAGATAATTTGCTCAAATACATTAAGACTTTAGTTGGAATGGCTAACAACAAAGGAGGACAAATAGTATTTGGAATAAAAGATTCTCTTCATATACTATTAGGTATGTCTAACAACAAATTATCCGAAACAGACCCCAAAGTTATTGATATTAAGGTTAGAGAATACTTTTCTCCTGATATTAGATGGCAATCTGCAATTCAAGAATTTGAAGGTAAAAAGTTTGGTGTACTATCTGTTGAAGAAGCAGAAGAAAAGCCTGTGGTATGTAAGAAAAACAAAGATGATATATTGCGAGAAGGGGCTATTTATTATCGCTATCGAGGAGAGACAAAAGAAATTGAATATCCAGAATTAAAAAAGATCTTGGACAAAGAACGAGAAAAAGAACGTATATTATGGATTAAGCATATTGAAAAAATAGCAATGGTTGGTCCGCAAAATATACACCTTCTTGATAGATACAATGGAGAAATCACTTATGGCGATAGCAAAATACTATTGGACAAGTCTTTAATTGACCAACTTAAGTTCATTAAGGAAGGACACTTTACAGAAAAAGAAGGTGAAGGCTTGCCTACATTAAAATTAGTTGGAACAATAGATGGATTAGTAGATGTTGATAATGCAATTATTGACCCGAATGTTGCATATCCATTAACAACAGGATTACTTCAGAAAGAATTAGGATTAAATCAATATGAAATGCAAGCTGTAATATATTCATTGGACTTAAAGAGCAAACCCAAAAGGCATACGTTGATAATGCAAGGAGAAAAATCTAATGGCATACACAAATATTCAAAATCTGTTGTTTCTGTAGTGCAAAAACTCATGGAGCAACGCGGAAAAGAGGCATTTCTTAATGAATGTACGGAAAAATACAAAAAGTACATAAGAGAAACGAAAGAAAAAAATCAACGAATGAGAAAAAGGAAATAGTTATGCCACACTTCAACGAACACGCCCTCGAACTATCCATCATGGAGCTGTTCCGGCAAGAAGGTTACACATACACAAGCGGAGAAGAAATCCACAAGGAAGTAAGCGACGTCTTGCTTCGGGACGATATGCGCCTATATCTGCGCAACCGTTACAAAGCAGAAAGCATTACGCCGTTAGAAATAGAGCGAATCCTCGCCACGCTGACTGCCAATGCGGTTTTCTCCTTGTATGAACAGAACCGTCATACCTATCGGTTGATGACAGAAGGCTTTTCGTTGAAGCGTGAAAATACGGCTTTGCCAGATTTGTTTATTGAGCCGATAGATTTCAGCAAAGACGGCATAAAAAACAACCTGTTCCGCATAGTCAACCAGTTAGAGATACAGGGCGCGGAGCGACGTATTCCCGATGGCATTGTTTATGTGAATGGCCTGCCCGTGGTGGTGTTGGAGTTCAAGAGTGCCGTAAAAGAAGAGACGACCATTATGGACGCTTATACCCAACTCACCGTGCGCTACTGCCGCGATATTCCCGACTTGTTCAAATACAATGCTTTTGTGGTGATTAGTGATGGGGTGAACAACAAGTATGGTTCTCTGTTTTCACCTTACGATTTCTTTTATGCGTGGCGAAAAGTAGAGGCGGATGATAAGGCAACAGACGGCATCAACTCCCTTTTGACGATGGTAAAAGGCTTGTTCCGGAAAGAGAGGCTGCTGAGCGTGATAAAGGATTTCGTGTTCTTTCCAGATTCATCTAAGAACGAGAAGAAGGTGGTTTGCCGCTATCCGCAATTTTTTGCCACGCATAAGCTGTTCGAGAATATCCGTCTGCACTCCAAACTCCAAGCAGGCGGCGATGGAAAAGGAGGTACTTACTTCGGGGCGACAGGTTGTGGTAAGAGTATCACGATGCTGTTCCTTACCCGTATGTTGATGCGAAGCCGGGAGTTTGCCAGCCCTACGATAGTCCTGATAACCGACCGTACCGATTTGGATGACCAGCTTTCCAAACTATTTGGAACGGCTAAGAAGTTCATCGGCGATGAATGTGTAGTGGAAGTAGAAAGTCGAGATAAACTCCGGGAACATTTGGCCGGGCGAACCAGCGGCGGCGTGTTCCTGACCACCATACATAAGTTTACCGAAGACACACGGCTATTGTCTGAACGGGCAAACATCATCTGCATATCCGACGAGGCACACCGCTCCCAAACAAACTTAGCTTTGCAAGTCAAGCAGACCGACAAGGGCGTGAAACGCAACTACGGCTTTGCCAAATACCTGCATGATTCATTGCCCAATGCCACGTACGTAGGTTTCACGGGAACACCGATTGATGCCACGATAGATGTGTTTGGTGAGGTAGTAGATGCCTATACGATGACCGAATCGGTGGAGGATGGTATCACACGACGTATTGTGTACGAAGGACGTGCTGCCAAGGTTTTGCTTGACAATAGGAAATTGCAAGAAATAGAGAATTATTACAAGCAATGTGCAGAAGAAGGAGCGAATGAATACCAGATAGAGGAAAGCAAGAAAGCCGTTACCAAGATGGAACGCATCTTGGGAGATTCCGACCGCCTGCAAGCCGTAGCCGAAGACTTCATTGCCCATTATGAGAAACGGGTGGAAGAAGGCAGTACGGTAGAAGGCAAGGCGATGTTCGTTTGCTCCAACCGTACAATAGCCTTTGATTTATATAAGAAAATCATCGCTTTGCGCCCTGAATGGGCAAAGATACCCGGTGAAGAAGTCCATACGACCAACTATATGATGGCAGCAGAACCGCGTATTCCTTATGGAAATCAAGAACTCCCTATCGAGAAAATAAAGTTGATTATGACCCGAAACAAGGACGACAAACCAGAACTGTACAACTTGTTGGGCACAGATGAAGACCGCCGTGCTTGGGCAGAGGAGTTTAAAAAGCCGAAATCAAACTTCAAGATTGCCATTGTGGTCGATATGTGGACAACCGGTTTCGATGTGGATTGTCTGGACACGATGTACATTGACAAGCCTTTGCAGCAACACACGTTGGTGCAGACCATTTCACGGGTGAACCGTGTTTATCCAGGCAAAGAGAAAGGCTTGGTGGTGGATTATATCGGCATTAAAAGTAACATGAATGTGGCATTGAAGCGTTATGCGCAAGGTGATGCCAACTTGGATTCGGTGGAAAATGTCGAGCAGTCTGTTACGATGGTGAAAGACGAATTGGACATTATCCGACGGATGTTTGGCGAATTTGACTATACAAAATTTTCTACGGGTACGCCATTGGAACAATTAGACTGCCTGAACAAGGGGGCCGAGTTTATGCAGCGCACCAAAGAACAGGAAAACTTATTCATGGGACACGCCAAGAAACTGAAATCGGCATTTAACTTGTGCAGCAACAGCGAAGAAATAAGCGACGATGAGCGTGAAGAAATCCATTACTTCTGTGGCGTACGTTCTATCATTTACAAATTGACAATAGGCGATACGCCAGACATCTCTCAGATGAACCGTCGTGTCAGAGAAATGATAGAAGAAGCCATTCAATCGGAAGGCGTGGAAGAAATCATCCAGATAGGCAACGATAAAGAAAACCTGGATGTGCTGAGCGAAGAATATATGGAACGACTGGGTAAACTGAAACTGCCCAATACAAAAGTAAAACTCATGGAACGACTGCTGAAAACAGTCATCACAGAGTTCAAGAAAGTGAACAAGGCGAAAGGTATGGACTTCTCCAAACGCTTGAGCGCTTTGGTTGACAAATACAACGACCGCAGAGATAGTGCTATCTTTGCGGATGAAGTCTTGACGGAAGTGGCTAATCAAATGGCAGATTTGTTGAAAGAGTTAAACAAGGAGAAGAAATCTTTCCTTGATTTAGGCATTAGCTACGAAGAAAAAGCCTTTTATGATATTCTGAAATCCATAGCCAAACAGTTTGGTTTTGAATATCCCGAAGATAAGTTACTTAAACTCGCTGCTGAAATCAAGAAGATTGTGGCAGATAAGTCTAAGTATACCGACTGGTCCACTCGTGATGACATAAAGGCAGAATTGAAAATGGATTTGATTTTGGTCTTAGCCGAATATGGTTATCCTCCGGTAACGAATGACGAGGTGTTTAAAGAGATCTTGGAACAAGCAGAGAATTTCAAGAAATATAATGGATGATAATATGATGATTACCGAATCCCAAAACATAGAGTTCAAAGAATCTTGGCGCGACGAATACCAGAAATGGATTTGTGGCTTTGCCAATGCACAAGGCGGTACGCTGTATATCGGTCTGCGCGATAATGGCGAAGTGTGCGGTATACTGTATGCCAAGAAACTGATGGAGGACATCCCGAACAAGGTGCGTGACATGATGGGTATCTTGGTGGAAGTCAATCTGATAGAAAAAGACGAAAAGCAATATCTGGAGATTGTGACTGAAGCCTATCCTTATCCCATCAGTTTCCGTGGAAAGTATTACCAGCGAAGCGGTGCAACCAATCAGGAACTGAAAGGGGCTGCACTCGACCGTTTCATGCTTCGCAAGCAAGGCAAGACATGGGACGGTGTACCCGTGCCTTATCTGAAAGCGGAAGATTTGGATAATGCCACATTTGATTTGTTTCGCAAGTATGCCAAACGGAGCGGACGTATGGAGGAAGCGGACTTAATGGACGACAATCACGGACTATTGGAGAAACTACGACTTTATGAAAGCAACTATCTGAAACGGGCTGCCGCCTTGTTGTTCCATCCCGACCCGGAACAATATGTGACTGGAGCATTTGTAAAGGTCGGCTTCTTCCGTGAAGGTATGGATTTGGTATATCAAGACGAAGTGCATGGTAATCTGTTCCAGCAAATTGTGAAACTGATGGACTTACTGTGTACCAAATACATGAAAGCTATCATTACCTATGAGGACATCCAACGGATAGAGACATTGCCTATGCCTCGTGAGGCTCTGCGTGAGGCGTTATTAAATGCCTGCATCAACAAAGACTATGCAGAACCTTCCCCATTCAAATCCGCGTGTATGAAAACAAGTTGGAGATAATAAACGGTGGAGTGTTGCCCGAAGGATGGACGGTGGAAACATTATTGTCTTCTCATCGGAGTATGCCGTACAATCCCGATATAGCCAACACATTCTTCCGTGCAGGTGAGATTGAGGCATGGGGACGCGGCATTGAGCGCATCATCACAGCTTGTAAGAATGACGGATTCTCCACGCCGGAGTTCCGCTATGATGCTTCGGGTATATGGACGACTTTTAAGTTTGAGTACCCGGAAAGAGCGACAATCCAAAGCGACCCAAAATCGACCCAGAAAACGACCCAGAAACGGCCAGAAACAGATCAACAAAAACAAGAAGATGCCATACTTGAATTGATAAAAGATAATCCTTATATACAAAGAAAAGAAATGGTAAATCGCTTAGGTATACACGAAAGCAGCGTAAAACGTCGGTTGGCTTCACTTCAAGAAAGAGGAATAATAAAACATATAGGTCCAAATAAAGGTGGTTATTGGAAATTAATAAATGTTGATTAATATGTCATATTATCATTATACATCATTAGAAGCTCTCAACGGTATTTTACAGAGAAATGAAGTTGGTGAGAAGAAATTATGTTTCTGGGCAACTCGTTATGATTGCTTTAAAGACAAAGAGGAATATCTTTTTGGCATAGATTGTTTAAGAGAATGTTTATTAAATCTTGAGAAGCAGGGTAATTTACAAGAAGACAGAAAGATTGCCGCGTTTTTTAAACATGAACTTATAGTAGAAAATATGAATCTACCTTTCCCTTATGTTATATCTATTACTTCACGAAATGACAATGCGTATATGTGGGAAAACTATGCTAACCATAATAACGGTGTTGTTCTAGAACTGGCATTACCTCAAGTAAACACCGAATTTAAGGATTATGCATTATATAGGTTGGAAAAGTGTATATATGTAGATTCTGCAAAAGAGCAAAAAATCCAAGATTTTATCAATCTTTACTATACGAATACAGGTTTAAGATTATTAAAGGATGGAGGAAAAGACGCATTTGATTTACTGTCGAAAAGACCTCAAGCATTTGTGGTATTTATGGCTATGTTTATGTTAGCCTTTGCAGCCCCAGCTCTCAAAAGAAAAAAATTTTGCAAGGAAGAAGAAACAAGAATAATATTATCTGTACCAGTACCTAGATATGCAGATTTCATCTATAACAATATACCACTAATACAAGATTTATGCCATGCTTTTCACTCTAATTTAGATGCCAAAAACATCGCAAATACAATTATGCAAGAAAAGAGCAGATTACGTGATGACAATACAGTTTGTTATTACAGAGAGTTTCCTTTACCTGAGAAATCCTTGTCACAAGTTCTTGTGTTAAATAATGAGTCTAAATTAAAAGCAGAAAATATACTTAAACAAAAAGGATTTGATAATGTTAAGGTAAAGATTCAAAAGTTGCCGCAAAAAGACAAAAGTATTTTGCTTCAAAAATAATATTTGTATCTTTGCAAAGGGAAACCTCCACGCAACCTGACGCAGAATGCTGCAACAATCCGGTGGAGCAATAGCGGGAGATTACGCTACTTGCAGAAAGATAAATCAAAGATATTCAGCCACTTGAATCAATAGTTCGATTCCTGGTGGGATTTGAACCTTTTCCTATGACCTAAATAAATATCTGAAAATCACACATTTACTTTATTCCCCTTTCATATGGTGTTTTTATTCAAAACCATTAATAACCAACATATTACACCACTCAATACCATAATCTATGTCTTATCCGTGTCCTATGCATCCGTCTGTGATATGGACACAATTAATATTTATTTCTTATGAGACATAGTTTTTCCATCTATTTCTATCTGAAACGTAGAAAGCTTCAAAAAGACAGCAAGTCAACAATCATGCTCCGCATCATAATCAACAACAAGGCCGCAGATATAAGTCTGAAGACATCCATCCTGCAGGAGCATTGGGACAAGCAGAACAGGCGTGTTTCCGACATGAATCCAGAAGCACACGACATCAATGCATATCTGGACAAAGTAAGTTCCACATTGCAGCATCATTACCAACAGGCCCAACTGGAAGGGAAACATCTTACAGCAAGCATGCTGAAACAACGCTTCGTGGCCACAGGATCCAACCCGCCTCCCTTTTGGAGATATTTGACAAACAGGTGAAAGATGCGGGCAGGCTGGCACATGCCGGACAAATCAGCATGTCCCATTCCAACAGGCATAAACTGGTCTACAGACGGCTTGAAGAGTTCTGCAAGAAGATGGGCAGGCAAGATATGGCATTGGAACAGTTCGACCGACAGATGATACACGAACTGGAGCTGTTCTTCAGGACTGACTGCAGGCTGTCGGTCAATACGACAGCCAAGATGATGAGTATGGTAAGAAAAGGAATTCTATGGGCATACCGGTGCGGAATTATCCTGACCAATCCGTTCTCAACCTACCGGATAAAGAAGGAGGAAAGCCAGAAACAATACCTGAACAGGCAGGAAATAATAAGGATAATGGGCAAGCGGCTGGATATTCCCAGGCTGGCTTCCATCCGTGACATATTTATTTTCAGCTGAGCCTACAAATGTTTCGCTAAACAAAATATAGCTGTAAATCAGAAAGTTATCATCAGGCGAAAAGAGAATAGGTAATGGTTTAGAAACCTTTGAAGTTCACCATTCTGCTCATTTCCAATAAGTCAATCAACTGATACAAAGATAGTAATTTGAGTTTAAATATCATTCATATTTTGCAAATATTAAAAGAAAAGTAATTGAAATAGCGAGAAAGTCATTGAAAATAAGTATTTTTGTCGAAAAAAAACAATGATGGAAAGTTTAAGTTTAGAGCCAGTAGAGAATGACAACATAGAAGAAATGAATGACCTTTCAGGGCTTGATACATCTGGAATTGTTGTTTATGCCCGTGATTGGACTATACAAACAATCTTTAGTCAGATAGAAGAAGGTAACATTGAATTAAATCCTAAATTTCAGCGGCGTAATGCATGGCAAGATGATAGGCGTAGCAAATTGATTGAGTCTATTATTATGGGATATCCTATACCTGAAATTGTACTTGCTGAAGATCCTGTAAAGAAACGTTCATTTATAGTCATTGATGGTAAACAAAGGTTGTTGTCCATTGCAGGTTTTATTAGCAATGATAAATACGATTATTGGAAAAAGCCTGTACTTCAAAAATTATCAGTTTGTGAAAATCTTAATGGATTAACATACTCAGAACTGCCAGAAACGGCGAAAAGAGAGTTTGATAATTCTTCATTAAGATGTACGGTTATAACTAATTTTAGGGATAACCAGATATTATACGATATTTTTTATCGCTTAAATTCTGGTTCCGTAGCATTATCAACCCAAGAATTAAGGCAAGCTTTAAATCGAGGCGCATTTGGAGACTATTTAATAGATGTTACAAATAATATTTGCTCTTTGCATAATGTAATGGGCCTTGATAACCCAGATACAAGATTAAGAGATGTTGAAATCTTGCTAAGAATAATATCTTTTTATCTTTATGCGAGAGACTATAAGGGGAATTTGAGATTTTTCTTAGATGATAAAATGCGCTATATAAATGAAAATTGGAATTCCATGAAAAATGAAGTAGAACAAATATATTCAATGATTAACGAATCAATCGCTTTGCTGTGCCAAGTTTTTGAAGATAATAAAAATATAGGAAGGAAATATAAAAATGGGCAATTTGAAAAACGATTTAATAAGGTTCTTTTTGAAGTTGAAGTTTTCTACTTTATGCATTTGTTAGAGCATAAAGAACTTGTCAGAGAAAAGAAAGTGAACTTACTACAATCGTTTAAGTCATTATGCGAAGAAGATACTTTGTTTATGTCTTCATTAGAAAGTTCGACAAAAAATATTGACAATTATAAAATTAGGTATAGTAAAATTGAAAATTTGGTCAATGACACATTAGACATTCGGCTTCAAATAAATCCTTTTAGATGAATTGGTTATGGACCTCACAATAGAACAAGAATTTATAACACTCCAAGATTACTTATTGGACATAGAAATAAAATATATATGTCCACTTGAAAAGAAACTGCTTTTAGATAAAGCGGATGAGTTAGATTTGAGGTCTTATTGTGTTCTTAGCCATGCTGCATTTGAGGAATTTGCAGAAAATATGTCACTAAAAGTTTTAGATGAGATTACGAAAAATTTTGCAAATACTAAACAAATTAGTGTTGGATTGATAATGCTATTGCACATAAAAGGAAGTCCTGAAGACATAGATAAAATAGATTTGCTTTATGATTATATTTTAGAAAAATTGAAAGATATAAAGTCATCTTTTTCAAAAGAAATAGCAACTAACAACCATGGAGTTTCGCTAAAATATTTAAAGAGAATGTTTATTCCTATAGGTATAGACATTCCCAATAATAGCAGATTAATATCTTCATTAGACCAGTTGGCTAAATATAGAGGTGATTTTGCTCACAAATTCTCATCTAAAAAGATTAAGACTATCCCATCACCCTTAGATTTAGTAAGTTACGTATCTGATATAACGGAAATGATGGGAGAAATAGTCAGAAGAGTTAAAAGCATGCATTATTTTGCATATAAATAACATACAATATTAGACATTATATCAATAAGGTTTTAGGGTACTGATAACTAATAACCTTGTTTCTTATTCTATATAAACTCTATATTGTTTACTACTTTATATAGTAATCGCATTTAGAAGTTTAAAGAAAAGCAGTTATCGGCTAAAATTTTAATCATATTATTACGCTTTTGTGCTGTATATTCTGAGACTCGTGTTACTGTTTCTTTTTCTAAGGCGATAATAAGCAAGCGGTTTTCGTTCATTGCAGTATCATAGATTTTGGGAAGTTTGCGATACATACCACGGGCAAGTACGACAATGATACCGCATTTGCCTTGAAGTAGGAATTTGAGGACATCCTTTTCAAGGCGAGAATGGAAACCACTTACAACGGCAACATCAGTATGTTTGCTTATTTCTACCGCCCAATCGAGTGTCGGCAAAACAGCGGAAGTGGAAATCTTGCGTGATGCAAGAAATCCAATCTTCCGTCTGTTCAGCAGGTCTTTGTTTCCAAGATAAGTACACACTGCTTTATTCTTCATTTAATTCGTCCCCCATGCGGTACTTGATGTCGTAGTTGATGATAAAGTCAAGCTCTTCTTCAGTAAAGCTATAGTGCTTGGCAAGGATTTTGTCTATACAATCTAATATATTTTTTGAAGAATTTAACCTGAATGATTCTAGCTCGATATCATCATTTACTGTGTTTCTTGTCGTTATAAAGGAATTTTTCTTTATGTCGTTTTCTAGGATTGTTCCTATTTCAGAAAGTTTATTATCTGATAAAAAAGCCTCATTTATCGGCATGTTTTTTACCATAGCATCTGTTAAATGGAAACCATCAGAAAATGCACTATACCAACAGTAAAACAATGAACTGTTTAGATAGGCGAAAATAATTCTCTGGTATTCTCTATTCTCGAAATACAAACAACGCCCATGTGGAGGTCTATCTTGCACCCCATTTTTTCTATAAAAAGGAATGCGCATAGCTGCTTTCATCCAATAGTTTGTAGCTTCTTGATAAAATATTAAGTGCGCTGTTGCTTGCTTAGTAATGAATGTCGCAATTGTTTTTTTAGAAGCGACCGTATCTATGATGGCTTTATGCCTTTCTGTATAAAGTTTTGCAATACCCTTTTCTGTATAAATTTCGTCTGCTAATGAATACACAATTTTTGCAAATAAGTTAATACGTTCAACTGAATACCATCTATGAAGTTTGGTTACAAAGAAATTCTTATAATTATTATTACTTAAGCATATTGTTACTCTTTGAAATGCACCGTCAAATAGTTTTGATGGGAATATTTCAAAATTAGCGAGATAAAAATTCGGAAATGATTTATACAAAAATGCACGTAACTTTCCCATGCGTTCTCCACATGTTAAACTTAGTGGCACAATCATACCAAAATAAGCAGACTTGTTTAGAATGATATGACTTCTTTCTATACAAAACGCATATAGATTTGCACAATCTATTGTTTCATAATTACTTAGTTTATACAAATCGCATATTGCTTTTCCTGTTTTCTTGTCTTTCTTTTTATATTCCACATACGGCGGATTACCAATAATTACATCAAAGCCTCCATTGTCATGGATAATCTGATAGAACTCTGCCAACCAGTGGAATGGTTGGTGCGTCCTCAGCCATTCATCGTATGGCAAACTGGTTGCAGCGTGCAAACGACGGTTGAGCAGTTCATTGAGTTTTGCAAGGCGTTCGTTCAGCCCGCGTTTCGCCTGCTTGAATGTCGCCATATCCTCGCTCTGCGTAAACTGCACAGCCTTGAACGTCTCGTATGCCGTGGCTACAAGCTGCATTTCCGTTTCCACCTTATCCTTGAACTCCTGATTAGCAAACATATCGCCCCACGTAAGGTCTTTAGCCAGTTCTTCTTCCGTGGCATACCCAACCAACGTATTACCGCAACGGATGTTGAAGTCAATGTCCGGCAACGGGTCGAGTCCCAGGTTGTCGGCACGAAAGTCCACTTCCACCACCGCCATCATCTTCAGGAACAGGCGCAGCTTGGCAATCTCGGTTGCCTCCACCATGATGTCCACGCCGTAGAGGTTGCGCAGGATGATGCTTTTATAGATGAAATATTGGATGTTGCTGCGGTACTTGTGGGCGATTTCCTCCAGTTCAGGTTTGAACCAGTTGGGATTCTGTGCGTTGAACTCCTGCATCCGCTCGATACATACCTCATAGAGCGGCTCAAGGATATTCATGGCGGCGAAAAGGAAAGCCCCCGAACCGCAGGTAGGGTCAAGGATGGTAACGCGCTGCAATGCCTTGTAGAAGTGGAGGACAAACAGACGGTAGTCAGTATTGTGCAACAGGTCATAGACAAACGAGCGGATGTCAAGGTTGTAAGTGATGAAGTCGTTGATGTGCGTGATTTCGCAGCCGCTGATTTTCTCCAACAGCGTGTCGCAACGTAGCAACCGTCCCACCGTTTCGCGCCATATTTCCGTGGGCAGCGCGAAAGCGTCCAGTGTTTTCGTGTTCCAGTCCTTGCGGCGTTCCAGCAGTCCGGGCTCCGTCGTATCAAGCCCTACGGCAATGTTTTCGGAAATGCGGTTCTGCCAGTCTGCCGTATAGCCTTTCTTCACTGCATCGTAGATGTAACGGTCACCGCTTTCACGCAGCGTGTGCCACACATAGCCGTCCGGTTTGAACGCTTCCGGAGAAGTTTCCGCCACCTTGTCCATGAGGAACGGCAGGATGCAGTTCTTGCCAATGTATTCAGTGATGTCCTCCTTTGTGTAATAAGCTCCCATCTGTGCGCGGTCGTTGATGTACTGCTCGAAGATATAGCCCAGTACATCGGGATTGATGTCCTTCCCGCTTGCCGTGATGCGCGTATCCAGATGCCACCGCCACGTGTCGAAGAACTTGAACAGGCGGACAAAGGCATCGTCCTCGATGTCTATGTTCGCATAGTCACGCTCTAACTGATGTTCCTCGAACATACCGCCATTAAGGTATGGGATGCGCCCGTACACGTTCTCGAACTCGTTGCTGTGCTTGGGCGAGTTCAGCCCTCCGTGGAACAGCTCGGAAAGGAAGCCGCGGTAGAAGGTCTTGAAAAAGCGGTTCTCGCCACGCTCGCGCTGCACCCACCTCAGCTTTTCCTGCAAATAGTCGAAATTGCCGTCAAGGAAGCCTTTCTTCTGTATGAAGTAACAGAACATGAGGCGGTTGAGCATGACGGACGTGTACCACTGCTTGTTGCGGTTCTCCGTGGCGGGTATCTGGTCGTCGATGCCGCTGATGAAGTCGGCAAATGCCTTGTGTTCCTTGCGGAAGCCCGCGTAGAAGTCCTTGGTGATTTTCTCCGAGTTCACTGCAAATGCACCCTGTATGCGCTCCTTCACGTCCACGATGGTGGTCTGTTCTTCCATGTCAAACGACAGGTCGGGTATCTTGGAGAATAAGAAGTCTGCCTTGTCAGCCGTTTCATACTCAATGGTCACAATATCACGCTTCTCCACGGTCTTTACCGGGGCAATCCACTGTTGGTGTTCCGTGCCGGGGATGAAGAATATGCAAATGTAGTCGTTGGCACTGCGGCGCAGCTTGCTGTCAATGCGCTTGCAAAGGGTGTTCGTGGGTATTTCATCGACAGCGCACGTCAGTATCTGAAAGCCATTGCGCTCAGCCACGGTGACTATCCTGTATTCCTTGTCTTCAATGGCTATCGGTGCGAGTTCTGCCTGTCCGTGGAACCTGTTCCAGCCCATTTCGGTGATGAACAACCCACGGAAACCGGCATCTTTGATATATTGGTTGAATGAAGTCCTTCTCATGATTCAAAAAAAGTTTTATGGTTCTTGCCTAAGCCCCATCGAGCAGATGATGACCGGGTCTTTATGGATATTTCTGTCCTCGTCAATCCGGCACAAGGTCATGTTCTTGCGCATCTCCAACACGTATTCCACTATCTCATCGCTGGTGTTGGTGCGGAGCATACGCCCTAACGTGAATTTCGCCCCTTCGAGCAACGGGTAGTTGTAGATGTCGTCTATGGCCAGCTTCAGCATGTCCTTGTTCTCCTGCGAAAAGAAAAGTGTCGGTGGATTTTTATAGTAGCTTTCCAGCAATGTAATGATGCGGTAACGGGTACTGAAACGGTTGCCCAATACGCCGCCGACAGAGGTCGTTTCGTTGTTGATGGATTCTACCGCCTTTGCCACCAGTTCATGATGGTTGGTGTACGGTGGCAAGGCCGGAGTGTCCGCATCGCAAGCCAATGCGTTCAGGATGCGTTTCTGCGACTGGCTTACCACGTTGCCGTCTGCGTCAAGCCATGTCAGCACGTCGAAATCGTTGTAAGTCTTGGCGTAGGTGATGACACCGCCCAGCTGTCCGTCCTCCGCCGTTTTCGTGGAATACACGACATTGCTCAATGTCGGGATTATCCTTTTCAGCTTCGGGTCGGCATCCGTCGCGTTCTTCCATATCTGGTAAGCCTGCGAAGACAAGTCCACGTCGTTGTCATCCTCGTCGTCAAGCGAGCCGCTCTTCTCGTTGAACATATCACGCAGGTTCTGCTCGTTGCCCTCGAAGAACACCTCGTCACTGCCCACGATATGCGCGTTCTCGTTTATACGGGCGTTCAGGCGCGACCGCAGGCGGATGATTTCCTCCACGCCGTCGGCAGGAAAGAAAGAATAACAGTAGATTTCATTCGCCTCCTGACCGATACGGTCCACACGCCCCGCACGCTGGATAAGGCGGATGATTGCCCACGGCAAGTCGAAGTTCACGATGACATGGGCATCCTGCAGGTTCTGCCCCTCGCTGAGCACGTCGGTGGCTATGAGCACACGGTATTGCTCATCGGCGAAATAATCCTTGTCGTTGCTCTTGGGAGAGAAATGCTCCACGATGTCCGTCGGGTTCTTGCTGCCTCCCGTCGCACAGCCGACCTGCGGTATTCCACGCCTTTTCAGCTGCCTGTAAACGTAATGTGCCGTGTCGGAGAACTGTGTGAACACGATAACCTTGTCCGCTCCGTGCTTCTTCTCCAACAGATTTTCCAGTTCGTCCAGTTTCGGGTCGGTATCGGGTTGCCATGTACCGCACAATGCTATCATCCTTAGCAGGATGTCGCAATCGTGCCTGAGTTGCTGTTTCAGGGTACGCTTGAAGTATTTGGGTGAAATCCACGAACAGGCATTGCGGTTCTCTATGATGGAATAGCATTCTTTTGCTTTCTCCATGTAATACTTGAAGTCTGTCGGGAAAACAATCTGCGTTCCGTCATCTCCTGTCTGTTCACCCTCATCGGCATTGCTGAACATGGTTACGTTTTCGTCCTCGTCCTCAATGTAGTCATCAGGCAGAGAACTCTCGTCACCGATGGGCAGCGGCAGCTTGTTGTCAACGGCATAAATGAACACTGCGTTGCGCAGGATATGGCGGTAGAGCGTCAGCAGGAAGGCGAAGCCGCTGCTGTCTATGCGCTTGAAGAACGTACTTCGGCAGAAACCCATCATGCGCTGTCCGGCACGCGAGAGGTTCTCGATTACCTGCCTTTCATGCGGCTGTATGTCAGTAGCCTTGTTCTCGTCATAAAAATGGATTAGCCCGTAACGTGGCAGTTTAAACTCTTCCATCAGGCTTATCATTTCAGGCGAATACAGGCGGCTGTACTGGTCGCCGGAAACAGTGGCGAACTTGACGGCACGTGGTATCCTGTCGGGAAAATAAGATTTCGAGCCATCGGGGAACAACAGGTATTTCCGCCCGTTGCCTTCATCCGTCTTGGCATAGTTCTCCTTGATGAACGTCCTTGTGCGACGGATGAGGAACAGCTTCATCAGTTCGTTCCAGTCGTCCGCATACGGGCTTTTCTCGAAAGCGTGGATGGAACGGATATGGATGTCACTGTGCCGACGTTGGAACTCCCTTTCACCACCGATGGAGCGGATGTACTCCTCCGGGCGTATGCCCAAGTCCTGCTCTTCGCCTATGAACAGGCGGAGCTGGCTGCCCAAATCCGAGAAGTCCTTGTTGTAGGGCGTGGCGGTGAGCAGCAGCACCTTGCTGCCCTGATGCTCGATAAGGCTGCGGATGTTGCGGTAGCGTATGCCATTGGCGTTGCGCAGGTTGTGGCTCTCGTCCACGATTATCAGGCGGTAATAGCGTGCCGAATCCACGTCTATCGCACGCGCCATTGACCAGACTTCCGCTTTCAGGTCGTACTTCCGGATGTATTTCCTCCACATGTCCTGCAAGTTTGCCGGACAGATGATGAGCGTGCTGCTGGCGAAAGCCATCTCGTACAGCTTGGCGATGGCGCAGGCGGTAATGGTCTTGCCCAGACCTACCACATCGCCAATCATCGCTCCGCCGCGCTTGTCGTTGTTCAGGTTCTTCGCCGCTATCTTCACGGCGGTCTGTTGGAAGTCGAACAGGTCGTGTCTGAACTCCGGCGGAAGCGTGAACTCCTTGATGCCGCTGCGTGCCTCTTGGCTCAGGTGGTAAGCCGTCTTCAGGTAGATGTAATAAGGCGGAATAGCCCTGTCACCCGCCCAACTCTCGTCTATTATCCGTGCAAGTTCCTCGGTAATGTCCAGACAGAACCGCTCGTTCCAGCGGTCATCAAACCACCGTGCCAGTTTCTCCGCACTATCGCTGTCGGCGAATTCCGCGTTCAGCTCGCCCTGTTTGGTCAGCCCGGCATACGTTAGGTTACTGCTGCCCATGATGGCCTGAATCTTGTTGAAGTTGTCATCCGGGCGGTGGGCAAGGTAAAGCTTGGCGTGCAACGGTTCTTTCAAGTACAGCTTTACACACACCTTTCCCTCCTTCAACTGTACGGATAGGCGGCGCAATGTCTTTTCATCGGCGGCGGAAGGCAAGCCTAACAGAAGCTGGTTCCTGAAATCCTGCGCAATCTGCCGCTTGCAACGTTGCACGTATTCCGCATCGGGCATGGTTTCCTGACGCGAATAAAGTCCTCGTATCAAGTCCTCGTCGGGGCGGTGCATTCCAATCAACAGTCGGCAATACCTCATCTTGCGCTTGTCATCCTCGTACACGTAACCGCCGGGCAGTTTGTCCACCTGTTCCACTATCAGGTTCCAACCGCGCAAATTGAAATAACCCACGCAGAAATCAACACGCTTCACCCCAGTATTCTCGATGATGCCGCGAAGCCCGTCCGTAAACTTTATGTCTATGTTGTCGTATATCCTCGCCATTTTCTCTTGGTAAGAGATATGCACAAAGGATATAATTCCTATGAATCAGGACGTTATCAAACAAAAAAAAGAGGATTTGTCAAATAAGTCCGTACAGATTTTATTTTTTATCCCATTATAAATGAGAACTTTTCACGGAATTTGCAATATTTTGCGTACCTTTGCGATATAACTATAACTCTTACCAAGAGATTCCGATTTTTGAAAAACACATCTCCGCTTGCATTTTCAATTACAAGTCTTTCAGGATAAGGCTGTTTGCCCTGTCCACCACGCTCGTGTCAAGCGAAGCAAGATAAATGCGCGTGGTTTCTTCCGAATCGTGTCCCATGCCATCGCTGATAACTGAAAGCGGTATGTTCTTGCTCTTGGCGACGCTTGCCCACCCATGCCTCGCACAATACATGGTCAATGGGATTTGCAAGTCCACCAAATGGGCGACTTCTTTCAATGCTACATTTACACGGCTGAGGGCGTTCATGTATTGTACCCGTTCACAGGCTAACGGGTTGGTGATTATCGGCAACAAGTATTGTGTAACGGAACGGGCTTCATATTTGGTCACGATTTCTTCCATGCACTTCTCCCACTTAATGGTAAGCTGCTGTCCGGTCTTTCTCCTGCGGTATGTCAGGATGCCGTTCTTCAAATCCGTTTTTTTGAGATAAGCCATGTCAATGAACGACATTCCACGGGTGTAAAACGAAAAGAGGAACATATCCCTCGCATAGTCCAGATGTGGTTTTAGTGTCAGGTCAAGTTCCTTGATGCGCTTGATGGCCTTCAATGGTACAGCCCGTTTCACGGTCTTGTCAATACCTGTATAAACATGCTTGAAAGGATGCCGCTGTTCCGTCAGCTCTTTCTCCACTGCACGGTTATAAACGGCACGGAGTATGCGCATATAGAACGAGGTTGTATTGGGGCAGTTGCCGTTGGCTTTCAGCCATGCCTCATACAGCATCATTGTGTCGCTGTCCATTTCACACAAGAGAATGTCCTGACCGTTACGGAACTTCATGAAGCTGGCAAGCGTAGCGACGTAGGTTTCCGATGTGCGGATTCTGTTCAGCCGCTTTAACTGACCAATGATGCCTTGCATGAAAGGGAACAGGGATTGTCCGTCCGCTTGCCTGTTGAATTTTACGAGGATGTCGTCCACCGTGTAACCGTTGTTCCCTTTTTCAAGCAATGCGATGATTGCCGTCAGGCGTTTTACATCCCATTCGATTCGGTTTGCAACTGATTGAAGGTAGTTTTTGCACTCATTGCTCGCCAAAGCAGGAACGGCAACTGCCGATGTTTTGCCGTTCCATTCGCTTTCAAATATCCGGCAATCCGTCTTGATTTGGCGGACCGCGCGTTTGTGTATCACCTGATAGTATATGCTGCCCTCCTTGCCGTTTACGGAAGAAGGACGGAATTTCACTTTTACCGATGCCATTCACGTTACTTTTGGTTATTGTTATTCTTCGTTTGTTTCACTTTCAGCTTCTCCTGCATCAGACTGTCGGACAAAGTCTTTAATCCCTTGTCGTAACCGTCAGCCTCCTGCCGTATCCATTCGATGGCTTCCTCGTTGCGGTGGATGTCGAACACGTCATTCAGCCAAAGGATGTTGTTTGCATTGCAACCTCCCCATGAGCGGATGACACGGAACTTCAACGCATCGTCCGCATACTGACGCTTGGATTTCCAAAGCTCGATGTTGCCCCAGACGGAAAGGCTGCATACGATACCCATGCCGACCAAAAGAGAAAATACCTTGTTGGACTTGATGTCGAATTGATGACGGTGGATATGCTCCTGTGGCTCGGTATCTCGTTCTTTCGAACTTAGGGCAAACGACTCTTTCAAATTCCGTAACAGGTGTAGAATCCTGTTCGATGCGTAAACTTCCGCTTCGGCGAACTTGGTCAGCATGGCTTTCGTCTGTGCCTGATGCTCTTTTGCAGAACTCTCGAACAGCTCCTTTACGACAGTCAAATCTACTGCCGAAGGTTGTCCGCCAGACTGGTCGTTTATTACTTTAGTAGTGTTCTCCAACTTTCCGTTGATACTCTTAAGGGCATTCTTGATGTCCTCAAAGAGCGAGTAAACTTCATTATTATCCATATTCAGAATCTTATTTTACGTTGTTTCTTTTTCTTGTTCCTGCGTTTTAATTCTTCCTCGAAGCGGTTTTCCTCAGCCTGTCCGTCCGCATTGTCCGGCATGAAAATACCAATCGAACCGCTGTACAAATCATCGTTCCCCCTTGATTCAGGTTGAAACATTGGCGGTTCTTCACGATGTGGTGATGATATGATTCCCTGCCGTTCATTATGCCTATTATAGCCCAGTGCCGCGTCAATCTTGGCATAGCTGAACCGCCTATCAATCTTGGAACCGCTGAACGAATAACCGTTCATGGTGAAAACTACACCCTGCACCTCGTCCAACTTGCCTTTGTACTTGAACCGCATATCCACGCCTTGTTTCTCCAGATTAGCTGCTAACTGCCGCCAGTTTCCACACCTCGAAACCTCCGATTTAAGGATGGAGTAAAGCCCGTACTTGGTCTTGTCCGGCTCTTTCAGGCGGTGCTGCTTCACACGCTCCTTGCCACTGGCGAGATAAAGGCTGTACTTCCTTGTAATCTCCTTACAGATGCGTGCGCTGCGTATCCGTTCGTTCCGGTCACTGATTGTCCTGCCGTTGTTGGCAATGCGATTGAACGCTATATGCACATGCGGATGCTCCTTGTCGAAGTGGCGTACGATGAGAATCTGCGTGTCGGTTATTCCCATTTCCTTCAGGTATTCCAACGCTATTCCAGCCATTGCGCGGTCGGTCAGGCGGTGTTCATCCTCCTTATGGAAAGCCAACGAGATGTGTCCGACAGGCTTCGTAACCTTTGGATTCATTTTTGATTGCGCCTCGAAGCTCATAGTTATCGTGTCCTTGTCCTCGACAAAAAGGCTGTCGCAGACAAGGATTTTAGCGTCCTTTCCCTTGTCAAGAATGTAGTTTACCACACCCCTAAAACTGCTTCCCTTTACGATTTTAGCTATCATATCCGGCTGTCATAAGAGGATTAAATTCAGCAGTTCCTCAATCCGTGCCACGAGCACACGGCACTCCATCCTCACCGTGACGAAGCCCGCCGCATTCGCCTTGTGTGCAAGCTGGTTCAGGTTGTTCGCCATGCCGCAGAGTTGGCGGACGTAACCAGTATGTTCCGGCGTGAGCCGTTCCTTCACCTGCCCCTCCCTCATGCAACGGCGCAGGAACTCCCCGGCGGATATGCCTGCGCTCCGTGTCTTGCCTTTCAGCGTGTAGTAGTCCGATGTCGCCATCTTCACCGTAAGGCGGTATTTCAGTTTGTCTGCCGCTCCCTTCTTGGGGCGACCTCCTTTGTTTTTGTTGTTGATTTTACGTTTATGCTCCATTGGCTTTTAATTTCTAATGATTAGAATGCGATTACTGATTAGACCAACGGGATGCGGCTTCCACGGAGTTCATGAGTGGAAGCAAGTGGTTTCGGTATGCCCGAAACACAAACTTGCTCCCCTCAAAACTCCGTTGGATAGGTTCAGGGTAACTCTGAATTGTCCCCCGTCAATCCACTTCTTAATTCTCAGAGTTTACGCCATGCCTCGATGTCCTCCCCGTAGGTGGCAAGGTGCTGCCGTGCGATGTTCTCCACCAGTCCCGACACGCTCATCCTGCGCTCGCCGAACATGCGGACGATGCGGTCAAGGGCGTCGCGCGTGCGGCGGCTGAGGAACACGGGCTTGCGGTCTTCGATGACCGGAACGGGAAGGAATGTTTCCTTGTAATCCTCCAACGATGCCCTGCGTTGCTTGCCGCTGATGCGGCGTACCACTTGCGGAGTTTCATCTACTTGTTCCGGCACGGTTTCACTTGCCTGTTCCTGTACAACCTCGCTTGCCTTTTCCTGCTGTTCCTGCGTGTCAGCAGGCTGAGATTCCGGCTTAGGGATTTCCATACTCGGCTTGCTGCCTAAAAAATCCTGTAATGCTGCATCCATGTTTTGGCTGCTTAAATTTTTCTTCATACTTGTTTGAATTAAATGTTTAACAATGTTGGTCGTTGTGCGCACATTTGACCGATTATCGATTGCAAAGGAAATGGCTATAAAACAGACAGTCAAAGGATTGGACTGAGTGTGACAACAATGTACGGTTTTGCACTTTACGCATTGCCTAAGCGGTACAGGCTGCGCCGTTTTGCCATAGTACATGAAACGGGCATTGGAAATTTTAAGGGCTTAATTGGAGCTGTCAGGGCGGATTTAAGGATATGGCTTTTAGGAAACCAGAAGAACATATTTTCGGATGGCATTAGAAACCGAAGAACGCCACAGGCTACCACACCGACGCCAAATGCTGCCACACAGATGTGAAGTGGTCGGATTATGCCGGACTTCACTTTTCTTTGCATCACGGACGCTTGGAACAGACGCTACGGGTTCGGTAGATTACGCCACTCCCGACCACTTGCTGCCACAAGCTGCCACCTCATTGCAAATCCATTGTTCCATGCGAACAACGGATTTACTTTGCAGGCAAAACGGATTATTAACACTAAAATCAGTATAAGAAATGAATGTAGTAATTATTTCGAAAGAAAAGTACGAAGAGATGGTCGGCAAGCTCAACCGCCTGTCCGACCGGGTAAATGAAATCCTCCGCAAGAGGGAAGGGAAACGGCTCAGCCGTTGGATGGACAACCAAGAGGTCTGCCAACAGTTGCGCATCAGTCCGCGAACCTTGCAGACGCTCCGCGACAACGGTACGCTGGCTTACTCGCAGATAGGGCACAAGATTCTCTACAAGCCGGAGGATGTGCAGCGCATCGTCCGGCTCGTGGAGGACAGGCGTAAGGATGCAGCCTATCGTGGCTGTAGCATCTAATCAGACAATAATATGTATAACCACTAAATCCACTGTAAATTATGAACGACTTGATTCTTGCCGACCGTGAACTGGAGGTCGGCTTCATCGGAAAGCTGGATGCTTTGTTTGAAGGTATCGAAAGAATGGATGCGGGGCACAAGGCTTCGCCAAGTAACGAACAGTTCCTGACGGACAAGGAGGTGTCAGCATGGCTCAAGGTGAGCCGCCGCACCTTGCAGGACTACCGCAGCAACGGGATGATTGCCTATTACCAGTTGGGTGGAAAAATTCTGTATAAGGAATCGGACATCGAAAAGATGGTGATGAGCGGTTATCGGAACGCCTATCGTTTGGAAACGTGATTTGATACATGCAAAAACTGAGTAAGCCGATGGCTGCAAGATAACTGCCTAGCCATCGGCTTACTCTTTATGGGAAGGTCGTTTCGCTTTATCCTAACATGCGCATCGGGGATGGGCATTGGATAGCGAAAAAAACAAATGGATGGAATTTCCTCTATTGAAAGAACAGAGTTTGTCCATGATGAACCGTCTGAAAGCCATTGCCTCGCGGCTTCGCTACCTGAAAGCCACGGCAATCACCATTTCAAGGCTGTACACGTCATAGCAAATCCTGTAGTCCAGCCTGACATGTCGCACCGTTTCCTCTTCCGACAATTCATTGTTTTTGTAAATGACAGCAATAGCCTTACGAATATAGCAACCGAACACATTGAACGCATCGCACATCTCCTGCTGCGTCATCCAAACGGGAGCGGTCGGCATCGTGACCGCCCCGTTTTCAGTGATTGTGATTATTCCTCTTTCCATGTCCGCATCATTTTTCATTGTCTGAATTCCGTTTACATTCCTTTTTCCAGCCGCTGTAATTGCCGCATTTGAACACACGCGATGGCATCCCGTCATCAGGCAGGGAGAACTTGCCTTTTGTGGTCTCGGACAATACAGCCAAGTCACGGCTCACCTTCTGGTTGGTGATTTCCGCATAGATTTGCGTGGTGCGGATGGAGGAATGTCCCATCATCTTGCTGATGCTTTCTATCGGCACGCCGTTGTTCAGGCAAATCAGGGTTGCGAAGGAGTGACGGCTTTGATAGTAGGTAAGATGGCAGTCCAAGCCACATTGTTCGGCAATCATTTTCAGGCTGCGGTTGAGGTTTCCGGTGATTGGCACATAAAACAGTTTGCCGTCCTTACCTTCCCCGCGATACTTCTCAATGATGCGCAAGGGTATGTCCAACAATTTGATATGGCACTCCGCCTTGGTCTTCTGGCGTGCGATGTGAATCCACTTGCTACCGTCCTCCTTCGTGATGATGTTGTCCTCCGTCAAATTCGCTAAATCCGCCCTCCCGATGCCCGTGAAAGTCGAAAAGACGAACAAGTCCCTCGTATGACAAAGTCGGTATGTGGGCAGCTTGGCTTTCAACAGCTTCTCAAACTGCTCACCCGTCAGGTAGCGGTGGTTCACCGGAACCTTCTCTATCTTGTGTCCCGCGAAAGGGTCGCGTTTGAGAATATGCTTCTTCAAGGCGAGCCGCGTCATCTTGTGCAGCAGGATGAGATAGTCGTTGTATGCCGATACCTTCAATCTCAGCACGGTGGAAAGGTAAAACGTGAAGTCGGTCATGAAGCGCATGGTCAGCGAGCGCAACGGCATGTCCTCCATGTTGTACTTGTACTTCATGAAATTGTGAATGTGCTTGCGTGTGGTCAGATAGCGGACATAGCTGTGCCTTGTCCTGTCAATGCCCACACGCTTGGCATATTCTTCGTTATGTTCGTCCATTAGCGCAAGCAGGGTTTCCTTCACCTGCGACTTGCCCGTCACGGCGTTCTTGATGATTTCAGCCGACACGAAGCCGTATCTGTCCACATTCTCCTTGTAGGCGGCATGGGCTTTGGCTTCCAGTGCGGACAGGGCATCGTTTAGCCTGACCAGTTCCTTTTTCTTCTCGCAGTCAAGGCTTTCCTTGCGCCAGTCGGTGGAAGCCCTGCCCGTGTCGGCTTCCCAATACGCAGGCTCGACTTCCAACCCTGTAGAATACTGGCTGACCTTGCCGTCAAGGGTAATACGTCCCATGACAGGGCATTTGCCGTTCTTCTTCAACTTCTGTCGGTTGATGTAAAATAATAGCTTGAACGTGCTGCGCATGGCTTATCCCTCCATCATTTGTTTGACAATAGCCCTTTGTTTCCAACTCGGATTTACCCTGCGCCGGGTGTTGTCCTTGCGTATCGTGGAAGGGGATGCATCAATCCCGAACAGGGAGAACTTGCCGCCGATGGCTTCATTCAGCCTGTCCACGTCACGGTCAATCTTGTCCTGCGTGACTTTCGCATACCGCTGTGTGGTTTTGATATGCTTGTGCCCCATGATTTTGCTTACCGTTTCGATGGGTATTCCTTGCGATAAACAAATTATACTGCCGAATGTATGACGTGCCTGATGGAATGAAATCGGACGGTTGATGCCGCACATCACCGACATCTTTTTGAGGTGGCGGTTCATGCTTTCTTTCGTAAGCATGGGCAGCAATTTCCCGTCGGCATCCATGCCCTTGTATTTCTCCAATATGGCGAGCGGTATTTCCATCAGCCTTACACATTCGGGCGTTCCGGTCTTCTGCCGTTCGGTATGAATCCACAGGCTTCCATCCTCGGTTTTTACAAGGTTCTTCTCCGTCAACGCCCTCATGTCGCAGTAACAAATGCCCGTCCAACATGAGAACAGGAACATGTCCCTCGTGAAATTGCGGTTGGGCGTATCATAAGTCATGTTGGCGAACTTGCCCAGTTCCTCTTCCGTAAGGTACATCTGCTTGAACTCCGGCTTTTGTGGTCTGTAGCCTTTGAACGGGCTGAACGGGATAATGCCACGGAACACGGCAAGCATCATCACGCTTTTCAGGCGGTTTACATGTCCGAGTATGGTCTTGGGCATAAACCGCTTGACGGTGCGCATGTACATGTCGAAATCCTCGATGAAATTCTCGTCCATCTGTTTGACGGGCATGTCTGAAAGGTGGTACTTGTCTTTCAGGAAGGTGGCGAGGTGGCGGTAAGTGTTCGTGTAATGGTAATAGCTGGTTGCGGAACGGTTTACGCCCACGCGCAAGGCATATTCCTCATTATGCTCCGCAAACAGCTTCATGATGGTGTCCTGCGATTCCGCCAGCCCTTGGTAGGCGTTCTTCACTTCCTCTGCCGAAACAACCTCCTTGATGTCTTTAAGTTCGTTGAAACGCTGGCGCAACAACAATAGCGTGCGTTCAATCTCCCGGTTTGCCATGACCGCCATCCTGCTCTTGCCCGTACACCGTTGAGCCGTGGCGTTCCACAGCCTCACGTCCACCTTGAACTTGCATGAGAACTGTGCGATGGAGTTGTTCTTACCCCTGACGGCTATCCTGCCCATGAGGGGCGACAGCCCGTCCTTGTCCTGTCCGCTGCGCTTGATGTAGAGCAGCACTTTCATTTCTGTCTTCATTGCCATAACTTTTTTGGTTGCAATATTAGTGATACATTGCCGACCGACAGAATTGGAAACGGGGCAGAACGGCGCAAACGGAACGGACGCTGCTAAATCTGCGGATTTGAAGCCCCTTCCGCACGTATAATGCTTGTTTACAAGCATTAGAAACGCTGTTTTTCAGGCTTCAGGCAGGTTGCGGAACAGGTAATGACTTGGTAGCGGAAACCTTGCATTATCCTGCCTTTCCCTGCTGTTTGGCTGCAATGGCAAACGACTGCAAAACCGCTTGTTTACAACGGGTTGCGTTTAATTCTCTTTGTTCCTATCTCCCTTGCTTTGATGCTTCTTTCTTGCTTCACGGGCATCGCCTACTCAGACATCTGTCGGTTGAGAAAGGATCAAATCATTTCAGATCCTGACAAAGGAATGTATATCCATCTGTACAGGACCAAGACCAATCACCCCGCATTCATTCCACTTCTTCCCCAGGCCAGGAAAATGGTCAGCCTCTACATCGGGAAAGGTGAGTCGGAATACCTGTTCCCGACCATCTCGAACCAGAAAAGCAACGCCTACCTTAAAGAGCTTGCCGACATCTGCCATATCAGAAAAAGAGTGACATTTCATGTGGCAAGACATATCAATTCTTCTTACCCATTGAAAACAAAGAACTTACAAAGATTGTCAGCTTAACAGGTAACGATTTAGAAACAACTATTCGTTCCAAATGTAAATCATTATCTATCAGTTGATTGTGATAAGTTGTTTTGATGATAGGTAATGGATTTGTAACGTGCTAACTTCTGTATTCTTCATCGCTTTGAAGTGGGGTGATTAGCTGAGGACAAAGATACGGCTTTTTCTTGAAAAACTCAACATCATACACAAATTTTGATAATCCACAGATTAAGCCTACCTATATGACTCCTATAACACGTAACGCTTGGAATTTCTATTTTAATCAGCATATTTGTAATTTTGCTACGATATTTTATATTATATTTGGTTGTATGCCGTTTTGTTTGTATCTTTGCACCTAAACAAGATAAAAACATCAAGTATGATAGTAAACTTCTCAGTTGAAAACTTTTTCTCCATTAAATCGGCTCAAAAAATTAGTTTTGAACCCACATCAGATACTTTTATGTCTGATGAATATTCGTATGAGGTTAAAGAGGGAGTCAGATTGCTGAAGGTAGGCATCATCTATGGCGCCAACGCTTCCGGTAAAACTAATGTATTAAATGCCATTGAGTTCTTCAGAATGTTGGTTTTGAGAATGCCTAAAGACCGGAATGAGAAAACGGGAGTTGTTCCTTTCATGCTGGACGATACTTCAAGAAATGGAACAACAAAGATGTCGATGGTATTTTATATCAACCAATCGAAATATATTCTTAGTTTTGAATTAGATGCAAAGTATATTCATTCTGAGACATTGGTCGTTTATGATTCTATTCGCCCTACCAAGTTGTATAATCGCAGTTATGATGCCGCGACAGATTCCACATCCATTGAGTTTGGTTCAAACCTGAAAATGTCACGGAAAAGCCAAGAAGTAATTTCCGGGAATACAATCAATAATTGCAGTGTGCTTGCCGCGTTTGGCAAAAGCAATGTGGAACGGACAAAGTTGAATGATGTGTACGATTACTTTGCCAACCATGTAAAGGATGTATTAGCTCCTGGCATGTTGCTTTCTGGGTATGTCAAATCACGATTGGATAAAGACGAAACTGGAGATTTGAAGAAATTCATTTTAAATTTCTTGAAAGCATCCGATTTCAACATAGAAGATGTGGTGTTGCACGAAGAAGAAGAGTTGATTACCCCTGAATTGGAACAACTGATTCAGAATGCGCCTATTGACAAAGAGGCCAAAGCCGAAATGCTAAGGAGGGGTAAAATCACAAACGCGGCGCTGACTTTCAAGCATAAGGCAGGCGATAAAGTATATGATTTGTCTGAAGAATACGAATCCAATGGTACGATGAGGTTTTTGGGAATGGCAGTGATTCTGAATTTCTTGTTAAAGACTAATCGGTTTGTGCCTATTGACGAAGTAGAGACAAGTATTCATTACGAACTGCTGGCTTATTTCCTGAAAGTATTTTTAGCAAACAGCAATAGGCCGTCTCAAATGCTCCTGACAACGCATGACATTAATCTGCTTAACGAAGATTTCATTCGACGTGACACAATATGGTTCACTGATAAAGACGAATTTGGCGAGACCCAAATCGTACGCCTCTCTTCTTTAGGATTGCATAAAAATCTCTCCCCTTATAATGCCTATAAGCAAGGAAAATTAGTAAAGTTGCCGTTCCTTGGCAGTCAATATATTAACCTAAACGACTGATGATATGGGGCGAACAGTGACAAAAAGTATCGCCATCATAGGCGAAGGGGAAACGGAGTGGTTCTATTTTGACTCTTTGAGGGTTGCGTGTCGCTATCCTTTCAAGGTCGCACCTGATTTTCCTCAGCATAGCGACATCAAGCATATGCTGAAGTTGGTCGAATCCTATTTGAATAAGCAATATGATTATATTGTATGCTTGTTTGATATGGACAGACTGTTGCAGTATCCCTCTGAAATGCAATCATATCAACGTGCAAAGAAAAAGTATCATGCAAAGAAGTATGCCGGAAAAGTGATGTTCGTAGAAACGAATCCTTGTACGGAATTTTGGTTCTTGCTTCATTTCTTGCCTAATGTGGTTTGTCGGCGATATGAGAGTTACGAGCAGCTACTTCCCGAATTGCAGAAATACATGCCGGGATATGAGAAAACGAAAAGATATTTCATACGCACAAACCTCTATAAATACTTGACAGATAATGGAGATTTGGAACGGGCGATGTCAAATTCAGAAAAACTTTGTCAACTATGCCAAGAATCTCCGGAAGATTTGAAAGCATATTCGGAAATACATCAGGTGATAAGGCTATTAACTAATATATAAATATACATTAAAATTGAAGAATATATGAGTTTTGACAAAAATAAACATTTGAGAGAAGTGTTAGACACTCACAAGATGTGCCACGTCCAGGATTTCGTGAATAAGGTTAAAAGCCGTAGAGAAGAGATTAAGACCAAGATGCACGACCACTATGGCAGCGACAAGTATCCATCATTTGGTTCTGGCAGTTTTGCCAAGCATACCGCCACCAATGTGAAGTTCGACCTTGATTTGGTGGAGCCGTTCAAGCATAATGCTTTCGGAACATTACAGGAAATGTTTGACAGCGTACACGATTTCCTTGCAGAGGAGTATAAGAATACAGGCGTGATAATTCGCAAGCAAAAGGTTTCAATTGGCGTAAGTTTCCCTATTGAAAAGGGGGATGAGAAGCCGGTTGAAGTTGATGTGGTACCTGGCAGAGAACTAAGCAATGATGACTATCTTGATTCGCACGATTTGAACCTATGTTTTAATGAAGACCATTGGGGATTCAAGAAGGGAACAAGCCAAAAAACAAACATCCAGAAGCAGATATCGCATATCGAAGGTAAATCAAATGAGCGCCAAATTATCCGTCTGCTTAAAATATGGAAAAAGCAGAAAGGCAAGAAATACAAGTCGTTTGTTATTGAACTAGCTGTAATAAGAGCCCTTGACGGCTATGATGGTGATAATGGTCTTTGGCCAAGGTTAAAATACACGATGGAGTATCTACGTGACCACATTGCAGAAAACAGTTTCCATCTTTATGACCCAGGTAACACGAACAACGATGTCATAGCTGCTATGCAGGACTACGATAGAAAATCATTTAAATCGGATATGGAGAGTATGCTTAACAATATTGACAGCAATCCTGATTTATATTTACCCTACTACTTCAAGGTAAACGAGAAGTATAGTGGATATAAAGAGAAAGATACGGGTGCCGCTTACCCGACGAGTGCAAAGCGATTCGGATAGTAAGGAATATGATGACAGCAGATAAAATAAAGGAACTGATAGAGGGGCTTTACGGAGTTAGCCTTGTTGATGATTTTACCATTAATGAGGCTGGCTCGTTGAAAGGTCGTATTGCAGTGGCTACAGGGCAAGACAGTGCTGATTTGGAATGGGATGTAGAGATTAGCCCTACCTATCCGTTTAAAGTAATGGGTAGGGAACCTATCTATTTTCAAAATAAGAATCTGCTGAACTATCCGCACATTATGCAAGGCGGTAATCTGTGTATGCATTCTGCGGAATATGAGAATACTGAGAGACAGTTCGTGAACGACTTGGAACAGTTAAAGGAATGGGTAGAAAAATACTATGTAAAAATGGAGAAAGATGCACACTATGAACATCTGGTAGTAAACCATCATCTGATTTGCGGACAGTATTATACTTTTTGCTTCGCAGAAACCAAAGAAGACTTTGCAGAAGGAGACTATGGAGTGGTACACTATGCAGTGTTGCCAACAGGCTGGAAAAATGACAGCCCTGTCAGCAACTATATGGCACAGAAGTTTGTGTCGTGCGCACAGGTGAAGAAAAGAGAGTTGTTCTGTAAGATTAGTAAGTCCTACCAAAAATTAAAGTCATTTGACGGTGTATATTGCCTGCTGAACGGCATCCCATCGGTGCATAACAAGTTTATTGTTGAGGATTACGATTCTATCAAAGGATTGTTCTCGCAGAGTCAGAAAAACTATATCCATAGTTTTGTTGCATTGCATAAAAACAAGTATAATTCCTTCCCACTGTTCTGTGGATATAGAATTCCCGGAGGCGGTGTCTATTGGCAGGCAATGATGCTTTTCATGGATGATTTGCCAATAGAACCCGTGCGGGTGGGCACTGGTAAAAACAGACTTTGGTTTACTGATTTTAAGCAGGGACTAATACAATGGGCAGAAACTGTGGATATTTCATATAAGTATTTCTTCGGGCGTGGAGCCATGCCCGAAGAACTGGCTAACAAGAAAATACTAATTATGGGGGTTGGAGCTATAGGAAGTATTGTGGCTGAGACCCTAACAAGATGTGGTGCGAAAATCCTAACTCTCTATGATATAGATAATAAGGAACCTGGTAATGTTTGTCGGTCTGCCTATTCTTTTTATAGTGGCATAACAGAGAAAACTTTGGATATGGAGAACTTACTGACGCAGATTTCGCCTCATGTTGAATGTACCAGCTTGAAATCCATCGTTGACTTGGTGGTAAAAACATACTCGGCAGGACATGAAAACAAAAGTGCTCTTGCAAAGTTGTTTGACGAATTTGATGTAATATTTGATTGTACTACAGATAATCAGTTGATGCGGATTATGGATTCTACGGGGACGAAAGCCCAGTTGGTTAATCTCTCAATCACCAATCACGCACAAGATTTGATATGTGCCTTTTCACCTAATGTGGCAGAGGCTGTTTTGTTGATATATGGCTTGCTTAAGCGCAACACGGAAACCGACATGTATAACCCTACGGGTTGTTGGAATCCGACCTTTAAGGCTTCGTATAACGATATAGAATGCAAGGTGCAGGTCGCCCTGAAGCATATTATCAGGATGTTAAGTAAGCTAGAGCCCTTAAGCAATTTTTATATAACAGAAGACGATTTGAATTTAAAGATAAATAGGCTATGAAGTATTATCTGGCTGGTTATGATTTGTATATAGAGATACAAGCCTCTGTGTTCAACCAAATACAGTTGCAGGCCGAGGCTGAGTATCCTAATGAGAACGGAGGGATGCTCGCAGGACGATATTCCGTAGATAGGCATACGGTGTATATAGAAAAGGTAGTAGTGCCAGTGGAGAAATTGACTAGCAGGACAACATTTAAGCGTAAAGCCAAGGGGTTGGAAAAAGTATGGGAACAATTGGTCAAGGATGGGTTACGATATGTGGGCGAATGGCATAGCCATCCAAATGGTTCCACCCAATATAGCAATACGGACTTGACGGCTATGGTAGATATTGAGAAGGAAGTGACCATTGCTAATCCATTACTACTGATAGTTGGTGTAAGAGGTGACGGACTTAGTGCCCATACATTTTATTGTTATAAGAATAATAAGTTGTTAAAATACAAGAAGATGATAGATTTAAGAAATTTATTTCATGGTTTGCAAGAACAAATGTTAACCAGTCTGAATGTAAATAGGATGTTTATAGGACACCCTGGTAGTAAGGGGGACGCCACGGAACAACATTGGATAGAATTTCTACGAGCCTATCTTCCTGAGAGGTATAAGGTGGATAAGGCTATCGTGATAGATTCGACGGGCAATGTTAGCGAACAGATGGACGTAGTCATTTATGACGCAATTTACACCCCCTTCATATTCAAACAGGATGGTTTCATGTATATACCTGCGGAAAGCGTATATGCTGTGTTTGAGGTGAAGCAGGATGTGAAAGGATATATAGAATACGCCGCCAAGAAAATTGAGAGCGTACGTAAACTGAAACGAACAAGTATTAGTATGGTTGCCTCAGGAATAACTAAGCCTGCTCGACCATTAACTAAGATAATAGGTGGTATTTTGACTACAACAAGTTCGTATAAAGAGAACGATAGGGTAATAAAACAGTTAGAGGAACTAAAAGGCTTACAGACGTTGGATTTGGGATGCCTCTGTGATGCGGGTAGTTTTTATGTTGATTACAAAGAAACTGTACCTAAAGATATAGACCCAATTACGGATAACTGTAAATATATCGAACAAGTATATGAGAGCCGCGAAGTAAAAGAAATTGAGTTTAGCAACAAGGAGGTGTCTTTATTCACTTTTTTCCTTCAGCTTGTGAGCTATTTAAAATCCATTGGTACTGTTGCTGCAATAGATATCAATGCATATCTGAAGGCTATTAATGCAAAAATCGACGAAGATATTTAAAGTAAAGGTGATAGATTTGTGAACTGCTACAATAATTAGACTTTGCTTCAGAAACATAGATAGAAAGGGTAGAAATTTGGGCAATTCTACCCTTAATTTGTTACATTAGCTTGGCTTCTCAATAAATGCTATTCGTTAGATGGTATTTCAGTTATGGATATCAGTTATTTTTGGTAGAAAGTACTTCTTTTATATACTGTTGCTGTGCGTCATCTATCCCGAACAGCTTGTATAACTGTCCATTAACATCTCCATTATAATCTATCAAACCATTATTATCGGTATAATACAATAAATCAGGAACTTTTTTGGCTAAGGATGTCAGTGATTCATCTGTCATCAAAAAAGCAAACAGTATTATCTCACTTGTTGCATACTTGAAGAAATTACGTGCTTCATTTTCGGTTTCAAAAGTTTTCAAGGCTACTCGTGAACGTCCAAACGCACTATGGTTGTCCATTACGGCTATTTGATTACTTCGTTTTTGTCCTCCGGCATTCGCACTTGAAACAATGACTTTCCAGCGTCCTAAATATTCTGTTCCCGAAGAAATGACATTCTTATTTGCTATATACCAACGCGCACGACCACTTTTCCCTGCCTTATCATTGGTAAATAGCTTTATTTCCGTATCTGGATTGAAATAATCTCCATCGTTATATTCCCTGACAAGAGAAGGATTCTTTTCAACAAAATCGCTTTCAATGCCAAATAAACTACGAGGAAGAACAGAGTCATGCAAACATCCATATTCCTTAATAGCCTTATCCAATTCCCTGACAATCTCATCGTCATTAGGATTGAGTGGGAACAAGTTCTCCCCCGGATTATCTGCATGTATGGATATAACCTTACTTTCTTTTGAATAACGATATGTAAAGCCTTTTTCTGTCTTACCCATATCTTTTAGCACGATGGAAAGTCCGTCCGCGATAGCAACATCCTTGAATACATCTGTAGAACATGGGAAAAACTCCAACATCATTAAATGACAATCATTTATCTGCGCCATTCCAAACTTTTCAAGTCCTTTTCCTGAACGATGAATCCATCTTGCGCCGGGATAGATTAAGGATGTATATTTTCCAAGTCTTTCGCTAATCATTTGAAAATATTGGAAAATACTAATGCTTACTTTTTGACCATTAGAACTCTCTTTCTGTTCCACAACTTCTTGATATGGTGGATTTCCCACTACTGCATTGAATTTCATATTGTTTCCAGCTAAATCATGTACCTTTTTGATGAAAAGTTCCGGTTGGTTCTTAATTTTGTTGATAAGGTCATCTGGTGCATACATATTTGTCTTTGTTCCGCGAAAGCCCACGAGTGTCCGCTTAGTAATACTTTTCGCCATCGGCGTCTTGCAGACCACGAAAATATTTTCCGCCACAACCTTATCCCACACCGCCTGCTGTTCCTCCAATGTGTCGGCAGAAATGGTACTGTCCTTCAGCCGGGAGCGGTAAATGCTGTAAGCCATATAAAGCGGATACAAGCCCGACTTGGAATTGATTTCAAGAATACGGCTGTCAGACGTGAACACTTCTTCCGTTACCTTGCCGTGTTCGATGAAGCGCGGCTCGTCAATGGTATGCTCATAATCCTTGTCAAAAAAGCAGTAGCCACCCAAACAGTCGCCCAAGTGCATGTTTACCACACGCCACGGGGTAAGCACTGTTTCCTTGTCGGGATTGCGGAACGTGCTGAAGATATCCGTGATACGCCCGATGCGTTCTTCCACACCCAGTTTGTCAGCGGCTTTCGCCATCGCACGGATACGCTTGCCTGCGGCGCGGAAGATGTCCGGGTCGTAGTATTTCTTGAAAGCATTGAACTTCTGCTTGCTCACCCCTTTGGGCATGAATTCCTCCCACGAGCGTGGGTCTATCTTCTCGGCGAAGTTGTCAATGGTGATTTCCTCGTCTTCGTTATCCAATTCCGCACCGTAGATGAGCAGGGGCATGCGGATGGATATGCCACGGAGGATGGAGATAGCCGCCTCGCGGTTCTTCGTCTTCTTTTTCAGTTCCTCCAGCCTGCGCTTCTCCTCCTCGGTCAGTTCCTTCTTAGGCTTTTTCTCCAGCTTTTCCTTTTCCTCGTATTCCTCTCCCGTCAACCCTTGGTTGTTGATGTCCACCTGATTGGTCTTGGGCATAGCCTTGGTCTGACCAATAATCTTTTTCAGGTCATCAAACTCCTGCAACTCCAAATCGCCCAGTTTCAATAACTCATCATTGTAGAGGCTGTTGTCCTCGAATCCGTTGCGCACCACACGCTCCACATAGACCTTCTTCAACTGCTCCAGCATACGCGGCACGTCGAACTTGTCCATACGCGAGCCTTCGATGGAAATAACCGGGCAGAAGTTGAGGAAGTCGCCCATCGTCTTGCGGTCGTCCTGCGAGGTCTTGCCTGCCTTGGCGGAAATCTTCGCGGTCTCGGCAAGGACTTTCAGCGTGCGGTCCGGCGCGAAGTCGAACACGTAGCATTGTTCCTTCACCCGTCCGTTGATGGTGGCAGGTGTCTGCACACGAAAGATAGTCTGCATATAGCTGGATGCCGCCGTGTTATATGAGCCTGAGAGCATGAACACGGCCGTCCATGCCGGAACGCTAACTCCCGTAGTCAGGCGTCCGCAGGACAGGGTGATGGTGCGTGTCTCGTCCGGGTCTTTCCCGATAGCCTCATTTACCATTTCAAGCGCACCGCGGTTTTCCTCGTCCTCGTCGCCGTCACCCGCCACGTTTACGATGTGGAAATGCTGGAACACGGGATGCCACTGCAACAACGCACTCAACGCCTTTGCCTCCTTCACGCCCGGCACCATCCACAGCGTATGGCGGAAAACATTGCGGTATTCCTCGCTGGCGAAAGGATAACAACTTTCCTTGTCCTCCTTGGTAAGCAGGTTGAGGAAAGCGGAAACGTCACGCTCATGGATAAAGCCGCCGTCCTTGCCCACACGGAAAAACTCGCGGAAATTGAAAGCCACGTCCTCATCGACAAACTCTTTCAGCAAACGTCCGAGGTCGTAAGTGTAGATGTTCATGGCAGGCAACGCCACATACGGGTTCGGGTCGCCGAAGTGGGTCTTGTCCCATTCGCATTTGGCACGCTGCTCCATCACGTAGTCCCACGTGTAGATTTCGTTCTCCTTGAAATCGTCTAAGAGATTGAACGGCGTACCAGACAACCGTAAAACTTTTGTATCCTCCTTGACCAACTCAGCCATTACAGCCTTGCCGAGTTCGGTCTGCGTTCCCTCGTGCGCTTCGTCAACAATGATTAAGTCCCAAGGCGTAGCGAATACCTCATTATTTTTGTCGAAGTTGCCGCCAACGAGCTCCGACCCGCGCAAGTCCTGCATGGAGGCGAAATAGACATAATGCAGTCCGTCAGCCTTTGCCCTGCGTTCAAGGCTTTCATGGCTCTCGCCGTTGTTCTTAGAGCCGTAGGCAAAATCAGTACGGTCGTAAAATATCTTGCCGAAGTCCTCGAACCATCCGCTGTCCACCACGGGGCGGTGGGTCAGGATGAGCGTCCGCTTGAAATCCATGTCCTTGACCACTTGTAGGGCGGAAAGGGTCTTGCCGAAACGCATCTTGGCGTTCCAGAGCATCTGGTTGCCTTTCCTGAACTGCCTTTCCGTCTTCTCAATGGCTTCCCTCTGTTCGGGGCGGAACACAATGGGGCTGCGCCCGTTTATTACCTCTCCCGGCGACAGGGATTCCTTGCCCTCCTTGACGGCTACAATGGCATGTTTTACCACATCAAGCGTAGTCACGAACCACTCGTTAGCCTTGTTCTCCTTGTCAAACACTTTCCTTTTCACGCCGGAACGCTCCAGCACGGTATGCACCTCCTTGTCGTTGAACGAGCGCAAGCCGCCACGGTTGTACAGCGTCAGTTCGGTATGCAACAGGTCGTAGCGTATGCCTGCGGTCTGCGTGTATTGGTTGATGCGTTTCCTTGCCGCCTCGTTCAGCGGCTTGCTGTTCGGTGCCAGCCCAATGACGCTCTCATCGTCACAGGTAGCCTCGCCTATCTTCAGGCAACCTTCGTGTGCAGCATCGTTGATGCGGAACACGTATATCAGCTTCAGTTTAAGGGAAGAAAAGTATTTCATGGGCATTCATTTTAGGAGGTCGATAAAACGTATGCGCTTGCCTTTACGCCCGGTCTGTGGGTCTTTGGAGCGCCAGTCCTTTATGAGGCAGTAAGTGCCGTTGTGCTTGTAAATGTTGTCCGTCTTGCATCCCTCGCAAGGTGTGACGACTTTCGTATTCTCACCGAAAAGCGACATTTCTGTATGCACCTTGTCGTGGCAACTGTCAGGCACGACTCCTTTCAGTCCGTCCATCTGCCATACGTTCCACGAAATGATGTAGGCGATGTAGTTGACGGACTTCGCCAACGGGTCTTTCCCGAATTTGGCACGGTAGTATTCGACAAAAGAGGCGAGCATGGATTCACGGGCAATAAGCAGGCTGTCGCCTTGCCATTCGTAGGCATATATGCTCTTGTAGGCTTCCTGCGCGGCTTCCAGCCATTCGCCGGAAGTCCCGGTGTTCTCGCTGGCGACGCGCAGTTTACGGTCAAGCAGTCCGATACGGTCGGCAAGCGGAACAACTGCGCCTGTGGTGGTGTCATAGCGGCTGACGATATAGGGTGCTTCGCCGCAGGTGATTTCAAGACGTGTGTCACGGACATAATCCTTCCATGCCTTTCCTTCGGGGAAAGAGATTCTTTCAGGATTCGTTTTCCAGCCGTGCGTGCCGTCCTCTGACGTGTATTCCGTATTGAACACGCCTTTCCTGCCAAACCACGCCTCGTCAATGAGGTTGTTCTGCGCGTTGCACACCCACGCAGGGGTGAACACCTCCGCCATGTCACGGACACGCGCCGACTGGGTGTCCTTATGCTTCAGGACACGGGGCATGATTACCTGACCGTTATCACCCGTGATGAGTTCGGGCAATATCGGGTCATGGTAGCCATACCCTTTGCCAAGGTGTTCATAGTCGGAAGTCGCCCAGAATATGTTGCACACGGCATCGCCCCTGCTCGTCGTATGGTCTTTGAGCAGGGTGGACAGCAATCCGGGGGAATCCTGCAAGATGCTGTTCTCCAATATGTCGGCTGTTTCAGGCATGTTGATACACTCATGTTAAAGTGTATCTCCTGACGGGAGAGCATAATGCCTGATAATCAAACCGTTTATTTCTCATTTGTAAAACAACAGCCGTTTCAATGCTGCTTTAATGCTTGTTTGACGCATTTTTATGGAGTGCAAATTGCCCGTTTTTCACAAAAATGTGTAATTTTGCATCCGATAGTGTATCTCCCGTCAGAAGCACCCCCATTATTCCCAAACAATTTCCGATTACAAGTCTTTCAGAATAAGCAAGTTCGCTTTGTCTATCACCGAACCGTCCAATGACGCGAGGTATATGCGCGTGGTTTCCTCCGAATCGTGTCCCATGCCCTCGCTGATGACTGAAATCGGTATGTTCTTGCTCTTGGCGATGCTTGCCCAAGAGTGCCTGCTCACGTACATGGTAAGCGGCGCGGCAATGCCGCATAGTCGGGCAATCTCTTTCAGGTACTTGTTGATGCGGAACAGCGTACTCTTGTATTGGCTGCGCAGTTTCTTGGAAGGCAGTTTCAGGATAGGGAGCAGGTAATCACCGGAACATCCTGCGGCATATTTCGCCACGGTTTCCTCCATGCAGCTTTCCCACCTGATGTGCAACTGCTGTCCGGTCTTGTGCCTCCGGTAACTCAATATGCCGTTTTTCAAGTCCGACTTCTTCAAATAAGCCATGTCAATAAACGACATTCCACGGGTGTAAAACGAAAAGAGGAACATATCCCTTGCCAGTTCCCAATGCGGCTTTCCCGTCAGGTCAAGTTCCTTGATGCGCCGGATGTCCTTCAGGGATATGGCGCGTTTCACGGTCTTGTCCATTCCTGTATAGACATGCCTGAAGGGATGTTTCTGTGCGGTCAGCGCCTTTTCCACTGCACGATTGTAGGCGGCGCGCAGGATGCGCATATAGAAAGATATGGTGTTCAGGGATGCGCCATTTATTTTCAGCCATGCCTCGTATTCCATTATCAAGTCCTCATCCATGTCGTCCAACTGTATATCCTTGTTCCGCCTGAAACGCATGAAGCTGGACAAAGCGGACGCATAGGTTTCCGATGTGCGTTCCTTGTTCAGGCGTTTCAGTTGCCCAATGACGGAATCCATGAAATTAAAGAACGATTGCAGGCTTGTCTGTTTTCGATAACCGTCCACAATGGCATCTGCCGAACAGACACCTTTGAGCGTCAGGTCGCGGATAATGTTCTCCAACCGCAATACGTCACGGCTGATGTATTTTTGGATAATATGAAGATGGTGCTTCCTGTCTGCATCAGCTTGGGAGGGAGCCGTTACGGATGATGTTCCGGCGTTCCACTCGCTTTCATGCACATACAAGTCTGCCGTAATCTGGCGGACCGCGCGGTTGTGTATCACCTGATAATAGATGCTGCCCTCCTTGCCGTTTACGGAAGAAGGACGGAATTTCACTTTTACCGATGCCATTCACGTTACTTTTTGTTATTACCATTTATTTGTGTCACTTTCAATTTCTCCTGCATCAGACTGTCCGACAAGGTCTTTAATCCTTTGTCGTAGCCGTCAGCTTCCTGTCGTATCCAGTCAATAGTTTCTTCGTTGCGGTGGATGTCGAACACGTCATTCAGCCAAAGAATGTTGTTTGCATTGCAACCTCCCCACGAGCGGATGACACGGAACTTCAACGCATCGTCCGCATACTGACGCTTGGATTTCCAAAGCTCGATGTTGCCCCAGACGGAAAGGCTGCATACGATGCCCATGCCGACCAAAAGAGAAAATACCTTGTTGGACTTGATGTCGAATTGATGACGGTGGATATGCTCCTGTGGCTCGGTATCTCGTTCTTCCGAACTTAGAGCAAACGATTCCTTCAAAGCCCGTAACAGGTGTAGAATCCTGTTCGATGCGTAAACCTCCGCTTCAGCGAATTTGGTCAGCATGGCTTTTGTCTGTGCCTGATGCTCCCTTGCGGAACTGTCAAACAGCTCCTTTATGGGTGTCAAGTCCACCGCCGTAGGCTGTCCGCCAGATTGATTGTTGGTTACTTTTGGAGCGTTCTCCAACTTTCCGTTGATGCTCTTGAGGTCATTCTTGATGTCCTCAAAGAGCGAGTAAACTTCATTATTATCCATGTTTAAAATCTTATTTTACGTTGTTTCTTTTTCTTGTTCCTGCGTTTTAATTCTTCCTCGAAACGGTTTTCCTCAGCCTGTCCGTCCGCGTTGTCCGGCATGAAAAGACCAATCGAGCCGTTGTACAAATCATCGTTGCCCCTTGATTCAGGTTGAAACGTGGGTAGTTCTTCATGACGCGAGGGCGGTTGCATATTCATTCGCTCTGTGCGCCTATTACGTTCCAATGCTGCGTCAATCTTGGAAAAGCTGAACCGCCTGTCAATCTTGGAACCGCTGAACGAATAGCCGTTCATGGTGAAAACTACACCCTGTACCTCGTCCGACTTGCCCTTGTACTTGAACCGCATATCCACTCCTTGTTTCTTCAGATTAGCGGCAAGAATGTTCCAGTTTCCACACCTTGAAACCTCCGATTTAAGGATGGAGTAAAGCCCGTACTTGGTCTTGTCCGGCTCTTTCAGGCGGTGCTGCTTCACCCGTTCCTTGCCGTTGGCAAAGTACAGGTTATATTTCTTCGTCAGTTCCTTGCAGATACGTGCGCTGCGTATCCGCTCGTTGCGGTCACTGATTGTCCTGCCATTATTGGCGATTCGGTTGAACGCTATATGCACATGCGGATGCTCCTTGTCGAAGTGGCGTACGATGAGAACCTGCGTGTCGGTTATCCCCATTTCCTTCAGGTATTCCAACGCCATTCCAGCCATCGCGCGGTCGGTCAGGCGGTGTTCGTCCTCCTTGTGAAAAGCCAACGAGATGTGTCCGACGGGCTTCATTACCCTCGGATTCATCTTTGATTGTGCCTCGAAGCTCATGGCTATCGTGTCCCTGTCCTCGGCAAACAGACCGTCACAGACAAGGATTTTAGCGTCCTTCCCTTTGTCAAGAATGTAGTTTACCACACCCTTGAAACTGCTTCCCTTTACGATTTTAGCTATCATATCTGACTGTCATAAGAGGATTAAATTCAGCACTTCTTCAATCCGTGCCACGAGTATGCGACACTCCATCCTCACCGTAACGAAACCCGCGGCGTTCGCCTTGTGCGCAAGCTGGTTCAGATTGTTCGCCATGCCGCAGAGCTGGCGGACATAGCCCGTATGTTCCGGCGTGAGCCGTTCCTTCACCTGCCCGTTCCTCATGCAACGGCGCAAGAATTCCCCGGTGGATATGCCCGCGTTCCGCACCTTGCCTTTCAGCGTGTAGTAGTCCGATGTCGCCATCTTCACAGTGAGGCGGTATTTCAGCTTGTCTGCCGCTCCTTTCTTGGGGCGGCCTCCCTTGTTTCTTCTGTCAAAAATCCGTTTCTGTTCCATTGATTTTTAATTGATTTCTACTGATTAGAATGTGATTACTGGTTAGACCAACGGGATATGGCTCTCCACGGAGTCTATGAGTGGGAGTAGGCGGTTTCGGTATGCCCGAAACACAAACTTGCTCCCCTCAAAACTCCGTTGGACAGGTTCAGGGTAACTCTGAATTGCGCCCCGTCAATCCACTTCTTAATTCTCAGAGTTTACGCCATGCCTCGATGTCCTCCCCGTAGGTGGCAAGGTGCTGCCGGGCGATGTTCTCCACCAGTCCAGACACGCTCATCCGCCGCTCGCCGAACATGCGTACGATACGGTCGAGGGCATCGCGCGTACTGCGGCTGAGGAACACGGGCTTGCGGTCTTCGATGGTCGGAACGGTGAGAAAGGCTTCCTTGTATTCCTCCAACGATGCCCGGCGTTGCTTGCCGCTGATGCGGCGTACCACCTGCGGAGTTTCATCCGTCTGTTCCGGTACGGCTTCACTTAACTTTTCCTGTACAACCTCGCTTGCCTTTTCCGGCTGTTCCTTTGTGTCGGCAGGCTGGGGCTCGGGCTTCGGTGTTTCCATACTCGGCTTGTTGCCTAAAAAATCCTGCAATGTTGCATCCATACTCTGGCTGCTTACGTTCTTCTTCATACTTGTTTGAATTTAGTGTTTAACAATGTTGGTCGTTGTGCGCACATTTGACCGATTATCAGTTGCAAAGGAAATGGCTGTATTGCAGGCTGTCAAACGAATGGGCGGACTGTGGCAACAATGTTTGGTTTTGCACTTTACGCATTGTCGGAACGGTGCGTGCTGCATCGTTTTGCCATTGTGCGAGAAATGGCATTAGGATTTTTAAGGGCTTAATTGGAATGGTTGGAACAGATTTAAGGACATGGCTTGGCGTGAAACAGATGAAGCTCCTTTCAAGAAGTATAGGAATCCGAAGAACGCCACAGGCTACCACACCGACGCCAAATGCTGCCACGCAGGTGCAAAGCGGTTGGATTATGCCGGACTTCGCTTTTCTTTGCACCACGGACGCTTGGAACAGCCGTTACGTGTTCGGTGGATAACGCCACTCCCGACCACTTGCTGCCACAAGCTGCCACCTCATTGCAAATCCATTGTTTCAAGCGGACAACGGCTTTACTTTGCAGGCAAAAAGAAGAACAATTAGTAAATATAATGAGTATGGAAGTAGTAATCATTTCAAAAAGCAAGTATGAAGAAATGGTCGGCAAGCTCAACCGCCTGTCCGACCGGGTGAATGAAATCCTCCACAAAAGGGAGGGAAAACGGCTCAGCCGTTGGATGGACAACCAAGAAGTCTGCCAACAGTTGCGCATCAGTCCGCGAACTTTGCAGACGCTCCGCGACAACGGTACGCTGGCTTACTCGCAGATAGGGCACAAGATTTTCTACAAGCCGGAGGATGTGCAGCGCATCGTCCGGCTCGTGGAGGACAGACGTAAGGATGCAGCCTATCGTGGCTGTAGCATCTAATCAGACAACACAATGTACAACCACTAAATCCACTGTAAATTATGAACGACTTGATTCTTGCCGACCGTGAACTGGAGGTCGGCTTCATCGGAAAACTGGATGCCTTGTTTGATGGCATCGAAAGAATGGATGCGAGTCATAAGGCTTCGCCAAGTAACGAACAGTTCTTGACGGACAAGGAGGTGTCGGCATGGCTCAAGGTGAGCCGACGCACCTTGCAGGACTACCGCAATAATGGGATGGTGTCCTACTACCAGTTGGGCGGAAAAATCCTGTACAAGGAGTCTGACATCGAAAATCTGTTGATGAGCGGCTACAGGAACGCTTACCGCATGGAAACGTAAATCTGAATGTGCAAAAACAAAGAAAGCCGATGGGCGGACAATTTACTTGTCGCCATCGGCTTTCTTTGTGTAATGTTATATCTTTTACTGCTAACACGTACACCGTGGACTGGTTACGGACAGCGAAAAGAACAAATTTACAGGTTTTTCACGACTTGCTGTGTACAGCCTTTCCATGATGAACTTTCGAAAAGCTATTGCCTCGCGGCTTCGCAACCTGAACGCTACGGCAATCACCATTTCAAGGCTGTACACGTCATAGCGAATCCTGCCGTCCTGCCTGACGTGCCGCACCGTTTCCTCTTCCGACAATTCATTGTTTTTGTAAATGGCAGCAATAGTCTTACGAATATAGCAGCCGAACACGTTGAACGCATCGCACATTTCTTGCTGCGTCATCCATACGGGAGCGGTCGGCATCGTGACCGCCCCGTTTTCAGTAATTGTGATTATTCCCCTGTCCATAATGTATGTTTTTAATGTTTTCCTTATCCTTGTTCCATTCCTGCATACGGAACTTGTTGCCTATGCGCTGTGTCAGTTTCTTCATGTCCTCGTCCACTTTCTGATGGGTCAGTCGGGCGTAGATTTGTGTGGTGTTCATGCTCTTGTGTCCCATCATTTGGCATACGGTTTCCAGCGGAACTCCCTGAGAGAGTGTAATCAGGGTGCCGAAATTATGTCTTGCCATATGGTAGGTAAGCCGATGTTCTATACCGCATACTTTGGCAAGTTTAGGCATGTTGTTGGTCATGGCTGAGCGGCAGGGCATATTGAAAAGTTTATCGCTTTTCCGTTCGCACTCGTATTTTTCCATGATATTCCGTGGAACATCAAGGAGAAGTATACTGCACTCGCTTTTTGTCTTTTGGCGTTTGAATTTTATCCAAAGATTTCCTTGTCCATCCCTACTTAAGTTGGAAACATCCAGATTGCACATATCCGCATATGCGATGCCAGTGAAGCTGCTAAAGACAAACAGGTCGCGGACAAAACACAGGAACTTTTCCCGGATAGGCGTGTTCATCAGCCTCTGCAACTCGTCCGTTGTCAGATGGCGGTACTTCCTCAACGCCTTTTCAGGCGAGAACGAAGCAAACGGATTGTATTGGATTGTACCTTGTGCCATTGCCGTCCTTGTCATTGTTTTCAGCATGATGATGTGGTTTTCTATGGTCATGCCTGAAAATCCTTTTTCTACACGCAAGTAATGGTCGTACTTTTCGATGAAGGCATAATCCAATTGCTTGAGAGGGATGTCCTCAATGCCATAATGTTCACGGATAAAATTCTGAAGATTGCAATAAGATGTCTTATGACTTCTCAGAGTGCTTGGCGCACGGTTGATTCCCACACGTTTGGCAAAGTCTTCTATATACTCACGATACAGCTCCAACAGCTTCCGCTTGTGTTGCCCGATGCCGTTCACGGCGTTCTTGACAAGTTCTGCTGTGATATACCCCTGTTCGTCAAGAATTTCTTTATAATAACGGCGTATGTCCTCTTCAAGCCTGTCTATCTTGGCATTGGTTTCTTTGGCGGTGCGGCTTTTGCCTGTCAGACGGTATGCCTTGGCATCCCACAAGTCAGGTTGCACTTCCATTTTCGTGGAGAACTGTGCGACCTCGGTGTTGATGGAAATCCTGCCCATGAGCGGACACAAGCCGTTTTTCTTCACCTTTTGTCGGTTGATATAAAACAATACGGCGAAAGTATTGTAAGCGGTCTTTCTCTCCTGTCTCATGGTTTCATCCTTTTGGTACGTTTGATTTGGGGTGTTGAAATAACAACTTCCGCCATTTTATTGTCTGTCAACTCGAACTTGTTACCGATACGTTCTTGCAACCTGCCCATATCCTCGCTTACCTTGTCGTTGGTAAGATGCGCATAAATTTGTGTAGCCCTCCAGTCGCGATGTCCCATCAATTCACGCACTGTATCAAGCGGAACACCCTGAGAAAGAGTGATTACCGAGGCGTATGTATGGCGGGCAAGATGAAAGGTCACCCGGCGTTCGATTCCGCATATTGACGCTATCTTTTTCAGATTAATGTTCGTCTTGCTGCAACTGAGCATCGGGAAAAGCCTGCCATTTGGAGCTATGCCACGGTACTTGGCAATAAGTTCCAATGGCAAATCCAGCAATGGAATATGGAAAGGCGTTCCTGTCTTTCTACGCGCACTATGAATCCACCATATCCCGTCCTCCGCTTTCAAAAGGTTCTTTTGGGTGAGATTGCGTATGTCGCTGAAGGCGATGCCTGTGAACGCGGAAAAGAGAAACACGTCACGCACAAGATTGAGGTTCGGTTTCGGCAATGGAGTGTTCATCATCTGTTCCAGTTCCTTTTCTGAAAGGAACTTCGGAACAATCTGCGGATAATCAAACGTATAACCGTTAAAAGGGTCTTTACGCAAAAGTCCGTCATTGAGTGCCGACTTGATGACGCTGCGCAAACGTCCGATAATGTTGTTCACTGTTCCCAATGCCATTTTCAGGTCTGCACGGAGATAGAGGTCAAAAGAGGAAACGAAGGACGGAGTGAGAGCTTGAAATGGCATATCCTTAACATGATATTTCTGCCTAAGAAAATTTTTCAAGTGGTTCAATGCCACACCATACCGCTTATAAGTTTCCACTTTACGGTTTGTGCCGACTTTCTCGTAAAACCGTTCATTACATTTGCCATAAAACGATACAAGGGTTTCCTGCTCGGATGAGATGCCCTGAAAGGCATTTTTCACTTCCAACGCTGATACGGTTTCCTTTTTCGCCAACAAATCCTTGTAAGCGGAATGGATGTCCAGTGAAATCCTGTCAAGCTCCTTGTTGGTGGCTGCGGCTGGCTTGCTTTTGCCCACAGCCCTTCCAGACTTGACGTCCCATAGAGAGGGAATGACATACACCTTGGTGCTGAACTGTACCATTGACTTGCCGATACGGATTCGTCCCAAGATAGGTACCGTCCCATCGGCTCTTTCCTCGTTCTTCTTGAGGTAAAACGTTACTTTTAATTCTTCCATAAACAGCTCTATTTTTTGTTCGCAAAATTACAGTCAATAGAGCTAATCATCCGTTTGCAGAATGGTGCGGACAAGTGCAAGAAAATCCGTTGAGAAACTATTTTAACCCATTATGGAAAGGAAAGCCTCACAAGCAGGCTAAACCGTTGTCCTACAACCTTGCTGAAAGGATTTTGGAGAGGCTTCTTTCGCTATAAACAGGTAATGCATTCGTAACGGAAAGTCTGCATAAATCCGCTGCATCTTGCTTTTTTGCCACTTGGCAGCAATAAGAAGAAAATGGAAGTTTACACGTGTGATTCAGTGAGTTACGTTATTTGTCGCAATCTTGCTTTTTTGATGCTCGATTTAGAAACCAGCGGACTTCTCTATTCTGCAATGTTCTGCATCAATCAAAAGAACGCTTCTCTCATTTGCAAAAGTAGTGTTTTTCTCCCTCACTGCCAAAACTATTCCTCTAAAGAATGAAGAAATTATACTTCACCAACACAATAATCCTATTAGCAACAGAAAAATTAGTGTTAGGTGTAAAGAACTTCTAAGATATTCTCTGCCAATTTTAAATCATAAATGCATATGGCATTATTTTCATCAGTGTTGTAACCAAGATAGTTGACACTGCCATACCATATCAAGGATTTGTCAATGATTACAACATCAATAGCCAAGGAATCATTAACTCTGACATTTGCTCCTGTTTCTTTTAACCGTTCTTCCTTTTCCAAATCACTTCTGATTACGGCAATGACTTCCACACCTCGTGCCAACAAGTCTTTCAGCATATCAAGCACAGATGAACGTTTAGAAAACCAAAGTTTTGTTGCGGAAATAACGACCGAACGTTTTGCTTGAGACAAATCATTGAAAAACTTACCTAGATATGTATGACCGTTAAAAATAACGCTATGGCTTTCATTGAATATGTTCATTGGCTCATTTGATTTTATCTGATAACCCACAGATGCATATCCACGTAGCCTCCGCTTGTACATGACATCACACATTGGTATGCGAATGTCGATATAATCGTAAATCCGAACTTCCTTTTTGCCCGGATACTCCCGATGCAAACGCCCTGCATATTGTGCAATAATGCCTTTCCAAGAAACGGGCAGGGCTAAAAACAGAGTGTCCAACCGAGGATAGTCGAAACCTTCACCCACATATTTCCCTGTCGCTACTATGACAAGCGGTTCCGTAGGAGAAATACCTTGTAGCAATTCCATTTTCTGATGTTTTTCTCTTGCCGATTCAGAACCGATAAGAGTAACAACATACTTGCAATAGGGAGCTAAGGCATTTGCCAATGTTTCGACATGGGTGGTAAGATTTGTCAATACTATGGGAGAACGTCCTTCCGTTAATGTCTTACGCACATCGTCTATGATAAGATTGTTCCGATTTTCATCTTTGACCATTTTCTGAATCATTCGTGCATAAGTGGACTTATCATCCGTCAATTCTCTGTAAGCAGTGAAACGGGGAACAAGCAGGCGCGTGAATGTTTGGGAGGTCATTTGGACCTTTGCATCTGCCGAATAGCGGATAGGGCCGCATTGCATGAAAATAATAGGCTGGTGCCCGTCCTTGCGGATTGCGGTAGCTGTCAGTCCATAGACATAACTGGCATTGGCATACTTCAATATCCGTTCAAAATTCACTGCTGATACATGATGGCATTCGTCCACAATCAGCATTCCGTAATTCCGAACAAAAGATTTCACCCCGTTGTCTTCCAAACAGGATTGCATCAAGGCAATGTCTATTTTCCCATGCAGTGAATTTCCCTTAGAATCCAATGTACCGAACGGTGAAAAGGCTTTTTTACGGCCACGTTTCTTTGGAGTATCTTCTTCCGTAAAGTCTATTTCCAAAAATTCTTCCAAACGGGATTTCCATTGGTCCAATAAAGCTTTAGTGTGTACAAGTATCAGCGTATTTACTTTCCGTTCAACAAGTAGGCCAATAGCCGTAACCGTTTTTCCAAATGCGGTAGTGGCATTCAATACCCCGTTGTCATGTGCTGTCAAACTGGCTATGGCTGCTTTCTGCTCTTCACGGAATTCGCCTTTAAACCTTACGGTTACGTTCTCTCCATGATTGGTCTTATCCTCTATCCGGTAGGTGATTTGGTTGCTTTCCAAAAGAGCAACAACCGCATCTTCACATCCACGGGGCAGGGTGATGTAATCCTCTTCCATATCGGCACAGGAAATGATACAGGGAATGTTGTAAGTAGACAAGCGCATACCTCGTCTGGCATAAAACTCCGGATTCTTGAATGAGGCAATCCGTTTCAGATGGTTGATTGCTCTTGCGGAAAACCCAGACAAAGGGATGTATAGCATATTGGAGCGTATGAGAATAGGATTAGCAGGAAAATCGTTAGGAGTGATTTTCTGAGGTACCGGAGTCTCCCACGGTTTGGATTCACTGGTAGTGGACAATTCACCCAAATCGGAATCTGTCCTATGTTTAGCCAATATTGCATCAATCATTGTTTCGGAAATCCGTTTTATCTGAAGTAGATAGTCCCACTGGTCCTCGTAAACTGTAAAATTCTCGTTTACAAATACGCTGTTTCCTTCTTTGCGTGCTTTCCCTTGTAATGGCAACGCCACCAGATTCCCGAAACCACCCTCTGGCAATCTGTCTTGATTGGGAAAGAAACGGTCGTATGATTTGAAAGTCATCCGCCCGTATCTTTCCATCGCTTCTGTCAATATTGTATTTCCAAGTCTTCGCGCTTTGGAAGCAGGCAATGACTGTTCAAAGAATATCCATACATGTGCACCGTTTCCGGAGCGGGAGCGCTCGATGGAACAAGGAATATCCCAATCTTTACAGACCCCGACATACGCCAACACATCTTTCTCGTATCCATGTTCGCAAGACTTGTCATCGAAATCCGCACACAGAAAATTGCAGTTGTTGTCGGCAAGAATGGCATAGGCTCCGATTACATCCTGTCCGTCTGGGTCTTTCCCTTCAAGATGCCGGTATATATCCTCATACACTAACGGTTTGAACAACCTGTTGGGACATTCTGCGCACTTATACTTTTTCTTGTCACACAATTGCCTGTCCCATTCATTCCGGCACACTGGCTGGTAACCTGATTTTCCGCTTGTCCTACTGTACCATCTCCGTGCAAACACATCCTCGCGTCCCTTGAACAGATTACGGAATACACTTACTTTTTCTTCCAAAGACAAATGTTGCTTCGTAATGGGCTGTGTCATATGAATATCCTTGCTATTTAGTAATGCCTGTAGCCTATCTACCTCCTTATGAAGAAACTCATTCTCCATAAGAAGCTTGTTGTATGCAGCCAACAGTTCTTGGTATGTAATCTGCTTTCCCATATCATTCAAAGCAATGGTGTCATATATAAAGGCATATACACAATCCCATCTTCTATTTTCATATCCTTATCGTGAAGCACGTAGGGCGTGGATAACTGGGAGCCGTATTTGGCGATACACTTCCTCAACGAGTTCAGTGTGTAGCGCTGTCCGGATTTTACCTCAATAGGTGAAATGTTATGCCTGCTGGTCGTTATAGGTTTGGCTATCAGGAAATCAATTTCCATACGGTCTTCGGCTGATGTCCGGGAACTGTTGCTGAAAAAGTAGAGTTTGTGTCCTGTCGCCCGAAGCATTTGCGCCACAATGTTCTCCACCAACATACCTTCGTTTACTTCCAGCTTGTCAAACATCAGTTTACGGTAAAGGTCCGCACTTACGATTCCACGTTCGTCAAAGGCGTGGCTGATGAGCAGCCCGGTATCACCCATATAACATTTCAGCGTTGTACGTTCTTCATTCAGTTTCAAGCCGATACTCGGTTCGGTCGAATTATAACAACAGTTAATTATTTTAGCGTCACTCAGCCAAAAGAAAGCCTGTGAATAATCACGCATACGGGCTTCACTCTGCAATGCGGATAAGACAAACTTCTTTTCGTGTTTCTGCAATTGCCCCGGAATCTCCTCAAAGATAGCGGCAACTTTCGTTTCCTGATTGTCCGCATATTGGCGGATGTCATTGCGGTAAAGAGCCAATATATCGCGCTTCACCTCATCTACCTTTTCAAAATCCCGCGTTTCCACATATTTCTGTACAGCCTGTGGCATTCCTCCGACAATCAGATATTGCCGGAAATAGTCCATTGCCCGGCGGTGGAAAGCCTCCATCGGAAGACGTTTGTCAAACCGCATCCGGATGTAAGACATCAGCATTTCATCACCCATTGCCCACAGGAATTCCTCAAAGTCCATCGGAAACATTTCAATGGCATGTTCTTCGGATGGCAACATGATGTCCTTGACATTCTTCTTAATAGAAATAAGCGAGCCAGTCTCAATATAGTCATAACGCCTGTCTGCAACCAAGTGCTTGATGGCTGCACGGGCACGGGGGCAGAACTGTACTTCGTCGAATATGACCAAGGAACGGGCTTCCTCGCCTTTCGTCTGGCGGGGAGTAAGTTTCCGCCTGAAGTAAAGTTCCAGACTCATGAAAAGCATATCGAGGTCATCCAGATAAAGGTTGAAAAACTCCATTACCTGAGGATTTACCTTGCTGAAGTCCACCAGAATGTAAGACTCGTATTCTTTGCGTGCAAATTCTTCCACGATATAACTTTTCCCTATACGCCTGGCTCCTTCTATCAAAAGGGCAGTATCACCCTTATGGTTTTTCTTCCATTCCAACAGTTTATCATATATCTTTCTTTTCATAATTCACCTATTCACCTTTATTGTCTGATTAATATTTCACGTATTCGAGATTATTATGTCTGCAAATATACACATTTTCTTGGATTAGAAAGAATTTCAGGATGTTTTCATTTCAATTATTCCTTTGATATCGCCACATTGAAAGGCGAACTCATTGTACCACCGATTTACTTCCTCTGAACTCTACTCCTCTAAATCCGCGCCCCATTGATGAAACTTTTATTTGAAGTTTCGCTGTTGTAAACCAGCACAACAGCACGACAGCAAACCAGCATATCATTGAAACCATGTTGCTTCCTATCTGCATTGAATTACTTTCTTGGTTGTCGGGTTCTGTTCTTCATTGTTTTAGCAAACCATTGGTTTGCTGAATTTGTAAACAAGCGAGGATGTATTTGCTCAAAATAGCATTTCCTTATTGGTCTAATGTCTGTTTTGGCTGTGATTGGCACATATTGACATCCGAATTGGCACTATTGTCTGTTTCTCAGAAGGATGAAAATCCGGCTTTGTTCTCTGTAAGCTCAATAAAGTGCAGGCTTGCACACCGCCCTCATTCCATTTCTTCTTTTGGCAGCTTGGGCATCGGGAAACGATGCTTTAAGAATGAGAATAACAGCATTTTTTCAATCCGTTTGCTGACGGATTATTGATTTCACGAGAAATCAGCAAGGTGTCCTTCGAGTTACTCGAAGGCTTTTCGGTTACTGCCGAAAAGTGGCAGCAGCAAGGTATGTTTTGAGTTACTCAAAACGTTTCGGGTTACTCCGAAAACCTTGCCGCCGGGTTGCCTCTCCGAAGTCGGGCAACCTGTGATTTTTTAGAATTTTGCGCTTGACGAGTATAACATGTTACGATGAGGATTTCCCGAACATCCTTGCCAATAAAGATAATCTCTTTTTGGGCATCTTGGTATCGCTTCCTTTCCGATACACGGCTTTCAGCGAGCCGTCCTTATATGCTTCTATTTCGTCCCGCGTCCATTCGCTTTCAGGCAAATCTCCAAGGAACAGTCGGCATCCGTTCCCGGCAATGACGGGTATTGTACAGAGGATAATTTCATCCAGCAGATGCATACGTGCCATGCCGTTGATGATACTTGCGGTCGTGGTGTTGGCTTCTATAAAATAAGTTGTGGAGGTCTTGTCAAGCACCAGCATGGTGAGGGAGGTATATTCAGAGAGCGGACGGGCGGTTCTCTTCATTTTGGCAATTCCGAACCTGTCCGGCATGTCGGTACTGGCAAGCCATTTCTGTGCTTCCCCTGAGCAGTCTGCAAGGCATCCGTCCATCGTGAGAACGGCGAATAATACGACTTTTCCCATTCGGTCTCTTTTAGTGGTGGTTATGACCGAAAGTCGTCATACGAAAATAGCGTGCAAATCACACTACCTTCAAGCGACGGCTCTGGAATGCCTTTACGGAACGTACGTGACTGCACGCTATGCCGAGGCATAGCATAAGCATCACGCAATCGCTTCCGTAGTTCCAATTTTCCAGATTTATAATGTAAAGGTGTGAAATGAAAACAACATCCAAACAAGTGCAAAGAAAATGGCTTTATTACAGGGATTTATAAGGGTATTGTTATTTGCAGTTGTTTTCATTGTTTGCAGTTGTTTGGTTCTTTTTTGGTGCATTTTTGTTTCTTGTTTGTTCCTCGTTTTGGATTATTATTCGTACCTTTGTGGCAGAAGAAACAAAGAGGGATTTCCTATGGCACGAATAAGACAACCTAAAAAAGTGAAGGAGCCTGTCCGCCTTCGGATGAAGGACTTGAGCGACGGGAGCAAGAGCCTGTATCTGGACATATACCGTAACGGCAAACGGACCTATGAATATCTGAAGATGTATCTCATCCCGGAAACCGATGAGAATGCACGCAGGCGGAATAAAGCGACAATGAATGCCGCCAATGCCATCAAGTCGAAACGCATTATCGAAATGACCAACGGTGAGGCCGGTATTGAGAACGAAAAGGAGAAAGTCTTTCTGCTGGACTGGATGCAAACCTACAAGGAGAATCAGGAAAAGAGGGGAAAGAAAGACGAGAACCAGATTAAGGTGGCCATCCGCATTATCGAGGACTATGCGGGGAAAAAGGTTACGCTTGACCAGATAGACAAGGCGTTCTGCCAGGGCTATATCGACTATCTGATGATGGAATACCGTCCGAGAGGCAAGCGAGTGTCGAACTTCACGCTCAAGAATTATTACCGGGTGCTGAACAGCGCCTTGAACGCGGCTGTCCGTGCGGAACTCATGAGGTCGAATCCCTTTGACAAAATAGACAAGTCGGACAAAATCCGGCTGCCGGAAAGCAAACGCTCCTACATGAC
>NZ_NFJV01000027.1 GCF_002160055.1 Mediterranea sp. An20
AGTCTGCACTTTCATTTCCGCTTTCATTTTTCTTTACCAGCGAGATGAAGACATTCTCCGCATAGGGTTCAAGGTCCATATACGGGGCGATGGCGGAGCTCCTGCTCTCCCGGCTGCCGGAAGAGGTTGAAATACAGGAAGCGGTTCCATTGGACATGTAAGCCATCCATGCTACCTTTGCATGGGCAAAGAGAAACATAAAAACAGTCAGGACAGGCATCCGCAAGGATGTTTGTCCTTTAACCCTATAAAACAGATTACCATGGCCTGGAAAAAAGTCACATTGAATATAAACGGCCTGAGCGTGGAAGCCCAGGCTCCTGAAATCATATCCGCGAGCAGAAGCACCGACATCCCCGCTTTCTACGCGGACTGGTTCTTTCACCGGCTTGAAGCCGGATATTCCGTCTGGAACAACCCTTTCAACGGGATGAAAAGCTACGTGTCCTTCCAGAACACGAGATTCATCGTCTTCTGGTCGAAAAACCCGAAACCGCTCCTGCCTTACCTGCCTGTCCTGAAAGAAAAAGGCATCGGCTGCTATGTCCAGTTCACCCTGAACGACTATGAGGAGGACGGGTTGGAGACCGGAATCCCCCCGTTGGAGGAACGTATCGGTACTTTCAAGGCCCTTTCCGAAATACTGGGTAAGGAAGCGGTCATCTGGCGGTTCGACCCGCTGATACTGACGGACGGCATTTCCATAGACACCTTGCTGAAAAAGATTGAGCGGATAGGAACGGAGATACACGGCTGCACGGAAAAACTCGTGTTCAGCTTCGCGGACATAGCCACCTACCGGAGGGTCAAGGCCAACATGGATGGCAGCGGTATCCCGTACCGTGAATGGGACAGGCAGTCCATGGAAGAACTGGCCGGAAGACTTTCCCGCCTGAACCGCGACAAGGGCTGGCGCCTGGAACTGGCCACCTGCGGCGAGAACCTGGACCTTGGCAGATACCGGATATCGCGCAACCGGTGCATAGACGGAGACCTGATCGCGCGGCTGGCGTGGAAAGACAGGGAGCTGATGTCGGCAATGGGAATCTGTGTCCAGGAACAGCCCGGACCGGACTTCGACATGAACGCCCTGCCTTACGGCGCGGTGCTGCTCCCCGGCAACAGATATTTCATCAGCAACCACCGGAAAGACCCGGGACAGCGGACGGCTTGCGGCTGCATGGTCTCCAAGGACATCGGGGAATACAACACCTGCCCCCACCTTTGCGAATACTGCTATGCCAACGCAAGCAAGCGGGCGGCGACGGACAACTGGAAGATGCACCTGAAACATCCGACAGGTGAAACGATTACGGGAAAATGACCTGAAAAACAAGGGAGAACCAGACGGCCGCAACCGCCAGGTCCTCCCTTTTCTTCTACTCCTCAAAAAGCAGCATGTATTCCACCTTTCTTCTGCGTTCGATGCTCGGTACCACCTTGCCCCGGTAACACCGGAAGGAAACATACTCCCTGTAGATGTTCCGGTCTCCGGCTTCCAGCTTCTCCAACAGCCGGCTTTTGGGCATCTTCCCGTACCCCTTGAGGCGGTAAGCCCCCACATTGTAGGCCAATACGCTGACGAGCAGGGAATCGCGCCCCAGATAACTGAACATGCGGCACAGCTTGTGCAAATCCGCCCTCAGAATAGAATCACCCTGGGCTTTGGTGATGCTGTTGGTGAACTTTTCTCCGGGCAGTACCTTGTGTCCCCAACCTACGTAAGGCCAATGCTTCTTTTCACCATGCCAACCCTCGAACCGCTTGATGCACTCGACGGCCAGATTGAACTTGTCCTGTCCTTCCTTTACCGGATTTTCTGCCCGTAACGGCATACTCAAAAGGCAGACGGCAGCCAGTATTCCGATCCTCATGGCAGCACGGGTTTGCTTATCAGGCCGGCGGCAGGATGAAGGACAACGGCCGTATCGCCGGGCTGCACCATGACCTGGGTGCCGGTGTCCCCTTTGCCGGCGGCATCCCCGCCTTCCTCTCCGTCATCGCTCTCATTGTTGAAGTCGAAAGTCAGCAGGCAGAGCTGCGCGGGCTCGCTGTTGTCCTCGAAATAGATGTCGATGCTCTGCTGGTCCTCGCATTCCGAAGTATAGTACATGCGGAACACCTCCCTGTCCAGCGGATAGCGGTCGTTGGGCAGCAGCACCATCCCGTCGTCCATGCGCAACGTGCCCTCGCCGTCCGGCTGGAAATAACGGACGGTATAGCGGGCATCTTTGAAGCGCCCCTCGCGCTTGAGCTCGCATCTGATTTCCACGGTCTCGCCTTTCACGATACGGGCAGGAACCGGCATGGTCTCCACCGTAAAGGGGTATGACTGCTGCACGTCAAGGCTGTCCTCGCAGGAAGCGAGCAGGCACACCGCCAGCCCCGTCAGGGCCAAAAGGGCCAGAAGCCCCATCTTCTTGTTGGTCTTTTTGTCCATAATGATTCTTGTTTTAACGGTTTGTAAACTATTGTCTTATTCAATCGGGAAATTCTTCCGGAGGTATTCGTTCAGGTCCTTGCAGCCGGCATACATGTCGGAACAGTCGTCTATACGGTCTCCATACCGCTTCTGCAAAGCCTTCAGTGTCCTCCTCCCCGCATCATCGTTGTCAAGGTAGCATCTTATCTTTCCATACCTGTCAAGATAGGGATACGCCCGTTCAAGCAGCGCCACCGAATTGAGGACGATATAGTCCTCGCCGCAACTGATGCCGAGCACCATCCACGAGAGGTAGTCCATGAAGCCCTCGAACAGGTTGCAGGTGGCGGATCCGTTGAATATGCCGGACAGGTCCTTGGGCGGCAGGCACCATTTCATGAAGCGTGTCCGCAGCTCGTAACCGCCGCCCAGATTCCGGAACCCCACGGCAAAATACTTCTTTCCGTACAGCCGGAACCGCACCTCCTCGCAGTGCGGAAGGGCGATGTCCGCAGGAATCCCGCGTTCCTTCAGGTAGCCGAGCAGGGCACGGCTGTACAAAGGCCCGCAGGCTACCTCCTCGAACCGAGGGGACTCTTTCCGTTTTGCCGTCCCCGTCCCTTTCCCCGGTCCGGGCAGCTTGGAGAGAGCCGGCAGCGAACCTCCATATACTCCGGCGATGAATCGGGCCTGCTCCATGAAGCCGCCACAGCCCGCAAGTTCCCGGGCAAGGGTGAAGATATCACCGCCACGTCCGGTCCCGAAGTCATGCCAGACCCCCTTGCGGGTGTTCACATGGAACGACGGCGTCCTTTCCTCCCGGCAGGGTGACGAATACCAGCACTCGTCCCCGTGCCGTCTGACAGGCTCATGTCCCAGACGGGACAGGAATTCCTCGATGGGAATGCCTCTTATCATCTCTATGTCCATAGGCTTTTAATTGATGATGAATTTCAGTCCCAGACCGAACTGCGTCGTGAACACCCCGAGCGAGCTTCCCCACAGGGCACGCTCGCGGACATTCGCAAGCAGCACGATACGGTCCGTAATGTAAGTCTCAAGCTCCAGCGTCAGGGCACCGCCATAGACAAAGGCATCCCTGTCAAGCAGCATGGAGCCGTCGGGCATCATCCTCCCGCCCCAGTTCACCGTCTCATAGCCGGCCAATGCCGAACCGCCGACGGACAGGAAGAATGTCCTTGTCGGGTCGGACAGGAACTTCAGATAGTAACCGCCCTCCGCCGTGAAATGCGCACGGGGAATGGAATTTCCACGGTAATCATAATTCCTCTGCAGGTATTCGGCGCCGGCTACCCACCGGTCGGCCTTCTTCGTATATCCTGACACGGCGAATCCCGTGTACCAGTTCATCGGGGATTTCGAGCCCCCGGCAAAGCCTCCCCTGAGTTCCACGCCCTTCATCCCGGGCAGGTACCGTTGGGCGTATGCCTGCCCCGAGGACAGGGCAAGCGATACGCAGACGGCAAGCAAAAACAGATATCTCTTCATGGTCATCTCACTTTAAGTTCGTTGATGACCCTCGCTCTCACGATATCCTCACTCTCCACGGTGAAGGTCTGGTGCCGTCCTCCGCTCTTCTCGTGCATCTCCACCACCAGCATCTTGTCCGCCGGGATGGTGAACTTGTCGAAGACGAAGACGGTGCGCTCCTCCTTTTTCCCGGCTACGACGGTGGCATAGTTGTAGGCACGCAGCGGGAAAATGACCTGTTCCTGGATGGCCGTGCGCTTCATCACCTTCTTGTCCACGATCTTGAACGTGATGAAATCCACGTCATAGGGCACATTCGAAGTATTCCTGACCTGCGTGTGGAAATAGAGCAGGCCGTTGTGCGTGTAAAGCCCCCGCAGCAGGTACTGGATGCCGAAAGCCTGGCTGCCTACATGCTTGACGTGACGCCTGTTGTCCTTGTGGATGGCCTTGGCGATCAGGTGCACCAGCTTCGGCGACTCGCTGCCGAGCTCCTTCAGATAGATGTCCATGGCGTTGTTCGGACGGTTCACTTCACTGCCGTCATGGATGAAGTCCTTCATCTCGATGTTCAGCAGCAGCGGCTCGTCGGCATACTTCACATTGAACGTGTAGAAACTGCCGCTTTCCGTAATCACCGACATGTTGGTCTCTTCCCGGAAGTTTTTCACCGTGGCCTTGACGCGGATGACATTCTCCGCACCGTCTGCCTTGCCAGCGATCAGGTTCGGGGAACCGAGGTCCACATAGCGCACCGCCGAGGGGAAGATGATGTGGGTGGTCTTCCCGTATGTCACTTCCAGGCCGTAAGGCGGGATCATGCGGTCATAGGTGAGTTTCCGTGACAGGCCGTGGTAGATGTCCCCGTCCTCCTGTCCGGGATAGATGTCCTCCACGAGGGTGATACTGTCCGCAGCGGTCTGCGTAGAATCCGCCGTTTCCTGTGCGGAAGCGGCCGTGGCGCCCGAAATGAGGGCAAGCATTACAAAAATCTTTTTCATGTCCGTTGAATTTTAATTGGTTATTGATTATTGTCCTGATACAGCATCAGCGTATATCCAGACTTGAGATGCACCTTCTCTTCGCGCATCTTCCTGGAAATGTATTGCGACACGCCCTGTATGGCGCCCCTCCCGAGTTCGGACAGGAGCTGGTCTCCCGCCGACTGGTTGGTGATGGAGATGGTCGTGCCGAGGTTCTGTCCCAAGTTGGCGGCCACTTCCCTGACCGCGTCCGCTTCCATCGAGCCGGGAATGAATATCCCCGCCTGTCCGTCGCTGTCCAGCACGGCCAGTTCCACCGGAATGACGGTGCCGCCATACTCGACCTGGAGAATCCGGATGTCAAGGCGCTCTCCCTGGATGCGTCCTTCACCCGTGAGCAGGGTGTTCCGTGGCAGGACATGCCCGCCGACACGCATGGCCTCCAGCAGCCTGAGGCGCACGCTCTGCCCGCTGATGACGGTCTGGTCGCCGTGCACACAGGCACGGATGGTGTTCCTGGCCGCTTGTGTCCCGGCATCGCCCACAGCCGTGTGGAAGCCCGCATCCGCTGCGGAAAGCAGTCTCGTAAGCTGTACCGAATCAGTGACAGGCTGAAGAAGGAATGACACCACCGGAGCGGAGACCAGCCCTACGGGAACGGCTTCCGCCTTCCTGCCCTTTGACGGACTTTCCTCCTCAGGGTTGTCCGCAGTTCCCGTACTGCCGCCCGCCGGCATGTACCTGGCGGCCAGCTCGTAGGACTTCTCCAGCAGGGCCACCTGCTCCTCGTAGCTCGGTCCGGCGTTCTGCTGCGCAGCCGCCTGGCGGAGCTGTTCCACCTCGGCTTTCAGGGCCTCCTTCTCCGGATCTTCCTCCGGACTCTCGTAAAAACTTCCGAGCGTGGCGTTGATGTCGTTGTAGGCCGAGGCGGAAGAAGCGAAAGCTTCCGCCCTGCCGTTCCCGCCGCCCCGGTGCTGCCGGCTTCCGCTTTCACGGACGGCATCCTCCGCCATATCCGGTTCCGGGACATTCTCCTGCCTGCGTTCATCTGCCAGGGCGGAGAAGTCAGCCAGCGTGCGCATCTTCTCCTCCTGCCTGCGTCTCATGTCATCCAGTTCGTAGGCGGCCATCTTGTCCGCCTCGATGCCGGTGCCCCTCGGGGCGGGAAGCTCGGCATTGAAGCCCGTCTTCCTTTCCTCTTCCTGCCTGTCCTTTTCCGACGGTGCGAAAATCAGCCACATGCATCCGAGGAACAGCAGGAACATACCGGTGAAAACCAGATATTTCCTGACTTTCTGCTTCTGTTTCAATCTTTCTGCGTCCGTACTCATGGCCTTACCTGTTGAACTGGTTAAAGAATTCCTCCATCTCCCGTATCCGCCCGTCGGAAAGGGAATCGGCCGGGACAATATCCGGAATGTCGAGAGGCTCTATCCTGATGACCTCCCTTCGGGCATCCTCCCGTCCGATGTCATATACCGCACGGAAAATCATATAGAAGTTGCCCAGTGCGAAAAGTGCGGCCGCCACGAGAACGGTCGCCGTTCTCTGCCGGGGGCTGAGCCTGTCGCACAGGCCGCGCAGCCTGCCCCCGATGAAATCCTTGATTCTTACATACATTTTTCCCATGATTCTTGATTTTATCTGTCATACATTCTGATATCCCTGTTCTCCAGCACGCGGAACGCCTCCAGGATGAACCCGTGCGGGTTGTTGTCGCTGCGTGTGGAATTGAGCAGCCGTCCCTGCGTCACGAGGCTCCGCTCCGTGACGCTTTTCTCCCTGATGATGAAAAGCCGGGCATAGGTAGTGACGCCATACGGGTAGGCGTTGAAGTCGCACCTGACGCTGTCCACCTTGATTCGCTGGTTCACATTGCCCGAGATGACGCGGTTGTAGTACCCCTGTTCCGCCAGGTCCACATAGTGGGTATAGGCTGAACGGTCGCTCAGGAACATGGCCCGCTGGATGTTGCTTTCGATGGCATCCTTGTCGGGCGCGAGCGAGTAGAACAGCTCATGAAAGCGTCTGACATGCTCCCTCGCTTCGACGGGACGGTTCTGTTCCAGGTCCTGCGAGAGGGCGAGCATGAGCGACTTTCCCTCGTCCAGCACATAGATTTTCTGACGCTGGGCTTCGGCGAAACTGTAAGCCTTCCATACGGAGAAGCCCACAAGCAGGGTGCATACACCCAGATAGACGATTCCGAAAAGGCGCAGATGCCGGAAGCTGGTCTCGATATTTGTCAATGATTTGAATTCCATTCTTTTGCTGTTTTAGATTGTTTGTCATTACTTGAACAGCCTTCCTGCCACGTTGCCCACGGCGGCACCGGCGGTGCCCGCCACCACGGCCCCCGTCTTGGATGCAGTCTGGCTCACGTTCTTCCCATAATTGCCTGCCCCTCCGCCTGCCTGCACGATCCAGTTCGCCACGGTCGGGATGGTGAAATACCCGATGATGCCGATGATGAGGAACGTGATGTACACGGCGTTGGAGCCGTCCGGTATGAATGTGGGGTCGGACAGCTGCTCGATGTCCTTCTGGAGCATCAGCACCTGGATGCGGGCCAGGACGCTGCTGAACAGGTCAGAGACGGGCAGCCACAGGTAGATGCTGATGTAGCGCACGAACCACTGGGAGAGCGAGGCCTGGAAGCCGTCCCAGCAGGACAGGGCGAACGAGATGGGACCCAGTATGGAAAGCACGATCAGGAAGAATGTCCTGAGCGTGTCGATGACCAGCGCGGCGGCATTGAACATCAGTTCCAGCAACTCGCGGAAGAAATTCTGCACGGACTTCTTCATGTTGTACATCGCGCGGTCCACATACATCCCGCAGGCCTCAATTGCGTCCAAAGCTCCCAATTCGTCCAGCTTGTTGTCGAACGCCTCCTTGTCCACCAGGTAGGCCGTCTCGGGATTCCTCCGCATCGCCTCGAACTCCAGCCTGTCCTTCTGCTCCCTGTACTCGTTCATGTCGAAGGTCTGCGTTTCCAGTATCCTGTGCGTTCCGGTCACAATGGGCGACAGGACGCTGTTGAGCGTGCCCAGCACGATTGTCGGGAAGAACATGATGCAGATGCCCAGGGCGAACGGACGGAGCAGCGGGAACACGTCCACCGGCTCGGCCCTCGCCAGCGACTGCCAGACGCGGTACGCCACATAGAACAGGGCGCCCAGTCCGGCAAGGCCCTTGGCCACTCCGGTCATCTGCGAGCAGAGCGGCATCATGTCCGTGTACAGGCTCTGCAGGATCTGGTGCAGATTGTCAAAACTCACAGCCAACAATACCATAAGCCATACATCTTGAATTACCAATAGCGTTCATTGGGTGAGCCGTAGAGGGCCATCACGCGGTCCAGGTCGTTCTGCTTCTTGGCACGCAGGTAGGACACGCCGATGTTCTTGTTGGTGTAGTACTGCACCAGGCTGCGGTATTGCAGCATGTCCGTATAGCACCGGTCGATGATGTCCATGCGTTCCTTGTCGTTCATCGAGAGGCCGTTCTCGTTGACCACCGTCTTCAGGTCCGTCAGCAGGTGGGCGCTCTCCTCCAGAAGCTTCGTGTAGCCGAGGGCGATGGCGCTCAGCTCCTCCGGCGTGAAATAGGGGTCACTCAGCATACGCTCATAGCTGGTCACGTAGATTTCCGTGATGTCGCCGACCATCAGGATGGTCTGCTGCACCTTGCGGGCGTCCCGCACGAGGTTCTTCACTTTCCTCAGCCCGTCATAATACTCCTTGCCCTGCTGGTAGATTTTCACGGTCTCCTGAAAATTCTTCAGCATGTTTCCGGCCGTCGAGGATGTGTGCACGATGTTCTTGGCGGCGTTGATGATACCCTGGGCAAGATTCCCGGGATCTGTCACCACCCACTGGGCGTGCGCCCTGCCCGCCGACAGCAGGCAGAACAGGCATAATGCCGTAATGATTCTTGTTTTTGTATTCATTGTCATCTGATTTTAATTGTTGGTAAATCGGTTTGCTGTAAATTCATAGTCCCCGTTTCCGCCCTTTCGTCCCGGGCCTGATGAAAATCCGGGGTTTCCTGCGCGGGGCGGCGTCACGGGATGCGGACTGTTCCGCCTTGGCCCGTTCTCCTTTGAGCAGGTGGAAGAACTCGTCGGCATACGGCCTCCGGCCGGTCATCTTCACGAAGCGGGCGTCCAGTTCCCGGTACGCCTTTTCCGCCTGGCGGGATACGGCATCTCCCGGACTTCCCTTGTCAATGCCGTATTTGGCAAGAAAGGACGGGGTGACATGGATGATGTCGTGGACGGAATCCGGAGAGGCGGCAATCCTTCCCAGACATTCCAGTTCCTCGTTCAGCCTGTCAAGATACGGGTCGGGAGGACGGCGGCAGACGCTCTCGAAGGCTTTTTCCACCGCGCTGGTCAGCCTCGCGTCCACCTCCAGCACGTCCGGGAGCCGGCCTTCCTGCCACTGCCTGCGGTATTCGTCGCAGTCCATCCCGTTGATCTTTTCATAGAGCAGATAGTCCCCGTCGAACCCGAAATGTTTCCGGACCGGTTCCGGGATTCCAGCTCCCATTGTCAGATACGCATAAAGATATTCCGCAGCGTTCCTGTCAAGCCATTTCCATGTGTCTTTCTTTGAATTGTTGTCCATAGTTGAATTTCCTTTTTAATGTTTGTCATTCCGTCTGTCAGCCGCCAGTTGCCTGATGGCCAACTCTATGTTGCCTCCAAGTTTTCGGGTAAGCCGCACCAGCTCAAGCTTTTCCGTTTCCTCGGTCGTGTACGTATAGTACTCTTCGGGCGATACTTCGGTGGCATAGACCGCCGATTGCGTCCCGCCCAGCCCGATCCACACTTCCTTGTATTTCCGGGAAGGGCTGTTGGCCATGTTGATGGAGAGGATCTGTGCCCGTTCCTTGTCGGTAAGGCCGAGCAGGGACTGGATCTCGTCAAACTTGTTCATATACTTACGCTGGTCCAGCAGGATCTTGCAGTCGCTGTTGTTGATGATGGTGCCCTTGACGATGGGAGACGAGATGATGTCCTCCACCTCCTGTGTGACCACCACAGCCTCGCCGAAGAACTTACGGACCGTCTTGAACAAATAGCGGATGTAGTTACTCATATTAGCGGATGCCAATGCCTTCCAACATTCCTCAATAAGAATCATCTTCCGGATTCCTTTCAGTTTTCGCATCTTGCTTATAAAGGTTTCCATGATGATGATGGTGACAACAGGTAGCAGTACTTTGTTGTCACGGATGTTGTCCAGTTCGAAAACGATGAACCGCTTTCCGAGCAGGTCGAGCTGTCTGTCGGAATTTAACAGGAAGTCATACTCGCCGCCCTTGTAATAAGGCTCCAGCACGTTCAGGAATCCCCACACGTCAAAGTCCTTCTCGCGGGTGCGTTTGTTCTTCAGGATTTCCTGGTACTCGTCACGGATGAACTCATAGAACGTGTTGAAGGACGGGATGACCGTACTGTCCGTGCGTATCTTTTCCAGAAAGAGATTGACCGCATTCGAGAGCGCCACCTCCTCGGCGCGTGTCGGCGGCTCGTCGTCCCGTTTCCACAGGGTGAGGATAAGCGTCTTGATTGACTCCTTCTTTTCGATGTCGAAGACCCCGTCCTCTACATAGAAAGGATTGAAGGCGATCGGGTCGCTCTCCTCGTAGGTGAAATAGATGCCGTCCTCGCCGTGTGTACGCGCATGGATAAGGTCGCAGAGCCCCTGGTAGGAGTTTCCGGTATCCACCAGCAGCACATGGGCTCCCTGCTCGAAATACTGGCGCACCATGTGGTTGGTGAAAAAAGACTTCCCGCTGCCGGAAGGCCCGAGGATGAACTTGTTGCGGTTGGTGATCGTTCCGTTCTTCATGGGCAGGTCGGAGATGTCCAGATGCACGGGCTTTCCGGTCAGGCGGTCCACCATACGGATGCCGAAGGGCGAGAGCGAGTCCCGGTAGGAAGTCTCCCCGACGAACAGGCACAGGGCCTGCTCGATGAAGGTGTGGAAACTCTCCTCCGAGGGGAAATCGCCCGCATTGCCCGGTATCGCCGCCCAGAACAGGGCCGGCACGTCCACGGTGTTGTGGCGGGGCTTGCACTCCATCAGGGCGAGCTGGCTGCCCACGTCGTTCTTGATGCGCTTGAGCTTCTCCCTCTCGTCGCTCCAGGCAAAGACGTTGCAGTGCGCACGCACGGAAGTGAGTCCCTTGCTGTGCGCCTCGTTCAGGTATTCGTCTATCCATTCCTTGTTGATCTGGTTGGAACGGCTGTAGCGGGAAAGCGAGTGCATGTTCCTGGCGGTCTGCTCGAACCTTTTCAGCGTGTCGGCGGAATTGTCGATGAAGACATACTGGTTCACGATGTGGTTGCACGTGAGCAGGATGCCTATCGGCGCGGCAAAGGAGAGGCGGCAGTCGCTGCGGTCCGTGGACAGCCGTTCATACCGGCTGTCCGTACCCACGGACGACGGCAGGTCTTCCGTCCCGGACAGCGTGTGCAGGCAGAGCAGGCTGTCCCCGACCTTCATTTCCCCCGCTCCGAGGGTGATGTCCTGCAGGCAGGCCGTGTCGTCCTGCGAGAGCGAGAAATACTTCTCGATGATGCCCGCCGAAGTTTCCGTGCCGGTAATCTCCCTGTCTGTCAGCCGGACCATGCGGACCAGGCCGCTGTCGTTCACGATGCGCTCGAACTGCCCGCAGCATTCCAGGAACCGTGTCACGGTATCCTTGTCCTGAATCTCCTTGGGGATGATGAACCCGCGCGTGAGGGCGTTGAAGCTGCTTGTCGTGCGGCTGTGCTCCTTCGTGGTCTTGGTCAGGAACAGGTAGCAGGTGTGGTTCAGGTATGGCCGCTCATTGAAGTGCCTTTCAAAACTGCGGCTGAGGAAACTCCGGTCCTCCCCGCAGGTGTCCGGCCTGTAGCTCTCCTCGATGAAGATGTCCTGCTTGTGCACGATGCTGTAGTCCGGCAGGACCTTGACGGCCTTTACCCAGGTGGAATGAAGGGCCTCATACTCGGCGCGGGTCAGCGTGAACACCTCCGGAAGCTCCACCCTGTAGGCCACGGTGATATCCGCGTCCTTGCTGATGATGCACCCGTGCTCGACGGCCATCAGCGGGAAGCGGCTTTCATGATGTTTCTCATACGTTTCTTCTTTTTTGATGGTTCGGGAAAAACAGCCGGAAGAAACTCCTCCGGTTGATGATGTAGCGGGGATGGCGGCGCAGCGCCCGGAGCTTCATCAGTCCCCATTCACCGTACTTCGCGTTCAGGCGGAAAGTCACCCATACGAGCGCCGAGGCGCAGACGGTGCCGAAACCGATGCACACCCACTGGTCGATGCCCGCCATGTACATGATGACGAACACCACGAACAGGGCGAGCAGCCCGCCGGCGAAGATGAACAGGTACTGGCTTTTCAGCCCCTTGAACTCCGGGCTGCGCCCGATCCCCTTGTTGACCGTGTACTCCGACATAATCACAGGAAGAATGAGCGGAGGATGGTGGCCGCCACGATTAAGAATATACAGGCACCGAACCATGAGGCCGCCGTCTTGGAAGTGTCCGGGTCGCCGGACGAGAACTTGGAATAGACCTTCACGCCTCCGATAAGGCCGACCACGGCTCCTATCGCATAAATCAGCTTGGTTCCCGGGTCGAAATAGGAAGTGACCATGTTGGTGGCTTCCGTGATGCCACCGATACCGTTACCCTGGGCGAAAGCCCCTGTCGTTGCAAGCAGCAGCGCGGCTGCGAAAATGAATCTTTTTTTCATGCGTCGAAACTTTTAATTGGTGAGACAAAAAATGATTTCGACTGCGAATATATAGCGTGTAATTTGTTGATTTACAAGTCTGTCGATATGTGTCACCAGGTGTCGTCACGTTACACCGACAGGGTACTCCCGGCAGGAGAAAACAGTATGTAAGACGTCCTTTAATATCCTTACCGCAAAGGTATCCCCGTGTCCTGACGGATGCGGCAAGGCGGACCGGTACCCGGCTGCCTGGGAGAAAATCTTCCGCGCTCCGCTTACGGTATTTTCTCCCGCCAGGCCTTGCCGCATACCGGACACGGGGCTGTAGGGCCGGTAAGGAATTAAACTCCGGCAGACGCCGGGGCAGGTTAAACTAAAAATAACAGAAGCGTATGAACATGGAAGAAAGGAAAGTGGCGGCGTTTACAGGCCACAGGACGAAAAGGATGCTGCGGGGCGATGCGGACAACCGGGTCCTGGCCGGGCAAATCAGGGAAAAAGTCGCGGACATGGTCATGTACCTGTACGGACAAGGATTCCGGGAATTCTATTCGGGGTTTGCCGAAGGGTTCGACATGACGGCGGCGGAAGCGGTCATAAAACTGAGAGAACACTATGAAGATATAGTGTTGGTGGCGGCGATTCCTTTCAGGAGCCAGCCCGCATGGTTTGACCCGCAGGACCAACTGCTTTACCGTGAACTGCTCGGACAGGCGGACAGGGTGGTCATGCTCTCCGAAAATTACTACAGGGGGTGCTACCTGCGCCGGGACGAGTACATGGTCAGCCGTGCCTCCCTCGTGATAGCCTATTGGGACAATGTCCGTGAGGGCGGCACTTACCATACCGTCAGGAAGGCTGTGGAAAGGGGACGTACAGTCATCAACCTGTACACGGGCGAGGAAATAACCAAAGTGACGGACTTGTAAACCGGAAAAACATGAATAAATACTGTGTAAATATGAGAAGAACAGGCAATCGGAAATTCATACATCCGCAGGAACTGCTCCGGCAGGTGGAAAAACAGCTGGTGTCCGCACTCTGTCGCATTGGGAAAAAGCCCGAAGGATGGCTGCCGCATACCGTATTCGTGGAAGAGGAAGGCGACAGTCCGGTATATACCATGTACCGCCTGCTGGACATCCGGAAGGACGGAAACTGTACATTGTACAATCCGCAGACGGGGGAACGCTTCACTTCCAGACACCTGCGTGAAATCAATATCGAATGGCTCGTCACCCTTTGGGAGAGGTATCTTGAACTGTGCCCGGAAGAACGTGAGGGTTCCGTTGCGGAAACTTGGCCGGAGAAAGGGACGGACATCCGTGCCTTTGTATGGAGTTGCGGCCTGGCGGGACGGGATGTGCCCGATGAAAAGTTGGTCCGGATGTGGCAGGAGTCACCGGTCCGCAATACGGACGACCCGGAAGACGGGACGCTTTATGAGGTGGAATGCCTGACACCGGATGAACTGGCGGAACGCATCAATGATGACGGTTTCGCCTATGCGGAGGATTATGTCCGCTTCATCGATATGGGACACCTGCAAACCGACGTGGAATGACATGAAAATCCCCCTGCTTTTCTTGGGCTAAAAAACAGGGGGATGAAGTCAGCATTTTCCACATACGCGGCTTATTCTGCCGCAGCGGAAGAGGCGGCATCCCGTTCCTTGCGCCGTCTGTCCTTTTCCTTTTTCCGCTGCTGTTTCTTGATCTCCATATCCTTTAACATCTGCTTCAGCGGCCTGACCGTTTCCGGCTCCTCACGCTTGAAGCGTTTCAAATAGATACTCTCAATGAACTGCGGCAGGGGAGCTTTCCACGGCTCCTGCCTGTGGTTATCAATCTTCCCGAGTTTGTCAGGATTCAGACCAAGTTCACGTGCCATCTGCACATGCCTGTCCGACAGACGGTGATGCTTCTGAGCAACCACCCATTTTTCCAATATCGCTTTTGTTACTGCCATAAACCTTTCTTTATCTGATTGCAAAATAACGACAAATTATCCCGAACCAATGATATATAGGGCTATTTAACTTAAACATATTTTCCAATATCAAATGACTCATCCGAATTGTCCGTGACATATTCCGGTACCTTATTGATTTGATCCATCATATTGTCCAACGACACTCCTATTTTCTGCATATTCTCCTTTTCCTTTCTGACAAAATCCTGAATATCATCATCCGACAATATCAAGACAGCTCTATGTCCGGCTGAATTTTCTGACGAAGGGTTTTCAGAACCTGTGCCTTTACGTTTAACAGTCTGTTCCATATTTACATATACTTGTTCCAATCAATGACATTCCTTTTTGAATTCCGCTTTGAAACTTCCGTTTCAGACAGCAGTCGTCCAGAGGAGTCCAGATGCTCCTTCAGCAATTTTTCGACCTGGGCGGTTGTACTTATCTCAGTGGAAAAGAATCCGAACAGATCCGTATCCTGAAGACGGTACAGGGTTTCTGCGGCAGCCTGAATGTTTTTCCGGTCGTCCGTGGCGGACATCAATACCTCTGCCACATTATTCAGTTCCTCAAAAGTAAGAGGCTTGGAGAACTCAGGGTCAGGTATGGAATCCTCGGAAGCCATGAGGTCCTGTCTGTCCGATTCCGTCAATCCGTTACCGGGACCGATTCCGTTTTCCACGTCATCCGGGTTAATCTCTTCATCCTGGTCGATTGCGACCTTCTCCAGTTCCATAGTACGTACAGGTATCCTGCGGGCCATATCCGGGTCCTCCAGATATACAATGTTTGTCTTTCCGATCACGTCATCGTTCGTATCATTGTCCACCCGTGCAGGCGAGCCTGTATCATCCTTTACAGCCGCACCCCGGCTGTCTCCGGCAAAGGTTTTCCCGGAATTCTTTCCCGCTTTCTCCACGATGCGCTTTTTCCGTTTCCTCCACAGTCCAACACGTATACGGCGGACATGACGAAGAAGCCTGTCCCAGAAATCATACGACACAGGGCAGAAAATGATTGCCCACACTTTATGCAATATGTAGATGGCTGATACCAACTTTACTGAAAAATAAATTACTGACATTTCCATAACTTTCAAATTTTAGGGGGTGAAAAACGTTCCTTATACATTTGGGTAATTTCATCTATGTTAAGTTCGATATGCTCCGCAATGATATTGCTGATATAACTTGAAATGCTAACCTCCGGAGCTATAACATGAAGATAGTTCTTTATCTCGTCGTACAGCTTACGGTTAAGATACACCTGAATACGTCCCGGCATGGGGGTATTCACCAGATATTTCTGTCGGAAGCCACTGTCCGACTCACGTTTCCTGCGCGTCTTCGGTCTGTCCGGCACGGTATCCCCGACAGGTTCCGGCCCGGACTCCACATCAGAAGATGTATCCTCTTCCCTGGCATTGTCATTCCTGCCGGGCTTGTCGGTCATGGCGGCTACCATATACCCACGGACAGCATCCTCATCCACTTTCACGATCTTCTTTGCCATATTCATTAAAAATTAAGTTTTACAATCAATTCGTCGGCCAGTTCCTGCAAACCGCTGCCCTTGAGCTGTCCTGCCGGAGGAGGCAGAAGAGAACAACGGAAAAATGTCCTGGAGGACGAGGAAAGCTCCTTCTCATAACGACACAAATCAGGGATGGTGGAATCCAGAACTTTAAGTCCCTGTTTCTTCATCAGTGCCATGTAATTGTTGAGCACTTCGGTATTGCTTCTCCTTCGGACCTTGGTCCAGAACAGAAATACATCTTTCAAGGGAATATCCTTCCGTTCCCTCGTGAACTTCATGACACTGCTTGCAAAACTGAAACTGCTGTCCATGACAAAATTGTCGGCGGCAATGGGAGTCAGCACATAGTCCACATTGAAAATGGTCTGCAAGACACCTGACACATCCATTGTCCCTGGCAAGTCTATGAAAATGATGTCATAATCACCGGTTTCCGCAAGTTCTCCGGCAATCTGACGTGCATCCTCCGGCCTTGCCCTTCGGATAGGATAAATCCTGCGGCCTCTAAGCCTCTGCTCATCAAGCTGGACCATATACCTTTTGTTCTTCTCCACCATTTCCATATCACGTTCCCTCAGATTGAACAGGCTGCGCTGGGTGGAATCACAGTCAACGATGGCGATATTCCTGTCCATCGAATAGTTCAGGAGACTGGCAAGCGTTACAAGCATCGTACTTTTGCCTACTCCTCCTTTCTGGTTGCTCACGGCAACGAATAACGGGTTCTTCTTCATAACTGATTGTTTTAATTGTTTGTTACACGGTTGTCTTATCTGTCTGTTGTCTGCTTGCTTGGTGATACGGTTGTATGGTGCGCACCAACCGACAAACCAAACGTCATCGGTTGCAACAGACCAATAACCCGATCAATGTCTGTCTGTGCACTGCAACAGCCGGTTACACAAACCGACAGAACAACAGGGAAACAGGTACTGACCTGTCTGTTGCAACCGTCCGCACTGCAAATAAAAGGGGATTTTTCCGAATAACCACCATCATCCGGAGGTGGTGACGACCTGTGTCACCATATGACATTATATTACATATAACACGCTATTTTACAGCAAGATAAACCGCCATAACTTTGCACCGGAAACGGAAATGGATACCGCTGCGGGGCAATCCCGAAGCCGAAGAATGAGGCCGAGGGTCAAAACTCAATTTGACTTCAGGCAAATTCATGTTCAAGCGAACATAGCAAGTTGTGTTTCGGGCAGCCCGAAATGATTCGGGCATCCCGAAACAAACTTGCCGCTCGCCTGGCGGCTCGGGAGGGATTTCCTCCAAAGTCGGAAATCCATGACGGAAGATACAGCAACAGAAAACACCAATGCGTATGGAAGAAAACAGTAAAAGAAGGACAAGAAGAAGCACGGGCCGGAAGCCGAAGACCGACCCGGCAGTATTCCGTTACGGCATCAAGCTGACCTCGGAAGAGAACGGAAAATTCGAGCTGCTGTTCGAGAAATCGGGCATGAAACAGCGGGCAAGATTCATCAAGGCGATGATTTTCGGACGCGAGATGAAGATTGTCAGAATCGACAAGGCGGCGATGGACTACTACATCCGCCTGACGAATTTCTACCATCAGTTCCAGGCCATCGGCAACAACTACAACCAGACGGTGAAGGCCGTCAAGTCCAATTTCGGGGAAAAACGGGCGTTCGCCCTGCTCCGCAATCTGGAGAAGGCCACCATCGACCTGGTGGTGCTGGGCAAGCGGATCATCCTGCTGACCCGGGAATTCGAGGAGGAGTACCTTATAAAAAGAAAAAAGGAGGAACAGCGGGATGGTGGCTAAAATCAACAGGGGTGTATCGCTCTACGGGGCGGTCGCCTACAACCAGCAGAAAGTGGACGATGCCACCGCCCGCATCATCGCGGGCAACCGCATGATTACCGACCTCACCGGAAATCCCCACAATGTCATGCAGCAGACGCTGTGGGCTTTCGACAGCTACCTCGCCGCCAACAGGAACACGGAGAAGCCGGTGCTGCACATCTCACTGAACCCGTCCGTGGACGACCGCCTCACGGACGGGCAGTTTGCTGAACTGGCCCGTGAATACATGCGGAAGATGGGTTACGGCGACCAGCCCTACATCGTCTATCTGCACGAGGACATCGGCCGCAGGCACGTCCATATCGTCTCCACCTGCGTGAAGGAGGACGGCGGGAAAATCAGCGACGCCTACGAATGGAACCGCTCGATGAAGGCCTGCCGGGAATTGGAAAGCAAATTCGGGCTCAAACCCGTGGCGGACAAGCGGAACGAACTGCTGGAACCGTATCTTAAAAAGGCGGACTATAGGGACGGGGACGTGAAACGGCAGATTGGCAACATCCTCAAAAGCGTGTTCTCCGCCTACCGCTTCCAGACATTCGGGGAATACAGCGCCCTGCTGTCCTGCTTCAACATCGAGGCGAAGCCAGTCAGGGGCGAGTTCGAGGGTATGTCTTACAACGGTGTCGTCTATACCCTGACGGACGACGCGGGCAAACCGTTGTGTACGCCTGTCAAGTCTTCCCTTATCGGCAAGCGCTTCGGCTACGAAGGCATAGAGAAACGGATCGCCCACAATGTCCGCGATTTCAGGAACCGGAAATGGCAGCCGAAGATACGGGACGATGTGACACTGGCCATGCACGGCTGCCGGGGCAACCGGGAGGACTTCATCCGGCTGCTCGGAGAAAAGGGCATTGATGCAGTGTTCCGGGAGAATGAGGAGGGACGCATCTACGGCGTGACCTTCATCGACCACAGGAACAGGGAAGTTTATAACGGCTCGCGTCTGGGAAAGGAGTTTTCGGCCAATGCCTTCGAACAGCTCTTTAACAGGCCACAGGAGTTTCCCGGGTCGGAAGTCCACGGACAATATGCCGGCGAACGGGAGAGCCTTTCCGACAGTATGGAGAGTGCCATCGAGCAGGCTTTCGGGATCTTCAGTCCCGATATCAACGGCCCCGACCCGCAGGAGGAGGCACTTGCCCGCAGGCTACAGCGCAAAAAGAAAAAGAGACGCCGTTCACGCGGCATATCCTGATTGTCAATTACCAACCATCAAAATTTTTAATTTATGCAACAAGAAGATGATTTGAGGGGACTGGCCAAAGTCATGGAGTTCATGCGGGCCATATCCATCGTGTTTATGGTCGTCCATGTCTATTGGTTCTGCTACCGGTCATTCGTGGATATGGGCATCCATATCGGCGTAGTCGATAGAATACTCCTTAATTTCCAACGGACGGCGGGACTTTTCAGCAACCTGCTGACAACGAAAGTCTTTGCCGTCATATTCCTTGCCCTGTCATGTCTCGGGACAAAGGGCGTGAAGAACCAGAAAATGACCTGGAGGAAGATATACGCCGCCTTCCTTTCGGGACTGGTGCTGTTCTTCATGAACTGGTGGATGCTTGACCTGCCGTTCAGCCCGACGGTGAATGCGGCCGCATATACGCTGACGCTCACCGCAGGCTACATACTCCTGCTCATGTCGGGGGTATGGATCAGCCGGATGCTGAAACACAACCTCATGGAGGACGTGTTCAACACCGCCAACGAGAGCTTCATGCAGGAAACAAGGCTCATGAAAAACGAGTATTCCGTCAACCTGCCCACAAAGTTTGTCTATCAGGGCAGGGAATGGGACGGCTGGATCAATATTGTGAACCCGTTCCGTGCCTCCATCGTACTGGGAACACCGGGCTCGGGAAAGAGCTATGCAGTGGTGAACAACTACATCAAGCAGCAAATAGAGAAGTCCTTTGCCATGTACATTTACGACTACAAGTTCCCGGACTTGTCGGAAATCGCCTACAACCACCTGCTCAAGCACAAGGAACATTATAAGGTGAAGCCGGAGTTTTATGTCATCAACTTCGATGACCCTCGGCGCAGCCACCGGTGCAATCCCATCAACCCGAGATTCATGGCGGACATATCCGATGCCTATGAGTCAGCTTATACAATAATGCTTAACCTGAACAAGACCTGGATACAGAAACAGGGTGACTTTTTCGTGGAGTCACCGATTATCCTGCTGGCCGCAATTATTTGGTATTTGCGGTGCGCCCATAAGGCAGTGTAATAAATATCTATTTAGCAATAGATTAGGTTAGAGTTCTATGAAAATAAGACCTACTGTCATCCGACTTATCCCAGAGGGAAACCCGAGGGGGAGTGTAGCATGTCGGAGAAGCCATAAGTCAGCTAACTGCCATGCTGCGACTGAATGGCAAGACAGAACGACAGACATGAGGATGAAGCCTGAATTGGTTGAACAACAATCCAGTGGCACATACCAGAGCTGTGGCGGAAGGCAGTTACCAACGCCACATCGCATGTACCCCAGCAAGTGCATAGATTGTTTGGGGCGAAGAACTGACTGCGACACGTCTGCGATAAGCAGATTAACGGACGAACGTTGCATCCGACAGTCTGTCATGCTTGTTATTACACCCGCTAAATGGGGATTGCCTAAACCGAAACGCCGTAAGGCTATAGAGACTGCTCTTGAATATTCGGCATGGCAACGGAGCTTCCATAGTAGTCCGAGCAGGATAACGCCCTGCACACGGCGAAGGGAAGCAGTTATATAATCAATATAGTCAAAGGAAAATGTGAGAGACATTATGAGAAGTCCAAAGAATGTATTGAACAACTTAGTGAAACACAGCAATGTATCGGGCTATAAGTTCGAACGGTTATATCGTATTCTATTCAATGAACAAATGTTCTACACCGCATATCAGCGTATCTATGCCAAACAAGGCAATATGACCGCTGGGACAGACGGCAAGACCATTGACGAAATGAGCATTCAAAGAATAGAAAAGCTAATTTTCAGTCTTAGGGATGAAAGCTACAAGCCCAACCCTGCAAGAAGGGTTTATATTCCTAAGAAGAACGGAAAGAAACGCCCTTTAAGTATCCCGTCTTTTGAAGACAAGTTGGTGCAGGAGGTGGTACACATGATACTGGAAGCCATATACGAGGGTAGTTTCGAAAACACCTCACATGGCTTTAGACCACGTAAGAGTTGCCAAACTGCATTAAACCAAATTCAAGATACGTTTCTCGGAACAAAATGGTTTATAGAGGGGGACATAAAAGGCTTCTTCGACAACATAGACCATAACGTTCTGATTGGCATACTCGAAGAACGCATAGCGGACGAGAGGTTCATAAGGCTCATCCGTAAATTTCTGAACGCTGGGTATATTGAAAATTGGAAATACAGACACACGTATAGTGGAACTCCGCAAGGCGGCATCATTAGTCCCATACTGGCTAATATTTACCTTGACAAGTTCGACAAGTACATGGAGGAATACGCCCAATCTTTCAATAAAGGCGCAAGCAGAAGATTGGATAAGGATTACCGTCGGATTAAAGACCGTAAGAATAAGCTGGAAAAGAAACTGAAATCCGAAACCGATACAAAGGTACGGAAAGACCTTATTGATAAAATCAAAGGGTATTACCGACAGATGCAACAAATGCCTTGTGTCATGGAAATGGATGAAGAGTACAGACGGTTGAAATATGTCAGATACGCAGACGATTTCTTGATTGGGGTTGTCGGCAGTCTTGAAGAGTGTGGGCAAATCAAAGCGAATATCACGAAGTTCATGAAAGACAAGCTCAAACTTGAACTGTCGGCAGAGAAAACGCTTATAACCCACGCGCAAGAAAAAGCTAAATTTCTGGGATATGAAATCACTGTACGCAATTCCAAAGCTACCAAGAGGGATAAGAATGGAGTTCTCAAAAGGATGTTCAACCGTAAGGTTGTGCTTCTGCTCCCGAGAGATGTAGTCAAGAACAAGCTGATTGACTACAAAGCCATGAGGGTTATACAAACCAATGGCAAGGAGGACTGGAAGCCAAAGGCACGCAGTTATATGATGAACTGCAAACCGGAGGATATTGTAGCCCAATTCAATAAGGAGATAAGAGGATTCTACAATTATTACTCGATAGCGAACAATGTATCTACTCTTTGCAAAAGGTTCGGTTATATTATGGAATACAGCATGTACAAAAGCATCGCCAAAAAGCAAAGCAGCAGTGTACGGAAGATTAAAAAGAAATACTCGAAAGATAAAGACTTTGTAATCAGTTACACGGATGCAAAAGGGCAATGCAAATGCCGTGTGTTCTATAATGAGGGTTTCAAGAGAAAAGACGCTCAATGTGATGCTAAATGCGACATAATTCCAAACACCAATTTTCTGCCAGCCTCGAGTCTTGTTGAGAGACTAAAGGCGGAACAGTGCGAGGTATGCGGAGCGCATGGCAAAACAGTGATGCACCATGTTCGTGCCTTGAAAGATTTGACAGGCAAGAACGAATGGGAACGCATCATGCTCAAAATGCACCGCAAAACATTGGCAGTCTGTCCAGAATGTAATGCTAAAATACATGGCAATGTATAACACTAAGTTGAATTATAACGGAGAGCCGTGTACATGGAGACATGTAAGCACGGTTCGGGGGCAGGCTCTCGGAAACCTACCGCAGAAATGCGGCAAGGCGCCGAGTGCCGAGCCTACGATTTACAAGGACGGAAAGTATTGTACGTTCCCTCATGCGATCGAATTTCTGAACAAGCCGTATGCGGACATCTTCACCATACTGACCTCTTATCCGTCCCTCGAAAACTACCTTTCCCCGTTCATGGACGCCTGGCAAGGCGGAGCTCAAGATCAGCTCCAGGGCCAAATCGCAAGCGCGAAAATCCCGCTTTCAAGGATGATTTCGCCACAGCTGTACTGGGTGATGACGGGGGATGATTTCACGCTGGATTTGAACAATCCCGAACACCCGAAGATCCTCTGCGTGGGCAACAATCCGGACAGGCAGAATATCTATTCAGCCGCATTGGGACTTTACAACAGCCGTATCGTGAAACTGGTGAACAAGAAAGGGCAGCTCAAGAGTTCCATCATCATCGACGAGCTGCCCACCATCTACTTCCGTGGCATTGACAACCTGATCGCCACCGCCCGAAGCAACAAGGTGGCCGTCTGTCTCGGCTTCCAGGACTTCTCGCAGCTTGCACGCGACTACGGGGACAAGGAGGCGAAGGTCATCCAGAACACGGTGGGCAACATCTTCAGCGGACAGGTGGTCGGCGAGACGGCAAAGAGCCTGTCGGAGCGGTTCGGCAAGATACTCCAGCAGCGGCAGTCCCTCTCCATCAACCGGCAGGACACCTCCACATCCATCAACACGCAGATGGACTCCATCATACCCGCCTCCAAGATCGCCAACCTCTCGCAGGGCACCTTCGTGGGCAGCGTGGCCGACAACTTCGGGGAGGAGATAGAGCAGAAGATTTTCCATGCCCGCATCATCGTGGACAGCGCGAATGTGTCGGAGGAGATGAAAGCCTATAAGAAAATACCTGTCATCAACGAATTCAGGGACGCGGACGGAAACGACATCATGCAGCAGCAGATAGAACGCAACTATTCGCAGATAAAGGCCGACGTGCTGCAGATAATCGAGGACGAGATGGAGCGCATAGCCAATGACCCTGACTTGAAGCACCTGATTCCAAAAGAAGAAGGGGATAAAGAATAATATCCGACATGCCGTTTTTTTATTTCCGCCTGCAAAGGTAGGCCCGTGCCTGTCAGGATTGAGCAAGGCCGGGCCCTCGCGGGTTTCCGCAAAAATCTTCCGCGCTCCGCTTGCGGTATTTTTCCGGAAAGCCTTGCACAATCCGGCACGGGACGGTATGGCAGGCAAGAAATAAAATATCGGCTCACGAGCCGGTAAATGTTTAACAGAATAAAATCAAAAAGTTATGGACAAGACAAAAACGGCCAATATCCGTAAGAAAGCCTGTGAGACGTACCGGAAGGAATACATGGTGGCTGAAAACGGAAACAGAATAACCCTTGGACAAATCCATTGGAAAGGACGAGCCTACCCCGTCAGAGAGATTGATGCCTGCAACCGCACGTTCAGGGTGTCGGTGGAAAGCCTGCGCGATGAACTGATAACCGATATGCGCAGCGGTATTTACGAGGCGATGGAGGCATGCGAGGAAATCGACGGATTCTGTACCGGGGAGGAATTGCGTACACTGCCGGATGACGAGTTATATAAAATGTACTGTTAAACAAATTACAGGAAAGAAATATGAAAAAGAGAAGCAACTTCACACCGATGGAAAGATTCCAAGAAATTATCATCGGACACGGTCTGAACGCGATGAATGTAGGGATTAACCATATCCGAATCTTCAAGGATGGCAGGAAACTTTTTGACTATTATCCGCTGCGGATGAAACTTTTCGATTACCACGGCTGGCACCAGCTGACTTATCCCTTTGCCGGAAACGGTAACAGGACATGGGAGACGGAACTTGAGAACATTATTCAAAAACTGGCGGCATCACCGCAATAAGCATTCCGATGTATGAAGGAGAACAATTGCACGACGCTCGTTTGGGACAACATTCCCGAATGGGCGGTTTTTTCATTGGAATACGGTGTCAAAGAAGAGTTCTTCCTTTCCGATAAGGACAAGGAAATGATAACACGGTTCATTGCCGAAAATTTTCCGAACGGATACACGATGAGCGTGGATTGGGATTCATACAAGGAGTTTGACCGTTATCCGGCTTTCGGGAAACCGTGCAAGACTTACAAGGTCATATTTTGCAATATATAAATGAATGGAAATGAGAAAAATAACATTAAACGGCTGCAACGCCGTCCCGGATGATTATCGCACCATCCGAACAGTCATGAAAAAGCCGGAGGAAATCCGAAAGGAAATCGACAGCCTGTACATGGAATACCGTTCCGAAAACGGGCATGAGCCCCATTATGCGGACTGTGTCATCCGATGGCGCGACGACTTGGAAACGGAAGAGGTCAGAATTGCCCTGGCTATGGATTCCGATACGGAGATGGACGAGGAAATTTTCTTTTATTGTGACAGTATAAACGATTTGAAATCACTGGCTGACAATGGAAAGGGGGACTTTATTATCATCGGATGCCTCGATTTTGGAATATATGAAGAGTTATTATAATCAACTTAAAATTATCGGATATGAAAATCAAATGCAAGGAACACTACGACAAGGTGGCGGAATACGCAAAAAGCATCGGAGACAAAACCTTGCAGCGGCGCATTGAAGAACTGAAGCAGTGGGAAAAGAACTCCAACGGAAAATGTGAGATTGAACTCTATTGGGACACCGCGCCTTATTCTTTCGGATTCGCTGAAAGGACACCCGACGGACGGACAGGCATCGTCGGAGGGCTGCTCTATCACGGCAGGCCGGACGAATCCCTTTCCCAAATGCTGGAGCCGTTCCACGGCTGGAGCATACACACGTAAGAGAAAGGCATAAAAACAAGAAGTCCCAGCCGTAATGACCGGGACTTCTCTACTTCCTTTTTATAGTGCAGATACGACGACCAAGCTCGTACGGACACTTTTTACATTGCAAATGTAAGTATAACTTTTGTTCCGCCAAACAAATATATGGTTTCGCCCAATAATTTTTTCCAAGATTTTTTTGCAGATAAGAAAATAACCTTTACCTTTGCATACGAGTTCATCCCTCATTTGAGGGAAGGAAATCGAAAAACGCAAGCCATAGAAGCTCTGCGTTTTTTGCTTTTATAACAGTTCCGGCAGTCTGAGCCGGTTATATTTCCTCATTATTTTATCGCGGGCGTAATCCTTCCCCTCCAGACGATATGCCGTCAGAAGGTAATACGATGACCGGTCCCTTCTGGGTTCAAGTACAATGACATAATGCTCGTCAATGTCGTATATATAAGTCCGTTTTCCTCTCGGTTCACTGACAGAAAAATACAGCATCCTGTCAGCTTTGTTCTGCTCCACATGGTATCTGATCCAATGCAGCCGCTGTGACCGGGACATATCGAATTCCCGGTGATGTTCCTCTTTGTCCGTCTCTTTTCTTGTAAGATGATTGAACAGGACTTCCATGGCTATGGCACCGTCTTCTTCAAGGGTCGGATATATGGGCTTGCCGTTGAAACTGAAATTCGGATTGTCCTGAATATCCCGGTTGAAGACCCCGCGTAGCGACCGTATCCTCTCATGCTCTGACATACCGAGCAACTCAAGCAGATCATTATATTTCTTCATTAAATTAAACGGCATGGCTATTTCAGATTAATGAAGAAAAGGTTCAACTTCTCAGAATGGTTTGTCATGTCCAGATTCTGGGTATGCAAATGCTTCTTTATACGCTCGATTATCATCACCTTCGCCATATTCTTATGCTCCTTGTCATTCACATTATAAGATACGGCTCCCATGATAAGGTCTGCAAGCTGCATAAGCAGACTCTCGTGAGAACAGATATTCTGCACATTACGGAACACTCCATATTCAGTATTCAGAATCTCTTTCAACTTGCGCACTTTCTGGGCACTGAACGAGTCCTTGATGTCAAGGTATACATTATAGCAATCAAGCGTGTCAATCTTGTAATTGAGCAGCAGATAATACATCTTGTAGAAGAAGTCATCGTATGAGTATCCCATTTCATCGCATTTGATCTGCGATTTTTTTATTCCTATTGCCCGGAATCTCAAATCAGTATCGAAAAAATAATCAATCAAGTCCAGATAAAATCTGACTTTTGACATTGAAACTTTGCTCCACTTTATTTCAGCATAAAAATTATGCTCCTTTTTAAGTTCATCTATCCGCTTGCAATGTCTCCGGACCTGCGGATAGGCACAGCTCACCGACCCCAAAAACATATAGTCCTTGTGGTCATGCTCAATATGGCAGCTCTCATCGCAATAAATATTGAAGGTCTTGTTCATAATGGAAACAAAGGTACTCTTTTTATTTGAATCGGATGTCCTTTGTCCGCATTACTTTACAATATACGGTTCTTTTTCCACATTCATCTATAAAATGGCATCATAAGCCCCGCTTCACTTGGCAAGTCCCCCGGAGAAGATAACTCGGAGGGCGAATACCTCCACGTTCAGGCCTCCGGTTTTCGGGACAGAAAATTCCCTGCGGTAATTTTCCGCCCGAAAAAACGCTCCGGTATTGCCGTCCGAGTTGGGGAAAGGATTGGGACTTGGCAAGCGAAGCGACCTACGACGCATAAGTACAGGGTCAAAAGGAAAGAAACCGGACGGGGATATTTTATTCCAGCCCGCCGTCACAATGCAAACGGAAACATATCCGGCACCATGTAATGCGTCTGCCTCCTGTCTCCAGGAACATATCAGGACGGGACAAGGGCTTCGCTCGCTCCCAACTCTGCATATTACAGATTTTGTTTTTGTTTCCGTTCCGTCCGGCCATTGTCCGCCCGGCTGTGGCGTTTCCCGGATTTGTCCCCTTGCTGTCCCATTCCTGTCGCCCCCTTCGTCCGGCGGTGCTGTTTCCCTTCCGTTTCCCCGCTTTTTCCCTCTCTGTTCCGGCTCCTGCGGTGAAATAGGATGACATACAGTGTAATATATATCCTAACACATTGCAAATCAATTATTTATCAAAATAAGTCCTATATATTTGCACCGACAACATCAGTATTAACGCTAAAAAACTTTCAGTTATGGCAAAGAAAAATGCAAGGGAAGAACCCCCAAGTCCGGGGCCGCAGGTCAGCGAGAACGTCCAGATGAGCGACATCGTCTTCATCCTTGACAAGATGGAACTGCTCCTGAAGGCGGTGTCCGAAATCGGGAAGGACGGCAAGTTCAAGACGGTACCCGCAGACAAGGAGCACAGCAACTCCTTCCTGAAGATCGACCGCTATGCGGACATCTTCGAAAATTTCATCAAGAACTTCTGGAGCCAGTTCAAGGACCCGACCCGCTTCGGCATCCTCTCCGTCAGGGAAGGAAGCCTTGACGACCCGGAAGTACGGCAGGCGGTGGAGGACCTCGCCGCCGGAAAAAAGACGGAAGCCGTGGAAGAGTTCCTCAAGAAGTATGAAATCATCCCACGGAACAAGGAAAACCAAAGTATCAACCCACAAAATCAAGAAGAAATGGCAAAGAAAACCGAGACACAGCAGCCGGTTGCCGCAGAAGGCGGCCAGCAGCAGAACACCAACCGTTACAACGAGTCCATGATCAACTGGGAGCAGTTGAAGAACTTCGGGCTGTCCCGCGATTACCTCCAGGAGCGCGGGCTGCTCGACCAGATGCTCAGGGGATACAAGACCAACCAGGTCGTGCCTATCACCATGAACTTCGGCTCAGCCGTGCTGCGTACCGATGCACGGCTGTCTTTCCAACAGTCCAGGAACGGGGATATAGTGCTGGGCATCCACGGAATCCGCCAGAAGCCCGACCTTGACCGTCCGTATTTCGGGCACATCTTCTCCGACGAGGACAAGCAGAACCTGCTGGAGACGGGCAACATGGGGCGTGTCGTGGAACTGAAAGGACGCAACGGGGAGTACATCCCTTCCTTCGTCAGCATCGACAAGCTCACCAACGAGGTGGTGGCCACCAAAGTGGACAATGTATTTATCCCTAATGAGATAAAGGGAGTGGAGCTGACCGAGCAGGAAAAGAACAACCTGCGGGAAGGCAAGAAAATCTATATCGAGGGCATGACCGCCAAGTCGGGGAACGAGTTCAACGCCTTCATCCAGGTCAACGCGGAGCGCAGGGGCATCGAGTACATCTTCGAGAACGACAAGCTCTTCAACCGCCAGACGCTGGGAGGCGTGGAACTGACGCAGAAGCAGATCGAGGACCTGAACGCCGGCAAGGCCATTTTCGTGGAGGGGATGAAGCGCAAGGACGGCGAGGTGTTCTCCTCCTTCGTGAAGCTGGACGAGGCGACCGGAAAGCCTGCCTATACCCGCTACAACCCGGATTCCCCGGAAGGCGCCCGTGAAATCTACATCCCGAACGAAATCAACGGGGTGAAAATTACACCGGAGGAGAAGAAGGAGCTTCTGGCGGGAAGACCGATCTTCCTCAACGACATGGTGAACCGCAAGGGCGAAGAATTCTCCTCGTTCATCAAGGCAGACCTGGAGACGGGGCGTCTGAGCTACTCACGCACACGGGACGGCTTTGACCAGCAGTTGGAGTTCAAGATTCCCGACAAGGTATGGAACGTGGAACTGACCCGGAAGCAACGCGCCGACCTGCAGGACGGCAAGGCGGTGCTGGTCGAGGGCATCAAGGGCTATGACGGCAATACCATCGCGCAATATGTGAAGGCGAACTTCAACCAAGGCCGTCTGGACTTCTATAACGAAAACCCGGACCGCAAGCGGGACGCCTCGCAGCGCAACGTGGTGGCTGCAGCCCAGAAGCAGGGGCAGGAACAGGGCAGCCGCAAGTCCAGAGGGGTAAGCGTTTCCTGACATGATAGGCAAGAAAAAACAAATGTCTGACTTAAAAAGAACAAGAAGATGAACAAAGAAAACAACAATACGCCTTTCAAGGCGGAAGACGTGAACTGGGACGAACTGGCAGCCATCGGTATCCTGAAGGACGAGCTGGAGATGGCCGGAGAGCTTGACACACTCCTTAAAGGGGAAAAGACCGGCGTGATACCACTGAGCCTCGTGCTCCTCGGCGTGGACGTGGTGATGGACGCCACCCTGCAGCTGGTACGCAAGGGGGAAGCCCCCCTGCTTGAAATCCAGGGCGTCACCCCTTCGGGCAGATGAGCCTGCCGCAGCATTAAACAAGAAAATGTCTAACAGCCGTTTCCTGTCTTCCGCATGGAAAACGGGGAACGGCTTAAATTTTATCCGAACAATATGATAGCAATCATCGCAGAAAAGCCGAGCGTAGGCATGGACATAGCCCGTGTAGTCGGGGCTGATACAAAGAATGACGGCTACTGTTCCGGAAACGGATATATGGTCACATGGGCATTGGGACACCTTGTGTCACTGTCCCTGCCGGACACATACGGCTATACAAGAACGGCTGCGGAGGACCTGCCGATGCTGCCGGAGCCGTTCCGGCTGGTCTCCCGTCAGGTACGCACGGACAGGGGCATGGTACCGGACCTCGCCGCCACAAAACAGCTGAAGGTCATCGACGGGGTGTTCAACCGGTGCGTCAGTATCATCGTGGCCACCGACGCCGGGAGGGAAGGCGAACTTATCTTCCGCTGGATATATGACTACCTGGGCTGTACCAAGCCGTTCAGACGGCTGTGGATCTCCTCGCTCACCGACGAGGCCATACGGAAAGGGCTGGAGGAACTGAAAGACGGTGCCGAATACGACAGCCTGTACGCCGCAGCGGACAGCCGCGCCAAGGCGGACTGGCTGGTGGGCATGAACGCCAGCCGTGCCCTGACCATAGCCTCCGGCACTCCGAACAGTTCCATCGGGCGGGTGCAGACCCCGACACTGGCCATGATATGCGCCAGGTTCAAGGAAAACAGGGGATTCGTCTCCACCCCTTACTGGCAACTGCATGTCACCCTGCAAGGGAAATGCACACACCGCCGTTTCTTCCATGTCGGGAACTTCAACGACAAGGCGGAGGCCGAAGCAGCATACAGGCATATCCCCTCCGGCTCCGTGGCTGAAATCACGAAAGCGGAACGCAAGGAAACCGTGCAGCAACCGCCGCTGCTCTACGACCTTACGGCACTCCAGAAGGACTGCAACGTGCATCTCGACCTGCCGGCGGACAAGACGCTGGACATCGCCCAGGCCCTGTACGAGAAGAAGCTGGTGTCCTATCCGAGGACGGGAAGCCGCCATATCCCGCAGGATGTCATGGCGCACATCCCGGAACTGCTGGAAAAGATTTCCGTCCTGCCGGAATTCCGGGAATACGGGAAGGCGTTCGACCTTTCCACCCTGAACACCCGCAGCGTGGACGACACGAAAGTGACCGACCATCACGCGCTGGTCACGACCGGTGTCACACCGGAGGGACTTTCCGAAGCGGAAACCGCCGTCTATACGCTGATAGCCGGACGGATGCTGGAAGCGTTCTCGCCACCCTGCGGGAAGGAGACACTGCGGATGGAGTGCCGTATCGGGAACATGGCTTTCCGCTCGAAGAGTTCCACGGTCACCAGTCCAGGCTGGCGCGGGGTGTTCGGCAGGAAAGAGGACAAGGAGGAGGACGAGGAAGGGCTGAACGACGGGGAAGCCGTCTTTGCCGTAGGGGACAGAGTCCCGGTATCGGGCCACGGACTGGTGCAGAAGAAGACCATGCCCAAGCCGCTCTATACCGAAGCCACGCTGCTTGCGGCCATGGAGACCTGCGGAAAGGACATCGCCGACGGACAGGCGCGTGAAGCCGTCAAGGATCTGGGGATCGGCACGCCCGCCACGAGAGCCGCCATCATCACCACCCTGTTCAAGAGGGACTATGTCGAGCGGAACGGGAAAAGCCTCGTGCCCACGGAAAAGGGACTTCTCCTCTACGGAGCCGTGAAAGACATGCTGGTGGCGGACGTGTCCCTGACCGGAAGCTGGGAAAACGCCCTGGCGCAGATAGAACGGCATACGCTCGACCCGGAAATGTTCATGGCGTCCATCAGGGACTATACCCGCAAGGCCACCGGGGAGATTCTGAAACTCTCCCTGCCGGCGGCTCCCGTCCGCACGTTCACCTGTCCCAAATGCAAGACGGGCCATGTCATCCTCAGGGACAGGACGGCAAAATGCGACAATGAAGGCTGCGGCCTGCTCGTGTTCCGCAAGTTCCTGAACAAGGAACTGACGGACCAGCACCTGGAACAGCTTTTCTCTTCCGGCTCCACCCGGCTCATCAAAGGGTTCAAGGGCAAGAAAGGGATAGCCTTCGATGCGGCCCTGGCTTTTGACGCGGGTTTCAACCTGACCTTGTCGTTCCCGAAAAACGGGAACGGGAAGAAACAGAAGCGGTGAAGCCATTCCGGTTCACGGGGCGAAGGTCGCGGACCGCCTGTTTCCACCGGCAAGGCCGGGCCGCGGGCGGTTTCAGGGAAAAATCATCCTCGCCCGGAAGGGCTGCGGTATTTTTCCCGAAAGCCTTGCCCGTGGAGACGGTCCGCAGGAAGGCCCCGGAAACGGGAATGGCATTCCCTTAAAAACATGGAGATTATGAAAACGATAGAACGGATCAAGAAAATAACCGGCAACCGGTGGGCAAAGACTGCCGCACTGGCCGTCACGGCCGCCATTGTGTTCAGCTGGCTTTACTCGCACGGCATATCCCCCATATGGACCGCCGTGGCCATCGTATGTTTCAGAGGACTGTTCAGGTTCCTCTACCGGATAGCCTGTTTCCTCGTGGCTCTCGCCATCATCCTGTGCATCCTGAGTTTTCTGGTCTTCTAAGATCTGACAAAGTGGAACATAGCGGATTTTACATTTACAGTTATATAAGGAGCTGTCCAGATGAGGACGGCTCTTTTTTTATCGCCATGTCCGTTGCTCAGAAAAAAGGGAAAGACAGGAATGGAAGACGCAGACATCGGCAGTCCGAGGAACTACAGGGCAAAGTTGGCGTATGCTTCTTGTCGGACGGCAAGGTCGGGCCGCAAGCGGTTTCGGAAAAAATCATCCTCGCCCGGAGGGCTGCGGTATTTTTCCCGAAAACCTTGCCTTTCCGGAAGCATTCGCCGCCGGGCCCTCGTAGTTCAACGGGCTGCCAAAGCCCGAGTATTCACAATTAAAACAATAAGGATCATGAGACAAGCGATCATCACAAGACAACCGTCACAGGCTCCGATGCGGATGCCAGTGGCAAGAAAACCCAGAGTGCAGGTGCCGGAACCGGCCATGAAGTTCCCGCCAAGAGGAAGCGGGCCGGTACATATCTCAGCCCTGCTGAACCCGATACTGGAAATCAGCCGGCATCCGGACAGGAACAGGCTGCTGGCGGAGTTTTTCAAGGACGCATGAAACCTATGTCTAATCATTTTAATACAAAAGATTATGTTCTTTACACAGTTCAACCAACTGATGACCGGAAGCGTGGACGTCACGATGGTCATCCGCAAATCAACCACGGGCATGACGGTATCCGTGCTGCCCAAGTCGAACGGTCTCAAGGACGAGGCCCAGAACCATATCGTGCCGCTGACCCTGTCCGGAACACCGGAAGAGCTTGACAACGGCTTCTTCCAGACCATCGCAAGACCCGTACAGAAAGTATCAGGCCTGCTGGCCAACATGGCAGAGTTCGAGAAACAGGCGGACAAGGCAGCGAAAGACAGCAAGGCGGCCAAGGATATGAAAGCGAAAGAAACCAAGGAGGAGAAAGAGAAACGGGAAAAATATGAAAAACTGATGAAGAAGGCGGACGAGATGATTGCGGCAAAGAACCACAAGGAGGCCGTGGCCGTACTCGGACAAGCCAAAGCGTATGCCAACCCTCAGCAGGTAAAGGAAATCGAGGAAAAGATCAAGGCGCAGACCGCTGAGCTCAACAAGGGCAGCCTGTTCGGCATGGAGGCCTTTGACCAACAGCCGGCTCCACAGCCGGTGTCACAGCAGCAGCCGCAACAGGTACCGCAATCCCGTCCGATACAAAGACCGGCTCCGGGAAACATTCCACAGCAGCCGCATCCGGCAAGCCAGGGACAGCAACCTGTCAGACAGCCGATACCGCCGCGACAGCCTGTACAGCAAACGGCTCCTTATCCCGGGCAACAGCCATACCACGCGCAGCCGTATCCCGGACAGGGAGGGCAATATCCGCAACCGGGCGCATACGGGCAGCATCCGGCTCCACAGCCATCGCAGCCGGTAGCATGCTTTGAGGAAAACATGCCGCAGTACGACGGATATGCGGCGCAGGAAGACGGGCTGTCCGCTTATGGACAGGACGAGCCGGATTACAACCCGGAAGAGTATGCGGGATATCCCGACTTCCCGATGGAAATGCTGAAAGGCGGAAACAGATACCAGACTACCAACCCACAAATGTAAGATTATGGCACTCGAAGTAAAAGGAATGACACGCTCATTCAAGTTCAAGAAAGGAACGGAGTATGTGACCCTGGCGGACCCAGGCACGGATTTCACCCCGGATATGGTCATGAACTACTATTCCAACATGTACCCGGAACTGACCACGGCAACCGTGCACGGGCCGCTCATCAAGGAAGATATGGTTGAGTACGAGTTCAAGACAACCATCGGAACAAAAGGATGACGGATATGGCAAAGAAAAATAAAAAAGGAAAGGAAGAATCATGCAGACTCTTAAGCGAATTTCAGATGGAACAGCTTGCAAGGTTCATCATACAAGGAACCGGACAAGTCTACCATTACGGAACCGAAAAACGGAAAAGGATTGCGGCGCCCAGCGGTGCCGTAATCGTTTTTTGAATACGGTCTTCTCCAGCTGCGTGCCCGGATTCCTTGTAAAGGACTATGAGGGGAAACCGTTCAATATCCTGACGGAAGACAACTACGAATACCTGCTCGGCTCATACCTAAGATACGCGGAACTCACGGGGGTAAAAGCCCGGCATGTCCCCGGCAGGAATATCGGAGAAAGCATAGACCAGCTGGTCTATGACATGGAAACGCTGCTCAAGGACGATGTCGGTGTCAATATAGAACAACAGGGACAACGTCTGTACTTTAACTTGTGGAAATGTCATGAATGGGGAGAATATACGCTGTACTATTTCCCCGTGAAATTTGTGGAAGAACTGACCCCTGTACTGAGACGCATCGCCATATCGTTCATCAACGGTATGGCGAATGCCAACGGGATAACCACGATTCTGGACGGTGACGATACGGAAACGGTGCTTGACTGGATTGAAACGGATGACCGGGATGAACCGGAAGACGATACACGACGCAGGAATGCCATCGTCAGCTCATATAGGAACGGGAAAATCAGAAGGCTGCTGCAAAGGGTGGAAAGCACATCCTATTACAAGAACCTGCCAGCCGCCATACAAAGATATTCCCCGCAGGACGGATGGGAAGCGGTTTTGCTGGAACTGATGGAAGAGGGGCTGCAGTTCCTCTTCCCGGAAAAGCCGATCATGCGCTACTGTTATGACCCGTTCTTCGAGGAGGAACCGGATTACCGGCCGATGGATCTTGACAGGCAGATACGCATAGCTTATGACATCCATGACATTGTGACGGAAAGTCTTGAGGAACAATATAATTCCGAGAGGCTGGAGACATACGATCTGATTCCGGTCACCACAATGGCCCTGTCTCCGGAAACGGACAGCCTGTTCAAAATGGAGGACGACTACCCTGAACGCTTTTTCAAATGGTCGGACAAATTTATAAACCATATATCAAATAATAAAGAAGATGGGAAAAAATGAACTTACGAATATGATACATGCCACCCTTTGTCCCCGTGCGGTACTGATAGCCTACACTTATGAAGGGGATAAAAAGTATTTCCTGGAACAGCGGTCCATTGACGGGAAAGGAAAGATGGGCGAAGGACATCCCGTAACGGTCGAGTTCATGAACGAGCTGGTACGGAACTATTCGGAGACACACAGCAGTACGCCATACGGCAGGCTGCCGTCCAACCTGTTGTATGCCGATTCCCGCAAAGGAAGCGAAAAATACATCTGGTATAATCCTCCCGGGAAACGGATGATGTATTTTGTCAGCGGCCTCGGGATCGAGAATGCGGAATACAACCTGCCGGGAATCATCTACGAAGCCAGGGACTCGCAGCTGGACGTTTATGCCTACAAGGATGACCGGCCTGACAGGGAGACGGACCTTTATGCGGCACCTTTATTCAATGTGACAGGCTCAAGCGTATGCCTCGGTTCGGCCAAGATAGAAAAGCCACGGGACATGACTTACTCGAACCTGCTCGAATACTGGGAAAGAAAATTCTGGCTGACAGAGTTTTCCCACTTAGGGGGCCACGGGAATCCGACCAGATCAAATCTCGTGCTGGTGACAAAGGCCGCACGGGACAAGGCTTTCGACCTCGGAGAATTGAAATCATTACGAAATCTCAAACTTAAAGACATCCTGAAATGAAAAGAGTACACTACACAGACAGCTATCTCATCAACCCGCAGCATCCGGTGACGGTGAACCTCATCGGTGCGGGAGGGACAGGCTCGCAGGTGCTGACCTGCCTGGCAAGGCTTGACATAACGCTCCGGGGCCTCGGGCATCCCGGACTTTTCGTGACGCTCTATGATCCCGACATCGTGACGGAAAGCAATATCGGGCGCCAGCTCTTCAGCCCTTCAGACATGGGACTGAACAAGGCACAATGCCTGATTACGCGGATAAACAACTTCTTCGGCAACGACTGGAAGGCGTCTCCGGAGATTTATCCGGTAATACTGAAAGACACCAGGCGAGACAACTTGGCCAACATCACGATAACCTGCACGGACAACATCAAGTCACGCCTTAATCTGTGGAACATCCTGAAGGCAGTGCCGATATCGGAATACAGGTCATATGAGACCCCCCTGTATTGGATGGATTTCGGGAACACACAGACATCCGGGCAGGTTGTCATAGGGACAATACCCAAAAAGATCAAACAGCCTGAATCCGGACTGTATGAGACAGTGGCTTCCCTGAAAGTCGTTACCCGTCTCGTGAAATATGCGAGGGTGAAAGAGAGTGACTCCGGTCCGAGCTGCTCTCTTGCAGAGGCCCTGGAAAAGCAGGATCTTTTCATCAATTCCACATTGGCGCAGCTCGGTTGCAACATCCTTTGGAAGATGTTCCGTTACGGGATGATCGAGCATCACGGGCTATATCTCAATCTGGAAACATTGAAAACCAACCCGATACCTGTATGACGGATATCAAGATTTGAAAAACAGTGCGCAAAGCGCAGAAGTTGTGTGAACAAAATATAAAATCAAGACATCGCGTAATTTTTGTCTGAACTTTTCTACTTCCGGATAAAAATTTTGCCTACATTTGTATTTGGCAAATTGTATCTTTATGAAACATACAGGTAAAATAGGACATTTATCTTCCATTTTTATGATGGAGAACGGACTTCCTCCCCATGCCGGGATGTGGGACGGGCTGGCCTTTCCCATGTGCCTTAAAAGCCTGATTTATAATCATAAAAATACTGAAAACAAGGTGTATTATACGGCTGAAAATTTGGAAAATCAGGAAATCCGTATAAACACACACACACACACACACAGGAACTCGCGCGTCAAGATATTACAAAACATTTAATTACCAAAGGATTACCGGGAACAATTCTGTCCGGTTATTCCCGATGTCCGATAATCATTTATCAGAAATACAGCGTTCCTCCGTGTTTTTCGGAACAAGGCGGAACGGAACTTTTGTCCGGCGGCATTCGTTCAGCGGGTTTCCCGTGTCCGAGTGCCGCTGTCTTTTTCCGTGCGACCTTCCGACAAAGACCCCGGCATTCCTTGAACCTAAAATGAAATCGTGCCATGAAGACTATTCCCGTAAATAGACCGGAGATACCTCCGCCAAACCTGGAACAGCTGTTCAACTCCGCTATCGGATATATGTATGGCGGGGAATACGCCTTTGCCTACCGATGTCTTGACCGGACGGACCAGTCCGATTTGTACCTGTCCTACAACAAGGCTTTGTGCTGCTACCGTGTGTCGTGGTTCAGCGAATGCCGTAATCTACTCTTGGAAGCGGAAAGGCAGCTTCCGTCCCTGACGGATATCCGTATGGACGATTTGCCTGATGATTTCCTCCGGTGGGAACATGAGGACAGTCCCGACCTGTGCCCGATGCCGTATGGCACACTGCCTTCTATAGCCGCCGTACAGATACTGAAACTGAAAGCGTACAATTCGTACCAGTTGCACCTGTACGGCGAAATGAGGGATGCGGCCTCCCGGCTGGGCGGAAAATACAAATCCATCAATGAACTCATAAAAGAAACATATCATGGTAACATGTAACGATATTTATTCAATGTACCAGACCCGGAAGCCGGAGGCTGAGATACTTCAGGCTTTCAGGGAGGTTCCGGTGGATGATCGGGACAATATCATCGAAAACCGCACTCCGCTCCACCTGGCCTGCTACATCGCCAACGAGGAAGCTGCCCGCATCTGTATTTCGCGTGGGGCAGATGTGAATGCCAAGGACTACAACGGACGCACACCCTTGTTCACGCTGGCCAATTTCATGTGTGAAAATCATTTGGAAGAAGACAGCAGGGCTTCCATAGCCGCCCTGCTGCTTGAGCACGGGGCGAGGCTGTCACGTTCCGCCCCGGACTCGACCGCCCTGATAGAAGCCGCCCGGCGGGGACTTTTCCGCTTGGCGACGGTCATCGTCAATTCCGGTTGCAGGATAGACCAGACAAACGGCAGCGGCATGAACGTGCTGCACGCAGCCTGTGAAGGGGCCGACGTGAAATCTGACTTGCGTCGAGCTGTGCAGGCCTTGCAGGAAATCCGCTCACGCACCACCTTGAGCGAAGACGTGCGGAAACAGAAAGAGTCCGAATGCGAAGAAAAGGTGGCATATTATGAGGGGAAAGACAAGGAATCGATGGATTTTGTCCGCCTGCTGCTGGCCAACGGACAGATAGACCCGGACGAGAAAACCAATTTGGGAACCACCGCATGGGACTGCGCCATCAGTCGCAAAGCCATGAAGATAGCGGCGTTGCTCACCGGCAGCAATCCTGAGGAGGATGAACTTGCCGCCCTGCACGGCAATATGGACGTGTTCCAGGCCATATACAACCAAAACCTGACGGCACTGGAAGCCCTGTTGCGCTCGGGCGTGGAGTTGCAGACCGTCTGCGAGCATAAAGGAGACCTGAGCGGTTTTTACGGGCTGTCCCCGCTGGCGTGCGCCATGTCATGGTTCGACAGATACCCGGAACCGGCGGACATGCTGCTGGACGCAGGAGCCGATCCGAATTACCGTTTCGGGAACGAGGACACCGCCTTTGAAATCGCGAGCAAGATAAGGCAGAGTTCGACGCATATCGAACGATACACCGCTTTTCTGGAAAAAATGCTGCGCCACGGATGGGACATCGGGATGCCTGCCGACAAGGAGGGGAACACGACCTTGGGACTTGCCTGCCGCAACTGCACCTGTAACTGGGGAAGGGCCGCCATCCCCATTCTGCTGAAAAACAAGGCCGACGTGAATACGGTCAACCGCTGCGGACAGACCCCGCTAATGCTGCTGTACGGTGCCCGTTCTTGGGATGGCAAAAGCCCTTACAAGCCCTACGATGGACATGTCTGTGGGAATGAAGAGTCGGATGTGCTCGAAATGCTATTGGAGGCCGGTGCGGACACCGGCAAGAAGGACATCTGGGGCAATACACTACTGCACTACATTGCCGGAAGCTGCTTGGACAGCGGAGTGAAAAAAGGAACGGACCTGTTGCTCGACTTCAGCCTGCCAGACGTGAACGCGGTGAACAATGAGGGGCTGACGGCGCTGGACATAGCCACCGAAAAAAACAGTGAGATAATGGTAAAATTTCTGATAAAATATTCCTGACGATATGGACAACAGCCAGACTTTTATTAACGCCTGCCGTAACGGGCAGAAAAGCATCGCCCAGATATTCCTGAAAAAAGGAGGAATAGACGTGAACAGGCGGGATGCGGAAGGCAACACGCCGCTGTACTACGCCTGTCTGAAGGGCTACCGGGACCTGGCGCTCCTCCTTCTGGACAACGGGGCTGACGTGTCGGTAGTGAACAACCGTTCGGAAACGCCTCTCCACGCTGCGGCAAGGAGCGGCAACAAGGAAATCATCGGGAGGCTTGTCACGAACGGCGCGGACATGAACGCCACGGACGCCGCCGGCAGGACGCCCCTGCTTTGCCTGCTGGACAACAGGCGCACGGACGCCGCCCTCTTCCTTATCGGCAAGGGGGCTGACACGGAAATCGCCGACAGCGACGGACACAAGGCCATAGACTATGCCACCGCACACGGGCTGCGGGAGGTAGTGTCCCGTCTTTCGACGGACAGCACCAGCGACGTATCCGGCAACACCCCGCTTCACCAGGCCGTCTATAACGGACAGGGAGAAATCGTCCGTTCCCTGCTTGCCTCGTCGAAAGCAATGCTGGACGCTACCAACGACAACGGCGAGACCCCGCTGGTCATCGCCTGCATGACGGGAAACCTCATGATGGTCAGCCTGCTGCTCGATGCGGGAGCCTACCCGGACAAAGCCCTGCTGGACGGCAACACGCCGCTGCATTATGCCGCATCATCGGGCAACCGGTTCATCGGCGATGCCCTGCTGAAAGCCAAGGCCGGTGTGGACATGCAGAACCGCAACGGCGAAACCCCTCTGATTGTCGCGTCAAGGGGCGGGCATAACGAGTTTGTCGCATTGTTGGTGGAAAATCACGCCAATGTCAATATGGCGGACAATTCCCAGCACACGGCTCTGTATTACGCCGGTGAACGGGGATATAACGAGATCGTAGAAACGCTCCTTGAGCATGGAGCAGAAGGATGATGACAATAATTTATTAACTGTTTGATACGAAAATATGTCAAAAGAAACAAACAACTCGATGAGTCCTGAAGAAATGGCAAAAGCCAGTCAGGACGCTATCAAGGCCGCAATGGAACAAGCTCAGGCATTGTACGGGAATATTCCTGGATTTCAAAGTTTCGACCTTGCCAAAATGCAGGAAAAGCTGATTGCGGATGCGGCGGCCAACATTCCCGGCATGGAAGGGAAAGTACAACAACCGGAAATGGAGGACACCTCCGCCATGAGTCCGGAAGAGGTAATGAAGATGTACTCGCAGGGGCTGGATTTTGTCGGACATGCGATGGTGCAATGCGACCCGGACATGATGAGCGACGACATGAAGGACATGCTCGCCGGCATGGACGATATGTTCGATTTCGAGTGGGAAATAGAGCGGAAAGATGACGGAAAACTGACACCCACGCAGCAACGGCTGCTGGCTTTCGGTGCCCCGTTGCTCGTACTCAGCAGTGACTATGTGGATTCCATAGAGACCTCGCATGAGATGTACAATCTGAAGGAGATGCTCAAAGATTCGTGGGATGTCACGGACAGGACATCCGCATTGGAAACCATCGGCTGGCTGCTGCATGAAGGACACCATGAAAAAGTGGACAAAGTACTGGCTGAAGTCGTCGCCAAAGGTTTGGATAACCTGTCCGAAGAAGAGCTGCAGGACGAGGAAACGAAAACAGCCGAAGTCTGCACGACCATTGAAAAAATGCTTGAAGACGGCTATTGTTCTGCCGAAGACCTGCCTGCCACAGCATTGGCATGGGACCTTGTCCGCGCGGTAAACATGGCAAGATGGACTCACCTGTTCGGCTATATCAGCGAGGAGGAGATGTGGCAGACCATGCAGGCTGTGGCAGAGTCGGCCGGGGAACACTTTGCGTCATGGAACGCATACGGACTGAGCTTCGTGCTTGGCCGTGGCGCATGGCAAGGAGATTCCGACCAGTGCGAAGGAGCCTATGAGATCGTGTCCACCCTGCTGGAAAAGGCAGAATCCCCGTGGATGCAATTTGAGTTCAACCTCTCTAACGGATAAGTGTCATGGCAGCCATTATCATAGCATCTGTTTTCGGACTTGTCGTCCTGCTCGTGGTGACATGGGGGATCGTGACCTCGAACAGCCTTATCGCGAAGAAGAACCGTGTAAAGCAATGCAAGAGCGGCATCTGCGTGGCCTTGAAGCAAAGGAACGACCTGATTCCCAATCTTGTCGCCTCCGTCAAGGCATATATGGGGCATGAGAACGAAATACTTACCCGCATTGCCGAATTGCGTTCCAAGGTTTCCAACGCGTCCGAATCGGAACAGATCAAGGGAGGTACGGAGATTTCGTCCCTGCTGGGCAAGCTGAACGTGGCGGTGGAGGACTACCCGGAGCTGAAAGCCAACGAACAGTTCCACCACCTCCAGTACCAGATAGCGGAAATGGAGAATGAGATCCAGGCCATCCGCCGCACCTACAATGCGGCCGTGACCGACTACAACAACGCCATCGAAATGTTTCCGTCCTCGATAGTCGCATCGTGGCGCAAGCATGAGCAGCAGGAACTGGTCGAGTTCCCTGAAACCGAGATGGCTGCGGTGAATGTAAAGGAAATGTTCAAATAGCGGAAAGTATGGAACAGAACCCCATAGATTTCAAGGCCCTGTCGCAGCATCTGCGGAAAGGGCTGTCCCGTGTCCGCCGGTTGCGGCGGGTGGTGCGGTGTCTGACAATCATTGTCTATACCGCTACCCTGTGCTGGTTTGCCTTCTGCCTTTTCGGGAGCCTGTTGGTCAACTACGAGACGACAGACTACGAAACCTCGATGAACAACTGGAAGTATATCATGGCCGGCTTCATTGCGTTCTGCATCTTCCATTACGCCTTCATGAAAAGCTTCAACGCCTTGAACCGCCAGGAAAACGGACTGATGGCCGGTATCCTGGCCGCCCTGTTCCCCTCGGCTCGGTATGCGCCGACCGCAAGGATGAACCCGAAAGCCTTGGAAAACAGCCGGCTGTTCGCCACTCCGGGTTCGGACGTCCCGATCAGCTCGACGTGCTACGGCTATGTGGAAATCCCGTCCGGCGACCGTTGCATTACCGTGGCCGACGTGGGCATCACATCCTCTAACAAGAAGGATTTCTCTTTCTTCAACTTCCTTGAGGTGCCCTACCAGTATTTCATCCGCCCAATCTTCGGTAGCCGTATTGAGAGCACCATGCACAGCTTCCGGGGCATGTTCGGGTGCTGTGCGCTCCACCGCACCTTCCGGGGATATGTGATGCTACTGCCCGACCATCTGGAGGGCAAAGTCGGCTATCTCGCGCAAACGGTGCAGGGCTTCAAGGACAAATACGGCGCGAAGTTCGTACATCTGGAAGACCCGGAGTTTGAGAGGCTGTTCGTGGTTTATGCGGACGACGAGGTGGAAGCCCGCATGATACTCACCCCGGCGATGATGAGGAAACTGACGGAACTGCGTAAGTCGTTCGACCGCGACCTGATGCTCTCGTTCAACGGCAACATGCTCTATTACGCATCGGAAACGCCGGACGGATTCCTGCGTCCCGGACGTAAGTCACTGGACGATGAGCAATTGCTGGAGCAACTGTACAAGGAAGTGAATTTCTGTTTCCTTATAGAAAGTGAGATAAACAATAAACCCAATTACTAACAAATAAAAAGAATTGTAACATGAGTGAACTCAAAAATTTATCAGCCGTCCTCGAAGGAGGCGCTATTCCTGCCGGATATGACGAAAAGGCTATCGGCAAACTGTCAAAGACATACCTGAAGTTAGAGGGGCGTAAAATAGTGAATATCTATCCTATCCGAACCGTGATGCACGAAGACAGCCGGTATTGCCTATACGCCTGTCCGATAAAAGGCACTGAGATTGACGATGCCACCCTGCAGAGCATCAAAGCTGAAGTCGAGATGCTGGAAATCGGTGAAATCCGGTACGATTCAGTACAGTCCAGCGGATATGACTACTACATCATCGATCCCGATACCGGACGACACATAGTGGAAAAAGAGGAAGATAGAGACTCTGTTATGGAGATAAGTGACCACTATGACGGCATTATCCTATTTACTAAAATGGTCTTGTCGCCAAGAAAGGCATATCAACTTGACTGCCACCATGCCCTTGTTGGAGTGGAAAAGCAACCCAACCAATTCAAGATAGAGACTATTTCAAACAAGATGATAGGACAAGCGCCTACCATACTGGAATTTGAGGCACCACAGGAATCTCCGGCTGTCGAGAAATACAAGTCAGCCATGACGGTTCTGTCTATAATCATCACTGTGGCTCTGCTTATCTGGTACTTTTTCATAAAATAATGTCACCGAACGGATTACTTCACTAATTAATATCTGAATATGACGACATTCAATTATTCTTCCAAATCGTCCATCAAAGATAATCTGACAGAAATCCTTATCGGTGCCGCGCTGATAATAGTTCCGATAGTTTATCCTTTCGGTATAAAAATTGGTACTGCCCGTATTCTCGGTCCATTGCCGACAGCCATCATCCTTGCCCTTGTCGGTCTGTATCTCGTGTTCAAGGCATGGAGAAAGATACGGCAAGCCGGGAAATTGTCTGCAAAGAGCGGTGTCATCACAGTTGACGGAAACAATGTGACCTATCCCGTCATCAGCAAAGGGAAGGTCGAAATGCGTTCTTTTACATTGTCAGAAATATCCAATGTAGATTATAATTACGACAACGGTATTCTGGCAGTATCGTTGGCAAACGGTTCTACCATCAGGTTCGACCTGGACTTCTTTGACGGATTACCCCAGCTCAAAGAGTTTGTAGCCCTGTTGAAGAAATAAACAGATAATAGGATATGGAATGGCATGACAGGCTGAAGGACTTATCCGTATTTGCGGAACCGGAATCCCACTGCGGCTATTTGGCCGTGGCGGGTATTCCGTTCCTGTGGCTTGTCGAAACCATCTGTCGCCGGGAGATAAAACATTTCAGTAAGGGGGAAAAGATGAGGAAAAATGCCGTTATACAGCTATCTTTAACCTTCATTTCTGCTACAGGGCGAAAAAATTCTATACCTTTGTATTGGGACAGTTATATCATAATGGACTATGACGGCACAAGATGGAACAGCAGGCAGTTATTTCTTATAGATGATACAGCCTGTGCTGCCATTCCCCAAGGGGATGACAGAAGAGATTCCTTATCTCCTGTCCCTGTCCGGTTATCCCCGACCACCGATTACCCTCATCAAAGAAACAACATTCCTCCTTGTCCGTGTGAGCAAAGCGGAAAGAAAGCCATGTCCGGCGGTATTCATTCAACGGGTTTCCCGTGTCCGAATGCCGCCGGATTTTGTTTGTACCCTGACAGGAAGAGTAGCGTGACGGAGGTAGCCGGGTATTGTCCAACGAAAAAAACAGGAAGGATATGAAAACAAAAATCATACTGGCAGGCATCCTCTTGCTGCTGTGTGGCAGCAGCTTCGCACAGCAGATTGTAGCGTACAGCGACTTGCGTACCCTTACGGATGCGGAAGATGGAACGGTCGTCCATTACCTGAAAGACGGCAAGTGTCCGCTATCGGGTGAATACCGCATCCTGCGGGGACCGGACGAAGAAAGCGTACACTTCTCGAAGGGAGTCAAGCAGGGCGAGTACAGGCGCTACCGTGACGGCGTGCTGCGGGAAAAGGGCGCGTATGCCGACGGCAAACGGCACGGACTGTTCGTCACCTATTACCAGGACGGGAAGACCCCGCAACGCGAGGCTCCCATGCAGCATGGGAAAATAGAAGGCACGGTACGGACCTGGTTCGCCGATGGCAAGCCTGATATGATACAGGAATACAAGGAGGGAAAGAAAAACGGCAAGGAACAACGTTTCGCCCCTAAAACCGGCCAACTGATTTATGAGGTCAGTTATATTGACGACCGAAAAGAGGGAAAGCAATGGGAGTTCAACGAGGACACCGCCCGAGGATGGCGCAGCGAAACCGTCAGCCATTACAAGAACGGCGAGCTGGACGGCATCTACTCATACACGGCCCACCTGCACGGCAAACTGTACGCCTACAAGTGCGGCTCATTCAAGAACGGCTACAAGCATGGCGACTGGACGGAAATAGACGACAGAGGAATCGTTACCCAAGGCGAATACACCGACGGGCGCGAGACCGGGCACTGGATGCGCTTCGACCACTTGAGCGGTGAAATACTGAACGAGTGGGACAAATAAAACTGACAGAGATGGAAACATACCGAGCAAAACCCCGAATCAGGCTTTCGCCTACCGTCAGGTACGGCAGGAAGTTCATTGAGGTAGCCTTCGACCACGACGGCCTGCGCCTGCCGCTGTCGAAGGAGGAAGGCGTGCAGCTTGTCGGCGGCAGGGCTTATCTGCCGGAAGAGAGCTTCGTGCTTGCGGAGTTCTTCGACCGCTATGTGAAGATGGCGTTTATCGACTACTCCGCCATAAAGGGCTACACGCCCCGGAAAGAGGAGGACAGCCGTCCGCCGCTGCCCGCCGGCTATCTGGAGAAGCTCCGTCAGGTGCGTTACAGCGACCACACGGTACGGGTATATACCGGTTACTTCCGGGATTTTCAGGAGCATTTCAGGGGGCGGGATGTAAAGGCTATCACATCCGACGAGATAAACGGCTATCTGCTGTATCTCATCCGTGAGCGGAACATATCCTCGTGCCAGCAGAACCAGCGCATCAACGCCATCAAGTTCTACTACGAGAAAGTGCTCGGCCAGGAACGGCGGTGCTACAAGGTGAACCGTGCCAAGCGCGAGAAGACCCTGCCCGACGTGCTGAGTAAGGAGGAAATCAAGCGGATACTCGATGTGGCGGCGAAAGACCTGCGCTTCTTCTGCATGTTCTCCATCCTTTACTCCGCCGGCTTGCGCATCAGCGAACTGCTGGAACTGAAGCCGGGAGACATCAACGAGTCCCGCAACCTGATACGGGTGCGGCAGGGCAAGGGCAAGAAAGACCGGTACACGCTGCTGTCGAGGCCGCTGATGAAGAAACTGGCGGAATACAACCGTCTGTATAAGCCCCAAGTGTGGCTCTTCGAGCGCAGGCCGGGCGAACCCTTTACGGAAAGCATTGTGTCGAAACGGCTGAAAGCCGCCGCACAGGAGGCGGGCATCACGAAACGGATTTATCCGCACCTGCTGCGCCACTCCTTTGCCACGCATCTGCTGGAGCAAGGGACGGACATCAAGATTGTGAAGGAATTGATGGGACATAACAACATCAAGACAACGGAGCGGTATGTCCACATCGCTGACACCTATAAAAGCAATATCAAGAGCCCGTTGGACGACTTAATAATGGAGGACAACGAGACTTGATACTTAAAGAAAATAACAGCGGATTTCGCTGATAGTATAACGTTATTCACTCTAAAATAAATTGGTATGGAAATTATAAACAAACTTCATTTTTATTCTTTTAATCCTGCAAAAGAAGTAGATGAAAAAGATTTTCGAGCTTTAGAACTTATAATCCAAAGATCATTACCATTATCATATAAAGAATTTTATATTGCGAATAATGGAGGAAGAGTTAAAGAGAATTTTTTTTACAGAAATCCAAATGATGAATTTGAGGCATTTATTGTGAATGATTTTTACCACATTGATAGTGACGAAGAAAATGACAAATACGGTAATAATATATTTACGATAATAAAAAAAAGGAATTGGAAAAATTGGGGAAAATGTAAGATTCTCCCATGGGGACACGATGGCTCAAATAATCTGCTATATCTTGATTTCAAAGATAATGAACCTAAAGTATATGCTGATTTTTATGACGAGGGGGAAAAAGGTGTTTTACTGGCAGATTCAATTGAAGAATTTCTTCTGAAATTAAAAGAAGATCCCGATGGTCCGATAATTTGATCAATATTGTATTTTCCAGAATTCTATAATTAGAAGATTACAGATATGTATGGAGCAATCAATGTAATGTTAATCAATTTCCTGAAATGATAAAATGAGTGAATAACAAGTGGCTCAACCTCCCCGAAAAGTCGGTTAGCCACCAAACATTAGCAACCAATTAAAATAATATGATACGAAAATTCATTTCATATATAAAAAAGCAACTGAACAATCAATCATGTACATACACAATACATGAAAATACGAAATATGTACATAGTATGTATGTTGATATTGATAGTGATACTAATTTAGGTCGTGTAACATTATGGGATGACAATTCTTGTGTAATGGAAATTCTTAACATTGAAACCGAGAATTGCCTGCTTTGCGAAAGATACGAGTTTACGTCGTTTGATGAATTGATTGAGAAATTTAATAATTTCTATTCCATATTATCTACACAATAAATTAAGAATGGTTGCTAACAAACAGCAAACCGACTGAATAAGCGGAACGCTGCCAAACATTATCCGCAATAGTAAAACAATTAAAAATTAAAAGATTATGGCAACAACAGAAGAAAGAGACATCTTTGCTAATGAGTATGTCCAAATTTACACAAATGGTTCTGGAAACATCGTTT
>NZ_NFJV01000028.1 GCF_002160055.1 Mediterranea sp. An20
TCGGCACCGATGAAGAATGATTCGGTGAAGAAATAGTCCACACCGGCGGTGATGGCACCGCGGATGTTGAAGGCTTCGCCTACCGATTCGCCCATGTAGGTCTCGTCGTCCGTCATGCTCCGCTCACGACCGTAAGCGTAGCCAACGCGAAGCCCCACGTAAGGCAAAAGGCCGTCTACCTTTGTGCGGAAGTAGCGGTCCACACCGGTGTACACTTGGAACTGTATCACCGAGCGGTCCGATACCGCACCATAGTTGGGGATGGAACCGTCACCCGGCTCATACGTGTCGTCTATGGTTCCGGGAATGGGACCGTAGCCGGGAGCCTTGGTGATGTTCATGCCGCCTCCCAAATTCAGTTTCCACAAGTCGCGGAAGAACCAGCCACCTTCTATGCCGACGGTCAGTGCCTTGTCGTTCCAGTTGGTGGAGGCTGCCTGCAGGTTGTAATTCGTTTTATTACCTGCGGCCGCGTTCTGCATCACACTTGAATTGTAACCAAGCGTAAGCGCTACGGTGAAATCACCTTGCTGGGGATTCTTCTCCTGCGCGCTTACCGCCAGGCTCATCATGGGCATAACGGCATACAGTAAAAGTTTTCCTATTCTCATTTTACTTGATTTTTAGCCGTTAATGTAAAGTTATGCAGCGGGTTGATCTTCTGCGGGAGTGTCAGCGCTATCATCTTGAGCATTGATAGCAGCTTCCAAGTCTGCCTTGAAGAGTGCTACAATTTGCTCCTTATAAGAAATCTGCTCTTCCAAATATTCAACGTAATCTGTTTGCTGTTCAATCAGCTTTTCGCGGTTGGCTTTGCTATCTGTTACGACTCCATTACCATCCAAATCGAAGTTTTCATAAGCCAAGCGATCAAGCTGGAATTGCAGTTCGGCAATTTCTTTTTCAACTTTAGCGATTTCTTCTTCAGCATCATAAGCGCCATTAATCATGATTGAGAGTACCTGATATTCGGCATTAACTTCCCACCACGCATAATATGCTTCATTGTAAGCAACTTCGGCAGCTATATAAGCCGTAATAGCTGTATTACTCTTGACTGCCTCAACAGCTTTCGCATATTCTTCAGATTCAATAGCAGTCAAAGCCTCATTCCAAAGTTTAGCGTTAGTATCAAAGTTGATAATCTGCTCTTCCAGCTTTGCAATTTCATCCAAAAGAGTGGCGACACTAATGGCATCCTCTTCAGCAGTAGCTTGCAAAGTAGGCAATTCTTTTTCCAGTTCTTCGAAATCATCTATTGCTTGCTCATTATCGATTTTCAGTTTTTCCAAATCTTTCTGAGCTTTCTCTACATTAGCTTGTGCTAAATTTGCGTCAGCCTTTGCAACCTCCAGATTTAATTCTGCTTGTGCTATTTCTACGGGTGTAGCAGTATCAGGCAGTTTTTTTAAAGCTTCCTCAGCAGCACCCACTGCAGCATCTTTCTCTTTCTTGGTTGCTTTTGCATCTTCGAGTGCTTTTTCAGCGTTTGCTATAGCTTGTTTTGCACCGGCTACAGTTTCTTCCAATTCAGCATATTCTTTAGCAGAATCTTCATATTTTTTCTTCGATTCAGCAGCCTTCTCTTCTGCTTCAGCCAATTCTTTATATTTGCCAGTTGCTACTTCCTGTCCAGACGCTTTATGGCCCAATTCATCTTCAAGATTCTCCTTATTTGAATAATATTGGTTCATAATTGTCTTGTTTGCTTCTGAAACATAGTATCGTATAACGCTATAGGCGTCAGAACTTGGAGATATTTCCTCGCTTAACACTACATCCTCAGATGAAATAGGAGTAATCTCCTTATCTTCATAGGAGGCTACATTGTTAATAATAACTTTCCCATTCTCTGTAGCTTTTTCAATAAAACTTCTGATTGCTTTAACAGCAGCAGGCGAATTTTCGTTTGCATATTCGTAGTTAAATGCATCTACAACTTCTACTGCAGCAACTAAAGCAGCTTGTACTTCCGCATTCTTCTGAATAATGTTTGATTCCGCATTTGTATATTCTTGATCCAACTGCGCACGCTGTGCTTCTAATTCACTCTTATCAGCACCACTATAGTTCTCCCAAGCTTCTTTTTCAGCCGTTTTCAGAGCAATATCATTTTTTAATTCAATTGTTCTTGCATCAATATGTGCTTGGAGATTTCCCATACCTGCTTCTAATTGAGCCAGATATAAAGTAGCCTCGGACTTGGTGAATTTCAACTCTTGCAGATCCTTCGCGGCGGTTGAATAAGTGTCATAGGCATCCTTAACACGCTGACTTGCTTCTCTCAACAATTGTTGCTCATATTGTTGAGCTTGCATTTGGGCTTTCTTTACAGCAGCCTCTGTTTCAGCTTGGATTTGTTTTAAAGTCTCTACAAATTTTTGGCGTGCTTCTTCTGTCATTTCATTCAGATAAGCAGCCTTAGCGTCAGCAATAGCCTTTTCTGCTTCAGCTAAGATCTTAGCAGCCTCTCCCTCTGCTCTTGCTTGCTCAGCCAAAGCCGTCAACTGGTCCGCCTTCGCATTGCGAATGTTGGTCACAGATGCAGACTCATTGTCGTCCACGCAAGCGCCCAAGGACAATGCGCCCAAGAGCACTCCTACCATCATTAATTTTTTTTCATACCTACTTAAAATTAATATTAGTAATTAAACATTAAGGTCAAAAGAAGAAAGCCACTCTCTCCGTTCTCTCCGTTAGGCTTTGTAAAGGAAAAGCATGTATTTCCCCTTTTGCACTTGCAAAGATAACTCATAAATAAGAAGTCACAAGCAAATAAACGTTAAAGTTACTCTACTTTAACATTAAATTTAATTTTAATGAACGAAATTTTTGCTATATATATACGCGAGAAGCCCGATGAATGCGGACTTTGAGGCACATTCGGCAATGCTTACAAAATGGGGTGGAAAGAGGCAGTAAAAAACGGGAAAATTATCCGACAATAGGACATAAGCCAACCGACATGGACAGGAAGACCGGATTTATCCCGGATTGGGATGCGCACTGCCCCAACCGGCCCTCGGAATCACCGTCGAAGGGAATCCGCACACAACACGCATGCCATCAGCAGGTTACTCGCAAGGTATCAGCAGCATGCTGCCAAGGTATCGGAAACGTGCTGCCAAGGTATAAGCAACAGGCTGCTTATAAATGAGGGACTCCACCCATATATAAATAGGTGGACGGTGATAAAAAGCAGAAAGAAATTGCCGCAATATTTTCATAGACCGCCAAAAACGCTTACCTTTGGATGTTTTTGAATAAGAACAAACTAAAAAGGATATGAACTCAGTAATCAGACAACGTATAGAGAAACTGCGCGAAATGATGCGCCAAAATGAATTTGAGGCTTTTATACTCACCGACTGCGACCCACACATCAGCGAATATGTGGCACCGCGCTGGAAGGCACGGACCTACTTCTCTGGCTTCGACGGCTCGGCAGGCACCTTGGTGATAACCCCTGAAGAGGCCGGTCTGTGGACAGACTCACGTTACTTCCTGCAGGCCGCCAAACAGCTGGAGGGTACCGGCATCACTCTCTACAAAGAAGGACTGCCCGACACGATAAGCCTCATCGACTTCCTGGCTACCCGCGTACAACCCGGATGCATCGGTTCCGATCCCAGTATGTTGCCTACCCGATTCTTCGAGGAACATGCCGAATGGCTGCAAGCACACGAACGCTTTCTGGATTACTGCAACGACCCTTTTCGCGACATCTGGACCGACAGGCCGGAACGCCCCATGAACAAAGCCTATATATATAAGGTGGAATATGCCGGACAAAGCTGCGCGGAAAAACTGGAGCTCTTACGCCAATGCTTGGAAGAGCAACAGAAAGATGCCTTGCTGCTCGCCGCCCTCGACGAGATTGCCTGGACACTCAACATCCGCGGCAACGACATCCCGTGCAATCCGGTGGTCATCTCCTACCTGATGGTCACCCGGCAGCATGCCACGTTGTTTATCGACCCGGAAAAGACAGACCGGGAATTGCTGGACTATCTGGCCGGCAATGGCGTAGAGACCCGTCCTTACGAAGACTTCTTCGACCATCTGCAAGCCACGCACTATGGCACCATCCTGACCGACTTTGGCAAAACCAACGAAAAGGCCCATTGGATGGCCTCCCAACATAACTCTGTCTGCGACTTCCCCTCGCCTGTGGCCTTGTTGAAAGCCAAACGCAACGAAGTGGAGACCGCAGGACTGCACCGGGCCATGCAGCGCGACGGCGTGGCGCTGGTGAAATTCTTGAAATGGTTGGAAGAAGCCGTGCCGCAGGGCGGACAGACGGAAATCAGTGTGACGCAGAAGTTGCACGACTTCCGTGCCGCACAGCCGCTCTACATGGGCGAGAGCTTCGACACCATAGCGGGCTACGGCCCACACGCTGCCATCGTACACTACGAGGCTACGCCTGAGACTGACATCCCGCTGAAACCGGAGGGCTTCTTGCTGCTCGACTCGGGCGCACAGTACTTAGACGGCACTACCGACATCACCCGTACCATCGCCCTCGGCCCGCTGACCGAAGAGGAGAAGACGGACTACACGCTCATCCTGAAAGGTCATATTGCACTGGCGCAGGCTGTATTTCCTGCCGGCACACGCGGCGCGCAATTAGACGTATTGGCACGCATGCCCATCTGGCAACACCGCATGAACTTCCTGCACGGTACAGGGCACGGCGTAGGACATTTCCTCAACGTGCACGAAGGACCGCAGAGCATCCGCATGAACGAAAACCCGGTAAGCCTGCAGGCAGGAATGCTCACTTCCAACGAGCCGGGAGTCTACAAGGAAGGCAGCCACGGCATCCGCACGGAAAACCTGATGCTCACGGTCCCCGCAGGCGAAGGCATGTTCGGCTCCTACCTCCGCTTCGAGACAGTGACGCTCTGCCCCATCGACACCACTCCCCTGCTCCGTCACCTGCTCACCGACGAAGAGGCAGGCTGGCTGAACGAATACCACCGCACGGTGTACAACAAGCTGGCTCCGGCTCTCGACGAGGAAGAACAGACGTGGCTGGCAGAGAAGTGCAAGGCAGTCTGAACCGTTATACCGAACAAAGACGTCCATTTATCCTAAACAACCATTCAAATTATGGCACTGATAAAAAGCGTAAGGGGCTTTACGCCCGAAATAGGAAAGAACTGTTTCCTGGCAGACAACGCCACCCTTATCGGCGATGTGAAGCTGGGCGATGACTGCAGTGTGTGGTTCAATACCGTGCTGCGCGGCGACGTGAACTCCATCCGGATAGGCAACGGAGTGAACATACAGGACGGAAGTGTGCTGCATACGCTTTACGAGAAATCGACCATCGAAATCGGCGACCATGTGTCTGTGGGACACAACGTGACCATCCACGGAGCCACCATCAAAGATTATGCCTTGATAGGCATGGGAGCCGTGATACTGGACCATGCCGTAGTGGGCGAAGGCTCCATCGTGGCAGCCGGGGCACTGGTGTTAAGCCACACGGTCATCGAGCCGGGCAGTATCTGGGCCGGCGTACCTGCCAAATTCGTAAAGAAAGTGGACCCGGAACAGGCCAGGGAACTGAACCGGAAAATCGCACACAACTATTTGATGTATGCGGAATGGTACAAATAACGGTCTCTTGCAGAAACAGACAGAACCTTTGCCGACTACTCCGGCAACAAACTATTTAGTCCAAAGTTATGAATTCCAACCAAGCTAAAGAACAAGTCGTCGTATCCATGACTTCATTTCCGGCTGCCATACCCTACGCCGCCCCTGCCGTACAGTCCATACTGAACGGCTCTGTCCTTCCCGACAAGGTAGTGCTCTACCTCACCTTCGCACAATTCGGCGAAAAAGGACTTCCTCAGGAGCTACTGAAACTGGCAGAGAGCAACCCGGTCTTCGAGATACGGAATTATGACAGGGACATCCGCTCGTACCGGAAACTGATTCCGGCACTGAAAGACTTTCCCGACGCTGTCATAGTGACGGTAGACGATGACGTGGCTTACCACAGGCACATGCTGCGCAACCTGCTGCGCCTGCACAGCCAGATACCTGGCGCCGTACTGGCACACCGCGCCAAACTCATGAAGCCCGGCAAGCCCTATCGGAAATGGAGTAAATACAGATGGTATGACTTCTTACTAAAGAAAAAACACGTCGACTTCAGGAACATACAGACCGGCGTGGGCGGAGTGCTGTACCCGCCCCACTCGCTGAAACCGGAAATGCTCGATGAAAAACTGTTCACGCAAATCGCCCCGACAACGGACGACATCTGGTTCTGGGCGGCAGCAGTGGCCAACGGTACCCCGATAGTACCTGTGCCTTTCGGCTACAACAAACCCAAGGGATTGGGGAAACCGCGGGAATTATCGCTGAAAACCACCAACTTCAAGTCGGGCATCGACAAGAATGCCGCCGCCTTGCAGGCCATCATCGGGAGGTATCCCGCCATCGGCGAACGGATAGGCTATAGCAAGGAGATACACCCATAAATTCCGAGAAGAAAATGAACGGCAAAGAAAGAATCATCGTATCACTCACCTCGTTTCCAGCAGCCATACCCTATGCCGTGCAGGCCATACGCTCCATCCTGAAAGGCTCGTTGCTGCCCGACAAAATCGTGCTGTATCTGGACACGCAGAAGTTTCCGGACGGTGTACTTCCGCAGGAGCTTGAGGCACTCCGGGCAGAAAGTCCCCTCTTCGAAGTGAGGTTCGACCCGGCCGAGATACGCTCGTACAAGAAACTGATTCCGGCACTGAGGGATTTTCCGGATGATACCATCGTAACCATCGACGATGACATCCATTACCCGCCCAACCTCTTGCGCGACCTGGCAGACCTGCACAAGCGGATTCCCGATGCCATTGTAGCCCACCGGGTAAGGAAGGTACGACTGGACGCTCCCTACAAGAAATGGAGAAAATATAAGTGGTACGACTTTGTCTTCCGAAGATACCATTTCAGCCATTTAGCCATGCAGACCGGAGTAGGCGGGGTTTTGTATCCTCCCCACACGCTGGACGAAAAGATGCTCGATCCTGCGCTCTTCATGGTCATGGCACCTACCAACGACGACATCTGGTTCTGGGCGGCGGCGGTATCGAAAGGCACATTTGTCGTTCCTCTCCCCAACGGACAGCGTACAGCCAAGGGCATCGGAAAGCCCCACAAGTATTCACTCATGTCCGTCAACCTCCAACCGGGCGACGACCGCAACAGGAAGGCTCTGGATAAGATTCTGCAACACTTCCCGGACATCAGGCGGGCACTGGAGACACCTGCACACCACAACAGGAAGTGACTTCACTGCTCCAGCCCGGACTTATGCCCCAGAATGATGGGGAACCAGAATTTTCTCATCTTCTCCTTGTACCAGGCATGACAGCCAAAAGGCAGACGAAAGCGGTTTTCCCAGTAACAAAGCCGGGGATATTTGTCGAAGCTGAAGCGCAGCGCACGCCGGTAGTCTGGATAGGAGAAATTCATCCCGTGCCTGTTTACCTCAAGCGCGAAAAACAGGTCTTCGTTGGAATAGTGGCTATGCCGGGACAAATGCGCACGGATGACTTCCTCCAGTTGTTCGGTGGCACGCAGGTGACTCGACACCCTGCGCAGGGAAAAGCCTCCGTTTCCCACCTTGAAGTCTTTCTCGGTGCGCCAACGGCTGTGGAATCGCTTGCGCCACTGTTTCAGAAGCGGCAACCGGAAAAGCAACGGCACAGGCCACGGCGCACCGATGTAGTCATATCCCCCGCTGCACCAGTCTGCCAACTCATCACGAAATACATAGGCATCCAGCTGGCAAATCAGCAGATAGTCTGTATCTGAGAATCTGCGGTAGAAATCGGCCGACATCATCAGCCGGTTGTATCCGGCAATGTCGCGGAAGAAAGCATCGTCAAAAACTTCTTCCCCACAACCGGGGAATTCCTGCAGCAGGCTACTGATATCCAGACCGGCAGGATGGATGAAAACAAAAGGATACGCCCCCAACACACGCCGGTTCTGCTCCAACGAGATTCTTTCGTACGGGTCCAGCCGGTCGCGGTAGACGGGAACAATCACCTTCACAAGCGTATGAGACGTATTCATAGTGGAATCAGATTATAATGTGCTTGAATGGAATGTCGTGCAACTTTGCCGCATAAAGCGGAAATTCGCTGGGATACATATACGAAGTTCCTATCCGGTAGATTTGCCGTGCCCCGCTGAGCATATAGAAGTCGAGGAAAGATTTCAGATAGATTTCGTAGGCATTCTCCACAACAGCATTCTTGTCGCCATCTATATGGACGATAGTCCCCGGAATGATATGCACGCCCTCTATCTGCGACACCCTTTTCAGGAATGTCACACTGTCCGACGTAACCAGCAGCGGTCGGTTGCCATGCTCTGACTTCAAACTCCGAATGGCGTCAAGGCATTTGCAGATAAGCTCTTCTGCCTCCCCCTGATCGGTGATGGATTTGTAATGATATTCCCGGAAATCTCCGAGCAAGTTCTGGAAACGGAACACCGCAGCATCATAGTCGGTTCCCATATTCCTTTTCGCAGCCTCAATCCGTCCGCGCAAGACAGTCCCCGGCTTGAACAGCTCGCCAAACAGTTCTCCCCAGCCATAACCGCCGGAGTTCACACCGGCCGCGGCCCAAGCCTCGTTAATATGCGCCAGACAGTCGCGGTTGCTATAGTAGTGTACCTGTCGTCTCGCTTTCAGTTTCAAAAGCCTCGTGGCCAGATGTTCCCCCCGCATGTAGAGGATTCTGCTATAGAGCGGATTGTCGGTATATTCACCCGGCTTCAGCGTCCAGTCATAAATGGCAGGCTCCAGGTAATCTTCCAAGCGAAAGGGATACGTGTATCTTATCCGGAAAGGGATACCGTGGTATTTACAATAAGCGTATAAAGAGATGATGCCCTTAAACCGGTCGCACATTCCCCCATGAAAGGCCTCACCATCGACCATGGCAACAAAGACCTGCTTCCCGGGCTCAGGCTTCCCCAGTTCTTTTGATTTCAAAGCAATCCTGATGGAAAGAATCAGTTCCTTTACCCGATGTCTCCACTCTAACATTTTATATTTTCTTCCGTAATAGGTAGCCATAGTTTGAATTAAGTTAAGCAGATGAGAACACTTCACTGTTATCCGAAGCAACCGGCCTCGTTCATACAGGTGCCGGGGTCCAGGCGGGAAAGGCTGCTAATCTTCGATGTCGTTCAGGTCATACTGGTCAAAGTAACTGAAGTCGCGCAGCGTATTGATACGCGCCCGTCCCCTCGCCCGTTTACCCAGGAACTCTTCGTAAGACTTCACCGCATAATGATTAATCCGGATGACGTCTTGTTGCGGTTTGCGGTCGCCGAATCCCTTCTTCAACGGCACGCCGTGCGAATCGGCCGCTTTTCCAGAGAGCCGTGCCGCCTCGTGACATCCCACCATGGTGCAGACACGCCGCGGGTCGGCAATGCTCTTGACATGCGTATTCAGCCTGTGTTCCGGCAGAGAGTGACGGTGGAATCGTTCCATCACACCTCCCGGTTCGCGGGTCTTGGCTCCGCTGCTTCCATAGACGAGCCAGTTGACTTCCACCACCGAAAACTTCTCCATGCGGCGCAGGAATTCGGGGATGTTACGGTCTTTTACCGGCACGATGAACTCGTCCAGGTCAATGACAGCCAGCCAGCGCGTTTCTAACCGGTGCCGCTCAAAGCAGTCGTCATACGCGGCAAGCTGCCTTTTCCTGCCCGGCCAGTAACAATATTCCACCAGTCCCGACTCGATGTAGGGCGCAAGCACCTCACGTGTACAGTCTGTGCTTTCATTATCGTAGATGTAGAATTTCTCCACTCCTTGCCTGCGGTGCCACTCTATCCATTCCTTGAAATACGGGCCCTCGTTTTTGGCGATGGCGCAAACAGCCAGGTAATACTTCGGTGGAGTATGGTCGCGTTTCAGCCTGCGCTTCAGTTTCCAGGCCTTGAATACGCCGTAGCGCAGAAGTCCACGCCACCTGTTCCGCGTCATCTTATGCGGAATCACTCCTGCAATAATTTCGGCAAGGACCTTATTCATAATCCAATCGTTTGTTATAGTTAATGATTTGCACGCAACTTCACACTTCAAACTCCGACTTTTCAGGCAGGATGTGTTCAAAAGCATTCCTGATGTTTTCCATCACCTGCTCATAATGACGGATGTGTACATTGTCATTCAGGCAAACCAATGAATAAGACTGTTCGTAGATTGCCCTGACTGCCTGTTTGGGGCGTATCATGAGCGGGAACATTTTAGTATCACTGTAGGTATTGTAAGGCTCGAAATTGCCCCGGCAGATTTGCCAGGTGCGGAACAACTCCGGCGTATAGTCGGTCAGAGCCCGGAATCTGTTGGCTGAAGTCTCGGTCAGTTCCTTTCCGGCAACAGCCCATACCTCTTCGAAGGTCGTTTTCAGGAAAGGCTGCGCGTTGTGGGGCGTGCGAAGCGTTATGAACTTACCGTAGGGCTTCAGGAGATAATTCCACCGTGCCCTGGAGCCATAGCTTTTATCAAACCATTTATCGTGAAAACGGGCCATGACCTCTTTCTTGTCGAAATGACGGTTGATGATTTTCAGGTTGTTCTTGATTCGTCTGTACCATTGCGACCACGACGGGTTGTAGAGGAAAGTGGCAATGTCGCAAGGCAGCCCGTTTTTGAAGAAGCGCTCCGTTCCGATGGCATTTATGATATAGAAGTCATCATTGAAGTAGACAAAATGTTCTGCCAAGTCCGGAATCTTATGCAGATAACGTTCTATCACCACCGAATTGAACGTGGGCAGGAACTGTTCCGGGATATAATCTTTATGATTCACCACATGAATCTTCGGATTGTCCGCATCAAGCCATTGCGGAATTTGGCTGCTGGTTACAAAATGAATCTTACGCACCCAAGGGGCAAACTTCCCGACACCACGGAACCAGTATTTCAGAAAGCCGTAATCGCGGAAGCGGGCTTCGGAAACTCCGTTCTTCGTATTCTCCCTGTTGCCGGAATATTTGGCGAACTCAGCCTGCCACTTCGGGTCGTCCATATCCACCCATGTGATTACAAAATCTATATCCATATCTTCTAACGTTATGCTTTTGACTCAATCAGGAATCCAACTTCTGAGCGTGTTTAAAACGCTTATGCGTCCACAAGTATAACTCCGGTTCACGCAGAATGGTTTGTTCCAGATGCTGAAAATAAAGAGCCGTCAACTCAAAATCGGGCAGTGTCCGGGGTTTTTCGTGCAGGCGGACAAACTCGGCTTCATAATACCCCCTGCCGGTCCTTCTGACGTCCAGATACCAGGCTTCGAATCCATAATGCTTCGTTATCTTCTCCGTTCCTGTCAATACGGGCGTCTTGTGGTTCAGAAAAGGCAGGAAGTAACGCGACTCCTGCTTCCGGGGCGACTGATCGGCAATAAACCCGACCACGCACAGCCGACGGGCATTTGCCAACCCAGTGATATAACGCGCCGTTTTGTGCATATCCACACTGACTGCTCCCATGCGGCCGCGAATGTGCAGCATCAGCCGTTCCATGCTCTTGTTCCGCAACTTGTGGTAGATTTGGGCGCCCGCAATGTTTTTCTCCAGCCACAGAGGCATGGAAGAGACCCATTCCCAATTACCGTAATGACCCAGGTAAACTGAAACGGATTTTCCCTGCCTCAGCAATGCATTCACCTGCTCTACATTCGTGAACTTCATCCGACGCCTGATTTCTTCCGGCGAAATGGAAGCCAGCTTGCAGCTTTCCAGTATCATATCCATGAAGAAACGATAGAATTTCTTCTCTATCTGTTTGATTTCCGGCAAGCCTTTCTCAGGGAAAGACTCGACCAGGTTGCGGCGTACAATCTTCCGACGATAGCCTACTACATAATACAGCAGATAGTACAAGCCATCCGACAGAAAATAGAGCACACGATAAGGTATGTATGACAACAGCTTCAGGAGAAAAAGGAGCAAACGGTATATCATAATGTCCGGATTGCTTTTTCAATGCGTTTCAGCGTCTCTTCCTTGCCCAGCAGCTCGGTGATGTCAAACATGTGGGGACCTTTGCACTCACCTACCACGGCCAGACGGAAAGCATTCATCACATTGCCCATGTGATAGCCCTTCTCGGTAATCCAGCCTATGACAATATCTTCAGAAGGCTTGGAAGAGAAGTCGCCGATACCGCGCAGCACCTCCATCAGCTCGCCCATGATACGGGGCGTATCGGTGCTCCAGCGTTTCTTCACATCCTTCTCGGCATAAGTGTCGGGAGCAATGAAGAAGAAACGGGCCTGGTCCCAGATTTCTTTCACGAAGTTGACGCGACCCTTCACCAGCGAAACTACGCGGGTGAGGTATTCGTCGGTATAGCCGGCAGGATTCACCACATGAGCCTCCAACACCGGTTTGAAGAGCATGGCCACTTCGGCATCGGGCTTACGGAGAATATATTCGTGGTTGAACCAGATGCCTTTCTTATAGTCGAACTTGGCACCGGCCTTGCTGCAATGGCTCAGACTGAAGAGGCTGACAAGCTCATCCATTGACATCAGTTCCTGGTCGTTGCCCGGATTCCAACCCAGCAAGGCGAGGAAGTTGATAACAGCCTCGGGCAAATAACCAGCCTCACGATAGCCCGAAGAGACTTCGCCCGTCTTGGGGTCGTGCCACTCCAAGGGGAAGACGGGGAAACCGAGACGGTCGCCATCGCGTTTGCTCAGCTTGCCGTTGCCTTCGGGTTTCAACAGCAGAGGCAGGTGGGCAAAAGCAGGCATCGTGTCTTCCCATCCGAAAGCACGGTAAAGCAACACGTGCAAGGGAGCAGAAGGCAGCCACTCTTCACCGCGGATGACGTGGGAAATCTCCATCAGGTGGTCGTCGACAATGTTGGCTAAATGATAGGTGGGCAATTCGTCGGCCGACTTGTAGAGGACTTTATCATCCAATATCGAGGAATTGATGACCACATCTCCACGGATAAGGTCGTTTACGTGTACATCCTCATTCGGCTCTATTCTGAAACGCACCACATACTGGGTACCGGCGGCAATCAGCGCGTCCACCTCTTCTTTGGGAAGCGTCAGCGAATTACGCATCTGCAGGCGTGTGGAAGCATCGTACTGAAAGTTAGGCACCTCCTTCCGCTTGGCATCCAGTTCCTCCGGAGTATCGAAAGCGATGTAGGCTTTACCGGCATCGAGCAACACTTTCACATATTTCTTATAGATGTCACGGCGCTCGGACTGACGGTAAGGACCATAGTTGCCGCCGAAGCTGACCCCTTCGTCGAACCGGATGCCCAGCCATTTGAATGATTCAAGGATGTATTCCTCAGCGCCGGGCACAAAACGGTTGCTGTCCGTGTCTTCGATGCGGAACACCAAATCGCCTCCATGCTGACGCGCAAAGAGATAATTATACAACGCAGTACGCACACCGCCAATGTGGAGGGCACCCGTAGGACTGGGTGCAAAACGTACTCTGACTCTTCTTTCTGCCATAGTTATCTGTGTTTATTTCTAACTTTATACATATTTACACGGCAAAATTAAGCCTTTTTTTTCACACTAATGTTTTTTTTCGTACTTTTCGGCAAAAATTCGACGGATATGACTCAGTTCAAAATTAACAAAGACCTGTTATCGAGAAATTTGCTATACAAAGTTCTCATTTTCATCGCAACGGTAGCTGTTATCGTCTACTTTATGCCCCGCGACGGCAAGTTCAACTATCAGTTTGATACCGGCAAGCCGTGGAAGTACGGACAACTGATTGCAACCTTCGATTTTCCCATCTACAAAGACGCGGAAGTTGTGCAGCACGAACAAGACAGCATGTTGCGCCAATTCCAACCTTTCTTCAACATCGACCGCAAAGCCGAGGCCGACGCACTGGGACGCCTGCAGGCCGATTACCAAAAGACGCTGAAGGAAGTACTGCCGGCACGCTACTTCCACTACGTGCAGAAGATGCTCGAAGAAATCTATGCAGCCGGCATCTTACCCACCGAAGCATTAGACTCTCTGCAACAAGACAGTACCGCCGCCGTGATGGTGGTAGACCACAAGCTCGCCTCCCAACGGGAGACTACCGAACTATATTCGGTGAAGACGGCTTACCAACACATCCTGAAGGCGGATACCCTGCACTATCGGCCTGAAGTGCTGAGGGCATGCCCGCTAAACGATTACCTCACTCCCAACCTGCAATACGACAAGGCACGGAGCGACGCCGCACGGCAGGAGTTGCTGGACAATTACTCCTGGGCCAACGGCATCGTGCTGACCGGACAGAAAATCGTGGACCGGGGCGAAATAATCAGCCCCAAAACCTACAACATCTTGGAGAGCCTGCGCAAGGAATCGATCAAACGCAACGAATCGACGGGACAAAAACGCCTGATGCTGGTGGGACAGATTCTTTACGTGTGCATCTTCATGCTGTGCTTCATGCTCTACTTAGACCTGTTCCGCAAGGAATACTACGACCACAAAGGAGGCATGTCGCTGTTGTTTGCCGGCATTACGCTCTATTGTGCGGTGACGGGCCTGATGATGTCGCAGAATTTCCTGAATGTCTACATGTTGCCCTACGCCATGCTGCCCATCATCATACGCGTGTTCCTCGACTCGCGCACGGCCTTCCTCACACTGGTCATCACGGTGCTTATCTGCTCCGTCAGCCTGCGCTATCCACATGAGTTCATCTTGCTGCAATGCGCCGCAGGACTGACCGCTATCTTCAGCCTGAGGGAACTGTCGCAACGCTCGCAGCTCTTCCAGACGGCGGGTGTGGTAACGCTGACCTATGCAGCCACCTTCTTCGCTTTCGAACTGATAACGGAAAACGACCTCTCGAAACTGAACGGCTCGATGTACATCTACTTCGTCATCAACGGCATCCTGCTGCTCTTCACCTATCCGCTGCTGTTCTTGGTGGAAAAGACGTTCGGTTTTACCTCCAACGTGACATTAGTAGAACTGAGCAACATCAATACCCCCCTGCTGCGCCGCATGTCAGAGACGGTACCGGGCACCTTCCAGCACTCCATGCAGGTGGCCAACCTGGCAGCAGCAGCGGCCAACGCTATCGGAGCCAACTCGCAACTGGTACGTACCGGAGCCTTGTATCACGACATCGGGAAAATGGAGCATCCGGTATTCTTCACCGAAAACCAGTCGGGAGGAGTCAACCCGCATAAGTCGCTTTCCTACGAACAAAGCGCACAAGTGGTCATCAGCCATGTAACGGACGGCATCAAACTGGCAGACAAATACAACCTGCCCAAGGTCATCAAAGAATTCATCACCACGCACCACGGAAAGGGCGTGACGAAATACTTCTACATCTCGTGGAAAAACGAACACCCCGGAGAAGAAACCGACCCCGCTGTGTTCACCTACCCGGGGCCGAACCCCTTCACCAAAGAACAAGCCATACTGATGATGGCCGACGCAGTGGAAGCCGCCTCACGCAGCCTGCCGGAATACACGGAAGAAAGCATCGGCAAATTGGTGGAGAAAATCATCGACGGACAACTGGCCGACGGATTCTTCAAAAACTGTCCTATCACGTTCAAGGATATTGCCGTAGCCAAGAATGTATTCAAGGAAAAGCTGATAATCATGCACCACACGCGCATCAGCTATCCGGAACTGAAAAAGCAGTAATCTCTTAATCCCCGCAAAACACTACCATATCATGAATCCCAGACACCAACGACAAGCCACACGCCTGCTTCGGCATATCGGCGTCCCGCTGCAAGACATCCGCAGCTTCAGTTTTATGAAGCGTTACACCCCTGTGCCCGACCGCCACAGCCAACAAAACAAATTCGGACCGGGACTGCTCACCCTGCACCTGAAGGATGGAACCGACCGCGTGCAGACGCTCCACACCAGGCACCATCCCAGCGCCACCATACGCTACCTGCTGGAACAGAATATTCCTCTGGACAACCTGCACCTGCCGCAACCTTCAGGACGCACGGAAGAAGAAACCACCTACCGCCGCCCTTCGCTTTACCTGTTCTGGCACGCCATACTCTGCCTGTTGGCTTTCTGCCTCGGATTCTGGCAGGCGGGCATACGCGGGGGCACGGGAGGACTCATCGTCTCATTGCCCCTCTTCGCCCTCGCTGTCTACTGGATGTACGTGCTGCTGACCCGCTTCTGCTACCTGACACTCGACGGCGAAACGATGCAGGTACATAGCATGGGACGCACCGTAACGCTGCCCTATGCAGAGATGCTGAAGGTAAACTTCGACTTCGCCCGCGAGCAGCAGTTCACACATGTCATGGAGGTACTGGGACGGGATTACCGCTATCGGCTATTCTACATCGGTCGGGTGCCACGCAGCCAGCTGCGCGAAGTGTGCCAGCGCCTGCAACGGTCCGGCATCGATGCCACATGCAGCCTCAACACCGACAAACGTCACTACGATGACGTATATCACGTGCAGTAACAGACAGGAGGCAGCCGGTTTTCTGCCTGTGATATACTCGTTTCCCTTCTGGTGCAGGGCTACTTATCTCCAAGCGCGTAGCACCCCACTTCCACGCGCTTGGAGGCAGGCTCCTTAGGGCTTGGAAGTAACGTCCCCAGCTACTTCCCTGAAAGGACACGCCCCATACCGCGTTCATGCACCCTGCCCGTTCAGCCGTGCCAGCAGACCGGCACAAGCATCCTCCAGCAGGTCGAGCACGTACTCAAATCCTTCGCTACCACCGTAATACGGGTCTGGTACATGGTCGGCATACGGGTGAGAGGTGCAGAAATCGGTCATTCGTCTCAACTTGTTCCACTCTACCGGCGAGGGAGCCCGCTCACGCAGGTCGTCCATATTGCGTGCGTCCATACCGATGATAAGGTCGAAGTGGAAGAAATCATCTGTTGTCACCGGACGCGAACGGTGCGTCAACTCATAGCCGCGCCGCACAGCGTGGGCACGCATCCGGGCATCGGGCAACTCACCGCGATGGTAGGACAGAATGCCAGCCGAATCTATCTCAAACTCTCCCGCCAGTCCGGCTTCTTCCACCAGACGGCGCATCACTCCCTCGGCAGCCGATGAACGGCAGATATTGCCGAGGCAGACAAAAAGTATTTTGTATTTCTTATTATAATTCAATGAGTTATATTCTTTCATACATGTTCAGTTTACATTGTGGTTTACAATATATTATTGCTATAAACAACATTGTTCCATTAGCTCATTGCAAAAGTAATAAATAAAAATCGTAATAAGGTAGGTATCCTCGCTTTCAGTATAGAATGTTTGGTATTGAACTATTATGAAGCATTCGTTACTTGTACGTTTCACAAAAATTATATGGAAATTTTATATATGTAACGGATGAAGCATAAGTTGTCCATCCTTATCTATATAAAAATCATAATCCCCGTTTCCTATATTTTTGAGCAAAGAAATTGCATCCTCATCGCCTTCTTGGGCTAATCCTTTAAGTTGCAGCACATAATCGGTAATGAGGCCTTTGAGCAACCTGTTTTGTTCCATGAGTTTTTCCATACATTCTTTGCCATAGTAGTCAACCGATATGTCGGGGTGCAATCCATATTTCCGATACACGGCTGTCATTACCTGTTTAACGACTTCTTCCGTACACTTTTCATTCTGTTTCACATCCAACACAACAATGGCATCATGAATCGAAATAACCTTGAATTTCTTGGCATACAACTCGACTAAGATTTTACCGAATAATTCACTCTCTATCTTCATCATATCATTTGCGAGCTTTGTACGGTTTTCCCTCTTGGAATCAAGCACAACTTTATAGACATTAGGAAAATCCTTTGCAAACATCTTGGCGTATTCCTTGCCTCTTGCTGTCAGTTTCTTGCTATAAAAGACCTCTCTAAACATCAAGACCTTAATATCAGAGCGAAGCAAATTTTTCTCGTTTACCATTTCATCTGGTATGGCAACATTCCAAAATAGACCCATTGAAGTCAAGTACATATAGTATAACACATCTATTGGGATGGATTTTATATTTTCTTTCTCTACATTGTTTGTTATCAATGTTTTGCGTAGTAATCGCCTAACATTATGAGATTCTACATTGGACGTATATATTTGCTCGTATATTGGGTAAATCCTATCCATCAAAGAAGTGGAAATATCATAGTATGACATTAGGATAGAGTTAAATAATAAAGGATGAGAGTTATGTATGTCTAACGAACATCTAATATTAAGGAAAGGTTTAAGCAATCTTGGCGTAGATGTAGCTATGGAGTAAATTCTCTTGTTATCATCTATGGAAGTAATGTGAAAATCACCATCCAAATATCTATCTATCACCCTAACATAGTATTCGTTGGATTTATCTGTTGGAAATATGTGTGAAGTGACAAATGAAACAGCTTCATCTACATATTGAAGTTTAAGATATTTGAGGCTGTCATTATAGCGAGAATATAAGTAATCATTTTCAAGCCTTTGTTTGTTGTCTTGTTCTTCTTTGGTTTGATATGGCAATAGGCATTTGTTAAGTTTGTCATCATAGTCTGATAGATATGAAGAAGGACGCAAGGTATATGTAAATCTTACGTTTGGTGAGAAATAATATCCGTATGTCTTTTCAGCCAATGAGTAATAGCCATCAGAATACAATATACCCATCTTAAAGAGATTATCTAACATCTTCCTATAATCCTTGCCAAAGACATTTTGAAGTACAGAAGAATGAAGATAGGCTATACCGTTATCATTATTAAGAGTACGTTTAATAATTGTATGTATAAAAAACTCATATTTCTTTGCCAATAAGTTTTCACGCTTTACAACGGTTTTCTTTTCCGCTTTAGGCTCATCACAATCAGCCATTGAAGCATTAGGCAACTGTATCTTGGGCATAATGGTAGGAGCGGATTTAGAATATAATCCGTATGTGTTTTCTGCCTTTACATAATGGCTTACTATTTCACCAATGGAATAATCTTTAAAAACCCATATTTTCTTTGTGTAGAGAGATTTTTTCATTCGAGCGTGATATTTATTATTAAATAGGTGATAGTTCAATAAAGTTCAAATAGAAATGGCCAAGAGACATAGTAGAAAAGTGTCTGATGCGACAAAATTCAAAATGAGCATCGCGAAACAAGGAAGAAAGAATCCTATGTTTGGCAAGCAACATAAGAAAGAAACTAAGGAAAAGATTAGCAAGGCGTTAACCGAGTATTGGCGCACTTTACCCCTTAATTTATAATTTAAGGCATAAGTGCCTATATTTCCAACTTCAACGCAAGTAAATTTCATATAATCAATTAGTTATGCGAGTAATACACGAATTATAGATTCTCTAAAACAAACACATATTACCGTTGCTCGTTTATCTGTTATCATCTTTTTTTCGGTTTAGTTATTATATAGCCTTGCCTTATAACACATTTATCCGTTGTTATAGTACCCATCTTAGATAGATTATTCTTTGTCTTATAATATGAAATGCCTAATTCATCTTCCGTAAAGTCATCAAACAGCCGTGAAATACTGCCGTAATACAAGTGCTTGTCTCCTATTTGGAGATGCACTACTTTTCGCTCTTGTTTCTTCTTTCCTTCCATAGTTTCAATGATATTGAGAACAAAGATAATCTTTTTCATTCATATATTGCATATATGCCTATACTTTAGTTTTCTTTAGCTGTAGATATTTGGCTATTATTTAATATATGCCTATATTTGCAGTGGGTAAAGGAAATAAATCATTCACAATTAAACAAATAAAGTTATGATACAAGCAATCGTAGTTAAAGGCACAACAGCAGTAAGGGCAACAGTAATCGCCAACCGCACAAAGTCGGATGAGTTGGGTATAATAAAAGCGATGATGATTGAAACGCTTAAAACAAAGCTCCAAAATGGTATCGCACATTTCACGTTTATAAAGAAGAACGGAGAACTAAGGGAATGTTGGGGAACAACCCAATCCAACCTTGCAAAGGCCAAGACAAACGGCAACGGTGAAAGTCGTGAGAACTATTGCACAACAGCCTTTTATGACGTAGAAAAAGGAGCTTGGAGAAGTTTTCGGTGGGAATCTTTGGTTGAAGTATTTTAATTCAAGTATTAAGGGTGTCAGCAAATGGCATCCTTTTTTATTTTGTTGGCTGTCAAGCAATAAAACGTTATACTTTAGCATACTTTAGATCGTATAATTTGGCTATTATTTAATATATGCCTATCTTTGTGGTGTAAATAAAAAACGAAAGTAACAATAAAAACTTAAAGATATGGCAACAGTAGAAATCATAAATAAGGCATTAGCAACGATGAACAATCACGATTGGTATTGGATGATGGCTGATTATTCACACCCTGCAATGGATTATGCAAGAGGAAATATGAGGTATTTTGTTGAGCTTGTTGCCTCAATTAAGAATTCTACTATTGAAAATGCCTTGCGTGAACTTTGGATTGCAACTTATGACTACATTCACGCTAATATGTGGAGTAAAGACGAAAAGGCAAGCAAACTTTACGAAACAAAGAAAGCAGAATTGATGGCAATAATCCTGCCATCAGAAAGTGGTCAAATGATGGCTGCATAACAATATTCACTTTCTCCACAATTTTGAATATGCGTTGAAAATAAGCAACTTACACACGACAAAACAATAAAGATATTCAGAAACAGGAAATAATAAGTAAATTTAAATATATGAAACAAGCAATTCTCAAATATCAGACAAGTGATTATTTAGAATGGGACACGGCTATGAGTCTTATCCGTAAACTGTTTAAAGATAGAAATTACCGTATGTCACTCCTTGTTGGTTGTGGGTGTTTCTTTGGGCTGCGTATCAGCGACATTCTAACATTGACTTGGTCTATGTTGCTGAATGATGATAAATTTACTATCAACGAGAAAAAGACAAACAAACGCAGGGTTGTGAAAATCAATGCGGACTTCCAACAGCATATCCGCAAATGCCATGACGCTTTACACATCAAAAATGATAATGAAAAGTGCTTTTTGTCTCAAAAAAAAGTAGTGTATAGCACGCAAAGAATCAATATATTATTTAAGGAAATTAAGAAAAAATACAATCTAAAGATTGAACATTTTTCAACACATTCAATGCGCAAAACATTTGGTAGAAAGGTGTTTGAGTCAGCAGGTGAGAATGCTAACATGGCGTTGATGAGATTATCAGAGTTATTCAATCATAGTAATGTGTCTGTTACTAAAATATATTTGGGCATAAGAGAAAAAGAATTGTTAGAAACGTATGATTTGCTTGATTTTTAGGCGTTAGCACATTTATTTTGAAGATTTGAGCGTTCTTCTCTGAAAATTAGCTATCTTTGTGACGTACTTAGCGCAAAGCGAGTACAGACATATTGAAGAAAGCGCATTTTCGCTTTATCTCGTTGATGTGAAACTTGGACACTTTCACAAAGATTGTTAGTCGAGATATTGTGAGAAGGACGCTCTCTTGGGTTGTATTCGTACATCACGAAATACATCCAAGTGGGGCTGTTCATTCTCCTTATTCTACTAACAAGGGAGTCCAAGCCCTCACATCAATGAATGAGGCAGAGTGACGGCCTCGCTTTTCTTCTTATGCCTCAAAGTCTAAATAATAAAAGAATTCGCATCGCAGGGCCATAGATGCAACTAAATTATTATTGCATTATGGCTGAAAGAATATGTGATGCCAAATACACTTTCTTTGGCGAATTATGTAAGAAAAGTTTAAGGTTGTTAGCCTTAGTATTTTTGTCATTAACAGCAATGATGACATTTGCTCAACAAAGCAACTACTTAAATCGTACAAACCCGAAAGGTGAGAAATTTACTGAGGCTCAAATTAAATCACTGAGGGAACGGTTAAAACAAGCAGGATGCAGATTTGGATCATATAATGGGCATAACTATTGGTGGACTCAAATTAAGTGGAAAGAAACGGCAAGCGCTGTTTCTGAAAGGACAAAGATACCAGTAGATACATTGTATATATTAGCGGAAATTGGCGCAAGAGACCAACTCATATCTCAGTATAAGGAGGATGCATATAAACACATTGAAACTTACGATAAAATACTCAATGATTTTTTCATTCACCCCAATGACATAACAGGTGCTTCTAATTATATACTTGCATTTCCCAATGAGCCGAATATTATTGTACCTATATTAAAGACAAAGGAAGAACAAATTTTTGACAATCTTGTATTTTCGGATAATTTAAAGACTTATACAGGTGAATTTGAGATGACGGGGTTCGCCTTTGGCCCAGCTAATATAGTATCGTTAGTGGGTACAGCTAATTACCAATATAAGGATGCTCCAGATGGCAGTAGAATATTCGAGGGTAAATTCTCGTTTGATCAAGGTGATACTGGCCGTAAGGCAAAAGCAGCAGGATTTTTTATAAATGATAAACAAGTGGGAAAATGGACATGGGATTATCCTATACGAAATGACGCTTATGATAGAGACATTGATTTTCATTGTGAAATAATTTTCAACGAGAACGGAATTCCTGATGGCGATTTTGATATTTACATAGGGAAAGTATCTAAAACAAACGGAGCATATAAACGTAGTTATTATAGTGGAACATTTAAAAATGGGAAATTAGTCTCAGTCAGATTTAAAGACCGCAATTTAATTTGGTGTCAGGGGCAATATGGTCTAAATGGGAAACCTCAAGGGACTTGGCGTATGGGAGAAGAAGGTAGTCATAATATTACAATAACATACGATGATTACGGGAATGTTAAAAAATCAGGTTATAGAGATGATAGTACAGGTGATTGGATTGTAGCAACATCTGATTATCCAAATAAACTTTATTCACAGGTTGTTGAGATGATAAGATGGGGATATTGTTTTCGGTCAACTTCTTTCTAGTTAGTATATACTCAATAGTTAATGATTGAATAATATGGCACTAATTAAATGCAGTGAATGTGGACATGAAATTTCGGATAAGGCTACATCATGCCCTAATTGTGGATGTCCAATAGACAAAAAAGTTGCATGCAAAGAATGTGGTTATGAGATGTCTGCAACAGATACAGTGTGTCCTAATTGTGGATATCCAAATGAAAATGAGGTTCATAAACTTAAACAGCAAGAAAATCCATTATCTCAAAAACGGAATGGCATAAATAAGAACTATTTAACTGTCATTACAATACTAATCATTATAGGATTGGTCGTATACATCTTTATTGCTAATAATCAGTTTCCAACAGAGACAAAGAAAGGAGATGTTCAAGACTCTGTTGAAAATGCAGAAGAGTATGATAAAGATAAAATATTAAAAAAAGTTATTGGAACTTATACCTTTGATTATGCCCAAAGTGGAAGGTTTCATTGTGCGCCCATTGTAGTACTGCCTGATGGAAGATGTGTTATTCTCTATCAAACATTGGGAGGCGATATCACCTCTAAATTAATAGGTACAGTTTTTATCTTATCAGATAACGTATTTACATTATCGAATGGAGAATCATTTGTGTCTGATCTCAAAACGTATGTTTATAGAAATGGCGTTGAAGATTGTACGGGAAGTACTTATCAATGGAAATGGAATTATTATGATAATTTAGTTTTTGATTTGAATGAAATGAGACTTTACCATAGTCTTAAGGAATATAAAAACAGAGATGTTTCAGAAGCAGAATTTGCGAAAATAACCAATCATACTTCTTCAACGAGTCTTAACCAATAAATAAATCATATTATGGCACTGATAAAATGTAAAAGTTGTGGGCAAATGGTATCGGATAGAGCCGAGAAATGCCCTAAATGTGGTTATCCTGTACGTTTGTCGATGGAGCAACAAGAAGAAACGGAGAAAAAAGAAACTATCAAAAATGTTCAGCCTCGACAGAAGAACAGTAAAAAAGGCATTCTAATAGCGGCTGTAGTTGTTGTGGTTATCGGTTGTGGTATATTTGCTATTCTCAACGGCCAACAGCAAGACAAACGTTCAGAAATTACAGAGCAATTTGCAAATAATGTCCAGAAATATGAAAAACTAAACAACTTTCATGAAGGACTTGCTGCTGTTCAACATAATGGTTTATGGGGGTATATAGATAAAGAAGGCAATGAAGTAATACCTTGCCAATATGAAAGTGCGGAAGATTTTAACAATTCACGTGCTATTGTTTCAAAAGGCGGGCTGTATGGTTGCATTGACACTAAAGGAAATGAAGTCGTACCTTTTGAATACGGATGGATTCATCATTATACAGATTATTTCACTGTTAATAAGGACTATAAGAACATACATGGTTGTGGCTACCTCGATAATGAGGGAAAAGAAATTGCTCCTTGCATATATTCGGCAATTTCTTCCTTTTCTGATGGTTTGTCACGAGTGAGAAAAGATGACTTATATGGCTTTATTGATAAACAAGGAAAAGAAGTTATCCCTTGCAAATATGAATATGCAGAGGTGTTTTCAGATGGATTAGCCTTAATTGAAAGAGAGGGATTATATGGCTTTATTGATAAGCAAGGTAATGAAGTGATTCCTTGCAAATTTACATACGCTCATTCTTTCTCTGAAGGTTTGGCTGCTGTTCAAATAGCCGATGCTGATGGCATATCAAAGGTTGGGTACATTGATTCTAAAGGTAATGAAACGATTCATTGTATCTATAACGTGGCAGACGGTATGCATCCTTTTAGTAAAGGAATTGCCGTTGTAATGGATGAACAAGGTTTCTTGGGAGGCGTTGATGCTAGGGGCAAGGAGATATTACCATTTGTTTATGGTGATATACAAGTGTTTGATAATGTAATAGTCACACGGGAAGCAACTTCTCAATCATATAGGCTGCTTGATAAAACAGGAAATGAAATCTCGACTTCCGTGTATGATGCCATTTATCCATCAGATAGCGGGTTGATAATTGTTGTTAAAGACGGGAAATCAGGTTTTATAAATCAAGAGGGAAAAGAGGTCATTCCACTTACGTTTGATGCTTATTTTGATGAATATTCAGATGCAGGTTGGGTAGCAGGATGTAACCCTTTTGTAGAAGGAGTTTCTATTGTTAGATTGAATGGCAAATATGGAGCAATAGACGAACAGGGAAATGAGATTGTCCCGTACATTTATGATGAAATTTGGGACTTTTCAGAAGGATTCGCCGTTGCTAAAATTGGTGATAAGTGGGGATATATTGATACAAAAGGAAATGGTACTTTCTCGCAAGTTGAAATTACAGCAGCTAAACAAAATGCAGTAACAGCCAATGTAGAAACAAAGAACATAAATTCTCAGGAAGAAGAAACTGAAGAAGTGTCAGAACAGCCCAAAGAAATAATTATTACTATGAATGCCCATAGTGATGCTTCTGGTGCAATGTCTAATTTGAGTGGAAGTTATGGCGTATATCAACGGCAATATAATATTCTGAGGACGAACCCTATAAGTGTGCCTGAAGGAAAGGTGTGGATATTTAAGCAATTTGTCAATAACAGCACAGTCCGTATTTTCAAGTCAAAATCATTTATAACTGCTTTAGATGATGGATATATTCCTGAGATATCAGAAAGGCATTTATTGGATAATATGAATGAATCTTTTACATTCATTGGAGGTGCATCAATTCAAGGATATATTGAAATTAGTCCATACCCCAATGGTGGTGATATTGCAGTAGAATTCCATTTCATAGAAAGAAATATAGGAGAATAAATTGTATAGTAATGTAAATATATAGAGAAGGTTGGTCAATCACGACAAATCTTTCCTTTTCGCTATATTACAAAAGTGAACTATATTCACTTTCATAACATCAACAAAGGCATTTAAAAACAATAAAAAAAATAACTGATTATGAAAAAGTATCTTTTTCAATTCGTGGTGACTTTATTTGCCATTACGTCTTTCACTCTCGTTGCTTGCAGTGACGATGATGATGACCCAACAAACAACAATGGTAGAAATAGCATTGAGATTAACGGTGTGAGCTACAATCTATCCGCTTTCAGCTTTATGGGTGATTGGAATGAAACGCTAAGGAAAGGCGATTTCACTGTTGCTGTTGACAATGAGAGCAACGGAGTTATAAATGTGGATTATTACACATTTTCCTACCACAATGCAACGTGTCCTCAAGTTGGCGATGATTTCGCCGAAATGGATTTAGCCCTTACCCCTTTAATTGAAGAGGAAGAAGGCTCAATCATAGATCTAGAGGATTCTTTTAAGTATGTGTCAGGAACAGCAGTAGTAACTAACACAAATCCAAGTGAGAGCGAGATTACTGTCAATTTTGACAATCTAAGCATGAGCAATGGTAACAGTTCCTACACATTCAAGGGAACTGCAACATTGATGTTCGAGTATTAAGCACGGAAAAATATCATTCATAAGCATCAACAGTCTTACGATTGTTGGTGCTTTTTATTTAATGTTATATTCAAAAACAATCAGAAGTGAATATTTGAATTTTGCGTAAGTTGTTGATATATTGTATTATACGTAACATTTTCGGATATTAAGCCTCTACAAACATTCATTTTCCTTTATAAGATAAGGATTTTGAATGTTTTTATCAATGCTCATCCATAAATCGCCACCAATTCTCAAGCATCTTCAATGTATCAAATTCTCCTTTTTCTTCCAATTCCTTTCTTGTTTTGTTCCTTTGTGCTTGCTTTTGCTTCTCTGTAATCCTTAAAAAATCCTCTTGGCCTGTTATTAGTGCTTTCTCGTTAGCCTTGTAAATGTTCTCTATGTCAAACTCTTTCAGATAGGTTTCTATTTCAGCAGGATTGCGCCCCATATTTTGTGCAATTAAACCCATTGGCACATTTGCATGATAAAGAGCCGAAGCGTAACTATGTCTTGCAGAATAAAAAGTTATTCCCTCTGCAAATCCTAAGCGTTTGGCAATGCGTTTTAGATTGACGTTTACCAAATAATTCATATAGGTCATACGACCAAATTTCTTTTCTTCCGTATCATCGTCTTTATCGAAAATCGGAAACAAATAATCTTCTAATTCGTCCTCATCCAAATCATCGCCATCATCAATATAACTTCCAAACGGATTTAAGTACGGTATAAGATAACGAGCATCTACAATAACTCTTGTTGGATGTGTCGTTTTATGCCTCGTTATATTTATTTCATAGCATAACAATTTTCTTAAATGAGACATGGCATAATCGTAGTCATGTTCTGCCGAATCTTTCACAAACTTATCTCTGTCTGTTACTTGAATTAAATGTATATCTTTCTTTTTCAAATTGGCAAGATCAATAAGTGCCATTCCTTGAAAATGATAACTGCAAAGGAATAAAGCGAGAGAAAATTGTTCGGCATTGATAGGGGTTAATTTATTTGTCCCTCTTAATTTAAACTTTTGATTAACCCAATATTGCTTTTCTTCAAGCTCGCCGTACACATCATTATTTTCTATCCCCAATTTACCGTATCTTTCAAGATAGTACACCATCAAAGAAGTTATCTCCTGCAATGTCAACGCTCGTTTCCTTGTTTGACAATTCAGCTTCTTACTAAACTGAAAAGTCGTAAACGGAGTTTCTTTAATATACTCCTTAGTTATGGCATAGTTGAAGATAGCTTGGAAACAATCATAGAACTTTCGGATGGAATTATCAGCATAGTGGCAACGCAGATATTCTTCAAACGACCGAAGCCAATTTGTTGTCACCTCAAACAACTCTAAATCCTTGCCGTTGGTGTATTTCTTTATTCTGTTAAGTAAAGTCAGATATCCTGTGGCTGTATTATATTTGCCTTTTTCTACTTTGAAAAACTCAATTCGTTCTTCAAACAAAGAAAATAAAGTTAGCCTTGTAGGTGCTGTTTTCTGTAAATCTGAAACTATCGTTGAGGCAGAGTAATCCGCTTTGCCTTCCAAAGACAAAACATAGTTCTGTGCGTCGGCCAATTCTTTGGTGATAATAGTATTAAGGCTGTTTGCACGTTTGCCTTTTACACGCTGTTTGTCATCGCTCCACTCTTGAGGCTTGCAAGATATGCCCATACTTTTATACTTGCGTTTGCCATTGTAGCATACGCGCAGCATAATAGGATGCTCACCATTGGCAAGCGTCTTGGAAGTATAAAGTATCGCTGAAATCGTGGGCAGATTACGTTTCATATCCTTGTATTTTAGTTTACCTTGTGGTTTACATTTTATAGCGTAAAACCCGCATTTGGTTTACATTGCAAAGATATAAAATAAATCTGAACTTCCTTTATTTCAGCGATATATAAATTATTTATATTTTTCTATTTATTCCCCAGGCAGACAAAAAGTATTCTCTTCATAACAGTAAACTATTAATAATGAAAGGCAAATGATTACCGGTAGCCACCACATCACACGTCACACAGCCGTGCCACACGCAGTCTATTGCCAGAAATCATTAACCACTGTAATCACATCGGGTCTACATCGTAATACACCATTGCTCCCTTGAAACGCGGGTCTTCCTGCACGGCCTTCTGTACATCAATCAGCAGACTGCGCACGCGAGCCACAGGCGCACTATTCTCCACCTTCAACACAATTTTGCGGATGAAGAGCGTCTGTATGCGCGCCACAGGCGGTTTGTCCGGTCCCAGCACCCGTTGTCTGAAAAGGGCACGCAGACGGGCGGCCATGTCCTGCGCCATCTGTTCGAGCACGTCTTCGCGCCGATGCTTCAGGTAGACATAAATAAGACGGTAATAAGGCGGATAGTGAAAAGCCTGCCGCTCTGTCAACTGCCCTTCGGCCATGCCTTCGTAGTCGTTCTGGATGACCTGCGCAATGATGGGATGCCCTACGCTCTTGGTCTGCAAGATGACACGCCCGCGGGTCTCCCGTCTGCCAGCACGTCCCGCCACCTGTGCCATCAGCTGAAAAGCCCGCTCGTAGGCCCGGAAGTCGGGATAATTGAGCAGCGTATCGGCATTGAGTATGCCTACTACGCTCACCCGGTCGAAATCCAGTCCCTTCGATACCATCTGCGTTCCGATAAGGATGTCGGTACGCCCCTGCTGGAAGTCATCGATGATACGTTCATAGGCTGTACGTGTACGTGTAGTGTCCAGATCCATGCGAGCCACACGGGCTTCGGGAAAGACGGCTCGGATGTCGTCTTCAATCTTCTCCGTACCGAACCCATGCGGGCGCAAGTCTACTCCTTCGCAAGCAGGACATCGGCGCGGCACCGGCTCGGTATATCCACAGTAATGGCACGTCAGCAGGTTCAATCCCTTATGATAGGTCAGACTGACGTCACAGTTCTTACACTTGGGCACCCAGCCGCAGGTATGGCACTCCACCAGAGGAGCAAAGCCACGTCGGTTCTGGAAGAGTATGACCTGTTCTTTCTTCTGCAATGCCTCACGGACATATTGCAACAGCAAGGGCGAGAAATGTCCATTCATCCGTTTCTTGTGCATCAATTCCCTAATATCCACGGGAATTATCTCAGGCAGGCAGACGGCACGGTGACGCTCCATCAGATCCACCCGCCCGTATTTACCGGTCTGCGCATTGTGCCAGCTCTCCAGACTGGGCGTAGCCGTCCCCAACAGTGTCCTGGCTCCGTAGAGGGAAGCCAAAACGATGGCAGCATTGCGCGCATGGTAGCGCGGGGCCGGATCCTGCTGCTTGTAGGTGGTTTCGTGTTCTTCGTCCACAATCACCAGGCCCAACTTCTGAAAGGGCAGGAACACCGAAGAGCGCACACCCAGGATGACACCATAGGGGTTGTCCGACAACTGGCGCTGCCAGATTTCCACCCGCTCTGCATCGGGAAACTTAGAATGATAAATGCCCAGCCGTTCGCCGAACACCCGCTTCAGGCGTTCCGTTATCTGCGTGGTCAAGGCGATTTCGGGCAAGAGATAGAGCACTTGTTCGCCCCGCTCCAGAGCATCTTTAATCAGATGAATATAAATCTCAGTCTTCCCGCTGGAGGTCACGCCATAAAGCAAACACACCTTCTTGCTGCTGAAAGAAGTGCGGATGGCCTCATAAGCTTGCTGCTGGGGGGTAGACAACGCATGGGGAAGCTCCAGTCCACCTGTCGGCAAGTGTCTGTCCAGCCTGCCCACTTCAGCCTGATAAACCTGAAAGATCCCCCGCTCCACCAGTCCGTTAAAGACGCCTGCCGTAGCCCCCGTGCGCTGCAACAGGTCGCGCTTAGCCACCGGACGTTCGTTGCCGCCCAGATGTCCAGACTGTTCCAAGTATTTCATCAGCAAGTCCAATTGTTTGGGTGCCCGCCGCTGTAACTCATCAAAGAAGATATGCAGCCGGTGTTCGTTGCAAGCATCAGGTGTCAGGCGCACCCGTGTCTCCGTCTTCGGTTTATAGGTGCGCTTCAGTTCTTCTTTCACAAAAATGGCTTCCCGGTCCAGCAGAGTATTGATGACCGGCAAAATGTTCTTCACCCCGCTCTCCTTCTCCAACTGCGTGACAGACTTCCCTTCTTCGGCCGACAGCAAGTCTAAGATACGTGTTTCCCGGTCGGACAATCGTTCTTCTGCTTCAAAATCAGGATTCAGCACTACTATGGTTTCGCTTTCCAACTTTAGTCCGGATGGAAGAGCCGCCTTGTAAACATCCCCCTGTGTGCAGAGATAATAATCGGCCAGCCATTCCCAGAACTTGAACTGTACGGGCAGCAGAATGGGGTGAATGTCCAAGACCGTCAGCACGTCCTTTACCTCGTATGCCGTCGGTTTAAGATAATGCACATTGCACACGATGCCCGTATAGAACTTTTTCCGTCCAAAAGGCACCACTACCCGACACCCCTGCTGCACCTCGCTCTCCAGAGACGGGGGCAAGGCGTAAGTAAAACAAGCCGCCAAGGGCAAAGGGAGTATAACATCTACAAACTTTTCCATGAAGGCACAAAGTTATAAATCCTACAGCAAATACCGCACATCAGACACGCAAAAAAACAAAGCAGACGCACCGACTGCCTACTCCAAAGAGTCGGGCAGCCGCCACGCCTGCACAAGTTTAATTACAAGTAGAAGTTATGTTTGTTTAGAAAAGATATGCCAGTGAAATCTGCCAGGTCTTGTCCTTACCCTTCAGGTCACCCCATTCAAAGTGGTCACCGATGGGAATATTGTAGTTCACGCCAATCTGCAGATGCTGTATCAATTTCACACCGGCACCCACATTGACACCGACCTGCGCCTTTTTCCTGTCAAATTCACCTTCGTCCTTGAAATCAAAGTAGAAATCGGGACCTGCGGCAATGAAGATGCCCAGCGTACTTCCCAGTCCGATGGTATATTTCAGGTTGACCGGTATGTCCAGCCCCATCTGTTTGGTAGCGTCATTGTCAGCCTTGACTCCCTTCTGCGAGAACAGCAGCGAAGCATCTACCCCCAGCCCTACGATAGGAATGGTTACTTCAGCCATCGGTCCGATAAAGAAGCCGGCCATTTTGTCTTTGTAGTTATCAAAGTCAATCTTAGTCATGTTCACACCGCCCTTGATACCCCACTTGATGAACTGTGCGCGGGCAGTTGTCGTAGCCATACACATGCAGCATACAGCTATCACCAGGATGCTAAAAATCTTCTTCATAATCATTCAATTTATAATTCGGGACAAATATAGACATTTTCTTTCAAAGTAAAACAAACTCCGTGCCCATTTGTTCAACAAGGTATCCGCATGTTATCTATTTCTCCTCTTTCCGCTCTTTTTTACTACCCCAAAAGAAAAAAATCACGAAAAGGCATACAACTTATCACAAAACGAATTACCTTTGCAACGCAAAAATCAGGAGAGATGCCGGAGTGGTCGATCGGGCCGCACTCGAAATGCGGTGAACGGGCAACTGTTCCCAGGGTTCGAATCCCTGTCTCTCCGCAAAAAAATTGTTTTTTAAGATTTGCAAATGAGCACCCGATTTCACATTCAAAATGTAAAGTCGGGTGTTTTGGCATTATCATTGACACTACCGGTTTCTGGCCAAATCCGTAACTAACCCCCACGGCAACATAGAGGTTCGACAAAACAATAGCGACTGCAACTAATAAATGCATAGTGACAGTCGCTATTATAGAAAAGAAAGGTTTAACACCTGTAGTTCTTACTTATTCCGCAAATGAGAAAAGTATTTCTTCCGTCCAATCGCTCTCACCATCATCTTTGGATAAGACCTTATCCGCTTCCCATTTATATTCTTCATACGGATGGTCATATCCATCAGAATGTATATATGACGATGCCACTAAATGTTTTGGAGATACACCGAGCAACCCTGCCCAATAGAGATATTTCAACTCTTCTAAGTCCATATCATAAATGTCATAGAAGAACATCAGGTTATTATCATTGGACATTTCTGAATAAGTAAAATTAGTAGTATGATTACGGTTCAGCCTGTCTACACAAACTAAATCCCCGTCAGTCCAAGTAAGCGAGTATTCTCTTTCTTCCCGACCTTCGTTCATATAGACAAGATGCCCTTCCTCATCATACTCACAAGTGGATTGGAAATCAAAACCACCATAATCATCATAATGTTTTGAATCAATACGTTCGGCAAATCCTAATTCGTTCAACCAAACATCATAGACATAGGACACACTTCCATCAGCGTATCTTACATCAGGGTCTGAAGCCGATTTATTCGGATTAAGATAATTATATTCGAACGTTATTCTATATTCGTCACTGCCACCGGATAGCACTTGAGTAAGGAAGCCATTCTCATAAATAAACTTGTCCAATCCGTGGTCATCCACTTCATCTACCAACTTCCCCGTAAAGACTCTTTCAACCGGAGTCTTGTCTGTGGGAACAGTTATATCTCCCTCTTCCCCATTGCTTTCTGACGGATTCTTCTCGACTAATTCCACTGTAGATTCATACCATTCATCTGTTTCATAATCCCTATAATACTCATAAATGGTAAGTTTGTTGTCAGACGAAAAATTTACAGTAAAATTGCCTTCTTCATCATCATTGTTCCATACGTTATCCCATGAATAGCGAATCTGGTGTTCGCCTTGGTTTTCCCATTTCCAAAAATGAGCTTCTATTTCATTGTCGTTATAGAAACTGAGGAATGTGCCTGACTTGGAGAACATAACCTCCGATATTACACCGTCGTAATCATTAGGAGTATAAGTGTCATCATATTCTCCATCGTATGAATCATACCCTTTCTCATGTATTTTCAGGACCTTCCATGTACGGCACAAAGCATTGGTCAATTCATCATCTCCCATTGTTTCAGCCTTCTTTACGGTGAGGTTCATTTCGTTTCCACTATCAGGCTTAATTGTGATGTCTGTAATTCCCTGACCACCGTCTGATTTCAGTTGTATGACACCGAATCCCTCTAAATTGAAAGACTCATTGTCGATTGGAGTATAAGTGCCATAGACTACATTGCCATACGTCACGGCTCTGCTTGCCGGGGATTTTCGGAAAAAAAGATTTTCTTTTTTCAATGAAGAAGCAGTATTACTGCTACTACGTTTGATGACGATATAGTCACCGCTTGCCCCCAGTTCAACACTTACATACGGAGAAGAACTGTCGGTGATTTCATATTTTCCACTGACTGATTCGTATTGGGGAGGATTCATATTGACAACAACATCTTCACTGTCGTCACTACAAGAAAAGAAACACGGAACTACCAACACGGTTAATAGTACCAAGAACGAAATTTTACAATACTTTTTCCACATAATTATTACTGTTTTAATTAATATTGAATTTGATTGTCTATAATCAAAATTCTGCAGATGGGATACAGTAATAATTATGTTTTAAGGGAAAGAGCCGTCCCATTACTTTCAATACATCGGATAAACTCTTTATCCCGTATCGAATTGCCAAGGTAATGTAATTCCCTTACCGGATGTCCGATTTTGCGGCGCAAAATTAATACCAATAACTTAATATAAGTCCGGTCATCCGTTAAATTATTCAAATCGCCATCATATTCCCTTATACACTGTATGGCACAATTCATCCTGCTTCTCTTTGTCATACGCTTCTCCCCGTCGTCAGAAAAGTTATGGTGAAGGATGCTGTCTTCACGCACCTTTTACGAACCCCTTTCGGCCTTTTGTGGAAAGGTATAACAAGTCGGCTCCTTATATAGACCGTGCCGCTCTTCAATACCTCGGCACTACGGACCGCTTTACGCGCAGTTGAAGCACGAGACAGCCGTCTGAAATGCGCAGTAGTTAGCGGATTGCAAAAAAGACAGCGTTTTCTGTCACGTATCTCAGTTTTTTCCCCTACTTTTACACCCGATTCCGGCGACAACCCAAGAAACAGCCGGAGCTCATTAAAACCCGATTAAGACAAATGACAACTACAGACTACGCAACAACACGTCCTCTGCCTCAGCTTAAGCCACGACGCTTGCCGGAGGCTTGCCGCGACTCGGTAAAGACGCTGATGAAAGAAGTGTATGGATACGATGAATTCCGCCACATAGAAATCTACGATGATTTGTTTCGCGGGAAAAACAAAATATGCATCTCGCAGGGGCAGCTGATAGAACATGTGCTGCGCGAAGCAGAAAAAGCCTGCGACGGTGACGCAGATGTGGACAATATTCTGATGACGGCTCCTACCGGCTCGGGCAAGTCGCTGCTGTTCCAGTTGCCGGCCATTTGGTTAGGACGGGAATACGGGCACCTCACGCTGGTGGTATCGCCGCTGAAAGCGCTCATCGTCGACCAGGTGGAGAGTTTGTTGGAAACGGGATACACACGTGTGGGGTATGCTTCGTCCGACCTCTCGCCCGAACAAAAGGCAGAGGTCTACCGGAAGGTGCGCGAAGGAGAAATCGACCTGTTCTACCTCTCGCCCGAACTGCTGCTGTCGTATGACATCCGGCACTTCACAGGCGACCGCCACATCGGAATGGTGGTAGTGGACGAAGCGCATACGGTGACAACCTGGGGCAAGGAGTTTCGTGTGGACTATTGGTTTCTGGGCCGTTACCTGCAAGGATTGAAAGATACATTAGGCTACGCCTTCCCGCTCTTTGCACTTACCGCCACGGCAGTCTGGAACCCGCAGGGCGACAACGACATGGTGTTCGAAACCATACGCTCGCTGCAAATGGAACCGTGCGTGCTTTATGTGGGCACGGTAAAACGGCGCAATATAGGCTTCGACATCAGGCAGATGGCTATCGAAGAAGGCGAGACCTACGACAAGGCCAAACAACAGGTGATTTCTGCCCGCATCGAGGACTACCTCGACGGACACAAGACGCTGCTCTACTATCCCTTTGCCGGAGGCATCGACATGCGCATCAAGTCGTGGGTCCGCGCGCAAAACTGGCACCTGGTGGCGTCGTACTACGGCAAGAAGGACCGTGAGGAGAAGGCACAGATTGTGCAGGACTTCAAGAGCGGCGAAAAGAGTCTTATCGTGGCCACCAAGGCATTCGGCATGGGAGTCGACATCAGCGACATCGACCGCGTGTATCACGTGGCTCCGTCGAGTACTTTTGTGGACTACATCCAGGAAATAGGACGCGCGGCGCGTGATGCCGATGTGCAAGGAGTGGCGGCTACCGACTTCCACGAGCGCGACTTTTACTACATGAAACGCCTGCATCAGCTGGGCAACATCGCGCAAGACCAACTGGCGCTTATCCTGAAGAAGCTCGTGGAGGTGTACCGCATGAAAGGGAGCAAACAGGAGATGCTCGTGTCGCTCTCGGATTTTGAGTTCATAGTGAAACTGCCGCGCACCAAAAACAAGTTAGAATATGAATCGGAACTGGGACAGTTCACCAAGACCGCCCTACTGTGGCTGGAAGACGACATTGCCCGGCGCTACGGCAGGCACCTGCTGGAGGTAAACCCGCGCAACCTGCTGACCGAAGGATATATACAAGACAAGACCGGACCCGACTTTGCCCGCCAGTATGCCCAATGGCTCACCCCGGTAGAAGGTACGGAAGGTGTCTATAAGGCCCGCCTGGAGAAACTGTGGGAAGAAGGATTCCCCGAACTGGGTTACAAGGAATTCAAGCAGAAGCTGAACAACGGCACCCTGCGCGAAGGGTCGCGTGCCGTATCGGTGGGCAAGCACGAGGTACTGCTCAAGGAAGATGCCGCTGACATACGCCGGAAACTCGATGCCCTCTTCAAGAGTCTGACCAACCTGATGAAGCTTGCCCTTGCCAAGAGCAAAGGCAAATTTGGAGAGGAAGCCCTGCGCGACATCTTTGCCGAACATCAGATGGACGTGCGCTCGGCCAAGCGGTTCATCGGCTCGCTACTGGAGAGCCGCACGGAAGAGGGGCGCAGCGTGAGCTACATCACCAGCGCGAAGAAGAAGGAGAGCAACGAACTGCTATTCACCGTCACGCGTGGCTTCGACCTGCTGCTCGGCCGCTACCAAAAGCTGTGCGCCCAGCGCATCGCGGGCAACCGGGGCGACAGGCTCACCTTCTACTGCACACCTTTCTCCGACCTCAACACGCTGCTCAACTTGCTGTCTATGCTGGGTTGCCTGTCGTTCAGTGTCGAAGGTGGGGGAATGCCTTGCGTGCTTATCCGCTTCAACGATCCGGACACATTGCAGGAACTGGCAGCTACGGACGACTACCGCAACCGCATCCTCGATACCAACGAACAGATTTTCCAGGAGCAGATAGAACTGTTCACGCTGTTCTTCGGCACGGACCGTTTGGACGATGCACAGCGTTGGGATTTTGTGGAGGATTATTTCACGGGCATGAGCGTGGAGAAACTGAAAGAAAAGTACGGCACGGCAGAGGAATAAACCAGACCGTTCGCAGAATCTGTTCATTTCTGCCGCCAGCGTCTCCAAAGTCACACCTTCTGGTAAGCCAACCGTTCGTCACCGTTGAGTAAATAGATGATGCCGCAATAGCGAAATCCGTGTTTGAGAAGGATATGCTGCATAATGCTATTGTCGCGGTGTGTGTCGGCCCGCAGGTTAGGTATTTGGGCATAACACCAGTCCAGGCAGGCAGCAGCCACCCCCGATGCGTCTTCGCGCCCTGCCAGGCGGTGAATGGTGGCGTAGGGATGTGTGTTGTCCAGCCACTCGCCCTCGTAGATGCGGGCATACGTAGGATCGTCTCCGGGGATGAAAGCAAAGGTGCCCACCGATCTTCCCGTTTCGTCCAGGCAAAGGTAGCTGTGGCCCCGGTGTATATCGCCAGCCACCACATTCTCAGACGGATAACTGCCCGTCCACTGTCGCAGGTTGCCGCTGCGGCGCATGATGCGTTTCCCGCTCTCGAAGAGCTGCATCAGCACGGGCAGGTCGGCCAGCGTGGATTGTCGTATCTGAATCGTCATTCTGTTTTCTTTAAATCAATGTGCAAAATTAAGTGGTACTAACTCTGTGTCTTCGTGAACATGAATTAACATCAAAACAAAAAGTGGGGATTTTTGTTTTCCTCACTTTGGTTGATTTTCCAGTTTGTTGTTCAATATGCTACGCCGATTTTCGACGTAATACTCGTCCTCGTTGAAGAAATTTATCCGTATTGATTATATATTAAATCGCAATCAGTGAAATTTGCGTAAACAAACCGCACCGTCTGAGACGGGCTGAGGCGATGGACAAACATATTGGACAAAAAAATTACTTTCAGAAAGACATCCGTCGTATCCTTTTCATTCCTTGATAAAATGTTTAGTAAAGCAATATGCTTTAATTCCCATTTTTGACATCGTGTGCAATATCAAAATAATAGCAGGAATCAAAATTGCAGATGACATTCCTATAATTGGGCATAACCAATTAGCCAAAGCGGTAACACTACTTAATCCGATAGTTTTTCCAGCAGCCAAAATTTTTTCTTGCTCTTTCTTATAATCAGGATGACCACAAATAAGTTTGTCAATTTCTGTCCTTAATCTATTCCAATAACTATGAGTATCTTCTGCTTTGGTTTGAGTTCCGCCAAAAGTTGCAGTTTGCATAGGTCCTCTTGCTGTCAACCATTCCTCGGCAGCTTTTTCCTCTCCGTATTTAGCTACCAGCTGCTCAATAGCGTTTTTTTGATATGGTTTGAGACAAGTATACCATTCATCCAAGGACAAATTATCTATTTCTATCATAACATTTCTTTTATATGATTAGCCGAGATACAATATGATGTTTGGTTCAATTCGTGAGGATTAATCCCTGCTATAATAACTCCCGACTCAGGAGAATAAGCCCCAATTAACAAACCAACGATAAAGCCTGTTTTAAGATCAAACACCAATGAACCAGATTGCCCTGGTCTGGTTTGTATGTTAATAGTTGCATACTTTGACTTTATTCCAGAAGTCTCTAAAAGCATTTTCGCTCCAATTCCTGTCTCTTGATATGTTAAAACACGTCTTCCCATAACACAATGCGGAAAGCCAAATATACCAATCCTTTCACCGACTAAGACAGAGTCTAATGAGTCCAATTTAGGGAGTTGGCCATTAAATCTCAAATCAGTTTTTAATATGCATAGATCGGTAATTGGATTTATATCCTCAACAATTGCAGGAACCAAACGACAGGAAGTATCTGAAAGATCTTGGTACGCATTAATATTGGGGATATGTGGCATCAGTACACATAAACCTTCAGTTTCATTTCCAACCACATGTCTCGCCGTTACTACTTTACCATAATTAGATATAAGGAATCCCGATCCTAGCATTTGAATAAAACCAGAAACTTTATCACGCTTCCCTATAACAAGAGTAATTTGTGTAAAATCGAACATGACTTTTAAGTTTAGTATTACTAATCAACAAATTGTATTCCTCTTTTAGATAGCTGACAAACTGTCATAAACTCAAATCATTCATTGGAATTATTTGCTCATAAAAGTACAAAGATATCCCAATGAGATAAAAGAACTACTTGATTATTTTATTACATTTTATGATAACTGTAAACCTTTTACCTCTGTTGCCGACAGGGCATCATATACGCCAAAATCTATAAAAGTAATAGGAGGTAAATATTCTCATGTTCAAGTTCCTGGCACATTCTCAATGGATGGTATAGCTATAATTCTTGAATTATTCTGTATTTGCGAAAAACAAACAATTGGGGCACATCAGTTTAAACTACAATTACAAATGACACGTGATTACATGAATGGCAAAATTAATTACAGGAATTTACTTAATCTTGCCATTAAGCATCGTGAGTATTAAAAAGGCAATTCCTGCCCATAGTCTACAGAAGGTTCATTGATTACTTGAATTTCTTTGTCCTCAAATAATTGTGCTTGCTTTTGAAGCTTCTCCAAATACAAAGTACGTTTTGATGTATCATTAATTTCCTCACGACGTGCTTTGCTCAGTTTCAGGAATTCGGCATTTTGATCTATACCTAGAAAGCGACGACCTAAGAGATTTGCAGCGATACCTGTTGTACTACTGCCTGTAAATGGGTCTAAAATCCATGCACCAGGAAGAGTTGAAGCCTGAATAATTCGCGACAGAACGCACAATGGTTTTTGAGTAGGATGTTTACCACAAGATTTTTCCCATCGTGCAATTGCAGGTAACCGCCATACATCACGCATTTGAGTGCCGCCATTGATCTTTTTCATGAGCTCATAGTTAAAAAAATGGGGAACTTTGGACTCTTTACGAGCCCAAAGAATATATTCCGCAGAATAAGTAAAATATTTACATGAGAGATTAGGCGGTGGATTTGTTTTCTCCCAAGTAATGCAATTCAGAATCTTGAATCCCAATTCTGTCAAGCACCGGGCTACGGAAAAAATATTATGATATGTTCCACTTATCCAAATTGTGCCATTACTCTTCAGTTTATTCCGACAGGCTTCAATCCAAGATCTATCAAACAGATAATCTTCTTCATAGCCTTTTGTTCTGTCCCAATCACCTTTATTTACAGATACCATTTTGCCACTCTGGACGCTTATTCCTCCGTTGGATAGATGATATGGAGGATCTGCGAAAATCATATCAAACTTAAAATCAAAAGAATTCAACAGTTCAATACAATCTCCTTTCAAAAGAGTAAAATCCTTGTTATCTGATTTATAGTAGGCTGTTGGCATTTAAATAAGTGCTTTTGAAATTATTCCATTTTCAAGATCCGCAATATTGTACAGATGTTCCAGAACATCAAAAGTTTCTTTCAGATTATTCTTTGCAGTGTGCCAGCCACAACCATCTGTAAACCAAACAAACTTAAAATATTCCAGGTCTTTTGTTTCCAATGTGATGGTTTTATAACTACGAGCTGTTTCATTCAGTTTGGAACCACTACTTGTATAAAAGTTGGTTTCTATTCCATAGATAGTGTTCTCTCCTTTTACAACAAAGTCAAACCTCTTTTCAGCTCCCCCATTGTTAGAAATAGACGATAAGTCTATACCCCATTTGACCTCTATTTCATGGATATACATTTCCTTGAAATAATCAACGCCTTTCACGAGTCCTGCTTTACAAAGAAAACTCTCCACAAGATTCTCCATCAGATGCCCGCCACGATTCTTGCGTCCGTTGGAGTCAAGTCCCGTTTCTATACCGGTCACGTAATCCACAAGATTATTGACAATATGATTCTCCATCAAATCAAAAAGACCAGTCTTTCGCATGAATTTGACATAATCTTCATTCGTGCAATTTGGTTTGTCAAAATGAAAATCAATCTGTCCCTCTTCATCCATAACCATAATATCAAGCTCACGCTTGGCTAAAAGAATAGGAATACATCTTAGAGTTTCTGGATATTGTACCAAAATTTTTCTAAATTCATCCTCTATGTTCTTGGATCCAATAAGCGAATTCAAGATATTGAGTGGAATTTTAATAGCTTCCACATTATTGAAAACCTTATCGAAATCAACGTAATATTTGTAATCGGCAATAGAAGGTCTAAAACCAGCTAGCCAAGTATCAAAGTCTCTCATATCAGTAAGCATTGACAACATTGGAAATCATTATTTCGGAAATTGCTCCGCGTCCATTTCCTTTTGAATTGATCATCCTTGCAGCAGAAACTCGTTTAATGGAAAATCTATTGTAAAGATGATCAAAGAAATTATCTCCATGATCTACATTTTGGGGGTCTGAATTACTTGCCACAAATAAAGATTTGCGTGTTGCTATCCACTCGCAAAAATCACGCAAGCGTGTCTGTTCAGCGTCATCAAAACCATCTTTTGCATAAGAAGTAAACGCAGAAGTCTCTGTTAAAGGGCGATATGGTGGGTCAAAATAATACAAGACATTATCATCTGCATATTTACCCGTTTGTGCAAAATCACCACAAAGAATTTCAACTCGTTGTAGAATAGCAGAATCCGCTCTCAATGTCTCTGCATCGCAAATTTTGGGATTCGTATATCTCCCATGTGGGACATTAAACTTTCCTTTAGAATTTACACGATACAACCCATTAAAGCAAGTCCGATTTAGGAAAATAAATAATGCAGCTGTTTCAATATCTGAATTATTTCTTTCGTTAAAATGCTCTCGCTGCAATAAATAGTAATTCTTCCTGGCAACTTCATCAAGTGCAAGATACTCAGATTGAATCTGAGTCAGTTCAGCAATTAACTTTTCAACATCTGATTTTATTACACGATATGTGCAGATTAACTCTGAATTTATATCATTGATTATAGCTCTTGTTATATTAGGGTACTCTTGCAAAATCCAAAACAGCACTGCACCCCCTCCTACAAATGGCTCAACATAAGTTACTGCCTCCCTATGTGATAAATCACAAGGCAGAGTTTTTTTTATATCATCAAGGAGTTGAGTCTTTCCTCCAACCCACTTGACAAATGGTTTTGCCGGGTATGTATCTAATCTCTTCATATAAGTCCAACATTATTATAACAGTGATATTCTCTGTATTATTACGCAAAAATAACGATAACCGTCTATTCTCCCAATAAAATGAAGCAATAAACTTCATCTTCTATAACCTTTCTTTTCATGCTATCGTTTCACTATCCCAATAGCAAACATCAAGCACCTCTTCCGATGCTCATCATCCTCCTCATCCGGCCTGCGGCTATCCCAACGAAGGTCGGTTCCGGAATTACCACCACCGCCTCCGAAAGAAACTGGTATCGGTTGCCCATTGATGAGCGCATCCTTTTTTACCGACAGACAGTTACAGAACTTTGTGGCTCTGTGTCTCTGTGTTTGATATAAACTAATTCTGATTGATTACTTATTCGGCAATGAGTTTCTGCATACCTACTTTCTGAACCTCATATTTGTCAAGAGTTATCTTGCCAGACGCGAGAGATTCATCGATTTCTCCATTGTTCGGTTTCCGGATATCGCTGGAGATGGCTGTTGTCCACCTCCTTGTCCTGATTGACGGTCTGGCTCCCAAATACCATTTCGAGGGTGCGGTCGTGTTGCCGCCGAGAATGAATATATGTGTGTTTCAGACAAACAAACCACACCATCAAGCACCATAAAACACCAACGCGACAAACAAATTTTAGTTGTCTGTCGCGCTGATATTTAACCATTTAGACTATCTGAAGGCTATCAATACTCGTCTTCGTTGAAGAAGAAATCCTCCTTGCTGGGATAGTCGGGCCAAATATCTTCGATGCTTTCATATATCTCGCCCTCGTCTTCCATCTCCTGAAGGTTCTCAATCACTTCGAGCGGAGCGCCTGAACGCATGGCATAATCAATCAGTTCGTCCTTGGTTGCCGGCCAGGGAGCATCTTCCAATTTGGAAGCCAATTCCAATGTCCAATACATAGTTGCTAAGTATTAAAGTGGTACTTACTTATATTCTTCCCTAATTTTTCGGCAAATGTATAACAATTTATTTCATGTTCAACCTTTCTGCCAAATAATTTCACCTTTTTTCTCGTCTTGGTTCAATTTGCGGGAAAGAACAAACAGATAGTCCGATAAACGGTTCACGTAAGCAGTCAGTTCCGGCGGCACAGCAACCTCCTGCGCCAGGGCCAGGATACGCCGTTCCGCACGCCGGCAGACAGTGCGGCAGACATGGCACTGGGCCGCACCACGCCCTCCGCCGGGCAACACGAAGGCACGCAACGGAGGCAGCAGACTGTCTACGCGGTCTATCTCCTGCTCCAGGGCTTCCACCTGTGTCTGTGAGACGGCAGGCTGCTGACCGGAAACGGGTTGCGAAGTGCCGGTAGCCAGTTGGGCACCTACGGCAAAGAGCGTGTGCTGCACGCGCAAGATGCAGTTGCGGTCGTACTCATCAGTCAGGTACGTGGCCAGCAGGCCGAGGTGGGCGTTGAGCTCGTCCACCGTGCCGTATGCTTCCAGCCGGATGTGCGTCTTTGGCACACGGGTGCCTCCCACCAGCGAGGTAATTCCGGCGTCGCCGGTACGGGTATAAACCAGGCTTTTCTTGGGTGTTGTCATAAATGGCAGGTTTTAAAAGTTAACAATATAATGTTGCTTAGGTTTCGACATATCGAAGAAAAGGATGCCGAGGTCGTAGAGGTCGAAGGTAACCCCTACCCGTCCGTCCTTGCACAAACGCTTCCACAAGGCCGACATGGCGGGCGTATAGCGGATGCCCCCCACCACAAACACTGAATGGGAGGTAGCCCGAGGCGCACAGACACGAAACACCTCTTCCACCAGCTCCGGATGTCGGAAGTCGTGCACGTAAAGGAAGTCTATCGGGACACCCGCTTCCAGAAACAGGTCCGACAGCCCGGACGCACCGGTATAGACAGCTCCCCCGCACGCCGCCTTCAGGTAGAGCGATGAAGCAGCAGGCACACCCACGTCGATAATGGTGGCAGGATGTGCATAGTTGGCCACGCGGAACAGCAGCCTCCGCACGCGCAAACCTTCCGCAAGCACCCCCCGCCCTTCGCGGCGGGCCATCTCTTTCTCCTGTTCACGCAACGGGGCATACCCGTAGTAGGCCGTCTGTTCAAACACCACCCCCTTGATGAAGCTGAAGGCAAAAGGCGAATGTACTCCGTAACCGCGCCGATGGCGGAAACGGCAGAGCCAGATAAACGGGCGCTTGAGGGACAAAAGGAAACGGTTCATATAGACAACGGCACTTGCTATGGGGTTTGTGCCGGCAAAAATACACGGATTCCGACGAACTGCCAAAAACAGGAAAGATTATTTTGCATTTCCGTTTCTGCCAGAATCTTCGTACCTTTGCCCGCACACCCTATAAAAGAGCTTTACACCCATGCTGATAACCCTTCTTATCCTGGCGGTATCTGCCGCTTTCTTTATGTCGGGCAAGGTGCGTTCGGACCTTGTCGCCTTGTGTGCGCTTGTCGCCTTGCTTGTATTCCAGATTCTGACGCCCGAAGAGGCCCTGGCAGGCTTCTCCAACCCGGTAGTGGTGATGATGGTAGGGCTGTTCGTGGTGGGAGGTGCCATCTTCCAGACGGGACTGGCCAAGATGATCAGTTCGCAGCTGCTGCGCTTAGCCGGACGGAGCGAACTGCGGCTGTTCCTGCTGGTCATGGTGGCCACATCGGCCATCGGTGCCTTCGTGAGCAACACGGGCACGGTGGCACTGATGCTTCCCATCGTGGTAAGTCTGGCCCACAACGCCGGTGCCAACCCGCGGCGGCTGCTCATGCCACTGGCTTTTGCCGGCAGTATGGGCGGCATGATGACGCTGATAGGTACGCCGCCCAACTTAATCATACAGGATGTACTGACCCATGCGGGCCACGAACCGCTGTCGTTCTTCTCGTTCCTGCCGGTAGGTATCTTGTGTGTGGCCACGGGCACAGTTGTTCTGTTGCCGCTTACCAAATGGTTCCTCTCCCGGAAACAGAAGGAAAGCGACACGTCCTCCACGGGCAAGTCGCTGGGAGAACTGGTGCAGGAATATGGCTTGTCGCACAACCTCTTCCGGCTACAGGCTGGAACAGGCACCGCCATAGACGGACAGACCATTGCCGGGCTGGACGTGAGACGGCGCTATGGACTGAACATCCTGGAGGTGAGACGGGGCGAAGTGGCGCAGCACCGCTTCCTGAAGACGGTGACGCAACGGCTGGCATCGGCCGATACGGTGGTGAAAACGGGGGATGTGCTCTACGTGCAGGGCGAGGCCGGGGACGTGGACCGCTTCGTGAGCGACTACCGCCTTACTCTGATGGACGGCCACACCACTGAAGAAGCCGCCGGGGGCAGTCACTCGCTGGACTTCTATGACATTGGCATTGCCGAAATCGTGCTGATGCCTTCGTCGGACCTCATTAACCGGAGGGTAAAGGAGGCTGGGTTCCGCGACAAGTTCAATGTCAACGTTTTGGGAATACGTCGGAAAAAGGAATATCTGCTGCAGGACCTGGGACGGGAACGGATGCACAGCGGCGACGTGCTGCTGGTGCAGGGCACATGGCAGGACATCGCACGGTTGAGCCGTGAAGACGGAAACTGGGTGGTGTTGGGACAACCGCTGAAGGAAGCCGCCAAGGTGACGCTGGACTACAAGGCACCCGTGGCCGCCCTCATCATGCTGCTCATGGTGGGCATGATGGTGTTCGACTTCATACCCGTGGCACCCGTCACAGCCGTCATCATCGCCGCGTTGCTCATGGTGCTGACCGGCTGCTTCCGCAACGTGGAGGCGGCTTACAAAACCATCAACTGGGAGACTATCATGCTCTTTGCCGGCATGTTGCCCATGTCGACCGCACTGGAAAAGACCGGTGCCTCGCAATACATCTCCGACACGTTGGTCAGCGGATTGGGGACCTACGGGCCGCTGGTGCTGATGGCAGGCATCTACTTCACCACATCGCTCATCACCATGTTCATCAGCAACACGGTGACGGCTGTACTCATGGCACCCATCGCCTTGCACAGTGCACTGCAGATCGGGGTCAGCCCTGTGCCTTTCCTCTTCGCTGTGACCGTGGCGGCAAGCATGTGCTTCGCATCGCCTTTCTCCACACCGCCCAACGCACTGGTGATGCCGGCGGGACAGTACACGTTCATGGACTATATCAAAGTAGGGTTGCCGTTGCAGATTATCATGGGCATCGTGATGGTATTTGCACTGCCGCTGCTGTTTCCGTTCCGCTAAAGGCAGAAACCAGGCACGCTGTTTGGATAAGTAACCAATCAGATTTATACGCTGCGCGGGGTAGAATTGTGCACATCGCCACACTTTTGGTTGTGCTGACAAGAGGGTGTGTCAAAATTCAAAATCACTATCATTAGCTTCGCCCAAAACCTCTTTTGACTATTTCATGAAGGTATAGTCTGTCATGTTGAGCGGAGCAAAGCGAAGTCGAAACATCTCACATTACGTATAGTGAGACCCCTCGACTAAGCTCGGGGTGACAGAATGATAGGTAATATATATTTTGACACACCCTCATGCCAGTGCATGCAGGGCAGGCAATGTGGAAATACACAATTCTAACCCGCCCAAAGTATAAGTTACATCAAACACGAAATGACGCTCTACTCAACGTAACCCTTCACTTTAGCGGCGTAAACCTTCATTTTAGCGACGTAACCCTTCATTTTAGCGACGTAAAGTGCCACTTGGTGAAGGCAATCTGCAAAACTAAGAAGACGACTGCCCATTACAGAGGAAACCACTTGGAATATCCTTCACGCCTTCACCGCAACCCAACCTATTGATTTCAGGAAAGTTATGGTGAAAGATACAACCTTCACACAGCTTTCACACACCATTTAATCCCCCCCTTAAGCCATATTGTCGTAGGGCCATGCTGCCAAGGTATGTGAAACTTGCTCCTAAGCTGTAAGCACTGTACTTTTCAAGTATATGTACCCCGTTGCTAAGGCAGGAGGAAACGATGTGTAAAAAAGTCTGTTTTCCCCGCCTTCGGTGAAGGGTGAAAGATCCGTGAAGGCATTATGTTTCACAGCATCTCGTTTATATACAACAGAATAGCATACGGTGAAAGCGTGAAGGACATGGCTACTCATGCGGTATCAATCGAACGCAGAGACACAAAGTTCTGTAACTGTCTGTCGGAAAAAATGACGGGAGAGCACAGAGTCAGCAGCTTCGCCGCATACGAGAGAAGGGAAATTAACTCTGTGAGCTATGGGCAAGAAAACAAAAACTCTGTGTCTCCGTGACTCTGTGTTTAGTATCACTTAATTTTGCACATTCACTTAGTAAAAAAAGAGAGCGCATCACGTGATGGATGCGCCCTCCCAAGCTTACCGTCGGCCGGCGGAGAGAAACGGCCGGAGCGGATTGTTACCTTTAGTCAGAGCCCCCGGGGTCAGAATTTGAAACCGACTTTCAAGGTCGGTGCAGCGAAGATGCCGAAGTTGTGGCTGTTGGCATCCAGGTTGCTCAGACCTTCCTGAGGCTTGATAAGCGTACGGTTGTAGGTGTAAGCGAAAGGATCAATCTCGGC
>NZ_NFJV01000029.1 GCF_002160055.1 Mediterranea sp. An20
AACACGTCCATGATGATGAGCGTCACGATGGGGAACAGCTTCTTGTTTTCCTTGATTGCGTCCACTTCGAAGACGATGAAGGTCTCCGAGAACAGGGTGGTGTCCACGTTCTCGTTCAGTATCTTGTCGTAGTTGCCGCCCTTGTAGAACGGCTGTATCATGTAGGTGTACTTGTCGTAGTCTATCTCCGTGATGTTGTTTTCCAGGCAGATGAGTTCCAGCCGCTCGCAGGAGTATTCATAGAAGGTGTTGAACGACAGCGAGGCCACCTTCAACACTTTCCGGCGTTCTTCCAGCATACGGATCTTGTCATCCACTTTCTGTTCCAGGGCCGGCAGGTCTTCCGCGCCCCAGGTGCCTTTCCGCTTCTCGGCGGCTGTCAGGGTCTTGCGCAGGGTCTCACGCTGCACGGGGTCGTAGCCGTCAAAACCGTGGAAGTAGGCGTCGTAGTAGTCCGTCACCATCTGCTCAACGATGCGGAACTCCAGTTCCGTAATCCTGGTGTCCGAACCTTTCCATATCAGCAGGATCAGATTTTTCAGGAAGTCTATCTTCTCGATGTTCAGCTCCGCCTGCGTGATGTTGAACGGGTTCATCGTGATGGGCTTTTCCTCCGTATAGCTGATGTACTTGCCGCCCAGGTATTCGCACAATCCCTCGTAGGAATTACCCGTATCGACCATCACCACGTCCGTGCCCTGCTCGTGGAGCTGGCGCACCACGCTGTTCATGTGGAATACATATGAGAGAGTATTTATAGTTGATTATCAACGACATAAGAAAATATCGGTACAAAAATAATCGCTGTAAGAAACAGGGTGAAAAAGCCGTTTTGGGGTGAAGCAAATAGGGAAAGAAAAAGGTAGGTTTAAGATGAAGATTTAACAAGATCTTAACAAGTAACAAGTATTTTTATACTTTACTGGTGGAAGTTCAGAGTATGGTCAAAACCACAAAGGACTTAAATCTGGGAATTGATTATACCTATTGATTTTCAATACCTTCTATACTTTGAGAGCCAACAGGGGTACAAATAGTGTATAAAATAAGAAATAAGTATTAAAACTCTGATTTTTGCTCTGCGCAGAAGGTCATTTAACAGGGAATTCACTACTTTTGTAATCAGATTGAGGCAAATCTTTCCAAAACATACGAGAAAAAGAAGAAGCGTTATGCTAACCTTAAATTTGCATAGTTGGCTTACGTTTTCTTTCACAAAAGAAAGTGAAATATGAATAGATTTTTTACATTAGCATTGGCAATTCTGTTTATTTCAGCCACTTATGGGCAAAGCTGTGGAGCAATAAAGATTAAAGCCCATTACGATGAACGCATAGAGTTGATGAGCATAATATGCCATCTTGCAGGTTTTCAGGAATATAATATGAACATCGGTGGGGATTATATTGCAGATATTGACACTTATTTTGGAGATGTAAGAAATCATCCTGCTGTGGAAATGATGGATAGCCTCCGCAAGGTAAACGGCATCTCTTTTGATTCACCTATGTTTTTTGCGGTCAATCTTAAAAAAGTCGGAAATGGTTTCGTCTTAGCTAACGACTCAGTAGTTCCTGAGAAACGTTGGGCAGGGGTCGATTTGAATAAAACGACCGCAATAATTTCTGACTTCTATAACCAAAGTAATTTTGCGAACTTCTTTGAGTTTCACAAACCTTTTTATGAAAGAATCTGCTCGCTTTTTGACACCAATGTTATTTCTAAGTTCAATCAGAACTGGTATGAACTGTTTTATGGTGTACCTCCAACTGACAACTTTGAGATTATATTAGGATTTACCAATGGAGGCGGTAATTATGGTCCGTCCCGTCAATTACCGGGCAAACCTCGTGATGTATATGCAATTATCGGTTATGCGTTGGACGATAACGGAGAACCTTATTATTCTTCTGAACCGGAAATGTATCTCAGCACGTTAGTACACGAATTCAATCACTCGTTTGTCAATCCTCTTGCCGGTAATCCTCAATTTGCTCTGACTATGGAAACAGCCGGGAACGCTATGCTGACGTACTCAAAGAAAGTAATGCATAAAAATGCATATTCGACTTGGCAAAATCTTGTCAATGAATCCATAGTCCGTGCTGCCGTGATTATATATCTGATTGACAACGGAGTTGCACCAAATAAAATACGTCAGAGCGTGATTGACGAAATGTCTGTTGGCTTTTATTGGACACCTGAATTGGTGAAATGCCTGCAATACTACTCCCAACATCGGGATAAGTATTCTTCTATTGAGTCATATTATACTGAAATAGCCGATTTCTTCAACAATTATGCAAATAGTTGTTCGGCAAAAATTGATGCTATATTTACATTAAATGTATATAACAATGAAAACTAAAGTTTTTCTTAAAATCCTTTTAAGCACAAATGTGTAGCTTTGCCGCAACGGAAAGTTCAACGACCTTACAATGGACATAACCTTACGGACTATCTTTTTATGCAGCTTCGCATCCGTGGGATAAAATTGATTGAATATCAACCTATAAAGTGATTTTTAAGGGTAGACTATTATAATATTAGCAAGTTAAAATTAGTATCAACCAAACAAATCATAGAAATGAATAAAAGAATTATAATAAATTGCTCACTTCTTTTGTTTTGTAGTGTTTCTTTTGGGCAAAAATTAAGTCCAACCCGGCAAATGGCCGATTTTGACACTTTATGTGCAAAATTAGAATATGTGCACCCGGATCTTTATCTCTATCAGTCAAGAGAAGAGTATGAAAACTACAAAACCAAGATTAAGTCCTCCATGACTGATTCAATCAGCATATCCGACTTCTATCTGAAAATAGCACCTTTTATGGCTAATATAAAGGATGGCCATAGTATGATGCTGCCGCCTATTTCTAACGATCTGATTGCTAACGCAGAGAAAGATGGCAAGACAATGCCTTTGAGAATAAAAGCATCCGGAGATTTCTTTATTGTAGATTATCCGGTAATTGATAACTCCGGAGTATGTGAAGGTGACACGATTCTCGGAATAAACGGAATCCGTTCAGAAGATATACTTGAAAAGATGTATAGCCTTTGGGGTTCGGAGAAAGGAAATGGCATTAAGGAAGGCAGTGTAAACGCCTATTGGTCTCCATTGTTGTGGTACATGTACAGATGGGGCGAGTCGTATGAGTTTACGGTAAAACGTGATGATAAAATGGAAGAGATACGTTTGGAAGGAGTTCCGCAAAGTGTGGCCATAAAGGTCATCAAGGAAAGACAATCCAAGAAAAGACCTGAAAGTTTCAGTTGCAGTTTCTCTTCCGATTTCACAAAGGCAACTCTCACCATTCGCAATGTATTCCAGGAAACTGAACTAAAGGCGTTTTGCGATTCAGTCTTTAAGGAAATAAACCTGAGAAAAATAAAGGATATAACCATTGACTTACGAAATAACACAGGCGGTTCAAGCAAGTGCGTAGAAAGACTTATTTCCTATTTCCCACATCCGGACTATTCATTGTATTCTAAAAGCCAGTTGAAGGTCAGTGCATATTCCAAAGCCTATAATAAAGACAAACATCCGGAAATATACAGGCAAATCTGCAATTTGAAGGACGGAGAACTTTTTGTGATGGAAGATACTCCAGTCAAGAGTAATTTGAAAAAAGCGGATCTATATCATGGCAAGACTACTATTCTTGTGAACAACAAGACTTACTCTGGTGCATCCACTCTGGCCCATACGATGGAGAAGTTGGGCATAGCGAGTGTGGAAGGAGAAACAGGATGTCCTGATGTATATTTCGGTAACTATCTGCATTTCACCTTACCAAATTCCAAGATAGATTATTATATCAGTTTTTCCAAATTCTTTGAATGACAGCAATACCCCTATGACAATAATGGATTTTTACTTATTTCACCATATAAACATTTCATATGAGAGAGTTTTTGTTTTGAATATCAGTAATATAAGAAAATAAAGGTACAAAAATCCGGCAAGGGAGAAACGGGGTATAAAAGCTGTTTTTGAGGAAGTGAGAGGATAGGAAGAAGATGCGTGTGAAGATGAAGATTTAACAAAAACTTAACAATCGGAAGGCATTTTTATCTTTTGCCGCAGGTCTGTCGGAACGGGGACAAAACAACAAAGGACTTGTCGGGGAATTGCTTGCCACGATTGATTTTTAGTATGTTTTGCACTTTAAGAGCCAATAGGAGTACAAATGCTGTATGAAATAAGTCTTAGAACTCTAATTTTTGCTCTGCGCAGAAGTTCATTGATAGGAAATTCACTACCTTTGTACTTGGATTGTGGATTGGAGCAACTTTATTCAAGACATACGGAATTAAAAGTTGCATCCGAGATGCAATATTTTTAGAGTTTCTGCATTTTTATAATAGCTAACAATTAAAAAAGATAAAAATGAATGCGAAAGACTTTTTCGGAATACTGCTTATGGCAATGTTTGCAGTGGTAGGACTGACAGCGTGTAGTGACGATGATGAAGAAGGCAGGAAAGTAACAGACTACAAAGAGTATGTGCTGACTGTGGCTTCGGAAAAAATACCGGGTGTCCTTTGGTCTGATGGATTAAATTATTTGTCGGAAGTTTATGCTGCAAAAAAAGAGCAATCCGATGAATGGAGTGCCTTTGGCTCTATCGCTGGGTTTGAGTTTGAGAAAGGATATGAATACCAGATAAAAATCAGTGAAACCAGTTATTTGGATTATAGTATGGGAACTCCTGCATGGACAGAGCGAGAGTTGCTTGAAGTGATATCCAAAGATAAAAAGGACTCGGAAAACTTGCCGTTACACTTTATTCCAGAAGCATTTTACGAAAATATCCCACTTCCACAATACAGATATGCGGTAGAAGCGGATAATAAAGACCTCATTGAACAGGATTTGAAAGACAACTCTCTCATTCCTTTGGATTATCACGACATGCTTTATCGTGGAGAAGACAATTTCCTTAGGTGTATAGCCCTGCACGATAGCGACAAAGTGCTTGGCCCATATATCATACAGACCAAAAATAAAGCACCGGAAGAAATGCCGGAGTCTTATAAAATACTTCCCCCAGATGCACAAATAGCAGGTTATGGAGAATGGACTTTTTTAGATGAAGCAGAAACCCCGATTGATAATCTGTCATTTGATGTATTTATGGGCTATGCTACTCAAACAAAAGATGTTGATAGAACACCAAGTGCCATCTATCTTTATAAAGACCTGACCGAGTATTACAAAACCAAATATCCGGAAGCCAACGTAAAAACGGTCGTGATATCTTATATGGTATCTGGAGAAAGCCTTTCGTAGGGCATTATATTCCTATTCCTTGTCCGTTTTTGATTTTCCAATCATACATACCCTCTGCGACATCGCCAACCTCTTTGAGCGTATGGCGATGTTTTATTTCGTCAAAAGGCTGTCGGCTCTCCGCATAGTCACAGAGCCATGCACCGACCATATTCTGTTGTTCGGTCGTTTCTCCGTACTCCTGCATCACGCTCTTGATGTCGGCGGCTTCGGACGGGGCGAAGAATGACTTGTGCTGTTCCGTTCCGAAATGGATAATCGCATCTATGGCTCGTTTGAATACCTCGCTTGCCTTGTAGAGCATATCCGCAAACAGGCTTAGGATATGCCTGCTCGCTTTCAGCGTACTCTGCAGCAGGCGGATGGTTTTGTCTTTCTCCGCCGTGGCTTGGCTCACCGCTTGGCTGATGCGCTGCCGCTCGCCGTCTTTCTGTTCCTGAAGCTGCCGTACTGCCTTGTCCTTTTCAATGGCAATTGAACGGTTTTGCACCAAAGCCCGGTCACGCTCGGCTTCGGCTTTCTGCTTTTCAGCTACCAATGCCTTTGTCCGTTCCTCCGCCTTTTTCTTTACGGCTTCGGCAAAGGCTTTTTTCATGCGCTCGTTCTCGGCTTTCAGCTTTGCGTTTTCCTTTTCGACCGCTGCGGACTTGCCGACCCCCACAAGGTTGCCAACGCTGTCCAGTATGCTGTCCACTTTCGCCTTTCGCTCGTCTTTTAACTGTTTCTCCTTTTCGGCAATCTCGCTGTCAAGGGAAAGGCGGTATTGCTCTTTCGCCTTGTTCTCGCCCTCCACGAATAAAAGTTCTGCTTCGGCTTCCTCTTTGGCGGCGATGGCGGCTTGCCTTGCAGCTTTCGCCTGTTCCGCTTCCTGCTTCTGCTTGGCGATGATGAAGTCTGTGCGCTCCAGATGTTCCATGCCCGTCACCTCCTTTGAGGTGCCCCTTTCCATTTCCAGACACCCAGCCAAAACGGTCTGCATCTCGCTCATGGCTTTCTCATCCAGTTTGCAGGACTTGCCCGTATCGTGGTTCATCCAGTCCCATACGATATGTGCGTGGAGATTGGGCTTCCATGTGGCATTGTCGCCGGGTATTCCATAATGTCCCTCGTCACGGTGGATGAACACCTGCAAGGCTGTGATATCCCAACGCTGCTTACACACCTCGCAGAAGTGCCGCAGCTGCTCCATCGTGGTGTCGTCCTTGATGACGACCACGCCCTCCTTGAGTGGGGTGCTGCCACGGACGATGGTCACCTTGCCCGTCTTCTTGTTCACCCGTTCCCGGTCTTTGGTCTGCATCGCCCGTCCTGTCTTTTCCTTGACCATAGTGGCTATCTGATTGTAGCGGTCAGTGAGCGTGGCTTCACCGAAATCAGGTGATACCCATGCCTCGTTTCCTGCCATGAGGTCGGTACGGATGTAGAACTTCTCCTTGCAGATATTGGCGAGGTATTCCGCTGTCCGCTTGTTATGCGCTTCGCTGCTGCCGATGTTGCACGGCTTGATGTTGATGGATGTCTTCTGTGCCATAGGCTTGTCTGTATTTGGGTTTCACTTCGGGTTATTAGGGCGGAGCCTTAATCGGAGGGTGCAGGGAGAGGGTCACTTCCTGCTCCGGGTTCTTAGGGGTGGAAGCCACTAAGCGGAGTTTCCAAAGAGGGGGTCACTCTTTGGTCGGGTTGCACAGGGCTGAAAGCCCTTGCCGGGTTCTTAGGGCAGCGTCCTAAGCCCCTCGGGAGAGCCCACAACTTCGGAGTGCAGCGGAGAAGTTATAGTGGGCTATATCTGGGCAAGCCCAGTCAGTCACGCCACGCCAACGGAGTACCGCTGAAATCCTGCGCTGTGCGCCCGTCAGTTCCTTCCGGCTATGTCGGGGTCTTCCACGCTGCCATTCGTGCCGTCCTGCGCTTCTTTCGGGCTTTCTACAGGGTTATTGCCATGCTGCCCTTTGCCGTTGTTTCCGGCATGGGAATTGTCGGTTTCGTCCTCCGCATCCGCTTTGTCATCCGACCTGTCGGAAACCACAGGCGAACATAGGGAAGAAGAAAGGGCGGCTGCTCCGCCTGCCATGCTGTCCGCATCCTGCCTTGGGCATTGGTAACCGTCCGGCACGGTACACGGCTTGTTCTCCAACGGCGTATCATTAGAATATGGTGTCCGCACTCCGTCTGTCTGTCCTTTAGAAAGTGCCGCAGGCTTGACATAATGGGGATTGGTCAGCAGGACACCATCCACATACCAACCTGTCAGGAAATGCAGGGTGTGTACGGAAGTGCGGTTGTTGGTTCGGGTGGTCAGCATACCGAGCCTGTTGAAACTGTCGATGAGCTTTCCGATGGTCTTGCGGTTGCAGCCCATGTATTCCGCCAGTTCCACATCGGAAGCTGCCGCCTGTCCCACCTCCAAGGCAATCTCAACGCCCTTGATGCGGAGGGCAGTCTTTGTCCGCACGGCTGCGGTCATCAGCCTGTGCAGGCACTTCTGCCTGTCGATGGCGGCTTTGCCGTCCAAAAGGAAATCCCACTGCCCGGCGGAAAGGATGGTGCAGTAATGTATGGTCTGTTCGTTCTTGCACATAGTCTATGATGTTTATAGGTGTTACACTGGTCAGCTACCTGCCCATGCCGTACCCGTGTTCCGGCATGTGGTATTCCCTGTCCGCTGCGATATGGTTCAACACATCCTGCAAGCGGTCGAGCTGGTCATGGTCAAGCACACGGATTGCGTTAATGGTTATCACCTGCGTGGCAATCCTGCGGTGTGCAATATTGTTCTCGCTCATCGTGCCGTCACCGTCAGCATGGACTGAACGGAGGTAGGCATTGACCGCTTCCGTCTGTTCCTTTGAGGGGTACGGTGCTGCCCACCTGTCCTGAATGTAGCCTACCATTTTGCCGACCGCATCAGCTAAAAGTGGGTCATACCGTGCGATGGCGGCTGTCAAATCTTCTGTCTTCATAAGGCTTCTTGTTTGTTGTCCGTCTGTAAAGAGCCCGGCTTGCGCTTCTTGCCGCTGCGCAATGCTTCGAGCCGTCTGTTGAAATCCTCCTCGCTGCCTGTCCCCGATGTTCCGCCCTGTTCAATCCACTGCATGACTTCATCCTCGAAGAAATAGAGCTTGTTGCCACGCTTGCGGTACGGTATGCGCTTTTCGGAAGTCATGGCATAGATGGTGGAAGCCGATTTGCCTAGCAGGGCGGCGACTTCTTCAAGGGAAAGCAGGCTGCGCTTGCCCGTGTCTCTTCCTGCCGCCTTGCCCAGTACCTCGTCCACCTTTCCGGCAAGCTGCTCCACCCGTTCTATCAGGGTGGAAACAGCCTGCGGCAGTTGTTCAAATGTGATGTTACCCATATTCAATCTTTTTACTTTGGTTGTCCTGTTCCGGTTATTTGAGTGTTATCTGTTCGGAAGCCTTGCGCTTCAGGTCGTTCACCACATCCGCATAGACCTGCGTTGTCGCCACGGTGCTGTGTGTAAGCATTTTTGATATGGTGTAAAGGTCAGTCCCTGCGGCGAGTTGCAGGGTTGCGTAGGTATGCCGGAAGCAATGAAAGGTTATGTGCTTCGTTACCCCGGCAGACCTAATCCAGTCCTTGAGATACAAGGGGAGCAGGGCTTGTGTCATTCCCTTGAACACCTGCCCCGTGGAACGCTCGCCACAAAGCGCAAGGGCTTCATCGGACAGCGGCAAGACGGCTTCCGTCCTTGTCTTTTTGGTCACGATGTGCATACACCAACCGCCGTCCGCACCCCTGATGATGTTCTCCCACTGCAGGCGTATGATGTCGCTGATGCGCAGTCCCGTAAGGCAGGAGAAAAGAGCCGCCGACTTTACAACAGGTTTCTCGCATGGCGTGTTGGCAAGCATCTTCACTTCCTCCAGTGTCAGGAACTCACGGCGTGTATTGGCTTCCTTGGCGTGTTTCAGCCGTGTGGCGATATTGTCCTTGATGCGCCTTTCCTCGTATGCCTGCCGCAGTACGCATTTCAGCTTGTTCAGGTTGTTGTTGGCTGTGGACGCCATCATCTTGGTGCGGTTATGCGTGGTGAGCGACAGCATGTAGGTAAGGAAGCCCTGACAGTATTCCACCGTCAGGTCGTCAAAGGTGCAGCTACCGCCGCAATACTTCTCGAAATGTTTGTAGGCAACATTCCAGTTCCTAAAATTGTCATCGTCCGCCATTTTGGAGCGGAAATACTCCAAGAAGCTCTCCTTGCCCCTGTTACGGTCGAGGAAACCGAACTCTTCGTTGATGATGGCTTCCGTCCGCTTGCACTTGATTAGCTCCGCATTGCGCAGCATGGTCTTGTTGAACTCTGCTTCAAACTTCTCTGTCGGGTTGGCATAGATGTAAATGCCGAGGTACTCCCTCCGTGTCAGCCTGCCCGTTTTCGGGTGCCGGACAGGTGGGTAGAAGTCCAGATAAAGCGATAACTGTCCGTTCTTGATGGGTCGTTTCCTGACCGTCACTTTCGTACAAATGTTCGTCATATAGCTAATGTATTTTGAATGTTTGAAAATATCTTATTCTTCCCGTTTGGCTTTCGTGCTTGCGCTTTTCCGCTCGGCTTCCTTCCGTGCCGCATCCCAGTCGGCTTTCAGGTAGTACAGGCGGTTGCCGTGTATGCGCTTTGTCCGTACCCCGTGGGTGAGGGCGAACCTGCGGACTTGGGTCTTACCCAGCCCGAACAGGCGCATGATGTCGAAGCACGAGTACCAATGCTCCGAAAGGTTGTTGCCCAGCCGTTCCGCTTCCTCCGCCATAGCCCTGTCCACTTCCGCTTTCGGAAAGCACTTGGTGGCATTGGCTTTGATGCAGGGTATCGAATAGCGCATACGGAGGTTGTAGAAACGCCCGTAGGTGTAATTGAACTTTTGGCATATCTCCGCCATCGTGTAAAGGTCGCCTGCGACATTCTCCCTGTCCGTAAACGTGTCACGCACGGACTGCTTGTAGTTAGCCGCCGGAATGAGCCGCCGTTTTGCCGTGCTGCCCTTTGCTTTCTTCTTTCCCTCCAGTCGTGTGAGGGCTGTTTCCTCTGTTGTCTGCATATCTTCTTTCATCTTCCCTTTTGTCTTTTTCCCCTGCTTGGCGAACACTGAAACGCTCCGCTTGCAGTAGGTTTTCTCTTTAATCATCAGGAAGAAATCCTCCTTGGTGATTAGCGTAATGTGGTATGTAATCCTGCAAGCCCGGAGCGTGCCGCTGTATATCAGGTTGTACACGGTACGGCTGCTCACTTGCAGCAGGTTCGCCACCTCCCCAATGGTGAGGAACGGCTTGTCTGGCATGACCCGTCCGAAGTCGGGCTGACCTGTTAACTTGTGTTCATTTTGACGGTCCATCATCGAAGAAATTTATTTGCACACTGTTGAAAGCTGTTGCACGCTGCTGAAAGGAAATCGAACCGTGCGACCCCTCCGGCGAGGTACAACTGTGGTACAAATTTACTCCAATAAGGACTAAACGCCAATAGCCGGTTTCTTCGTTTGTTAAAATATATTGGCTGTAAATCAAGTATTTATAACAATCATTTTTGTAATCGCTTGCCGCCGTTTTGTCCTGTTTTTCTCCATGTGGAAGCTCTTGCCGCTGCCGCTGGGCCCGAGGCAGAAGAAGTTCGAGTTGTCCGTCAGCTTGTTCTTTCCCTCCTTTCCCGTGATGTCGATGGCCACCGGCACGCCCTGGCGGTCGGTGTAGTAGATTTTCAGCGGCGTGTCCTCGCTATGCTGGATGTGCTCCTTGTACATCAGGCACATGGCGGCGTCGCTCAGGGTAAGGAAGCGGTCGTATTCCTCGTTCATGGCGTAACAGTTGCCGGGGAATGAGGCTACGAACAGCTCCAGCTGGTTGTAGGCGTGCTTGCTGATGTGGATGCCCATGCGCCCGAAGGCGTTCTCCAGATAGTTGGTGCATTTCTGTATGTCCCTGTCGGCTGACACTTCCACGATAAGGTTGAAATGGCTGTACACGAGCATCTTGCTCTCCCTTGCCACGACTTCCTGCACACGCCTGATGTCCTCCACGGCCATCTGGTTGCCGGGGTTGGGGATGCTCGCGTGGCGGTTCTTCTTCTTGTCGAGTGCCGCCAGTTCGCGCTTCTGGTTGGGCAGGAAGATGATCTGGTTATACACCACCGTCTCGGCTTCCGGGATGCTGTCGATGACGGACAGCAGGTCAACGGGCATCTCCGTATTGTTCACCTCTATGTTGGTATAGGGTCTGACAAGCGACGGCAGGGCGACGCAGTCCACGTCCACAAGGCTGTACACCTTGCAGCGCCTGCCGCCCATCGAGACCGTCTCGTCATCCACCTTGAAGTTAGTCATCGAGACAACCCTGTCCCTGAAGTTCATGGCGAAGTAGCGGTCAACGAACTCGCTTGCCCGCGACTTGTCCAGAAACTCCGCCTGTATGCCGGCATCGTGCAGCTGGTCATGCACCTTGCGTATCTTCACGAGGAAGTCGCGCCACTTCTTGCCGTCGAAAGAGAACAGGCCGCTCTTCCGGGCTTCCTGCGTGACGGTCAGGTAGCATACGCTGTCCGTGTACCTCCGGCCTTTGAAATACCGGAAATAGGCGGAGGACAGGAACTCGTGCATGTCGCCCGACCCGTCCTCGAACTGCTTGCGGACGAACACGTCCTGCTTGTGTATCGCATAGCCTTCGCCCAGCGTCTGCGCCACGGCCGTGAGCAGGCTCGAGAACTCGTAGTAGCTGTCGATGTCGGCGGAATGTTTCTGCACGGGATTCTCCATCCGCAGGACGGCGGAGTATTCCCCGGTCTTGGTGTACAGCACGCCGATGCCGTCCACGTCCTCCACGGTGAAATAGATGTCCTGGAAGATGCGCTTGCGCTTTCCTCCCGTGCCGAAGGCATAGACCGAGACGGCCATGCCCGCGCAAAGGGCGGCGAATGTCAATAAGATGTACAGTGTCATTGTCGGTTGCTTCAGCTTAAGTAAGGGCAGACTCGCTCTTGCACAAGCGGGCCTGCCCGGGTTCAACATTCAATAGGGCCACACGCTCTCCGTAATGGCTTTTCTCTTTCATATCTTCTTCGAGTGGGCATAGACATACACTCCTTTCCTGTTCTTCTTGGTGTGCAGTCCCTTCCTTTGCTTGAGGATGATGAGCGAGATGCCGGCTGACAGGATGACGGCCAATGCCGCAAGCCCCGCGACGAAACCGGCAAGGCAGTAGGCGACGATGAAGCCGGCAATGGCTCCGCCTGCCGACCCTGCCGCCCAGTAGATGTAGCGTCCCTGCATTCCCATGAACTCAAGAGGCCGCTGAAGCCCCTTGAACAGCGGGTAGTCCGGATAGCGTTCGTCACTGCCTTTCATCGCTCCTCCTTTCTTATCCGCCGATACCGAAGAACAGTGGCAGGGCCTGTGCCGCCGCTATCAGGAAGATGCAGGCGCCCACGACCATCATGATCTTCTTCTTGACGTCCTGCTCCTCGTTGTTCATCGCGATATAGACGCTGATGGCGCCCACTATCGCAACGACTCCGGCGATGGCATAGCACAGCTTCACCATGATGGGCACATACTTGGCGATTTCCTCCGCCACGGTGGTCAGGGCGTTGGTACCTGCCGTGTAGTCGCCTGCGGTGTTCTGCGCCATCAGTGCGGCAGGCCCCGACACCAGCAGGAGGGCGAGCATCGCAACCTTGTACAACACCGCGCCTACGATTCTTTGCATTGCTTTCTTTAACTTCTTCATTCTCATTGCTTTTAGTGATTATATCGTTGAATCTCAAATCCGTTTTCAGATGCGGTAGCCGAAGAAGGCCGGGAATACCAGGGTGGCTCCGATGAAGAACAGGCACGCACCGACCAGCATCACGATGTATTTCACGATGCTGTCGTCTCCCGTATTCCATTTGATATAGATCTGGAGCGCGGATATGACGGCCACCACCGAGGCGACGGCAAAGCAGATGTACTGCACATACAGCATCATCGTCACCACAAAGTCGTGCATGGTGGCAAGCGCGTCCGCTCCCCAGGAGTAGTTCACGGCTCCGCTCTTGGCGAAGACGCAGCAGGGTACTGCAAGCATGGACAGGGCGCATAATATCTTCTTCGTTTCTTTCATCGCTAAATTTTGTCCACCGGTTTCCAGTCCATTGCGGGACGGTTCTCCAGACGGCCGCCGCAAATCATCGCCTTGTACATATCGTCCGGCGTGAATCCGTCGGACAGGTAAGGGGTGCTGTCCTCCATCTTCGCCTCGGCTTCGGCCTTTATCCGGGCGAACCGTTCTTCGGCCGATTCCGTGTCCGCCTCCGCCGGACCGTCCTGCACGGAAGCGCCGGTGCCCTCAAAGGCGGTCTCGTACTTCTCCGTCCCGACATTGAAGCCGGTCTCGCTTTCCGTTACCGTCACGCTCTCCTGGCCGTCGTCGGGATCGAGTTCAAAGACTTCCTCTTCCGTCCCGCCACGGCTTTTCTTTCCGTACAGGTCTCTGGCGATGTTCACCGCATAGTAGATGATGTAGGCTACCGTCAGTACGATTGCAAATATCCAATATGATTTCATATTCTATCGTAATAGTATTATTTTGTATTCTGAATTTGGTTTGCAAAGAAAAACCAACAGAATTATATTAGGAAATAATTGATATACAAATCTTCATTTTCTTAATAAGATTTATGCTATTTCTCAAAATCATACTCTAAAATCATATTCTGACGGCTGTTTTATGCCTGAACAGGGTCGCTTGCGGACAAAAAAAAGAAGCCCTCCGGATGGAGGGCTTCCTTGTGTTCCGGCACGCCGGCCGCGTCAGAGCCTTTTGCCTCTCAGGTAGTCGTTCAGGTCCTTGTAGCCGTCGTACCTGTAGGCTTCGTTGTTGACCTTCCCGGCAAACAGCGAGGCGACGGTCTCCACCGTCTTCCGCCCGGCAAGGTCGTTGTCGAGGTAGCAATGGATGAAGGAATACTCCTGCAGGTGTCCCAATGCTTTTTTAAGGTTGGCCACAGAGTTCATCACAAGATGGTCGCTGGGGGCATCGAGGCATACCGTCCTGTCTCCGGCCTGCCGCAAGGTCATATAGGAGAGGAAGTCCATGAAGCCTTCAAAGACGCACACATGGCTCTGCGTCTCGCCGTGCGAGTGCCTTATCAGCGATATGTCCTTGTTCTTCAGGCAGCCTTTGTAATAGGGGTTGCGCACCTCGTAGCCGCCGGACAGGTTGCCGAACGCCAGTCCGAAATAGTGCCGCCTGCGCAGCTCGTAATGTATCTCCTTGCAGAACATCCTTCCGATGTCGGCGTCGATCATCCGGGAACGGAGGTACGACAGCAGCGCATGGTGACGCAGCGGCACCAGCCTCACGTCCTTCATTTCCGCTTCCACCGGCCGGAGCACCGCCGCCGGGAGCCGCACCCTCGGCAGGCTGCTGATGCCGGCGTGCCTTTCAATATGTGCCAGCACCTCGCTCACGCTGTCCGTCCCGTACAGGTGCTTCCCCAGTTCCACGAGGTCGCCGCCGGTGGCAGCCCCGAAGTCGTACCATTCATTGAGCCGGTCGTTCACCTTGAACGACGGCGTTTCCTCCCGACGGAACGGCGAGAGGTACCAGTATTGTCCCGATTTCACGTATTGCGCACGGTGTCCGAGCTGCGCCAGGAAATCCACGATGCGTATCTGTTTTGCTTCCGATATGTTCATGCCGTTTTTTCTTTCATTTATTTTCACGAAACAAGTTTAGTTTAGTTTGTTTCCCTATATATATCTGTACTAAATTAAACTGGATTATATATATGCCCGCGCCCGCCGTCATTCCTCGTCGAAAAGCATGGCCTCGGCGGGCGACATGTCGTAGTAGAACAGCTTGTCCCGCTTGCGTATCAGCTTCAGGTTGTCGGTCAGGTAAAGCAGCAGCTTGACCATCACGTTCCGCCCGCGCTTGAAGCCGATCGCCTCGTAGGAGGCCATGAGTGCCTGGAGCATGTTCTCGAACCCCTTGATGGGCTTGTCGCCGAAAGCGGCGGCGAGGGCTTCCCGGTGCTGCTCGATGCTCAGGTCCGTGAAGCTTGTCCGCTGCCTCGGCTTGGGATGCTCACATGCGGAATGGCCTTCCGCAATGACGGGCAGCCCGGCTTCGTCTATCGTGAAGGCGAACGGCCTGAACTCCTTTTCCCTGATATGGAGGGCGTGCACTTCGCTGACGCCGGGATTCTCGCTGTCCTTGCTGATGACCAGCACCGTTTCCGCCTTGTTGCTCATCTCCGTTCCGATATGCCCGCGCACGTTGTTGTCCCCTTTGTTCAGGTGCAGCACGCAGTGGATGTGCAGGTTGTATTTCGACGACCACTCCATCATCTTGTTGATGACCTCCACGGATTCGCTGGTGCTGTTGATGTCGAGCATCAGGTCGCGGATGCCGTCTATGACCACCAGCCCGTAGCCCTTGCCGCGCCGCAGCGCATAGTCGATCACCTCTATGCGGATGGCGGGGGAATATTCGCGCAGGCAGATGAAGTCGAGCCTGTCGTTGTCCGTCGTGTCCGGCAGTCCCGCCAGCTTGAGGATGCGTTCCAGCACGTTGTGGCAGTGGAAACGGCTCTGTTCCGTGTCCACATACAGGATACGCTGCTTCCCTTCCGGCAAATGCGCCCGGTAGTTCAGCACCTGCTTGCCTGCCAGGGAAGCGGCGACGATGGCCGACACGTTGAAGGTCTTCTTCGACTTCGCCTTGCCGGTCGATGCGCTGAAGTTGCCGAGCGTGGCGATGGTGGAGTTGTCTATCCAGATAATCTGCGGCGGGGTCTCGTAGCTGTCCGTCACCTTTATCTGCGAGGCGGACAGGATGTCCGAAAGGCGGCTGTCGTCAAGCTCCGCTCCGATGATGTTAGTCCTTCTTTCGCTTTCCATTTCGTCTCTGGTTAAAGAACGGTTCAACGGTTGCGGATTCGGCGGCCTGACGGGTCGCGTCGTCTATGGCGGGCTCGCAGTTCTGCAGGAGCCATGCGTCCAGCTCCTCCTTGGCGAAATAGACCATCTTGCCCCTCGGCTTGTAGTGGGGTATCTCCTTGTTTGCGGTGAGCTTGTACAGCATGCTTTCCGACACGCCGATGTACACGCACGCCTCCTGGAATGTGAACACTTTTTTTGTTGAGTAGAAAGAGTCCTCCAGCATTTCCAGCCTTTGCAGCAGGCTTTCGACCGGTTCCAGCTTCTTCAGTACCGATTCTACCGCGCTGAGCCTTTCGCTCAGCCGTTCCATGAATGTTGTTCTGTTCTGCATTATGTGTATGATTTGATTTTACAATGAAAGGCAAGCCTCCGTCGGGCGTTGCGCTGACGGAGGACAAAGTTATGCGATGCGGACGGCAATGGCAGGGAACCGGCAGTGATACCGGCTCCATATCATTGCTACGGTCAGCCTTTTATCTTTCACATGTTTGCCGTTCTTTCAGTTGGTTTCATTCACGGAGCTGGCTGACGGCTTTTCTTATGGCCATAGTGGTGGATGTCATACAGCTTCTTGCGGCGGACAGGGCCGTCGAGAGGCTCGAGGCGGTCACGAAGCGTTTGCCGTCCTTGGAAACCAGGAATTTCCCTCTTTCGAGGACGGACTGCCAGTGCGCCTGTATGTACGACCCTTCGAGCAGCGCGTCAAACAGCACGGCCACATGCCGGATGTTGTTCACCCGGATACGGAAACCCTCCCTGCAGGCAAAGAGGGCCTCCATGTCCTCCATGCTCACCGCAGAAACACAAAACAGATGATAGGTATTTGCGCAAGCCACGATACCTGTCATCTGTTTCTCGGTAAAATTGCAGTCGAAAGAAATGGGCGGGGCGTCCGGGACAAGGCCGGTTCCGTCCCGGCCGGCGGGAGCCCCCGGGTCTGAAATGTCATACACCATTTTTAGCTCCATGCAGTCCCCGAACGAAAAGGTGTCCGCCGCGAACGAAAGGCGGGTACGTTCGGCCAGGTCGGTAAGAAGGACCCTGGCGATGTGAAGGTTCATTGCGTGGCAGTTCCGGCAGACCGCGCTGTCGCAGTCTATGTACCGGTGGCTGTTGATGAAGTCATCCACAAAGCGGCCATACCGTTTGCCGCCTGCCACGACGTCATGCAGATAGATTTCCCTCGCTTCAGCGAGCAGTGCGAAAAGTTCTTCCGCCACATCCTGTGCTGCCGCAAAATGACGGCAGTGCTGCCTCCCTCCAAAAAGAGAGAAGGCCTTTGTCTGGTCTGTTCATGTCGAATTACTTTTTAATTGGTTAAAAATATCGTTACATAGCATTGCTTCAAATTTACATATAAATGAAGCCACTTCCTGTAAATATGCCCGTAAATTTGACATGATGATGGTGCGGCCGTCAGTCGAACAGGCCGTTTACAAGATTGACAGCCTCGTCTTTCTTCTTGTTGATGATCTTGGCATACACCTGGGTCATCTTCACGTCGGCATGGCCGAGCAGCTTCGAGGTCGTGTAGAGGTCCGCGCCGAGGGTCAGCATCATCGTGGCGAAGGTGTGCCGGCTGGTGTGGAATGAGAAACGCTTGCTGATGCCTGCCGCCTTCGCCCACGGTTTCAGCAGTCGGTTGATTTCGTTGCCGCTCGGCAAGTCGAACACAGTGTCGTCCGGAGTCTTGTCCCCACGTTCCGGCATCCACTTCAGGGCTTCGGACGAAAGCGGCAGGTAAATCGGTTCCTTGGTCTTCTTCATGGATACTGCCAGACGGTACTGCCCCTTGTCGATAAAGACATCCTTCCATTGCAGCCTCTTGACATCACTGATGCGCAGGCCGCAGAAGCAGGAGAACAGATAGGCACACTTTATCTCCTCATATTTCATAGGCGTTGCGATGAGTGCCTTCACCTCCTCGATGGTCATGTAGGAGCGTTTGCTTTCCGGCAGCCGGATTTTGTCCGACTTGTCTATTTTGTCAAAGGGATTCGACCTCATGAGTTCCGCACGGACAGCCGCGTTCAAGGCGCTGTTCAGCACACGGTAATAGTTCTTGAGCGTGAAGTTCGACACGCGCTTGCCTCTCGGACGGTATTCCATCATCAGATAGTCGATATAGCCCTGGCAGAACGCCTTGTCTATCTGGTCAAGCGTAACCCTTTTCCCCGCATAGTCCTCGATGATGCGGATGGCCACCTTGATCTGGTTCTCGTCTTTCTTTCCCCTCTTTTCCTGATTCTCCTTGTAGGTTTGCATCCAGTCCAGCAGAAAGACTTTCTCCTTTTCGTTCTCGATGCCCGCCTCTCCGTTGGTCATCTCGATGATGCGTTTCGACTTGATGGCATTGGCCGCATTCATGGTCGTCTTGTTCCGCTTGCGGGCATTTTCATCGGTCTCCGGGATGAGATACATCTTCAGATACTCATAGGTCCGCTTGCCGTTGCGGTATATGTCCAGATACAGGCTCTTGCTACCGTCGCTCAGATCCTTCATTCGGAGACGCACAGGCTCCTTCACTTTTTTAGGTTGTCTTATTCGTGCCATAGAAAATCGCTCTTTGTTTCTTCTGCCACAAAGGTACGAATAATAATCCAAAACGAGGAACAAACAAGAAACAAAAATGCACCAAAAAAGAACCAAACAACTGCAAACAATGAAAACAACTGCAAATAACAATACCCTTATAAATCCCTGTAATAAAGCCGTTTTCTTTGCACTTGTTTGGATGTTGTTTTCATTTCACACCTTTACATTATAAATCTGGAAAGTTTTCTCAGACAGATAAAGATTTGTCAAATTAGAAACTGTTTTTGATAAAAGAAACAATTTTAAAATTTTTAATACTAAATTTATAGCATGAAATTAAAATTTGACTTATCTTTGCAAAAACAGGCAGTTTTCCGCTTTCATGAAGCATACTTTTACCAAACAAAAGCCTACTCACGTTAATTAAAACAAGCGCAAGACTTCCTGCAGAGAATTTAAATTATTAACCAATTAACCAACTAATTTCATCATCAGAACTATGAGAAATTATCGGAAACACGTTTCCCGGACCACATTCGCCGCCTGCTGCCTGCTGGTATCCCTTTCAGGCAAAGCTTCCGGTCTGCCCGTCCCGGAAAAACCCGACGGCATTGCCGTAGAGGAATCGCAAAGCGTCCTGCAGACACCAGCCTTTTCCGTCAAAGGAGTAGTTATTGACTCCAATACCGGAGAACCGCTGATAGGATGTACTGTCAAGATTAAGGGCAGCAACCAGGGTGCAATCACCGATGTCAACGGAGAATTCAACATCCGTGCCAAAAAAGGCGATATGCTGGAAATCAGCTATATCGGCTACACAACGAAAGAAATCGAAGTAGGGGATGTCAAGATTCTGTCCATCACCCTGCAGGAAGACGCAGCCCAACTGGACGAAGTGGTAGTCACGGCCTTTGCCACCGGCCAGAAAAAAGAGACTGTCACGGGAGCCATCCAGACGGTAAGACCCGACGACCTGAAGATTCCCTCTGCCAACCTGTCCAACAGCTTCGCCGGACGCCTTTCGGGCGTGATAGCCTACCAGCGAAGCGGCGAACCGGGCAGCAACGGCTCCAACTTCTACATCCGAGGTATTTCGACCATGAGCGGCTTGACCAGCCCGCTGCTCATCATGGACGGCGTGGAAATCAGTTCGGCCGACCTGAACGCCATCGACCCGGAAATCATCGAGAGCTTCTCCATCTTGAAAGATGCCACGGCCACAGCCATGTATGGTACACGCGGTGCAAATGGTGTCATGATTATCAAGACCAAGTCGGGAGCTGATTTGGAAAAGCCGGCCATCGGGTTCCGTGTGGAATCCTACGTCAACCAGCCGACCAAGGTGCCGGAATTCGTAGATGCTGTCACCTACATGAAGATGTACAACGAGGCCGTAACCAACCAGGGAACTGGCTCCGTGCTCTTCACACAGGAACAGATGGACGGCGTGGCTCAAGGAAAAGACCCTTATATCTACCCGAATGTCAACTGGTATGATGAAATCTTCAAGAATGCCACGTTCAACCAGAAAGCCAACTTCAACATACGGGGCGGCACACAGAAGATTACCTATTTCATGAACCTCAGCATGAATCACGAGACCGGTATGCTGCAAGACAACAGCAGCAAGTACTACTCGTACAGCAACAACATCGACCTGAAGAAGTATGCTTTCCAGAACAACATAGACTTCAACCTGAGCAAATCGTCCAAGATTGCCCTGCACCTGAATGTACAGCTGAACGACTATACCGGACCGTATAACAGCGTAGACAACATCTTTACACAAATCATGAACAATAACCCGGTGGACTACCCCATTTCCTTCCCCAACACAGGAGACGGCGACTGGATACACTGGGGCAGCTATCAGGGTGGCAACGAGCAGGGGGCAGCCAACCCCATGGCATACGCCACACAAGGCTATACCGACTATACAGAAAGCACTGTCATCGCCAACATCGACTTTGACCAGAAGCTGGACTTCATTACGCCGGGGCTTTCGTTCAAGGCACTCTTCTCGTTCAAGAACTGGAGCTATACGTCAACCAGCCGTTACCAAGACTATAACAAGTATTACTTAGCCGGGTACACACAAAATGACGATGGGAGCTACGAATACGATGTCCAACCCATGGGCGAACCGTCCCGCCACAGCATGACGACATCGAACGGCACTACCGGCGACCGTAAATTCTACTTCCAGACCTACTTCAACTACGACCGTACCTTTGGCGATCACAACGTGTCGGGACTGCTTCTCTGGAACATCGAGCAATATAACAGCAATGCACCCAGCAGCCTCATCACCTCGCTTCCACAGCGCAAAATGGGATTCGCCGCCCGACTGGCCTACAACTACAAGCAGCGCTACATGCTGGAAGCCAATGCCGGTTACAACGGTTCGGAAAACTTTGCCGCCGGACACCGCTGGGGCTTCTTCCCGTCTATCTCTGCCGGATGGAACATCTCCGAAGAGAACTTCTGGCAACCGCTGAAGAATGTAGTAAGCCACCTCAAACTGCGCGCATCCTACGGTCTGGTAGGTAATGACCAGCTTTATGAAAGCGGCTCATTGGTGCGCTACATCTATCTGGCGCAAGTTGATCTCGACGGTTCCTCTGCCTACCAGACCGGATACGGGAACAACACAGTCAGTTACTCCGGTCCTACCTATACCCGTTTCCAGAACGACAACATCACTTGGGAAGTGGGACATAAGCTCAACGTAGGTGTCGATATGCAGCTGTTCAACTCGCTGAACCTCACCGTAGAGGCTTTCCAGGAAATACGCAGCGACATCTTCCAGGAACGCAACTCCATCCCGAACTACTTCGGCACAGGAAGCACGTCCATTTACGGCAACCTGGCAAAGGTCAAAAACTGGGGAGCTGAGATTTCCGTGGATTATGGCAAGCAGTTCAGCAAGGACTTCTACATGCAGTTTAAGGGCACATTCACTTTCGCCCGAAACAAAGTGTTGGAGTACGACGAAGGGGCAGGCGTACGTCCCGCGCTCAGCCAAGTGGGGAAAAGCCTGAACTCCATCTGGGGATATGTGGCCGACGGGCTGTACATCGACGAGGCCGACATAGCCAACAGTCCCACTTCGACCTTGGGTAACATCGCAATTGCTCCGGGAGACATCAAATATGTAGACCAACCGGATGCTGACGGCAACTATGACGGACAGATAACAAGCGACGACCGGGTTGTCATCGGAAACCCGACCGTACCGGAAATTGTCTATGGTTTCGGGCCGAGCTTTGTGTATAAGAACTGGGATTTCTCCTTCTTCTTCCAAGGACAAGCCAAAGTTTCACTGATGATGAGCGACTTCGAACCTTTCGGCGAATCGTACAACCGAAACGTATTGTCGTGGATTGCCGATGACTATTGGAGCGAAAACAACCAGAACCCCAATGCCGCCCACCCGCGCCTTACCCAATATGTCAACGACCACAATACCGTCAACAGCACCTACTGGCTGCGTAACGCCGCTTTCCTGAAGCTGAAGAACATCGAACTGGGCTATACTTACAAGAAAGCACGTTTCTATATCAGCGGTGCCAACCTGCTGACTTTCTCGCCGTTCAAATTGTGGGACCCGGAAATGGGAGGTGGCAAAGGCCTGACCTATCCTACTCAGCGCACATACAACATCGGCGTACAAGTCTCATTCTAACTTAATAAAAGCACAGAATATTATGAAACAGAAAATCAACCATATATATCTTTTATTGCTGCTCTCTGTCATGGGATTCACAGCAATCGGGGTATCATCCTGCAGCTTTCTGGACGTAGTGCCCGATGAAATCGACACGGAAGAGGATGCTTTCTCGGACTATACAGCCGTACGGAACTATCTGTATTCCTGCTATTCCTACCTCCCCGAGTCAAGAAGCGGTTCCTCATCGCTCGACCTGATGACCGGCGATGAGGTGGTGACGGCCTTCGAGCATGAAACTTTTGCCTCTTTCCCCAAAGGCAATTACTCCAGCTCCAATACGGTCATTTCCTATTGGAACACATTCTTCAACGGATTGCGTCAGTGCTACCTGTTCATGGAGAATGTAGACGGAGTGGTAGATGAAGAGTTCACAGAAGACGTGAAAGCTGACTACAAAGCCCAGGTGAAATTCCTGATAGCCTATTACCACTATATGCTCATACGCTGCTACGGTCCCGTCATCATCATCGACGGCGTGCAGGATGTCGAGACGCCTGCCGAGGATTATAAAGCACGCACGCCGCTGGACGACTGTGTGGACTTTGTCTGCAACCTGCTGGACGAAGCTGCAGCCGGCCTGCCTGCCGTACGTTCCGATTCCCAAGAGTTCGGGCTTGCCACCAGCCTGACGGCCAAGGCAGTCAAAGCCAAGATGCTGCTGTATGCCGCATCGCCCCTGTTCAACTACGGCGGGGGAAATCCCAGCCAGGAAATGCAGCAGTATTATGCCGCCCTGCAAAACAATGACGGCACGCCCCTGATGCCGACTGCCTACGATGCCAACAAATGGGAAGAATGCAAAACGGCCATGAAAGACGCCATTGACTCCGCCGAAGCGGCAGGCTTCAGCCTGTATGCGGTCGACGACCATACCGAAGACAGCAATACCTCTCCGGAAGACCCCTACCAGCACCGGCTGCGGTGGAACCTTATGGACTATCAAAGCGGAGGTGGCGGTGGCGGAAACTGCGAAGTGATTCTGCCCGATTCGCGCAGCGAAGGCTATTACGGCATACAAAACAAATCCATGCCCTACTGTTCGGGCTGCGCCTGGAACGGCATTGCTCCCACCTGGACCATGCTGAACCGCTTCTATACCAAGAACGGACTGCCCTGGGATGAGGACCCTGAGACCAAAGACCTCGACCCGCTGGAGATAGTCACCGTAGACAGCGAACACGAGAACGAAGCGGCTGTGGGAGAACAGACCATCCTCTTCAACTTAGACCGTGAGCCGCGCTTCTACGCCTGGGTAGCCTTCCAGGGAGGATATTACGAAGTGACAAGCGCTTCGTCATTAGGAGCCTATGCCGACGATGAAACCTACGACAGCGAAAAGCGCCGCCTGATATGCGACTTCGTGTTGGGTGGAAATACTTCCAGAGGCACCACCTCGTCGACGCGCACCAACAACTATTCGCCTACGGGATACCTGAACAAAAAAGGCGTGAGTCCCGACATGTCCATGACCACCAGCCTGCAAACACCGTTCTTCTATCCGTGGTCGGTCATCAGACTGGCCGACCTCTACTTAGGCTATGCAGAAGCCTGCGTGGAAACCAACGACCTGACCACCGCCAAGACGTATCTGAACATGGTCAGAGAACGTGCCGGAATTCCCGATGTAGACACTTCGTGGAGCGGCGTGGCCACACTCACCCAGGACAAGCTGCGTGAAATCGTCCGGCAGGAACGCATGATAGAACTGTATCTGGAGAACCAGAACTTCTGGGACATGCGCCGTTGGCTGCTGGCAGAAGACTACTTCAATGTCAAGGCACAAGGCATGAACATCAATGCCTCGACTTTGCAGGAGTTTGCCACACTGACAGAGGTGGATTTTGAACGCAAATTTACAAGCCCGACAAACTACCTGCTGCCTATCCCCAACAGCGATTTGAACACCAACGAAAACTTAGTGAACAATCCAGGGTATTAAAATGGCTTAAACATTTGGCAGCACAGGGCAGGGATGCCGGACCGAGCGGACGAGCAGCCCGGTTGACCCCGGGCTGGCTTCTAAGCGCCCGGAAGCAAAATTCCAGGCGATACGAAGCGGCTTTCCAAGGTATCAGAAGCAGGCTTCTTATATATAGGAAGCAACAAACTGTCATTCAACCAGTTGCGTATCCGTCCATCCGGTATCCCGCACAACCTGCCCCATTTATCAGTATCAACATTTAAACTAAATCATCATGACAATGAAATACATCAGCTGTTGGTTATTGACCATAGCGTCCGTAATCTTCCTCGGCGCCTGCTCTGAAGAGAGCACGCCGCCCACCTCACTGGACGAGTCGTCCATCACCACCCAATCGGGTCCCGGTTCTGTCACCATTTACTGGGACATCCCCGACGAAGCCAACTATTATTACGTGCGTGTCAACTATTCCACACCCGACGACGGCGACTGCATGAAGGCAGCCAGCATCTACAGCGACTCGCTGCTGATAGACAACCTGCTGGCACGCTACGGGAGTATAGATTTTGCCGTATGCACCGTGTCGCGCGACGGAACAGAAGGAAACACCTATCACATTTCGGCCCAGGCAGACCCGGCTGAATCGACCATCGAAATCATCAGCGAAACTGAGCTCACGCTCTCGGCCGACGGGCTGTATACCGACAACCAGGAATCTACCGAAGGCCCTATCGCCAACCTGATAGACGGCGACGAATCGACCTACTTCCACATGAACTGGTCGAACCCGAGCGCCTTCCCGCACTACATCGTGGTAGATGTGCAGAAAGAGATTTCCTCGTTCAGGTTTGCCTATACCACCCGCAACAACAGCAACAACGACAATCCCAAGACGATGAACATCTACGGCAGCAGCAGCTTTGACGAGACCTACGACCCGGAAGCCAACGGAGCCACGCTGATTGCCGAACTGGACGACAGCGTACTGCCCAGCGGCGTCACGTCGTACACCTCCGACAACTTCATCACCGAAGGAAGCTACCGCTACATCTGGTTTGAGGTGACCTCCAGCTATTCCGGTTCCAACTGGATTGCCCTGGCCGAATTGTCCATCACTGAACTGGAAACCGAAATATACGACCCGGAAGCGGAAGAATAATCTACGCAATCTTTCCACTTTACATTTAAAGTTCTACATTTGCAGGCGGATGTATGGAAAGGAACTCCAACGCACATCCGCCTGTTATTTTTTAACCAACAAAATTCACCATGAATCTGAAAGACATTCTCCACAGCCTCACGGTTGGCATCCTCTGCAACCTGATGCTGCTGCCTGCCTGCAGCGCGTGCAGCGACGAAAGCCCGGTAACGGAACAAAACCCGTACCTGAACGTAGAGACCACCAACGTCAACTTCGAAGAAGCCTCTTCGGAAAAAGAAATCACGGTCAACTGCAACACCACCTGGACATACACCACCCAGGGCGATGACACCTCGTGGCTGCACCTTAGCCAAGACAACCAAAGCCTGCTCATCTCAGTAGACGAAAACGAAGATAAGAACGTGCGACAGGCCAGTATCGTGATTACAGCCTCCAGCCTGCAAGAAACCATCGAAGTGGCCCAACTGGGATGGGGGAAGGCCATTCTCCTGTCACCCGCATCGGCCTCACTGGCTGCCGTTGGAGGCACCATCAGCTTAGAAGTAACGACCAACGTCGATTACGAAGCGCTGATACCTGAAACATGCGAGTGGATTACCCCGTCGACCGACACGCGCAGCACCGACAGTCATCCGGTAGTAACTACCTCGCTGACATTCAACGTGCTTCCAAACGAAAGCGACGCCGAACGCAAAGATACCATCACCTTGCAGGACACCGATGCCACCGCCGATACGGAACCGGTGAAGTTTGCCGTCACACAAAGCGGACTGGGCGAATACGAGGCACTCGACCCGGACGAAATTGCCGATGACATCCTCGTGGAGATAAGCAGCGGCGAAGCTTCCTCGTTCCAATCCGGCGAAGGAATCGAAAACTCGTTTGACGGCGACAAAAGCACCATCTACCACTCGAACTGGACAAACAGCGGAGACGATTATTTCCCCATCACGCTGACTTACTACTTCAACGAAGGCAGCGACATGGACTACTTTGTCTACTACCCGCGGGAAAGCGGGACCAACGGCCTGTTTAAAGAAGTGGACATCGAAGTGATGAGCAATGCCAACACGCGTAATGTCAACGAATGGAAGTTTGTCATGACACACGACTTCGGAGGCAGTTCGTCGGCAGCCAGGGTGGAATTCCCGGAATCACAGATAGGGGTGTCGGCCGTCCGCTTCACGATAAAATCCGGAGCTGGCGACGGACAAGGCTTTGCCTCGTGTGCGGAAATGGAATTCTACAAAAAGAATCCGGCCGGCTTTGACTACACCACGCTGTTCACCGACCCGTCGTGCTCCGAACTGAAACCGGGCATCACGGAGAATGACATCGTGGAATGCTCTTATTCGTTCTTCAAGAACATAGCCTGGTATATGTACCACGACAAATATGAGTCAGAGTTTCGCATTGCCGACTACTCTGCCTATCCACACCCCGACTTGCAGGCAACCTCCAACAAAACCTCACCTTACAGTCTGCTGGATAATCCTACGGGCATCAGCGTATCTGCCGGTGAAGTGCTGGTGGTGATGGCCGACCTGCAGGGACAGAGCGTTTCCCTGCGCGTACAAAACCTCGACGAACCGGGCGGAGACGGATTCGGTGGGTCTGAATACCCGCTGGCCGACGGTGTGAACAAACTGGACATCGAAGAGAAAGGCTTGGCCTATGTCATGTATCATACACCAGATTATGAATCCGCACCCGAAATCCGCATACACTTCGCCAACGGTACGGTCAACGGTTACTACGACAGCCAGAACCCCGACCACGAAGGACGCTGGAAAGAACTGCTCGACGGGGCCACGGACAAATATTTCGACGTAGTGGGACAATACGCACATCTCACATTCCCCACCACACGCTTCCGCAACCATACCAGCGACCTGAAGGCACTGATCGACGCCTACGACCAGATTGTTTACCATGAACAGGCTTTGATGGGACTGGAGAAGTACGGAAAGATGTTTGCCAACCGGATGTACTTCAACGTCATCTATACTTCTTATATGTATGCCACCAGCTACCACACCGCCTACAACGATGAAACACTGCCCGAATTGTGCGACGAAAGCCTGCTGACCACTTCTTCCTGCTGGGGACCGGCACACGAAGTGGGGCACTGCAACCAGACGCGCCCGGGACTGAAATGGCTGGGCATGACGGAAGTGACCAACAACATCATGTCGCAATACATTCAGACCAGCGTGTTCGGACAAAACTCCCGGCTGCAGACAGAAGACATGGGAAGCACCGAGTCGCCCAACCGCTATTCCAAAGCCTGGAACGGCATCATCGTTGCCGAAATGGCCCACAACGCCCACGATGACGTATTCTGTAAGCTGGTGCCCTTCTGGCAACTGGAACTGTACTTCGGGAAAGTGCTGGGACGCACTCCGATGCAACAGGACGACAAGGGTGGATTCTACCCTGATGTCTACGAATATGTCCGCACACACGACGACCTGTCCTCTGCAGGCGAGCAGCAGTTGGAATTCGTCTACAACGCATCGGTGGCAGCCGGCATGAACCTGCTGGACTTCTTCGGTAAATGGGGATTCCTGACACCCATCGACCAGGAAATGGATGATTACGGCACGGGGCAGTTCACCGTCACCCAGACACAAATCGACGCCCTGAAGGAAAGAGTGGAAGCATTGGGGCTCCCTCAACCGGAAGTGGCATTGGAATATATCACCGACAACAACTGGGAGACTTTCAAGAACAAAGCCTCCGTCGTCAAAGGAACCGCCACACGCAACGACGACCAGCTGACCATGAAGGACTGGCAGAACGTAATAGCCTATGAGGTTCGTGAAAATGATGCCGACGGCCAACTGATCGGAGCTTCCGATGGCATGCTTACCCCATCGACAACCGCCACCTTCACCGTGCCCGGCGGCTGGAAAGACAACTATAAAGTATATGCCGTATCGTTCGACAACCAAAGGACAGAAGTGATATTCTAACAAAACAAGACCGGCTGCATCCCCAATGAAGCAACAAGCATGAACTTCATGAGGATGCAGCCTTTGTATACGCATCTTACTAACACAAGCCTGCATAAAATCCTTCCAACCGACCAGACCAACCAACAGAACCTGCCAAAATCTGCCTCATCCCGAGAAATATCGGCCCGCAAAGTTTCGCTTTCACAAACTATTCACTACATTTGTGCCCGTAACAAGAGAAACGCAAGGAATAAAAGAAAAATGACACAGGCTTCCCGACAAGTACAGACGCAGACGCAACAGCAAGTGCAAACGCTCTCGCCCCAGCAGGTTCTGGTAGTGAAACTGCTGGAGTTACCCGCCATAGAGCTGGAAGACCGTGTGCGTGCCGAACTGCTGGAAAATCCGGCCCTCGAAGAAGGCAAAGAAGAAACTTCGGCAGACGACTACGCCGATTCTCCCGACACCGACCGCGAAAGTCCGGAAGACGGAGGAGACACCGACTACGACTCGCTAAGCGACTATCTGACGGAAGACGACATTCCCGATTATAAATTGCAGGAAAATAACCGGAGCCGCGATGACAAGGCCGAAGAGATTCCTTTCTCCGACTCTACCTCTTTCTACGAAACACTGAAAGAACAATTAGGAGAACAGAACCTGACACCTCATCAACGCGAACTGGCCGAATACCTCATCGGTTCGCTGGACGATGACGGCCTGCTGCGCAAGTCGCTGGACAGCATCAGCGATGAACTGGCCATCTACTCCGGAATCGACGCCAGCCCCCAGGAATTGGAAGAAGTGCTGCACATCATACAAGACTTCGACCCGCCCGGATTGGGAGCACGTAACCTGCAGGAGTGTCTGCTCATACAAATACGGCGCAAGATGCAACAGCGCCGCTCCAATCCCGACCCGTTGTTAAAGGTGGAAGAACGCATCGTGCAGAACTGCTACGATGAATTTACCCGCAAACATTGGGACAAGATCCAGCAGAAACTGGACATAGATAAGGATACAGCCGAACATGCCATCCGCGAAATCTGCCGCCTCAACCCCCGACCCGGTGCATCCATGGGGGAAACCATCGGCAAAAACATGCAGCAGATTGTGCCTGACTTTATCGTAGAAACGGCCGACGATGGCACCATCACCCTCTCACTGAACAACCGCAACGTGCCTGAACTGCGCATGAACCGCGATTTCACCACCCTGCTCGAAGAACATACCAAGAACAAGGCCAACCAGTCGAAGGAATCGCGTGAGGCGTTGCTCTTCCTCAAACAAAAGGTGGATGCCGCACAAGGATTCATCGACGCTGTGAAACAACGGCAAAACACATTGCTCAAAACCATGCAGGCTATCATCGACCTACAACGCCCGTTCTTCCTGGAAGGCGACGAGTCGTTGCTGAAACCCATGATTCTGAAAGATGTGGCAGAACGCACGGGGCTGGACATCAGCACCATCTCTCGCGTAAGCAACAGTAAATACGTGCAGACCAACTACGGCATCTATCCACTGAAATTCTTCTTCAGCGACGGCTACGTCACCGAAGATGGCGAGGAGATGTCGGTTCGTGAAATACGGAAAATACTGAAAGAATGCATTGAAAGCGAAGACAAGGCCAAACCTTACACCGATGACGAACTGACTGAAATTCTCAAAGAGAAAGGTTATCCCATAGCCCGACGTACCGTGGCCAAATACCGCCAACAGATGAACATCCCCGTAGCACGGCTGCGGAAATAATAAAGAAAAGACGCAACAATGACAAACGAAATACAAGAAGCGACCCCAACAGCCGAAGCCCGGGAAGAGAAAAGCCTCATCCGGACGGCACGGGTGATATCGGCCGTTTTCACGCCGTTCTCCATCCCTTTTCTGGCATTCCTGGTGCTGTTCTTCTGCACCTACCTGCGCATGATGCCCCTCACCTACAAACTGTTGGTACTGGGGGTAGTCTACTGCTTCACCATCTTTCTGCCTACCTTCACCATCTTCCTTTTCCGCAAGATGAACGGTTACAGTCTGCGCGACATGCTCGACAGACGGAAACGCTACATACCGTTCCTGCTCACCATCACGTCATACGCTTTCGGGCTGGCCATGATGTACCGCATGCGACTGCCGTGGTATCTGATCAACATGCTGTGGGCAGCACTGGTCATCATGGTCATCTGTGTAGTGCTCAACCTGAAGTGGAAGCTCAGTGAGCACATGGCAGGGGCCGGAGCGGTAATAGGAGGCATCACCGTATTCAGTTCGCTCTTTAACTACAACCCTGTGTGGTGGCTGTGCATCTTCATCCTCATAGCCGGCATGCTGGGAAGCGCGCGCATCATCTTGCGCCACCACACGCTGGGCGAAGTGTTGGGCGGCTTCGTTGTGGGACTGGTGTGTACCATACTGACACTCGACCCGATGCCGGCCATCTTCCTGAAACTATTGCTGAACGGATAAAAACGGTGGAAGCGTCTCTCACCCAATGGAGCAAGAAAAAAGAAACAAGCCTCCATGAAGAACAGGAAAAAGACTTGGTACACTCAAATAAAAGCATTACTTTTGCGCACATTAGTATCAACTCAGCCTTTGCGAGTTTATGTTGCAGCCTACAAAGGGTAGCCTGATAAAGACAGACCCCGGCTTTGAGCAGAAGAAAAGACACGTTTCCAACGCCAGCCCCCTGCAGGCTTGTCAACAGAAAAAACAGCAATAAGTGCTGTGCGCCTTACTCACCATAAGACCAATATGGGAAAAATTCAAATTACCATCATTAATAACCCGTTAAAATCAAACAATTATGAACTACCCGACTAACGTAAAGTACACCAAGGAACATGAGTGGATCCGCCTGGAAGGCGACATTGCCTACGTGGGCATTACCGACTATGCACAACAGCAGCTGGGCGACATCGTATTCGTAGATATCCAGACCGAAGGCGAGACCCTGGAAGCTGGAGATACATTCGGCACCATCGAAGTGGTGAAGACCATCTCCGACCTGTTCATGCCCGTCGCCGGTGAAGTGCTGGAACAGAACGCCGCCCTGGCCGACCAGCCCGAGCTGGTGAACCAGGACCCCTACGGCGAAGGCTGGCTTATCAAAGTAAAACCCGCCGCAGATGCCGACTTCGACAGCTTGTTGGATGCCGAAGGCTACAAAGCGCTGATTAACGGTTAATGGCAAGTGATAAATGGTTAATGGGGAGATGCGGTTCCGTACTCCAGACATTAACCATTTATCATTTTACACGCATCATTAACCATCTGTCACTGAAGTTATCTAAACTTCCGCATGCCTCCCGAAGACCTTGTGTACATAAGGGTACCCTTTCTGATAAGCCCTTCACAGGAAACAGCCAAGCGATAAGCAGCATGCTTCCAGGCGATAAGCAGTAAGCTCGTTATATATAAGAAACAGCATACTGATTACCAGCCAAGTAGCAGTCGGACCATACGGCAGTCGGAAAGTTTAAATCACTTCATCACCATCAATCATTAATCATTAACCATTAACCATTCAAAGAATGACTCCCTTAGTAAGCATCATTATGGGCAGCACCTCCGACCTTCCCGTTATGGAGAAGGCCGCCCAGTTGCTCAACGACCTGCACGTGCCCTTCGAAATGAACGCGCTCTCGGCCCACCGTACGCCCGAAGCCGTTGAAGAATTTGCCAAAAACGCCCGCAACCGCGGCATACGTGTCATCATTGCCGCTGCCGGCATGGCGGCTGCCTTGCCTGGCGTGATTGCCGCCAATACGACACTGCCCGTCATCGGCGTGCCCGTCAAAGGCAGTGTGCTCGATGGCGTAGACGCGCTCTACTCCATCATCCAGATGCCTCCCGGTATCCCCGTAGCCACCGTCGCCATCAACGGCGCCATGAATGCCGCCATCCTGGCCGTACAGATGCTGGCCCTGAGCGACGAAAAGCTGGCCGAGACCTTCGCTGCCTACAAGGAAGGGCTGAAGAAGAAAATCGTCAAGGCCAACGAAGAGCTGAAAGAAGTGAAATACGAATACAAGACTAACTGAATGCCTGGCTGCATGGCTCATGACAAATGGGCAATAGGCACCAAGCCGGCCCGCGTTATCAACCATTAGCCATCCATCATTAACCATTGAAAGAATGGACTTATTCAATTATTCCCGGCGGGAATCGTCCGTCGTAAACATCGGTGCCACGCCGCTGGGCGGCGACAACCCCATTCGCGTGCAGAGCATGACGAACACCAGCACGTTGGATACCGAGGCTTGCGTGGCACAAACCGAACGCATCGTTGCAGCCGGAGGCGAGTACGTGCGTCTCACGGCGCAAGGCACCCGCGAGGCTGAAAACTTGCGCAACATCAACGCTGCCCTGCGTGCCGACGGCTGCATGGTGCCGCTGGTAGCAGACATACACTTCAACCCCAACGTAGCCGACGTGGCTGCCCGCTACGTGGAGAAGGTGCGCATCAATCCGGGCAACTACGTGGATGCAGCCCGTACCTTCAAACACATAGAATATACGGACGAGGAATATGCACAGGAGTTACAAAAGATACGCGACCGCTTCGTCCCCTTCCTGAACATCTGCAAGGAACATCACACAGCCATCCGTATCGGCGTGAACCACGGTTCGCTGTCGGACCGCATCATGTCGCGCTACGGTGACACGCCCGAAGGCATGGTAGAATCGTGCATGGAATTCCTGCGCATCTGTGTGGAAGAGCACTTTACAGACGTGGTCATCTCCATCAAGGCATCGAACACCGTGGTGATGGTACGCACTGTGCGCCTGCTGGCTGACACGATGGAGCGCGAGGGCATGCACTTCCCCCTGCATTTAGGCGTGACTGAAGCGGGTGACGGCGAAGACGGACGCATCAAGTCGGCTGTGGGTATCGGTGCTCTGCTGGCTGATGGGCTGGGTGATACCATCCGCGTATCGCTGAGCGAAGCACCCGAGGCAGAAATCCCCGTGGCCCGCAAGCTGGCGGACTACATCGCCCAACGGGCAGGACATCCCTACATCCCCGGTCCGCAGGATACGTCCTTCGACTTCCTGCATCCCGTACGCCGTGAGACCTGTGCTGTGCGCAACATCGGCGGCGACCATGTGCCCGTGGTGCTCTCTGCCCGGTTAGACGGTTGCCTGGACTTTGACCCGCAGTTCACTCCCGACTATGTGTACGTGGGCCGACAGCTTCCCGCCAACCGTCCGCAAGGGCCACAATACATTGTCGATGCCGATCTCTGGCAAGGGCAGGCGGACTGCTGGCCCGCTTTCAAAGCCGACCAGCTGTTCTTCGTAAGCGGTTGCACGGCTCTGCTGAAGTTTCTCTTTGTCACCTACATGGGGCTGAACGACGAAGTGCTTGCCTGCCTGAAATACCATCCAGAGGTAGTGCTCATCGCGCAGAGCAACCACCCCAACCGCCTGGGCGAACAGCGTGCGCTGGCCCTGCAACTGGTGCAAGAGGGATTGAAGAACCCTGTAGTCTTCTTCCAGCACTATGCAGAGAACAATCTGGAAGACTTCCAACTGAAAGCGGCTACCGACATGGGCGCCCTGCTTATCGACGGACTGACGGACGGCATCTTCCTCTTCAACCAAGGCGAACTGCCAGCCCCGGCCATCGACAGCACTGCCTTCAATATCCTGCAGGCAAGTCGCACACGCATCAGCAAGACAGAATATATTTCCTGTCCGGGCTGCGGCCGCACGCTCTACGACCTGCAAAGCACCATTGCCCGCATCAAGGCTGCCACTTCTCATCTGAAAGGACTGAAGATTGGCATCATGGGCTGCATTGTCAACGGACCTGGAGAAATGGCCGATGCCGACTACGGCTACGTAGGGGCAGCCCGTGGCAAGGTAAGTCTTTATAAAAAGAAAGAATGTATTGAGAGGAACATCCCCGAAGAGGAAGCTGTAGAGAAGCTCATCGAACTGATTAAAAACAGCGGAGAATACGGGAACAGCATTGAATAACAAAAGACTGGTCACATAAGAGCGCAGAGGCATGAGACTGAAACAAGTCCTACATGCCTCTGCGTTTTTGTATCTGCGACTTTCTTTATTACTCTTTATCCGCTGCATGCGGACAGTCGTCAAGCACCTTCTCCCGATACTGTTTGGGCGATGCTCCCAGATGTTTCTTGACATAACGCCCAAAGAATGAAAGATTGGGAAACTCCAGCTCGTTGCAGATTTCCTTGATGCTCTTGCCTGGCTTTTTCAGCAGATACTCAATATCCTTCACTACATAGCGGTTGATCAGTTCGGAAGCCGTATATCCGCTGCTCTCCTTGCAGACTGTAGACAGGTATTTGGGCGTAAGGCACAGACGGTCGGCATAATAAGACACGCTGCGCGACTTGGGATAGGATGCGGTAAGCACTTCCAGAAAATCGTGGAACACACGGTCGGCCGAAGTATAAGCCTGCGCCTTGAAATCGCCGAAACGCTCCAGGGTATCACGGAATTCGTAAAGGAAGGCCATCAGCAGAGCATCCACCAGTTCCTTCTGATGCCTCCGCGGAGTGCCGCTCAACTTTGAATATATCAGCTCGTAATACTGACAGAAAAGCTTGACTTCCTCCGGCAACAGCGTCAGCACAGGCGACTTCTCCAGAAAATTGAGGGCATCCCACGGGTCTGTGCCACCTATCATAGTCATCTGCTGCAGATATTCTTTGGACAGGCAAAGGCAGCGGAAGTCCAGATCCATACTGGCTGTGCTCTTTTCCAAGATGATATTAGGGTGGCAAATCAGCAACTGGTTGGGCTGGGTCTCATACAGTTTTCCATTGATGTAGACCGAAGCTTTGCCACGCAGACACAACACGGCAATAAAAGCATCCAGACGGATAGGTCCCTCCGTACCGATATTCTGCAAACTATCAATAAAGGCAATGCGGTCGTCGCTGTAAACGGTTATCCCACGTGAACGGGCTGTCTCCAAATTTCCCACCGGTTCTTTTCTACTTTCCAAGTACATATCCATATTTCTTACTCTTACAAATGTTGATTCTGATTTCGCAGCAAAGTAAGACATTTATCTCTAAATGCAGCTAACAAAAAACACACTTTTCATGTTCCATTTTTCTTTTTTCGCCCATAGATAAGAAAATAAAACACTTGGAAGGAAAAACAGACAGCGCTCATTTCGCAAAAAGGACATTCCTTTGCACCGGAATTAAAAAAATCGAACGATATGAAACAATCGAATCAAGCCATCACTTGGCTGCTGCTTCCCCTCATTCTGGTCGGATGCAGCCAGGACGAGCAAGGGGCAGGCATTGTCCAAGAAGCCGTCCGCGTAAAGACACAAAGAATAGAAGCTGTACCCTTAGAAAAAACGAACACTTTTTCTGGAACAGTAGAAGAGAAAAACGGAACAGCTCTCAGCTTTGCCACCGCAGGAACCATCCGCACCCTCAACATCCATCTGGGCGACCGCGTAAGCAAAGGGCAACTCATCGGCACATTAGACGACACCTCGGCACGCAACAGCCACGCTGCCGCACAGGCCACATTGGCGCAGGCCGAAGACGCCTACCACCGCATGAAGGAACTGTATGACAAAGGAAGCTTGCCCGAAATCAGATGGGTGGAGACACAAAGTAAACTACAACAGGCACGCTCCATGGAAGCCGTGGCACGCAAGCAAATGGAAGATTGCCGCCTCACTGCGCCTTACGACGGGGTAATAGCTGAAAAGACCGGTGAAACCGGACAGAACGTATTGCCCGGTTTCGCCGTGGCACGGCTGGTGACCACCACCGGGCAACAGGTGCGTATCGCCGTACCCGAAGCGGAAATAGGCCGCATCCGGGAAGGACAGCAGGCCAGCATCCGCGTGCCTGCCGCAGGCGGGAAAACCTACACGGGCACAGTGGTGGAACGGGGAATCAGAGCCGATGCCTTGTCACGTTCCTATCCCGTGAAGCTGAGGGTGGATGATGCCGACAGCGAACTGCTGCCCGGTATGGTGGCCGAAGTGTCTCTTTGGCCTGCCGACGGAGAGACTGCCTGCATACTTCCTCTGCACATCGTACAATTAGACGAGCGGAACCGCAACTTCGTATGGGTGAACCGGGAAGGAAAGGCCGAGCAGCGCTTCATCACCTGCGGTGACTTTGCAGGCGACGGTGTCATCGTCACCCAGGGACTGCAACCGGGTGACATCGTCATCGTGAAGGGACAGCACAAAGTATGCAACGGAACAGTAATAAATGAGGAATGAATTGTTCACTCCCAAAGACCTTAACTGTTTGACTATATATTTCATATTTATCTGACCGAAGCTGTTTAAGCTTCTGATGCGCGGCATCGGCATACCATGTACCGGGCAGTTCCGCTGGTAAGCCCTCCGGAGGAAACCGCGAGGCGATTGGCAGCCGACTGCCGGGGTATTAGCAGCAAGTCTGTTATATATACGAAGTACCATTCTGATTATCAACAGCATGCCAGAGGCATCGTTTATCGGAAGAGAAGCTTAAATCACTTCATGGTGTAACAGTGATTCCTCATTTTTAATTAAAGAAAATTATGGAAAGAAAGAAACGCAACTTCGTCGAATGGGCCATGCACTACCGCCAGATAGTCATCCTGGTGGTGACGTGCCTGGTGGCTTTCGGCGTGTACAGCCTGCCGCAGATGAACAAGAACGAATTTCTCGACTTCACCGTGCGGCAGGGCATCGTGGTAGCCGTAGCTCCCGGCAACACGGCGCAGGAGATGGTGGAGCAGGTGACCAAACCGCTGGAAGAATACATCTTCACTTATAAAGAGGTGAAGAAAGAGAAGACTTTCTCGAAGAGCCGCGACGGCATCGTCTACATCCAGGTAGAGCTGAACGACGACCTGACGAACAAGGACGAGTTCTGGAGCAAGTTCAAACACGGCGTGTCGCAGTTCAAGGCACAACTGCCACCGAACGTGCTGGCCGTGGTGGTACAGGATGACTTCGGCGACACCTCCGCCCTGCTGATTACGATGGAAAGCGAGGAGAAGACCTACCGCGAACTGGACGACTACATGGACCTGCTGCAAGGACGCTTGCGCCGCATCCCTGCCGTAGGACGCATGACGGTGAGCGGAATGCAGAACGAACAGATTTCCGTCTACCTCGACCACGACCGCCTCTCGAAATACGGGCTGAACGAACAGACGCTGGCCCTCGGCTTGATGCAGAAAGGGTTCACTACCAGTGGCGGACGGGTGAAGGACGGTACGATGGTAGAACCTATCTACGTCAGCCGCTCGCTCAACACCGTGCGCGACGTGCAGGAACAGATTGTCTACGCTGACCCGCAGGGCAACATCGTCAGACTGAAGGACGTGGCACGTGTGGTGCGCGAATATCCCGACCCCGACAGCTACATCACCAACAACGGACGCAAGTGCCTCCTGCTCTCTGTCGAGATGAAAAAGGGACAGAACATTGTGGCGATGGGCGAAGAGGTAAACCAGGTGTTGGACGAATTCCAGCCGGAACTGCCCGCCGATGTCACCCTGTTCCGCATCACCGACCAGCCGAAGGTAGTGGACGACAGCGTGTCGAACTTCCTGCATGAACTTGTCATTGCCATCGTGGCGGTGGTCATCGTAGTGATGCTTCTGCTGCCTCTGCGTGTGGCATTGGTGGCCGCATCGACCATCCCCATTACCATATTCATATCCCTCGGGTTGTTCTACGCCTTCGGCATCGAGCTGAACACCGTGACCTTGGCCGGACTGATTGTGACGTTGGGCATGATTGTGGACAACTCTATTGTTATCATCGACAGCTACTTGGAGAAGCTGGGCGAAGGCATGTCACGCTGGCACGCCTCCATCCAGAGCACCACGCACTTCCTCAAGTCTATCTTCTCTGCCACGCTGGCCATCAGCATCACGTTCTTCCCCTTCCTGGCGACGTGTACGGGCATGATACACGATTTTCTGCTGCACTTCCCGTGGGGCATTACCATCGTGCTGGCGGTGTCGTTGCTCGTAGCTACGCTGCTCGTGCCTTTCATGCAATTCTGGTTCATACGCAAGCCGATGGAGGTGAAGGAGCAAGGCGGCAAAAAGGCTTTCTCCTTCCTCGACCTCTTGCAGAAGTATTATAACCGCTTGTTCGGCTGTTGCTTCGCCCATCCCAAGATTACGGTAGCGTTTGGCTTGGTATTTGTCATTATCGGCGGGGTTATGCTCTCCCGGCTGCCCCAGCGCATGCTTCCCGTGGCCGACCGCAATCAGTTCGCTGTGGAAATCACCTTGCCTACGGGCACGGACGTGGATGTGACGGCACAGGTTGCCGACAGTCTGGAACATATCCTGCGCCAAGACCCGCGTGTGGTGAGCGTGGCTTCCTTCAAGGGATGTGCTTCGCCCCGCTTCCAGACATCGTATGCTCCCCAAATAGCGGGAACAAATTATGCTCAGTTCATCGTGAATACGACAGGAGTGGAAGCGACGGAAGAGCTGTTGGATGAATATACGCCGGTGTACACAGACTATTTCCCCGGTGCCCGCGTGCGCTTTAAGCAGCTCAGTTATAGCGATGCGGTCTATCCTGTCGAAGTGCGCCTTTCAGGCGAAGACCTGGAGGCTATCAAGCATGATGCACGGAAGATAGAAGAGCGGTTGCACAGGATGGATGGCTTGTTGCTGGTGCAGACCGACTTCAACGAGCCGTTGCCCGCTGTCGATATTCGACTGAAAGAAGATGAAGCTACTCGCCTTGGAGTAACCAACTTGGGGCTGGAGTCGACCCTCAGCATGCGTTATGGCGACGGACTGGCGATAGCCAATATGTGGGAAGGAGACTATAATATTCCGGTCATGCTGAAGAGCACGCAGGCAGACCATGCCCGACCCGCCGACCTGGATGACGAACTGGTGCCCGTAGCTGCCGGACTGGCAGACGTGCCTCTGCGCCAGGTGGCCGATGTAGTACCTGCATGGAAAGAAGGACAGATCGTGCAACGTAACGGTATCTATACTGCCAGCGTACAAGCCGACCTGGCACGGGGCGAGAACGCCATGCAAATGACTGCCCGCATCCGGGAAGAACTGAAGGATTTCCCGCTCTCGCCGGGCGTCACCCTGAGCTACGGAGGTGAACAGGAGAAGACAAATGAACAGATGCCCCAGATTATGGGTGGACTGATGCTGGCTGCTGCCATCATTTTCTTTATCCTCTTGGCGCACTTCCGCAAAATCAGCATTGCTCTGCTCATCTTCGGCAGCCTGGTTCTCTGCCTCTTCGGTACCGCCTTCGGAGTATGGATTCAGGGCGTGGAATTTGGTGTGACCTGCGTGCTTGGTGTAGTCAGCCTGATGGGCATCATTGTCCGCAACGGCATCATCATGTTCGACTATGCCGAAGAACTGCGCACCACGGAGCACATGACCAGTTCACAGGCCATCTACCACTCTGCCCAACGGCGTATGCGCCCTATCTTCCTCACCTCTGCTGCTGCCTCGATGGGAGTCATTCCCATGATATTGGGCGGCTCCGGGTTGTGGATGCCGATGGGTACGGTCATCTGCTACGGCACGCTCATCACGATGCTCTTCCTCCTCACCGTCCTGCCGTGCATGTACCTGCTCACCTTCCGGGGCAGTACGGAGAAGCGGGCCAAGTGGGATGCGCTGGAGCAACAGTAATACCTTGTCAGGGTGCCTGTGATACTCCTTGCAGGAGTGTCGATGGCACCCCTTGCAAGGAATCGGATACACCTTATATTATATATAAAACAGAAATAACATTGAAAGATGAAACATACAAGTAAATGCTTTTTGCTGGCTTGTGCATGGGGTTGCATGACCGCCCCGATTGCCGCCCAGCAGGTCTACACGCTGGACCAGTGCGTAGAACAGGCTCTGCGCAACAACGCCCGCATGCAGAACGCACAGAATGAACTCGGCATGGCCGAACAACAAAGGAAATCTGCCTTTACCAAATACTTCCCTACTGTCAGCGCCACTGGTATAGGTTTCATGGCGGACAAAGACTTGCTACAGATGGACGTCGCCCCCGGCATGAGCATGAAACTGCTGAAAAACGGACTGATGGGCGGCGTCAATGCCACCCTGCCTCTCTTCACCGGAGGACAAATCGTGCAAGGCAACCAACTGGCCAAAGTCAATGTGGAGAAATACCGCCTTTTGGGACGCCAGGCCGAAAACGAGGTACGCCTCACCACCGAGCAGTACTTCTGGCAGGTGGCTATGCTGAAGGAGAAACTCCGTACCCTCAGCGTGGTAGAGTCGCAGCTGGCTGGAATGCATAAAGACGTCGATGCGGCTGTCAGCGCCGGTATCACCAACCGCAACGACTTGCTCCAGGTGCAACTCAGGCAGAACGACACCCGCAGCACGCGCATCAACGTAGAGAACGCACTCACTCTTTCGCGCCGCCTGCTGGCACAGTATATCGGTACACCCGACGATAGCGTAGACGTGGCTTTCGCCGTAAGCGACTCGCTTCCTCCTTCGCCCCTCGGACTCTACCGCGCGCCAGAGGCTTCACTCGTGCTCACACCGGAATACAATCTGCTGCAGGCCCAACTCAAGGCCAGCCATATTGAGCACAAGATGAGTGTGGGCAAGAACTTACCGACGGTGGCCATCGGTGGCGGCTTCATGCACGACAACCTCTCCGACCGCCATAAACCTTTCTGGATGGGGTTCGCCACTGTCAGCATTCCCCTCAGCGGGTGGTGGGAAGGTAGCCACAACATGAAGCGGTCCCGCCTGGCCGTTCGCAACAACGAAAACAACCTGCGCGACGGAAGCGAACTGTTGGTCATCAACATGCAGAACACGTGGAACGCCCTGACCGATGCCTACAAACAGGTGCAGATTGCCATTGAATCCATTGGCCAGGCCACAGAGAACCTGCGCCTGCAGACCGACTATTACCACGCTGGCACCTGCACCATGAGTGACCTGCTCGAAGCACAGACCCTCTACCAACAGAGCCGCGACAAGTATGTAGAAAGCTATGCACAATATGAAGTCAAGAAACGGGAATACCTGCAGGCCACAGGACGGTGAGATACGAGTAACGAGCTACAGCTATAAGTGATGAGCGTTGAATAATGAGCGATGAATACAAAAGGAGCTACGAGTAGAAAGGCCTCTGCCACTCGTAGCTCCTTTTTCAAACTTACTAATCGCTACCACTAAACACCGGTCGATAATCACTTGTGGCTTGTAGCTCGTCACTCGTAGCTAAACTTATTTCTGCCGGACAAAGATATTGATAGGTGTTCCGCTCAGGTTCCACTTCTCGCGCATCTTGTTCTCCAGGAAGCGACGGTAAGGCTCCTTGACATACTGCGGCAAGTTGGCAAAGAACACAAACGACGGCACTCGCGTGTTGGGCAGCTGCGTTACATACTTAATCTTGATGTACTTGCCCTTGATGGAAGGAGGCGGGTAAGCTTCGATAAGCGGCAACATCTCTTCGTTCAGGCGGGCAGTGGGAATGCGCATGTGTCGGTTCTTGTACACCATGCGAGCCGATTCAAGCACCTTGAGGATGCGCTGCTTGGTCAACGCCGAAGCAAAGATAACGGGGAAGTCGGTAAAAGGTGCCAGTCGTTCACGGATAGCCGCCTCAAACGTATTCATCACCTTCGAGGTCTTCTCTTCCACCAGGTCCCACTTGTTCACCACCACTACCAGGCCCTTCTGGTTCTTCTGTATCAGAGAGAAGATATTCAAGTCCTGGCTCTCAATGCCTCGCGTGGCATCCAACATGAGGACGCAGACATCCGAGTTCTCGATGGCACGGATAGAACGGATGACAGAGTAATACTCCAAATCCTCGTTCACCTTATTCTTCTTGCGGATACCTGCCGTATCCACCAGGTAGAAGTCGAAGCCGAACTTGTTGTAGCGCGTGTAGATAGAGTCGCGAGTAGTGCCGGCAATCTCGGTCACGATGTGCCTGTCTTCGCCGATGAAAGCATTGATGATGGACGACTTTCCGGCATTGGGACGCCCCACTACAGCTATACGGGGGATGTCTTCTTCCAATTCCTCTGCCGTTTCCTTATGGAACTTGCCGACCAACACATCCAGCAAATCGCCCGTCCCACTTCCTGAGAGAGCAGAGATGCAGTACGGATCGCCCAAGCCCAAAGAATAGAACTCGGCCGAGCCATATTGCAGGTCATAATTATCCGTCTTATTGGCCACCAGCAGCACCGGTTTACGGGCACGACGCAAGATATCGGCCACTTCCTGATCCAGGTCGGTCACTCCGTTAGTCACATCTACCAAGAAGAGAATGACATCGGCTTCATCCACCGCTACCAACACCTGCTTGCGTATCTCTTCTTCAAAGACATCGTCCGAATTGACTACCCATCCTCCGGTGTCTACCACCGAAAACTCACGGCCCAGCCACTCGCTCTTGCCATACTGGCGGTCGCGCGTAGTGCCTGCCTCTTCATTGACAATCGCCTGCCGCGTGCGCGTCAGACGGTTAAACAGCGTGGATTTTCCCACATTGGGACGCCCCACAATGGCTACTAAGTTTCCCATAATCGTCGTCTTTTGTCTGCGACTGTCACAGTCGTATGTCTTATTATTATAAATGTATTACTCAATCCTGCTGATAACCGAAGTTGCGCAGTTCCTTGTCCGAATTCCTCCAGTCCTTATCTACCTTGACAAAAATCTCCAAGAAGATTGTCTTGCCGAAAAACTTCTCCAACGAACGTCTTGCTTCCGTGGCAACCTTTTTCAAAGCGCGACCTTGCTTGCCGATGATAATACCCTTCTGCGAATCGCGCTCCACATATATCACGGCATTGATATGAATAGACTTTCCACTCTCCTTGAACTGTTCCACGACCACCTCTACCGAATACGGGATCTCCTTGTCGTAATACAACAGAATCTTCTCGCGGATAATTTCCGTAACGAAGAACCTCGCGGGTTTGTCCGTCCACTGGTCTTTGCCAAAATAGGGAGGCGAATCCGGCAACAGCGCCTGTACCCGTTTCATGACATAATCCAGGTTAAACTTGGCCTGTGCCGAGATAGGAATCACCTCTGCCTTGGGCAACAAGGCAGCCCACTCCTCCACCAACTTCACCAGTTTATCCTGGTCTACCAGGTCTATCTTATTAATAAGCAGAAGCACCGGCACATCCATCTGGGCCACCTTCCCGATGAAATCTCCGTGCTTATCGGGCGTTTCCACCACATCTGTCACATAGAGCAGCACATCGGCGTCTGTCAGAGCCGATGTAGAAAAATTCAGCATAGACTCCTGCAACTTATAGGCAGGCTTCAATACGCCGGGAGTATCCGAGAATACAATCTGCATATCCTCCGTATTATAAATACCCATGATACGATGGCGTGTAGTCTGTGCTTTGAAAGTCGCAATAGAAATGCGCTCGCCCAGCAGGGCATTCATCAGCGTGGACTTGCCCACATTGGGATTTCCCACGATGTTAACGAAACCGGCTTTATGCATAAACAGTTCAAGTATTTGATTAAGAACAAAAAAACGCATCGAATCTGTTCAATAGGATGCGTTTTTCTGTCTTATAGGGTGAGAATTTACTCTTTCTTTCCGTCGTATCCCCACTTCACATACACGGCACCCCACGTAAAGCCGGCCCCAAATGCGGTGAAGATGAGGTTGTCGCCCTTCTTCAGTTTGTCTTCAAAATCCCAAATACAGAGCGGCAACGTGCCGGCACTCGTATTGCCATAACGCTGGATGTTAATCATCACCTTCTCATGAGGCACCTCCAGACGGTGAGCCACGGCATCAATGATGCGCAGGTTGGCCTGGTGCGGGATAATCCAGTCGATATTGTCCTTATTCAAGCCATTCTTCTCGGCAATTTCCGCACTTACATCCGACATGTTGGACACAGCGTATTTGAACACCGTACGCCCTTCCTGATAAACACAATGCCAATGATTGTCAATCGTAAAATAAGAGGGCGGACAAACAGAGCCACCCGCCTTCATGTGCAGGAAAGGCAATCCCTTGCCATCGGTACGCAAGATAGAATCCAGGATACCAACCTCTTCTGTGGTAGGCTCCAGCATAAAGGCTGCTGCTCCATCACCGAAGATAGGACAAGTGGAACGGTCCGTATAGTCTGTAATAGCCGACATCTTATCGGCACCTACGATAATCACTTTCTTGCATCTACCCGACCGTATAAAATTAGCACCCGTCTCCATGGCGTACAAGAAGCCGGAGCACGCAGCCTGCATATCGAAAGCGAATGCATTCTTTAAGCGCAATTTGTCGCACAAGATAGAAGCAGTAGAAGGAAAATGATAATCGGGAGTAGTGGTGGCGACAATAACCAAATCTATGTCGTCCGGATTGGAATTAGTACGCTGCATCAACTGTTTGGCAGCCTTGCGAGCCATGTAGGAAGTACCCAAACCCTCTTCATTGAGGATGTGTCTTTCCTTAATCCCGATTCGGGTCATAATCCATTCGTCGTTGGTATCCACCATCTTCGAGATTTCATCGTTCGTCAAGATGTAATCAGGGACGTAACCTCCGACTCCTGTAATTACTGCATTTATTTTTTCCATTAAAACTTGGTTTAATAAACAAGACACTTAAACGAGAGCAGTCTAAAAAGGTTTGCTTCTCATCCACAAATCTTTTTAGACGCCCGCCATTTAGTTCAACTTAAAGTAATAAGACTGCTCCTCTTAAACGGCAGCTTCTTTCTGAATAGCCAGCTTGCCTCTGTAATAGCCGCAAGCATTGCAAACAGAATGATATTCGTGCCATTCTCCACAATTCGGGCAGATTGCCAATGTAGGAGCTACTGCCTTATCATGAGTTCTTCTCTTTGCAGTTCTAGTCTTTGACTGTCTTCTTTTAGGATGTGCCATTTTTCTAAACTATTTTAATTGTTATCTAATATTTTCTTCAACTCATTCCAACGGGGATCAACAGGTTTCTCAACCTCTTCCTCCTCCTGCACAAAGTCACTGGAATCGCCCATCTCATCCATGCCGAGTTCATCTTCCGACACACGCAGATATTTGTGCAACCGACTGTTCATGTCACGGTTACACTGTCCGGGAGCATGCGCATGTTTCATCGGTATGGCCAGCGCCACAAACTCGTACATAAACCACGCCACATTCAGGGTGCCCTTGTCTTCAGGAACAATCACCAGGTCTTCGCCTTCCTCCGAGTATTCCGGACCAAACTTGACCCGAAAAGAATCGTCTGAAACAACCGGTTGTTCCATGTCATCCAGGCAGCGGTCGCACGGTACAATGACCACCCCTTCCGTATGGAAATTCAAATTAAAACCATGAGATGTTTTTCTAACTGATAAAGAGACATTGACCTTACCTTTCTGCACCTCTGGCACGTCAATAGCGGCAAAGAAAGCATTGTCAAGCATGAACTCATACTTGGCCGAACTTTCCCGCATTCCTTTCAAGTCAATTTCGTATTTATCAAACTTTCCCACAACTTCGCTAATTTATTCGGGCGACAAAGATACAAATAATTATCCTCATAATGCAGCAATTAGACTAAAATAATTACTAAATTAAAATCTATTCCGACTTTTATCGGAATTTTGTTCCCCCAAAGGGACAGCAATCAGGCTCAGGCGGCCCACATATTTACTCACCTCCCTACCAGAACCGCAGGCAGCAAGTATGGGAAACCCATTTCCGCCAACTGCCCATAGGGCCTGTCCGAAAGACAAAGACCTTCATTCCGGGTGGGGCAACAAGGCAGAATGACACCACCAGCTTACCCATCAAAGAATTGCGAGCCCCCAAGCAGCCGGATGCCAAGCGCTAGGAAGCGGACTTCCAAGAAACAAGCAGCGGGTCTGTTATATACATGAACCAAATTGCTGATTATCAGCAGGATAATTCTATACATATATCAGGTTCTTCCTGGCCCGACGGAGGGTCTTACAGGCACATACACAAGCATGCGTATCCGGCAGAAAGCCCAAAGGCTCCAAGAAGAAGAGAAGGGAAAGAAGAAAAGGAAGTGCAGGAAGACAAGGGGGCAGCATAACGCGGTGGCCGAGGTTCGGTCCGGACAGCGGGTTGCCCGCTGAGCCCGTCCTTCGTGCATGGGCATACAAAAAATCCCTTCCCCGTTCATCACGGGGAAGGGACCTGTAAAGACGGCGGCTACCTACTCTCCCACTGTTACGCAGTACCATCGGCGCGGTCGGGCTTAACTTCTCTGTTCGGAATGGGAAGAGGTGGAACCCCGGCACTATAGCCACCTTAATAAGGTTGACTGCCGTACAGAATGACCGGCCTATCAGAACGGCCGGAAAAACAGAAAGAAAATACCACCAATCCATATATCAACATATACCGTCAACTCATGTTGTCAACATATACTGTCGACACATATATCATTGACACATGACACATGGGACATGCCGCATGAAACATGCCGACATGCAAAACATACAAAGACACAAAGGGAAGGGGCAATTAGTAATGCTCGGCTTTGGTGTCGCCACCTTTACACCTGCATCCTATCGACGTCGTCGTCTACGACGGCCCTCAAAGAAAT
>NZ_NFJV01000003.1 GCF_002160055.1 Mediterranea sp. An20
AAAAGAGGTTCCGCTCTTGTACTACTTGTTCTGTTTATGTAAACCTTTCAAGGATCTCTCTTTTACGCATCCGTCAGGAAGCGAAAGCGGCTGCAAAGTTAAGGACTTTTTCGCATATCTTCCAAATTTTCCGGAAGTTTTTTTTTCTGAAAAAACAACCGCGGAAAACGGAATACTGAAACTGACCTTTCAAACAGCGACGCTCCCTTGCCGAAAGCGGGTGCAAAAGTACACCTTATTCCCACAAACACCAAATATACACAAAGGTTTTTTCCGGGAATTATAAAAATATTTTATAAATGCGCTGATAACAAGTTAGTTATAAGAACAAGGAAACTGGCGGGGAAACGGGAAGGGGGAAAGATGGACACATTATTATATAATATATAAGGGAGAAAGACAGAAGAAAGGAAAGGAAAAAATTCGAAAAACAGGGAAATGCAGACTACCACCCAAGCAAAAAAGAAATAAAAAGGGGCACAACGCCCCTCATTATTATTCAAGTCTTGCACCTATTCAAACGGAATTTTGCTTTGCGTGAAATAAATTATGCATTGCTTGCATCTAAAATGCCAAGCCGCCGAACCATAGAGTCTTTTCCGTTGACAGTGAAGATAAAAGAGGCACCTGTTGTGGCGCATAGAGGAAAATAGGGAAGGAAGCATTTTTTCCCATTCTCCAGTTGCTCCTATCCACAGACTGATGGGACCAACAACAAGACTCTACCATTCAGCGACTCAGCATCTCGAACAAACACAAACAATACTAAGAATCTATATTTGCAATATGCTTACAAGAAACAGCCTATTGCAAACATAGGGATTAAAAATAGTTTCTCATACACTGCGCGGAATAATCTTCTCCATAGCCTTGCCTTTGGCCAAATCGTCAATCAGCTTATCCAGACACCTGATTCTACGCATCAAAGGGTCTTCTATGGTTTCCACGCGCACACCACAGACGCTGCCTTTGATGCTCTCCACCTGCCGGTCGATACAAGGAGCCTGCCCGAAGAAAGTCCGGCAATCCACCTCATCCCGCAACAACCGCGCCAGAGACTCCCCGTCATATCCCGTAAGCCAACAAATGATTTGATCCACTTCGGCTTTCGTCCGTTTTTTCCTTTCCGCCTTATTGACCAGCAGAGGATACACTTGGGAGAATTTCATCGAAAAGACTTTTTCATTATCCATCGCCCCACCTTTCTTCCTGCAGTTAGTTCTTTTTCGTTTTATCCGTCCCCCACCAAGTCCACCGGTGCCAGACATACTCCAGCGGTCCTTGCTTATGACGCGCCAACCACCATTTGCTGAACCGCACCTGAAGCAAGAAAGTACAGATGCCGATGCACAAGCTCACCGTATATCCGCAATAAGGAGCCAGATACAACCCAAACGGGAAATAAATGATAGCACCTATAATAGACTGCGTCACATAGTTGGTCAGACTCATCTTGCCGTAAAAACGCAGGTTATTCACCCGTCTGCTGAAGTTTTTGCCGGAATAAAGAAGCACGAACGAGGCAACCAGCACAAAGGTGAACGCCAGCTTCTGCCACATGTCAAAGGCCGTCCCCACCGTCTGCTGCACCAAAGCGTCATTCTTCACCACCAATTCTTTCAGCGTATATAACGGAGCAAATGAAATGGCAGCCACAATCAGCACCTTGCCCCAAAAGCGGTAATTGCTCTCAGAAGGAATGAAAAAGCGCCTTCGACCTATATAAAAGCCCAAGAGGAACAGACCGGCCGTCTGCACGAAACGCCCGGCATTGACTGCCCACAACAGACTGGCTTTCTGCCCCAGCGTGACATTACACCCCAGAAATGTCCAGAAGTCGCCCGACTTGGTAGATTCGGCCACCTCGGCATACATCTCGCCCACTTTCAAATCGGGCAACTGATGGGCCGGATTGACCAGGCTGGCCACATAATGATACCACTCCACCGGCTGCAAGAGGAAGAACACGGCAGTCACCAACAAAGCTTTATCGCTCCAGTTACGGGTCAGGAACAGCACCAGCCCCACCACCACAAAGAGCAGCAGTACATCGCCGGCTGGGAAAAAGGCCGCATTCAGCGTGGCAAATCCTGCTAACAAGACCAGCCTCCACAAGAAGCGATAACCAAAGTCCTTGCCCTGCCTCTTCTGGTTATTGGTCTGAATATAGAATGTGAAACCAAACAACAAGGCAAATATGGCATACGCCTTCCCGGCAAACAGGCTGAAGACCCCATTGAACACTCCCTGATCCAACACGTTCAGCCAGCCAGGAGAATGAGCCGGATAGACCGGGAAAATAAAATGTTCCAGGTTATGCACCAGAATGATGGCCATAACAGCCAACCCGCGCAAAGCATCTACCACCTCAATGCGAGGATTACTACCAATACGTTGTTCCATTACCGTACATCTAATAAGGCAGCCCGAAAACGGTTGCTGCCGGATAAAATAGGTTTGTTGGGACGCAAAGATAAAAAAGATAATTCATATATACGCCTTATAAGACCCAAAAAGCAGTCCGATTCTTATATATTAGGACTCCGCTTCTTATATATGAGCACCCCACTTCCTAGCGCTTTGGCATTTGCTTCTTATATATAAGAGATTTGTTCACGCTCCACGTCCATTTCTTTTTCGCTCCTTGTCTGGTGTATTTCTGTAAAATAGGTTAGATATTCTGTAGTTTGTATAGATGACACATTGCTAAAGTTTTCTTACCTTTGCAACCGATAGGATTCATATACAGCTTAAACACTAACTATTATGTTACGCAAATTAAGACTAACGCTGGCCATTTTATTTTTTACCTACATCACACTGCTGTTTCTCGACTTCACGGGAAGCGCGCATCTGTGGTTCGGCTGGATGGCCAAGATTCAATTTCTGCCTGCCGTTCTGGCACTGAATGCAGGCATCATTGTCCTGTTGGTAATACTGACCTTAGTATTGGGTCGTGTGTATTGTTCGGTCATCTGCCCGCTGGGTGTGTTTCAGGACATAGTCTCATGGATAAACGGACGGCGCAAGAAGAAAAAATACCGTTTTTCTTATTCGCCTGCCTTGTCATGGCTCCGCTACGGGGTGTTGGGCGTGTTTGTTGTCGCCCTGCTGGCAGGCATCGGTTCGCTGGTAGCCCTGCTGGCCCCATACAGTTCCTACGGCCGTATTGCCGCCAACCTGTTCGCACCGGTGTACCGTTGGGGCAACAACCTGTTGGCTTACTTCGCCGAACGCGCCGACAGCTACGCCTTTTACTCCACAGACGTATGGCTGAAAAGCTTGCCCACATTCTTCATTGCCCTGGCAACGGTGATGATACTTATCGTGCTTGCCTGGCGCAACGGACGCACCTACTGCAACACCATCTGTCCGGTGGGCACGGTATTGGGGTTCCTCTCCCGGTTTGCCTTGTTCCGCATCACAATTGATACAGCCAAATGCAACTCGTGCACCCTCTGCTCACGCCATTGCAAGGCTGCCTGCATCAACTCTAAAGCGCATCAGATAGACTATAGCCGCTGCGTGGCCTGCATGGACTGCATAGACACATGCAAACACGGAGCCATCAGCTATCGTTATGCTTATGGCAAGCACAAGCCGGCTGTGGCTCCCAGCCCCGAGCAACCCAGCAACGAAGGCGGGAACTCACGACGTAGCTTCCTGACTGCCACTGCATTGGTAGCTGCCACTGCATTGGTCAAGGCACAAGAAAAGAAGGTAGACGGAGGACTGGCCGCCATAGAAGATAAAAAGATTCCCGACCGCCAGACTCCCATCCTGCCCCCAGGAGCACAAAGCGCCCGCCATTTTGCCCAACATTGCACGGGGTGCCAACTCTGCGTGTCGGCCTGCCCCAACGGCGTGCTGCGCCCGTCCACCAATCTGATGAAACTGATGCAGCCCGAAATGTCTTACGAACGCGGTTACTGCCGCCCCGAATGCAAACGCTGCTCCGAAGTATGTCCCACGGGCGCCATACACCTGACTGACTTGGCAGAAAAGGTATCTACACAGGTAGGACATGCCGTATGGGTAAAAGAAAACTGTGTGCCCCTGACCGACGGCGTAGACTGCGGCAACTGTGCCCGCCACTGTCCGTCGGGAGCCATACAGATGATTCCCTCCGACCCGTCCGATCCGGACTCGCCGAAAATTCCCGCCATCAACGTGGAGAGGTGCATCGGCTGTGGAGCCTGCGAGAACCTGTGCCCTGCCCGCCCCTTCAGCGCCATCTATGTAGAAGGACACGAAGTGCAACACATTGTATAAACCCGGATACCAAACATAACGCTCAAGACAATGGACAAAAAGCAAAACAAGGCAATCAGCCGCCGCGACTTTCTGAAAACAGCCGGAGCTGCCGGACTGGCTTCAGCTGGATTATATGCCTGCCACAACGCCTCCAACCCTGCCGGCAAGAACAAGGCAGATACGGCCATCACCGGAGAAATGACTTACCGGACAAACCCGAAAACGGGCGACCGGGTATCGCTATTGGGTTTCGGCATGATGAGACTGCCGTCGGTAGGTGGAAGAAGCGCCCGCGAAGGTAACGAAGAAATTGACCAGGAAACCGTGAACCAACTGGTAGACTATGCACTGGAACATGGTGTGAACTACTTCGATACCTCCCCCGCTTATTGCCGCGGAGGCTCGGAACGCGCCACAGGTATCGCACTAAGCCGACATCCCAGAGACAAATACTTCATTGCCACCAAACTGAGTAACTTCGCGCCATCTACATGGAGCCGCGAAGCCTCTATCGCCATGTACCAGAACTCGCTGAAACAACTGCAGACTGACTACATAGACTACCTGCTTCTGCATGGCATAGGCATGGGGAGAGATGGCATGAAGGAATTTGAAGCACGCTATATAGACAATGGTGTATTGGACTACTTGATGGAAGAACGACGTGCCGGACGTATCCGCAACCTCGGCTTCTCTTACCACGGCGACATCCGCGTGTTCGACCATCTGCTTGCCGAACACGACCGCTACCAATGGGACTTCGTACAGATACAACTGAACTACCTGGACTGGAAGTATGCCAAGCAAATCAACCCGACAAACACAAATGCCGAATATCTGTACAACGAACTTGCTAAACGACACATACCCGCCGTCATCATGGAGCCGCTGTTGGGGGGACGGTTAAGCAATGTGCCCGACCGCATTGTGGCAAGACTGAAACAACGCGAACCAGAACGCAGCATAGCCTCATGGGCTTTCCGCTTTGCAGGAAGTTTTCCCGACGTGCTGACCGTACTAAGCGGTATGACACGCATGGAGCACCTGCAAGACAACCTCTCTACCTACTCGCCCCTGAAAGCGCTGACCGACGATGAGTTCGACTTCCTGCAACAGACCGCCACCCAGATGATGCAGTTTGACACTATCCCCTGCAACGACTGCAAATACTGTATGCCCTGCCCTTATGGAATTGATATTCCTGCATTGCTGCTGCACTATAATAAGTGCCTCAACGAGGGAAACATCATCGCCGACCCGCAAGACGAAGACTACCAGCGTGCCCGCCGTGCTTACCTCATAGGCTACGACCGCAGCGTGCCTAAATTGAGACAGGCCGACCATTGCATCGGATGTAATCAATGCAGCCCGCACTGCCCGCAAGGCATCAACATCCCACACGAATTGCACCGCATCGCGCACTATGTGGACAATCTGAAGCAGGAAAAAACGGGAGGCAAAAGACAACAGCATCGCCGGCGTAGAGGCTGGCAATAGCCGTCCTCACCTCAGAATTGGAAGTAGATGAATGGCTGGATGTCTGCACTCTTCATCTGAATAACCACATAAATCAAAGCAATCAGCAACAGCGCCTTTCCCAACAGGGGGAGGCGCGTTACTGTTTTTACCCCTGCTTCTTCCCAACTGTCGGGCAGGAAATGCAACACAAAGCCTAAAGCCATCAATGCGAATACAGCCGGATAACCAGCCAGAAGCTGCGGCAAAAGTTCGGGATGGAAGGCCGTACCTATCTGCTGAATCATAGACATGGCATCAGTAAAGGAGGCATGGCGGAAGAATATCCAGCAGAAACACACGAAATGAAACGTTACAACCACGCCCAATACCCGACGGATTCCCCGGCTTTGCCAACCCTTAGGACGACCCATAAACTGCATCCAGGCTTTATGCAAAGCCAGAGCCACACCGTGCAGCATGCCCCACAAGACGAAATTCCACGAGGCTCCATGCCACAGACCACCCAAAAACATAGTGATGATAAGGTTGACATACTGCCTCAATTTACCCTTGCGGTTACCCCCCAGCGATATATAGAGATAATCGCGCAGCCACGACGAGAGTGAGATGTGCCATCTACGCCAGAATTCCGTAACCGAAGCCGACTTGTAGGGCGAACGGAAGTTGATATTGAAATGAAAACCCAGTAGCAGTGCCAAACCGATAGCCATGTCGCTATAACCCGAGAAGTCGCAATATATCTGCAAGGCATAACCATAGACTCCCAGTAAATTCTCCACGCCCGAATAGAGCGTAGGATTATCGAAGATACGTTCTACAAAGTTCACACTGATGTAGTCCGAGATAACTGCCTTCTTGAACAAACCGCTAAAAATGAGGAAAACGCCCCGACCGAACATCTCGGGCGAAACATTGAGCGGGCGGCGTATCTGAGGCAGGAAGTCGCGGGCACGCACAATAGGCCCCGCCACCAACTGCGGAAAGAAGGATACATAAAAAGCGTAGTCCAGCAGATTGGTAAGAGGTCTGATTTCTTTCCGGTAAACGTCGATGGTATAGCTGAGCGACTGAAAGGTGAAGAACGAGATACCCACAGGCAGAAAGATATCCAATGCCGTAAATGTCCCGCCCGTCAGCGAAGCCCAGACCTCACCCAGAAAGTTGGTGTACTTGAAGTAGGCCAACAGCCCCAGATTGACCGTCAGACTCAGCACCACCCAGGCCTTACGCTGCCACTGTACCGATGCGCGTTCCATCAGCCGGGCAATGCAGAAATCGCTCACCGTAACCACGGCCAGCAGGAAGAAATACATGCCGCTGCTCTTATAATAGAAGTAATAAGAGAAAGCTGTAACGAAAAGCAGGCGGGCCGTCATACGCCGCTGCAACAGCAGATAGACTACCGCAAAGGCGGCAAACAACCAGACAAAAAGTCCGCTGCTGAAGATGAGGGGAGCGTGCGGGTCGTATAGGAAGACATCACGCAGGCGGGCCAGGTCAATATCGAGTCCGGCAAGGAGTTCATTCAGATTCCACATAATCATTATAGGCTTTTAAAAGAGCATGAAACAACAATCGCCCTTGCAGGTCGTAGCCTTCGGGCAAGAAATGAATATGGTCGGGACGCATCAGACCGGCTTCCCACCAGTTGCGGCAGGCACGTCTCGCGCCGCCTCCTATTTCGTACAGGTTCCATAGAGCCAGACCGTTGTCGTCGGCAAAGCGGCGCATGGTCTGCACGGCAACCTGGGTACGCGGATTGATGCGGTAGACTCGGCGACGAACCCGCTCATAGGCACCAGGCGGGGTGGTCAGCAACATCGGCACATGAGGCAAAGCCTGCTGCAACAGCCGTACCAGCTGCGCCATTTGTCTATAGTGCAGACTGGAAAGGTAACGGCGGTTGTGTGCTTCGTTGGTGCCGAAAGACAAAATCAGCAGGTCGGGATGCAAGGCCGCCACTGCTTCCACACGTTCAGGGCGGGTAAAGCTGCGGCAGGTGGCACCGTTGATGCCCATATCGATATAAGTAAGAGCACCGAACACCTGCTGCAACAGCGTCCCCGTGGTTTGCGGAAAGATATGTCCGCGCACATGGCTGTCGCCGATATGGACAATGCAGATTGTATCGTCCGAAGCACCGGCATGCAGCAGACGCAATTTCTCCCAAAATGGATTGAGCAGACCGACACTGTCCGTCAGATAGTTATCTGTCGTTTGAAGGAAAGCGGAGGGGAACGCCAGCGGAGGCACAGCCACCGTGTCTGTCCGTGCCGAATAAAGGGGCAGCGTATCGCACACCGCCATGACTGCCGGAACGGCCGGGAGGGGAGGCAGAGCGTCCTGCGCCCACAGCTTTCCGCAAACAGAAAGAACCAGGCAAACCAGCAGTGCTCTCATACGGCACCTGCACTTACTCTGCTTCATAAGCACGCCTCCTGTCGTATTCCTTCTTGCCATGCACCAATGCTTCGTAGAGCAACCCGGCTAAGTGCTCGCCTCCGCGAAAGTTGATGTGTGTATAATCTTTGTTGGCCATAGGGGGCTGCGCCTCTACCAGTCCGGCCATGCTCAGGTTGCCCCCCATCGCTTCAAAGAGATTCCAGAAGGCGATGCCATTGTCGGCCGCCAGATTCTGTTGGTAGCGCACTAAGTTGCGTATGCCCGGCATGGTGCGCAGGTTACCGTCTTCATCCTTGTAGTCGCGGTCACCCACCCCCACCAGCAGGATAGAGGCTTGGGGAAAAGCTGCTTTCAGATGTCCGATTGTGGTATTCATGCCGGCGGCGTAGCGGTCGTAGTTTTTGCCGCGCTCGGTAGCGATGTTCAGGCCATATTGCAGCACGATAAGGTCGTAGGGCCGCAGGCGGTTGAAGTCGCTCAGACGTTCTTGAGGAATGCTGCGGATGGAGAGTCCCGTTGAGCCGCGCAGAGAGAGGTTGTCCAGCACGATACCCTGGTCGCCGTCCATGCTGAGTCCGTAGAATACGGCAGAATCGGCCTGCTGCACCGTCCAGCGCACTTGCCCGATGCGTCCCTCCACGCGAGCCGTCTGCACGTGTGCCGAAGGGGCGAAGGTCTGTGTCTGTGCCGCTCCCCGGTTCCGGCTTACAGCCAGCTCCACCGTTTGGGAACTGAGGAAGAAGAGGGTTGCCTCCCGACAGGTATCCAAATGGGCAGCGTAGTCTTTCTGTCCGCGCAGTTCGACGTAAGCACCCGGTCGGGGCAGGAAGTAACGCCCCGCCATGCCCTGAAGCTTGGCGTCAAAGCCCAGACTGTCTGTCCAGGCATGGCTCTGCCAGCCGTCGAAAGCATGGCGCACGGTAGGACGGAAACCGTAGGTCTGCGAGGTAATGTCTACATAGCCCACGCCGCAGCCACCGTAACGCTCCTGCAACAAGTGGCGCAGGTCGGCCGTGAAAATATCTCCTTCGATAAACGAATCGCCGAAGTAGGCAATGCGCACGGGCCGGCTGCCTGCCTCGTCCAGGGCACGGTAGAAGGCTTCCATACCCCGGTGCGTGCTGTCGCCATAGTCTTCAATGCAGGTCATGCCCGGCGGACAGGAGTCCACAAAGGCAGGCTTCACCTTGGGTGGCGGGGGCAACAACGAGTCGGGGTCGTCTACGGGTGGGGCAAGGCGGCGCACATCCGACAGCAAGTCCACGCGCCTCATCCGATGTCCGCCCACCTCCAGCGCGGGCAGAAGGTGCATCAGCAGCAGGGCAGCCAGCACCAGGCAGGCCAGCAGGGCGGTATTTCGCAAAACGTTCTTTTTCATATATTCATTCCTAACGCTTATTTCTATCAGACCGCAAAGATATAACTATAGACGGAATTAGTATGCAGACAGGAGGAAGAAACTTGCAGAAAGAGCTGGGAAGAAAGGAGCTGGAAAAGAAGAAAGACATTCCCTTCTGCTGCAAAGCGATAAGCACCGCGCTGCAAAGCAATAGGCACCGCGCTGCAAAGCGATAAGCAGTACGCTACTTAGCCTATAAGGCCGGAACGCTGTTGCATACGGGCACAATCCTGCCCTGACTGAAAAAAAATGTGCCCTTTCCACTGGCATGACTGCAAAATAATGATTTACTTTGCAACAGAATAACCTGCGGAAAATACCATAACCTATGAAATACTTTTTCTGCCTCTTCGTCTTCGTATTCGGCCTGCCCGCCACCGCCCAGCAAATCATCTACGCCAACATCGATGAACTGCGCGAAGAACGTGGCGACACCGTCAGCACCCTGCGCGTGGAACGCCGCACCAAGAACCAGCTCTACCTGATGGGAGGCGGCGACTACCGCATAGAAGCACACGATAACCACGGCCTCTGCCGCTACTTGCGCAAACGGTGCTATGCCGTACGCATTGATACGGCCCTCTACGTCAACTGCCGCAAGATGCGCTACAAACGCTACCGGCTGGGCGGCTGGTATGCCCCTGCCCTGGAAATTGAGAGACACATATTCTACACGGCACAACCCGTAGGACAGGCAGCCACCGAAACACTGACACCGGCAGATGCACAGAAACTGCGCGGCGAAGTGGGCGATGCCATCCAGGCTTCGGGCTTGATAGACCAGCGCGTCTACTACGAACTGGACTTGGAGACGGGACGTTCGTCTTTTGTAGACAAAGAGCGCATGCTGCAACTGCTGACAGAATATCCGGAGTGGCAGAAGGAGTTTGAGAAAGAAACAAGCGAAGCGGCAGAGGTTACGGGCAGGTATCTACAAAGATTACGCGATGCTAAGAAAGAGGAGGAAAAGTAGAGGAACCTTCTGTAAGGAAATCAAAGTGTGGCGGGATACATGGGACAGCGATATTGTAGTTGAAGGGGGCAGATAGCGGTGTACCGATAGAAGGAGGAGAGAATAATACAACCAAAGCCAAAAAGATTTTTGAAAACAGAAACATTGATGAAAACCATTTTTACTTTTCTTTTTCTGTCGCTGTGCTGCAACTGCATCCACTTGACAGCACAAACCAACTATTATCCCGAGACCAAGACATTCCACGAGAACGGCTACACTTACCAGTGCGATGTGAACAAGGCATCTATGGTCAGTCTCTACAACGCCGAGTGTACGTATTACAAAACAGAGCAAATTGACATGACCACAGGAAAAAGGTATGAATTCACTCCGGGAAAACCGCCGCTTGCCAGGGAACCATATACAAAACCACAATGTTTCGCCATCGTCAACAAAGCTTTTCCCCCGGAAATTAAGGCCCGAATCAACGGGAGAGAACTAACAATAGTGTTATATATTGAATCTGCTACGGGAAAAATTGCAGATGTAGTTTTCAATTTCACTACGGGAAAATTGGCAGAGATATATACCCAAGTTCCAGTCTCTGTATACCGGGAAATAGAAGTAGAGCTAAAAAAGAACGTCCGGTTCACACCGTCTGCCGTTGGTAAAAAACTGAACTATATCTTCATGTTTTGGACGCAAGACCCCAACGTCACCATCAAAAGTACTCCACTGACACCCGGAGGGCAGGTAGACCCGGACTCGACAAAAGATAAATAAAAAGGTAGAAGATATCTTTTTGCCAAGAAATCCCAATACATATTTGCAAATATCGGGATTAATTCATAACTTGCGGCTCATTAACCAATGTCTCCGTGACAAAATGAAACCCGAACCATGAAGATAACCCTCAGCAACCAACTGCCCCCCTACCCGGCCTTCATCGAAGGTATCCGGCGGGCACCCGACCGTGGCTATACCCTCACCCCCGCGCAGACCGCCACGGCTCTGAAGAACGCCCTGCGCTACATTCCCAAAGAACTGCACGAACAACTGGCACCCGAATTCCTTGAAGAGCTACGCACCCGGGGCCGCATCTACGGATACCGCTACCGCCCCGAAGGAGACCTCAAGGCCAAACCCATCAACCAGTATAAAGGCAAGTGCATCGAAGGCAAGGCTTTCCAGGTGATGATAGACAATAACCTCGCCTTCGATGTCGCACTCTATCCCTACGAGCTGGTGACTTACGGCGAAACGGGCCAGGTCTGCCAGAACTGGATGCAGTACCGCCTCATCAAGATGTACCTCGAAGAACTGACGCAGGACCAGACACTGGTCGTGGAGAGTGGACACCCGTTGGGCCTGTTCCGTTCAAACCCCGACGCACCGCGCGTCATCATCACCAATGCCCTGATGGTAGGACTCTATGACAACCAGGAAGACTGGCACACAGCCATGCAGCTGGGTGTGGCCAACTATGGGCAGATGACTGCCGGAGGCTGGATGTATATCGGCCCGCAAGGCATCGTCCATGGTACATTCAATACGCTGCTTAATGCCGGACGCCTGAAGCTGGGCATCCCGCAGGACGGGAACCTGAGCGGGCGGCTGTTCGTTTCCTCCGGACTGGGAGGCATGAGCGGTGCACAACCCAAAGCGGCGGAAATGGCAGGTGCGGCAGCTATCATCGCCGAGGTAGACAGTTCTCGCATCGAGACACGTCTCCGACAGGGTTGGGTAGGCAGTGTGACGGACAGTATGACCGAAGCTTTCGACCGGGCACAAGAAGCCAAGTGCCAGGGAAAACCTATGTCTATCGCCTATCATGGCAATATCGTGGACTTGCTGGAATATGCAGTAAAAGAAAACATATTCATCGACTTGCTGTCCGACCAGACATCGTGCCACGCCGTGTACGATGGAGGCTATTGTCCCGCAGGACTGACCTTCGACGAGCGTACCGCCATGCTGCACACAGACCATGAAGGCTTCCGCACACGGGTGGACGAAACATTGCGCCGCCATTTCCATGCCATCCGCACGTTGGTAGAACGCGGTACGTATTTCTTCGACTACGGCAATTCCTTCATGAAGGCCGTCTACGATGCCGGCAATCCGGACATCGCCCGCAACGGTGATGACAAGCAGGGCTTCATCTTCCCCAGCTACGTAGAGGACATCATGGGCCCCGAACTTTTCGACTATGGCTACGGGCCTTTCCGTTGGGTATGCCTCAGCGGACGGCACGAAGACTTGGTGAAGACCGACCACGCCGCCATGAGTTGCATCGACCCTGCCCGACGGGCACAGGACCGCGACAATTACAACTGGATTCGCGACGCGGAGCAAAACAACCTCGTAGTCGGCACACAGGCACGCATTCTCTACCAGGATGCCGAAGGACGGCTGCGCATCGCGCTGAAGTTCAACGACATGGTACGCCGCGGCGAGGTAGGACCTATCATGCTGGGACGCGACCACCACGACGTGAGCGGCACCGACTCTCCCTTCCGCGAAACGGCCAATATCAAGGACGGAAGCAACATCATGGCCGATATGGCCGTGCAGTGCTTCGCCGGCAATTGTGCCCGTGGCATGAGCCTCGTCGCCCTGCACAACGGCGGCGGCGTGGGTATCGGCAAGGCTATCAACGGTGGCTTTGGCATGGTGTGCGACGGCTCGGAACGGGTGGACCGCATACTCCGCTCGGCCATGCTGTGGGACGTGATGGGCGGTGTGGCACGACGTTCGTGGGCACGCAACCCGCATGCCATGGAGACAGCCGACGAATTTAACCATACGCATGCCGATGGCTATTGCATCACCATGCCCTACGTGGCCGACGATGCATTGATTGAGAAATGTATAAGCCCCCTCAACTCCCCCCGTGAGGGAGCTTAAGATACAGCATGTGAAGATCTCCCATTGTATCAGAAGCCTCCCCACGGAGGAGGTTGGTGGGGCTTCTATGTCAAACCCTTAAAACCTATTCTATATGAACCGAATCATGGAATGTGTCCCCAACTTCAGCGAGGGACGCGACTTGCAGAAAATAGACCAAATCGTGGCTCCTTTCCGTGGAAAGAAAGGCGTAAAACTGCTGGACTACAACAACGATGAAGACCACAACCGCCTCGTGGTAACCGTAGTGGGCGAACCCGAACCGTTGCGCGATGTCGTGCTCGAAGCCATCGGTGTAGCTGTCAGCGTAATAGACCTCAACCAACACACGGGTCAACATCCGCGTATGGGTGCTGCCGATGTAGTTCCCTTCATTCCCATCCGCGGCGTGACAATGGATGATGCCATCGCCTTATCTAAAGAAGTAGGCCAAGCCGTGGCCGACCGCTACGGCGTGCCCGTCTTCCTGTATGAGAAATCGGCAACGGCTCCCCACCGCGAAAACCTGGCTGCCATCCGCAAGGGCGAGTTCGAAGGTATGGCCGAAAAGATACACCAGCCCGAATGGAAGCCCGACTTCGGACCCGCCGAGCGACATCCCACCGCCGGCACCGTAGCTATCGGCGCGCGTATGCCGCTCGTGGCTTACAACATCAACCTTTCCACTCCCAGCTTGGAGATAGCCCACGGCATCGCCAAGAAAATCCGTTTCATTGGCGGTGGTCTGCGCTACTGCAAGGCAATGGGTGTCGAACTGAAAGACCGTGGCATCACACAGGTGTCCATCAACATGACGGACTACACCCGCACGGCCCTCTACCGCGCCTTCGAACTGGTGCGTATCGAAGCCCGCCGCTACGGTGTCAGCATCGTAGGTAGCGAAATTATCGGACTTGTACCCATGGAGGCACTCATCGACACAGCTTCTTATTACTTAGGACTGGAAAACTTCTCCATGCAGCAGGTACTGGAGGCAAGGTTGTTGGAAAATGAAGAATGATGACCGAAGAATCTGCCGAGCAAAAACAGCGCGTACCCATTCTTCATTTATCACTCTTCATTCTTCAACCTATTATTCATTCTTAATCCTTCATTCTTCATTTAAAAGATGACTGAGAACCTGATTATCTTCAACGCCCGCCTTGTCACCCCCACTGGCTTCACAGCCCGTCGTGGTAAGGAAATGGGCAAACTGCTGGTGTTGGACGATGCCACCATCGAAGTGACCGATGGTCTCATTACCTATGTCGGCCCTAACCGTGGCGAAAAACGCGACGGTTACTACCAGCACTACTGGCACTATAACGCCCGCGGCCGCTGTGTGTTGCCCGGTTTCGTAGACTCACACACGCATCTGGTGTTCGACGGCGAACGAGCCGAAGAATTCGGCCGACGTCTGCGGGGCGAAAGCTACATGAGCATCATGCAGAGCGGTGGAGGCATCGTCAGCACAGTAAAAGCGACCCGCACCAGCAGTCACATCCGCCTGCGCAACCGGGCCGAAGACTTACTGAAACAGATGTCGCAGATGGGGGTCACCACCGTAGAGGCCAAGAGTGGCTATGGGCTGGACAAAGAGACGGAGCTACTGCAACTTAAGGTGATACGTTGCTTAGACAACGACGAACGTAAACGGGTAGACATCATTCCCACCTTCCTCGGTGCGCACGCAGTGCCCGAGGAGTATCGGGGACGTACGGACGACTACGTAGACTTCCTCATCCGCGAAGTCATGCCTGCTGTCCGCGCCCAGCACCTCGCTGAGTTTTGTGACGTGTTCTGCGAAGAAGGTGTCTTCTCCATCGAACAGTCGCGCCGCCTGCTCACCGCCGCCCGCGACATGGGTTTCCGCCTGAAGCTGCATGCCGACGAGATAGTGTCCTTTGGCGGAGCGGAACTGGCAGCCGAACTGGGTGCCGTCTCTGCCGACCACCTGCTGCATGCCTCCGACGAAGGCATACGCCGCATGGCCGAGTCCGACGTGGTAGCCACCCTCCTGCCTCTTACAGCCTTTGCCTTGCACGAACCCTATGCCCCTGCCCGACAGATGATAGATGCCGGATGTGCCGTAGCCTTAGCCACCGACCTCAATCCCGGCAGTTGCTTCTCCGGTTCCATCCCGCTTACCTTCGCCCTGGCCTGCATCTACATGCATCTCAGTATCGAAGAGGCCATCACGGCGCTGACGCTGAACGGAGCCGCCGCCTTGGGACGTGCCGACCGCATTGGCAGCATCGAACCGGGTAAACAAGGTGACTTGGTGGTGTTGAATACAAACAACTACCACTTCCTCACCTATTATATAGGTATGAACTGCGTACAGGCCACGATCAAGGGAGGAATCATACATCCGAATTAGCGGCCCTGGCCCGCAGCTATAGGCTACGAGCTACAAGCTACGAGCTACAAGCTACGGGTTACGAGTTACGAGTAGCCACACACTAAGAACTAAAGTCACTATACTTGTAGCTCGTAGCTCATAGCTAAATAATTATCATTTAACACCAAACATTATGCTTACCGAACTAACCGTAAAAGATTTCCTGAACAAAGTGGCAGGCAGCGACCCCGTTCCCGGTGGAGGGAGCATCGCCGCCCTGAACGGCGCCTTGGCCTCAGCTTTAGCCGCCATGGTTGCTAACCTGACGATTGGCAAAAAGAAATACGCCGAAGTGCAAGAAGACATGCAGGCCATCGCCCAAGAAGCCGAAGAGTTGATGACTGCTTTCACCGCCGACATCGACCGCGACTCCGATGCCTACGACCGCGTGTTTGCCTGCTTCAAGATGCCGAAAGACACCGATGAAGAAAAAGTCGCCCGCAGCACTGCCATCCAAGAAGCTACGAAATACGCCGCTCAGGTGCCTCTGGAGGTGGCCCGACGTGCCTGCACCCTGATGCCCCGCATAGCCGAAGTGGCTCTGAAAGGCAACCAGAATGCCGTGACCGACGCTTGCGTAGCCATGATGTCTGCCCGCAACGCCGTACTGGCCGCTGTACTGAATGTGCGCATCAACCTGACCTCACTGAAAGATGCGGAATTGGTGGCACGCTTGCAAGCTGAAGCAGACGGGCTGGAACAACAGGCCTGCAACCAAGAACAGGAGCTATTGGCTAAAATCAAGGCCTTGCTCAATGCCTGATTCTTCATTCTCAGAACCTCAATTCTTCATGGATAATATGAATAATGTATATTACATCGGTTCAGGCAACCTGTCTTTCGAGCTCATCGAACGCATCCTGACCGAGAACCTGAAGCTGGAGCTGGCTCCTGAAGCAAAAGTACGCATACAGCGGTGCCGCGACTACCTGGACCAGAAGATTGCCCAATCTGACGAGCCGCTCTATGGCATCACCACGGGATTCGGCTCGTTGTGCAACAAAAGTATATCTGCCGACGAACTGGGCACGCTGCAAGAAAACCTCATCAAGAGCCACGCGTGCAGCGTAGGCGAAGAGATACGCCCCGTCATCGTCAAACTGATGATGTTGCTCAAGGCCCATGCCTTGTCGCTGGGGCACAGCGGTGTGCAGGTCATCACCGTGCAGCGCATCCTGGACTTCTTCAACAACGACGTCCTGCCCATCGTCTACGACCGCGGTTCGCTGGGCGCATCGGGCGACCTGGCCCCGCTGGCCAACCTCTTCCTACCGCTCATCGGCGTGGGCGACGTTTACTATAAAGGGAAAAAACGCGAGGCTATCAGCGTGCTCGACGAGTTTGGCTGGGAACCCGTCCGACTGATGAGCAAGGAGGGGCTGGCCCTGCTGAACGGTACGCAATTCATGTCGGCCAACGGTGTCTTTGCCATCCTCAAGGCCCAACGCCTCTCACGCCGCGCCGACCTCATCGCCGCCCTGTCGCTCGAAGCCTTCGACGGACGCATCGACCCGTTCATGGACTGCATCCAGCGCATCCGTCCGCACCAGGGGCAGATTGAGACAGGCGAGAACTTCCGCCGCCTGCTGGAAGGCAGCGAACTCATTGCCCGGCCCAAGCAACACGTGCAAGACCCCTACTCCTTCCGCTGCGTGCCGCAGGTGCACGGTGCCACCAAAGATGCCATCCGCCACACGGCCTCGGTGCTGCTGACGGAAATCAACTCGGTGACAGACAATCCTACCATCTTCCCCGACGAAGACCTCATCATCTCCGGCGGAAACTTCCACGGACAACCCTTGGCACTGGTCTACGACTACTTAGGCATCGCCTTAGCCGAACTGGGCAACATCTCCGAACGGCGCGTGGCACAACTCATCATGGGGCTACGCGGTCTGCCCGAATTCCTGGTGGCCAACCCCGGACTGAACTCCGGCTTCATGATTCCACAATACGCCGCTGCGTCGATGGTGAGCCAGAACAAGATGTACTGCTACGCCGCATCCTCCGACTCCATCGTGTCCAGCAACGGACAGGAAGACCACGTCAGCATGGGTGCCAACGCCGCCACCAAGCTGTTCCGCATCATGGACAACCTGGACCACATCCTTGCCATCGAACTGATGAACGCCGCCCAAGGCATCGAATTCCACCGCCCGCTCAAGACATCGCCCCTGCTGGAACGCTTCCTCAAGGAGTACCGCAAGGAGGTGCCCTTCGTGCAGGACGATATCGTGATGTATAAGGAAATACACAAGACCGTAGCCTTCCTAAACCGCACGAAATTCGACTTTTAGAGCCCGTTTGAATTTTGCTCAGCTTTATTTTGAGTGCTGTTTCCGAGGATATTTTTCCGGTGTACGGAGGAACGTAGCGGACTACGTGACGAAGTATACCGGGAAAAAAGACCGGAAAGAGGCTCAAAGAAAGCTGAATATAATCTTAAAAGAGGAAAATTCAAATAGGCTCTTAACTCCCTCCGACACACTTTGCAAAAGAAATATGGCTGTCATGAATAAAAAAAGGAAACTCAACTTGGCTGTTGGGTTTTCTTTTTTTATCTTTGTTTCGATTTTAAACAAACCCGAATTGCCAAGCATTCCAACTTCAAAAGAATAAATGCGTTATGAACGAACATGCCAGACATACAGCAGGCCGTCAAGAGCTGAAAGAAAGAATCATCACATTGGCCAGTGAACTTTTCACCAGACAAGGCATACGCAGCGTAACCATGGACGAGATAGCCGCTGCATTCGGCATCTCCAAACGAACGCTCTACGAAGTCTTTTCCGACAAAGAGACCCTGCTGCTGGAGTGCATCCGGCACGGTGTGGCGCAGGAAGAAGCCTACATACGCGAGCATCTCTCGTCTACGGACAACGTCATGGAAGTGCTGCTGAAACGCTACCAGCGCAGCATCGAACACTTTCATGCCACCAACAAGAAGTTCTTTGAAGACATCCAGAAATATCCGCGCGCCTGCGAATTTCTGAAGAAAGGCAACAACCGCACGACGGAAGAAGCCATCCGGTTCTTTAAAGAAGGCGTGAAACAGGGCTACTTCCGCGAAGACATCAACTTCGCTATCGTCAACCAGCTGGTGCAGGCGCAATTGGATATCCTCATGGAGAGCGACATCTGCAAGACCTATCCTTTTCTGGAAGTATATGAGTCCATCATGTTCACCTTCCTGCGCGGCATCTCTACCCCCAAAGGAGCAGCCGAACTGGAAAACTTCATCCGGACACACCGCAACTCCTGACCCGCACAGTCATCCCCTTTGCACGCTTGCTCCTTATACCTTAAAGAGAGTGTATCAAAATAGAGATTACCTATCATTCTGTCATTCCGTAGCCGAGGAATCTCAAGATTGGTTAAGTGAGATGTTTCGACTTCGCTTCGCTCCGCTCAACATGATAGACTATACCTTAATGAAATAGTCAAAAGAGGTTTTGAGCGAAGCTAATGATAGCTGTTTGTCATTATGATACATCCTCTTTAAGGTATTAGAAAAAATCTTATCTTTGCACCCCAAACAATCTGAAAAGACAATGCAAACCATAGAATCCATAGCGACCGATTACCGTCGACGGGCAGAACAGGCCGAAGCGAACCTGAAACAAGTGCAGCGACAGATTTACCGCATCAGCCTGCTACGCGTGGTGCTGTTTGTGGGTGGCATTGCTACCGCCATCTGCCTGCGCCACGACGGTTGGATGGCATGGGGCGGCGCACTGGCCGTCACGATGCTGCCCTTTCTCGCCTTGGTGAAATACCACAACCGCCTGTTTCAACGCAAAGATTACGCAGAGAAAGAAGCCGAAGTGAACCACCAAGAACTGGCTGCCTTAGACTACGACACTTCGGCCTTCGCCGACGGAAACGAATACAACGACCCGGCACATCTCTATGCCTTCGACCTCGATGTCTACGGCCCGCACTCACTCTTCCAATACCTCAACCGCACCTGCACACAACCCGGCAAGACACGCCTCGCCGCCTGGCTGGGACAACACCTGGAGGATAAAGCTGCGATAGAAAAACGCCAGGAAGCCGTGCGCGAACTCTGTGCGATGATCGACTTCCGGCAGCAGTTCCGCATCCTGGGCCTGCTGCACAAAGGAAAGAGTGCCGACGAAGGCGAACTGCTCGAATGGGCAGCCTCGCCATCCGTGTTCCGTCCACGCCCGCTGCTCCGGCTGATGCCCTACGTGGTGGGAGGCACCAACCTGCTCTGCCTCATACTGGTGGCGACCGGCATATTGTCTGGCACTGCCTGGGGGCTGCTGTGGATGTGTTTCGCCCTGTTGAGCTTCGTCTTCACGGGACAGGTAACACGCGTGCAAAACGTCTACGGCAAAAAGCTCCAGATATTGGGCACCTACGCCCGGCTGCTCCAACTGATGGACCGACAGCCGCTGCAAGCCGCCCTGCTGCATGACATCAAGGAAGAGAGCGGCCGCGCCTCGAACGCCATCCTGCGACTGAACAGACTGATGAACGAACTGGACCAACGAAACAACTACCTGATGTACACCGTACTGAACGGCACTTTCTTTTGGGAGTTGTGGCAGATGATGCGCATTGAGCGTTGGAAAGAACAGCATGCCGCCTCGCTGCCCGGCTGGTTAGATGCCATCGGACGGACAGATGCCCTGATGTCTCTCGCCACCTTTGCCTACAACCACCCGGACTACACCTACCCCACGCTGACAGATGCCACGGAGCAATCGTTCACCTTCCGCGCCACGGCCTTGGGACACCCGCTGATGCGCCGCGACCGCTGTGTGCGCAACGACTTCCGCATGGAACAACGCCCGGAGTTCATCATCATCACCGGAGCCAATATGGCCGGCAAGAGCACCTACCTGCGCACGGTGGGCATCAACTTCCTGCTGGCCTGCCTCGGTGCCCCCGTCTGTGCCACCGACATGACCCTGACACCCGTGCGGCTCCTTACCAGCCTGCGCACCAGCGACTCGCTGAGCGACAACGAATCTTACTTCTTCGCCGAGCTGAAGCGCCTGAAACTCATCATCGACAAGCTTCAGGAGGGCGAACGCCTCTTCATCATCCTCGACGAGATTCTGAAAGGCACCAACTCTACCGACAAACAGAAAGGCTCGCTCGCCCTCATCCGTCAGTTCATGTCGCTACAGGCCAACGGCATCATTGCCACGCATGACCTCGCCCTCGGTACCTTGGCAGACGCCTTCCCCGACCGCATCCGCAACTACCGCTTCGAGGCAGACATCACGGGCGACACGCTGACCTTCAGCTACCGCCTGCGGCCGGGCGTGGCGCAAAACATGAATGCCTGCTTCCTGATGCAGAAGATGGGGATTGCGGTGACAGAATGATTTAGCCAGACAGGCCGCCATATCGAAAGCGACGAAACGTACTTTGACTTACATTTTGGGCAGGGGCAATACGCCGAGCTAGCCCAAGAGCGAAAACAGGTCGGGCAATCCGTGTTCGCGAATAATTTTGCCATCGCGTAGTTCATAAATGTTCATCGCCGTGACGCGGATGGATTTTCCGGTGGCGGGGATTCCCATAAGGGGGTGTGTCTGCGTGCCGCTCATGGTGAATCGAATCATCACCTTGTCGCCTTCCGCAATTGTTTCCTCCACCGTCCAATGTACATCAGGCATTGCACCACGCATCATATTCAGCACGGCGGCATATCCCTCCAGCCCCGTCATCGGTTCGGGCGATGTGGGAGCGTAAAAAATTACATTAGGAGCGATGATTTCCCGTCCGATTTCCATATTGCCTGTGTTGATAAACTCCACGAAGCGTTCCATTACTTTTTTGTTCTGTTCCATTTGATTTGAATTTTAATTAGTTGATATTGAATGCAAATATAGAGTAGATTAAATTTATGGACAAGAGGTAACTAAAAAGTAAGGTAGTTACCGGAAGATTAGTTTTGCTGAATATGAGCGAGAAGATTTCTAAAAAAATCCCCCACCGCACGCCAGCGGCAGGGAGATTGCTTATCATAAAAGAGAATAGCATCCGTCCTTTTACTTCTGAATGGTATCCGAATTCTGATTATATGCCTTCGCCACGCACCGCCACTCGCCGTCCATTTTCATCAGCAGCAGGTAGTCGGTGAAGTCGATGCGACCTCCCCATTTCTCCTCCAGCACGCGCACCACGGCGAGGGTTTCCTCCACGTCCACCACGTCGATGCGTGCCTTGAAGTCATCGCCTGCGCCTACGGTGTCCACATTGCGGTAGAACTGCTCGATGCTGCCGTGCTCCAGCTTCCCGTCCAAGTAACCGAACAGGACGGCTTCGTCAATAAACAACTCGCGGGCGTACTTGCTGTTGCCTTCTGCCACGCATTTCACAAACTTCAAGGCAGCGGCTTCCACTGCCTTGTACTCTTCGATACTTGCTCTCATGATGTCTTGTAGTTTAATTGGTTTATCATTAACGGTTGCAAAGATAGGGGATGCCACATATCCTTACAAGTACCGAAAAATTATTCGGGTACTGAAAAATTATTCGGTATATTCTGCCGGTGGAAGATTATCCTTACCTTTGCGGCATAACATTCAAGAACGACAGAACCATGTACGAAAGAAAGATACCCGTCGATTTGGATTGCCCCCTGCGGCTGACCATGAGCCTGATTGATTCGAAATGGAAATCGTGCATCCTGGACGAACTGCGCCACCGTGCCCTGCGCCCGAGCGAACTGCACAAGATATTCCCCGAAGCCACGCCTCGTGTGCTTGATATGCAACTGAAGGAATTGGTGGAGGACGGGCTGGTGGCGAAAACTATTTTCCCCGAATTGCCTCCGCGCTCGGAATATGCCATCACACCGCTGGGCATGACGCTGATTCCCATTATTGACGCCATGATTGCATGGGGAGAGAAGAATACGGAATTATTTGAAAGGAAGTATGGTATGCAAGCAAATCCTTAATCGGTCTATGCCCAAGATACTGAAAATAAAGAATGCCAACGGCCACAGCCAGTATGTGGGCAGGAAGACAAGCATCCACCGGTCAGCATGGTAGGACATGCGAAGGTGTCGCCCGTCAGGAGCAGTCCGTTCACTCAATCAGTCTAAAGTGCCACTTTACGCCGCTGAAATGGCACTTTACGCCGCTAAAATGCAGGTTTAGCCGCATAACTCTAAGGTTTACGCTACGCAGCCATGACGGGTTGACAAAACAGTGACACTTTCATTTTTTGCCGGTGCTTCAGATGCCCGTTTGCAGTGTATGATGCTGTGGTTATGCCTTTGCATCCGATGTTTCACACCCCTCTATATAAGTTTTTCCGTTCCTTCCCTTCACGCTTTCACCGCCATCTAATTCAGTAGTTGTCAGCATATTGATGTGAAACATCGTGCTCTCACGCATCTTTCACAGCCTTCCGCTTGTGATTTTCTTGTGTTGTCCTGATAAACCGGTCAGCTTTCAGGCGCTTGGAAGCTTCCTTCCGGGATATAAGAAGTTTGCTTTCAAAGTATAAGCAGTTTTTCCCCAATAAACGAGTCAACCTAAATTAGGAAACCACAACGCAAATCCGTGAATGATGCGTGAAGGAAGTATCTTTCACCATATTTACCTTTCAATAAATGAATTAAAATACGGGTGAAGGTTTGAAGGATTTCCGGAGGAATTTGTTCGTACGTTTTTTCCTGCGAAATAAGCCGGGAATATATCCGTTTTCCATTTACAAAAAATCGTTCTTGAAAAATTATCACTCATCTGTATATGAATAGAATACGGTGAAAGATACGCTGAAAGCATTTATAAAAAATGCGATTTTCACCTCTTTTTCAAAAGAGAGCGACAAACTGTAAGCAGGGCATGAAATATCCGGGAAAATCCTGCACACTTACTTATATCCATAGACAGCTTCTACTTTTCTTCCTATATAAGTAAATGTGCAAAATTAAATGATAGGAAACACAGAGGCACGGAGACACAGAGTTTTTGTTTTCTTGCCCATAGCTCACAGAGTTAATTTTCCTTCTCTCGTATGCGGCGAAGCCGCGAACTCTGTGCACTCCCGGCATTTTTTCCGACAGATAATTACAGAACTTTGTGTCTCTGTGTTTGATATAAACTAATTCTTCCTGATTTCTTTCTTGCAGATTCATTATCTTTTTTATAACTTGCCCCCTGTTTTCTGTCAGATCGGTTGGATGCGGTGTCATAACTTTCTCGTTTGATACTTTTAAGATACAACATGCATCCAACGGACCTGCTGATTTTGGATGTTCCGGAGGGCCATAACCTCAGGCTTTGGTTCATTCCAAACAGTTAGATTTGCACCATCATGAACAACCAATACATACTGAAATGAAAAAGACAACATTCTGGATATGCCTGTGCCTGCTTTGCTGCTGCTATTCATACGGCAAGGAGACCACCTGCTTCGTTGACGCATCTTCCACTTCAGCGCGGGAGGACGGAAGCCGGAAACATCCTTTCAAAACTTTCGAAGCGGCAATCAGAGCCGTTGCACTCCAAGGCGACAAGCAGCACACCCGCATCATCATACGCCAGGGGACCTACTATTTCCAACAGGGCATCTCCATCGGCGAGTCACTTTCCGGCCTGACCATCTCGGCCTATCCGGGAGAAGAGGTCGTCTTCTCGGGAGGGGTTCCCATCCCGCCACGGCTGGTGAAAAAACAGACCATAGGAAACTGTGAGGTCGCGTCAGTCAACCTGAAAGAGGCAGGAATCACCGACTGGGGAGAAATCCATAGTGCGGGCTTTTCGCGTCCGTCGCAACCCTCGTGGGGAGAACTGTTTGTCAACGGACTCCCCATGCGACTTTCCAGATGGCCCAACGGGGGGATGATTCGCATGGGAAAAGTCATAGATCCCGGCTCCGTGCCGCGGAACGGAGAGATGGACAACCGGGGAGCCATCATGGAATATGACTCGCTGCGCATCTCGTCATGGCACTTTACAGACAATATCTGGATAGGAGGTTATTTCAACTATGGCTACGCGGACGACTGGCTACGGGTGGCCAAACTGGACAAAAAGGAAAAGACCATCCACACCGACGGAGCCACGCTCTACGGGTTCCGCTCAGGTAACGATTGGAACAAATGGTATGCCTTCAACATCAAGGAAGAGACAGACGAGGCCGGCGAATACTATCTGGACCGGGAAGAGGGAACGCTGTATTTCATTCCTCCCGCACAGGAAATAAAGTCATTGTGCTTCTCGATGCTCGAAGAGCCCTTCCTGGACTTGTGGAAAGCGCATGATGTCACCATCAAGCATATCACCTTCGAATGCAGCCGCGGACTGATGCTCTCGCTTGTGGAAACGGAAAATGTATGTATCGAGCACTGCACGTTCCGGAACGCAGGAAACTGGGCCATCTCCGTGGGTCTGGGAATAGAGCCGTTCGAGGAATACCTGCACGAAGGCACAGGAAAGCCTGTACGGGGCAAGATAGGCAGCCTGCAACAACACCTGTATGCCAACCAGACATTCAACCGGAAAGGAGGAAGCCGGAACCGGATATCGCATTGCACATTCTATAACCTGGGAGCAGGAGGTGTCTCGCTGGGAGGAGGAGACCGGATGAGCCTGCAGCCCGGAGAGAACGAGGTAAGCGGATGCCTTTTCCACGACAACAACCGCATAGAGCGTTCATACCGCCCGGCCATCCACATCACCGGCGCGGGAAACTGCATACGCAATTGCGAGATATACAACACACCCAGCATGGCCATCCTGCTCCACGGAAACAACCACCTGATTGAAAACAACTACATCCACGACGTGTGCCTGGAAATAGAAGACCAGGGAGCCGTCTATTACGGACGCAACCCCTCTGAGTGCGGGACTGTCCTGCGGAACAACTTATTTGCATGTATTCCCGGGAAATACACCACCTGCGCCGTCTATCACGACGACGGTGCATGCGGCATGCTGGTGGAAGGCAACATCTTCTACCACGCAGGGAAATATGCAGCACTGATCGGAGGAGGGTCCGACAATTGCTACCGGAACAACCTGTTCATAAACGGGCAGTTTGCCATACATGCCGACAACCGGCTTCAAAACTGGAATAAGGCCCTGATTGCCCCCGGAGGACTTTTTGAACACCGCCTGAACGAGGTCCATTATACAGACGAACCCTACCGAACGGCCTATCCCTTCATGGCCGACTATCTTCCCAGCGACAGTCTTCCGAAGAGAAACGTGGTGGAAAACAATCTCTTCATCGGGATTGAAAAACTCTCCGACAACCCGCAATGGCTTATCTTCAGAAACAACAAGTCGGACGATGCCCTAACAGAAATCCGGCCGTTTGACAAAGAAAGACTGTTTCAAATCATCCGAGAGAAAAAATACTTCCCAGAGGAGTGTCTGAAGCGAATCGGAATCTGCGATGAATAAAGAGGTATGGCAACCGCCCCTTTTCTCTCCCCCGACATTCCGAACCTTTTCACCAGATTCCCCACGGCCTGCATCCACATTCCTAACAAGCAGCCGGGACGAACCTCACGATCCGCCCCGGCTTTATTCATTTTAATTATGCTAAAAGAGTAAAAAATAGCGAAGGCAACCAGTCTCCCGACTCATTCACCTCCTTACCAAGAATTTTAAATAAACAAAATATCGAATATCTTATTTCTTATGTATTCCGGAAGATGAGGTGATTTAAACTTTCCGCACCGCCATGCCACAACCGCACATACCGGCTATTCCGGCAAGCTCTCCGCAGGAAGTTGCCAGGCGATAAGCAGCCAAAGTTTAAATCACACTCTGTCATCTTACCATTACCCTAAACAATAATACCTGTGAAAACTGTTTATTCTTCGGCAGGCAAGTTAGCCTCTGTAGGCCATCCCCACGTCTGATACAGAACCGAAGTATCCACACTCTCGTCGGGCGACAAAAGCTCTATCTCACGAATGGGAAGAGGCGAATTGTAGTGTGCATTCATCCACGTGTAACCGTCATACAGCGTATTCGAGCTGCTGATGCGGTACGGACGGATGTAGACACTCTCTTCGCTGGAAGAAATGTTGGCGTCGCTCGCCGTAGGACCTTCCACGAATGAAGAAGCCGCATGGTTCTCGTTAGTGGTAGCTGTCTGGTACATGCTGGTCCAGAAGTTACAGCCTTCGGGAATGTAGTTCTGCGTCTTCAACTGGTCCATGGAGCGCCAGCGCACCAGGTCGTTCCAGCGCATGCCTTCGCCAATGAACTCACAGCGGCGTTCGCGGCGGATGTTGTACAGCGTAGCATCCACAAGCTCTCCGCCCGAATAAGCCCCCCAGTCGCCTTCGGCCTCTATGCTCATGTCCGTAGCAGCTATGGTAGCCGTATAGTCCGGGTCGACCGCTGCCCGTTCACGGATAGCCCTCCAATAAGAAGCGGAAGTGGAATTGATACTACCGTCCAGCATATACTGCGCTTCTATGTAATTCAGATAAGCCTCCACACCCCGGAAGACAATCTGCCCCGTCGTGCCCTCAGCCTTACCATAAGTGTTGTTCTCCACATCGAAACTTTCTCCCTTACGCAAGCGGTATCCGGTCTGGTCGCCCATCTCACCGGTACGTGCCGGAGCCAGCACCGGCGAGAAATTGAACACTGTATCCGAGAATTGGTCGTTGAACGGCAGATAATTGCTCTCACTAAAGAGGAAGAGTTGCAGACGTCCGTCGCGGTCGGCCTTTACGTCATCCAAGGTTTCATCCCCCTGATAGCCCGACCCGTTGGCGTAGATAGGCAACCCGTTGGCCATAAGGAAACTCTCCACATAGCCTTTCAGCAAGCCGTTCCAACCGCCGGTCACGATGTAAGCGCACACACCATGCGTAGCGTTGGTCGTGCTGATAGTGCCATAGTCGCGCCACATCAGCACTTCGTCGATGCCAGAGAGGTCATCGCTGGCATACATCTCAAAGTAAGGGTTCCAACCGGTGGTATAGGTTTCGGGATGCTGGTCCAGCACCATGGTATTCTCTGTCAGCGTTGTGTTGTCGGCCACTTCCTTGGCTGCCTCCATCGACACTTCAAGCAGACTGTCGACGTGCGCTTCTACATCGAAGCTATAATTCGGATGCACCCGATAGCCCGGCCAGTCTTCGTCACCCGGCACGCGTCCGGTGCCCTGATGGTATCTTTCATACGAAGCTTCGTAGAGAGCCACACGCGATTTCACCAGTTGGGCCACCTGTTTGTTAATACGGTTGTTGGCCTCGAAGCCCTTATCCTGCAGCAAGCCGATGGCCTTGTCCAAATCGGAAAGTATAAAGTTGGCCACCTCGTTGCGGGGCATGCGGGTGCCGTGTGCGATAAGGTCTTCTGAATTGTCCTCCAAGACTTCCGTCACAATGGGATAATCGCCATAAGTCTTCAGGCGCGAGAAATACACCCAGGCGCGGATGAAATACATTTCTCCAATGTAGTGGTCGACTTCAGCATTGCCTTCACCGTAGAATCCTTCGTCATAGCGGGGCAGTACGGTTTCAAAAAAGTAATTGCAATAGCGGATAAGACTGAATCCCAGGTCTCCGCTATGCGAAGTCTGCCACAAGTTTGTCGTATAAAGGTCGGTATCTCCATCGCCGTTCACCATGTTGTCCGTGTTGGCATCTCCGTTCAGGATACCACCCTGACTCCAGCCCGAAGGCGTAGTAAACAAATCCGTATAATAAGCGATGGAATATGCCGCCAACTGGTCGGCGTTTTGGAAGTAACTCTCAGGAGTTACCTGGTCCAGCGGCTCCAAATCCAGAAAATCATTGCAGGCAGTAAACGTCAGCGCAGATGCTGCCCACAGCGCGGTTGCCATTATCTTTTTAGTTATATGAGTTCTCATGTCATTCCAGTTTTAGAAATTAATATTTACTCCAAGAGAGAAAGTTCTTTGCAACGGATAAAGTTGTCCGGATGATCCATAGGCAGACCCGGTTCCTTCGGGGTCGTATGTTTTCACCAGTTTGGTAAATGTCAGCAGGTTGTCACCCGAGAAATACACACGGAGGTTGTCGATGCCAATCTTGTTGGTCCAGACTTTCGGGAACGTGTAACCGAAGGTCAGGTTCTTCAAACGGCAGTAAGCTCCATTCTGCAGGTAGCGGGTCTGTGTGTATTGGTTGCGGCCGCTGAACGACGGACGTGCATAGTATGCGTCAGTATTGTCTTCCGTCCAATAATCCAGGTGTTCTTCAAACACATTGGATTGCCACATGCCGCCGCTGTTCGTACCCCAGAAATACATGCCGCCCAGTGCCAGGTCGCGCTTGGCTACTCCCTGGAAGAAAAGCCGGAGGTCAAAGCCTTTCCAGGCGCCATCCAATGTGAGTCCGTAGCGGAAGCGCGGTGTAGAATTGCCAATGACACTGATATCGCCGGCATCATCGGCCGTGTACGAACCGGTGCTGATGCGTCCGTCTCCATCGAGGTCGGCATACATAATATCTCCTGCCGACCAGTTGGAACCCAGCGAACTTTGGTCAACTTGTGCCAAATGCGCATCCATCTCTTCCTGGCTTTGGGCTATCCCGACGGTAGTATATCCCCAGATTTCACCCAGTTTCATGCCCGGATAATAAGAACTGCTCAACGACTTGGTATCGTTGGGATATTCCGTTACCACCTGTTGCGCATCAGAGAGATTGAAGCTCACCCCATAGGAGAAGTCACCCACTTTGTCACGCCAGCCCAACTCCAGTTCGAAGCCGTAGGACTTCAAGTCGCAGTTGTTGGCATCGGGCACATCTGCTCCCAGGATGGAAGACAATTCGGGAGCCGGGCCTACCATATCAAGCGTCCTGCGCACAAAGTAATCGAAAGTACCGGTCAGGCGATTGTCCAGCAAGGCAAAATCAAAGCCTACATCCCATGAGCGCACGGTTTCCCACGTCAACGAAGAACTGGTGATGCCGGGCGTGGTGGCGTAGTTAGGAGAAGAACCGTTGACAAACCAGGACCCGTTGTATCCCAAAGGCATGCTTTGGTAGAAGGGATACCAGTTATCCGTGTTCGTATTACCAAGTTCACCCCACGAGCCTCTCAGCTTCAGGGTAGTGATGGTGGTCTTCTCTGCCAGGTCCTGGAAGAATTCTTCACGGGCAATGTTCCAGCCAGCAGAGAACGAGGGGAAGAAGCCCCAGCGTTTGTCGCCGACGAAACGGGACGAACCGTCGTAACGCCCGTTCACCTCAAGCATGTAACGGTCTTTGTAGGCATAGTTGATACGACCGAAGAAGCCTGCCACGGCCATGTGGTCATAACCGCCACTCACATAATCGTCAGAAAGTCCCGTGTCCAAGGTAGGCACGTTGGGGGTAATCAGGTCGTCACGCTGGGCAGTGATGTCGCGTGTAGCATATTTCTCGGCATTGAAACCGGCGAGCACCTTAAAATAATGGCCGCTGTCAAATGTCTTCGAGTAGTCCGTATAGAGATTGACCGTATAGTAGTTCTCGTGATAAGAATACTCCGTCACCCGGCTGGTACCGGCAGGATAACTCGAACCGCCCATATCCCAGGCCATTTCCACTTCGTTGCCATCCACATCATGATAATACACGGGCAACACTTCGGAATGCACATAATTGGTATAAGTGCGTAGACTTCCTTCCAAGTTGATGTGCCAGTCTTTGATAGGCTCGAACACGACAGCCAGTTGGTTGGTATAGGTATCCGTATTGCTGCGGCGTTGTCCGCCTTCTTCCATCTGCTGTATTTCGCTCTCGTTCATGGCGTAGCCGTTGGGGTCGTAAGCCGGCTGGATGGGCCACTTGCGCGATACGTTGTGATAGAAAAGACTGGTCAGGTAAGTAGGACGCTCATAATCCTCCCGCGTCCACTTGGTCGAATAGGTGAACCGTACCCAGTCGGCCAGTTGCGCCGTAATCTTTCCGTTCAGCGTGTAGCGGTAGAAGTCTTCGCTGCCATGCTGTATCAGACCGTCCTGGTCGAGGAAGCTGCCGCTGAACAGATACTGTATCTTGTCACTGCCGCCGCTCACACTGAGGTTGTGCTCCTGCGACACCGCATTGCCGCCGTAAAACTCCTGAATCCAGTCAATGTTGTCGTAGGCGCCCTCGTTCCACTTAGCCCACGAACTTCCGCTGGCAATGGTCGACTGCTCCAGATTGCCGTTCATATAATCCAGGATGTTCTGCATATAGGTATCGTCGAAGATAACACTGCCGCCGTCGTTGGTATTGGCGAGGTTGAACATGGTGGCAAAGTCATACGAGTTAGCCATCTTGGGCATATTTATGCCCTGGCTGATACGCACGTTGCCCGAATAGTTGACCCGCGGTTTGCCGCTTGCCCCACTTTTCGTAGTAATCAGAATCACGCCGAAAGCAGCGCGCGCACCATAGATAGATGCCGACGAAGCGTCTTTCAGCACAGATACACTCTCAATATCGTTGGGATTCAACGCATCCAAATCCCCCTCAATGCCGTCTATCAAGACTAAGGGTGAGGCACTGGACCCCTCGCCAATCGTGCCCGTGCCACGGATGTTGATACTCATGGAGGCATCCAAGGCACCTCCATAATTGCCCACACTCAGATTCAGGCCGGGAATTTGGCCCTGCAGAGCCTGTGAAACATTTTGCACCGGACGCGACTCGAAGACATCCGACTCGACCATCGAAACCGACCCGGTGACATTAACCTTCTTCTGGACACCATAACCTACCACCACCACTTCATCCAACAACTCCGAATCTTCTTTCAGCGTGATAGTGAGCGGCTCGCCCTTCCATTCCACCGAAAAAGGCTGATAACCTACATACGTCACTTCCAGGACGGCACCCAACGGCACATTATTCAGTTCGAACTTTCCGTCCAAATCGGTAATGACACCATTATTCGTGTCCTTTACCCGGACAGATGCCCCGATAATCGTTTCTCCCGAAGCATCTTTCACAACACCACTACACTTGCCGGTCTGCTGCACGCCATGCGCATCGGCCGATGTGTCTGCAACAGGAAATGCACGGACTGTGCCTGCACCCAATGTCGCGCAAAGCAACAACATCCAAATTGGTTTCATCTGCTTTCTCATCCTATCATGATTTTAAAGTGAAACAAAAAAACAACTCCAGATGCTGCCCTCACTACAGCTATTAAAGCCTACAATAAGGAAACAGAAACATCTGAACGGATGCAAAATTAAAGACATCTTAATAAACCTAATTGCCATAAACGACCTGCTTTTTTCCTATTGAGAAACAGCCGAAGTTTTTTTATTCATTCGGAAACAAGTCTTGTTTATTTAGAAATAAACTACTATTATTCAAATAGTTATAAACATAGTAAAAGAAAACAGGGAAGACTTGCCGAAGAAGTATTCCGTAAACAGAGTTTTGTCGATTAAAACAAGCCGTTTATCTATTTTGCATTTGATATACTTACAAAAAATCTACATTTGCGTCCATAACGCATAACTTACATTAACTATGAGAACAGAAATGCAAGACATCACAGCTGACATGGCTCCGGACATGAAAAACAACAATCCGGGAATTCAATTCCGCGAAATCGGAACGAGTTACATATATAATAGTATGGACATCTCAACGGACTACCGAAATGCCCAGCTATTTGTCGTAGATGGGAACATACAGGCCTTCATTGGCAATAAGAAATACGACTTGCAGCGCGGAGACTTTGCCGACATCATCAAACAGACGTTCAGGCTGAGCCACATCTCCTCTGATGCCCGTGCATTCTTACTGTTGCAGACCGACGACTTCATGCAGAACCTATTCACCCAGAAGCCGCCTTTCTCGCCTGCCTATATGCTGCACACGTTCAACTATCCGGTCAAGCAACTCAAGCCGCAAGACTATGCCATAGTCATACGGGGAATGGAAGACCTGCACCAGACCATCACGCAACGAGTCAGCCGATTCACCCAAGACATCATCAGGCACAAGACACAGATATTCTTCCTGGAAATGGCTAACCTGCTGGACAAAGAAGAGGCAAGAAACATGCCTGAATGTTCGAACAAACAAAAAAAGCAGTTTGCCGACTTCATCAACCTGCTGGAAACTGACATCTGCCACAACCACACTGTCAGTTATTACGCCAAATGCCTCCACATTTCTCCGCAGTACCTGCGCCGCATTGTCAAAGAAGTTTCCGGAGACAACGCCTACCAGCTTATCAGCAAATTCCTGCTGAAAGAAATCTGCCATCTGCTGCGGGGCACCCATCTGTCCATACAGGAAATTGCCGACCGCCTGCACTTCTCCGACCAGGCTGTGATGAGCAAATTCTTCAAGCGCAACAAGGGGATACCCCCGCTGAAATACCGCAACGAACAACGGTGAAGATGTCACCAGACCGGAACGTCCGTTACGCCAACCGCCCTCCCACAGGCCAAGCCCGACCGTTTGAGGCTCGTCTGTTTTCGTTTCCTCAAAATATTTTATCCGGCACAAAGGGCGTAAGGGACGTTCCGGCCTCTCTTCCTGAAAAACAGCCGGGCTATAAGCAGCCTGCTTCTAAGCGATAAGCACCGAACTCCCAGGATATAAGCAGCACGCTTGTTATATATACGAAGCAGTGCGCTGACTATCAGGAAGATAAAATCCAATCTATTCCTTGAAAGAAAAGTCTAAACCGGCGTTCCCTATCAGACTGGCCACATGCCTCCACGGCCTTCCCCCGGCGCCGTCTGCACCTCCAGACTGTCGGGCAGGGTTCTCTACAAATTATTTTTCTGAAAGAAAAAAACAAGCAAGCGCACAAACTATGAAAGAATATCGTAACTTTACGGGCAAACAAAACGAAAAACCTTATGAGAAAAGTTATCAATTACCTAATTTTTATAGCTTTATGCTATTGCTGCCCGTCTGTTACAGCCCAAGGGAAAGGCGATGAACTCATGAAACAAGCCCATGAAAGTCTGACACAACAAGACTATATCCGAGCGCGATATATGTATCTTCAGGCTTACAATGCCTATGCAGGAGACAACCTGTACGAGAAAGCCGTGCGCTGCGGGGTAGAAGCCGCCGCCCTTTACCACCGCGAGAACTATTACAAAGAAGCTTTCCAGCTGCTTTTCAACATAGAACAGGCCCTCATCGCCGGCGAACAGAAGACCGGCCAGTCCATGCCCGCCCTGCGCTACCCCGTGACGCGCGAACGTCTGCGCATGTACATCAAACTGCGCAACACAGCCCGCGCCAAAGAACAACTGGACAAATTGGAGGGATGGGCACAGGCCGCACAAGTAGACTCTCTCAACACCAACCTGCTCTACACGCAAGCCAACTATTATTATACCTTCGGACAAAACACGCAGGGCGACAAAGCATTCAACAAACTGGTGGCTCTCTACTCCCAACAAAAGGATTACGACAAGGCCGAAGCATGCTACAAAGAAATGATTGACATGGGCAGGCGGGCAGGCAACACTGCCATGCTGGCACGTGCCTACGAACGATACATGGCATGGAACGACTCGACTGCCGCCCTCATGGCACAAGACAAGTACAACGAACTCAAAGCGCAATACGATGGCAGCCTGCAAACCATCGAGGAAAAGGACCACTCACTGGCCACACGCCAATATACCATCATCGGATTGTGCATACTGGCTGTCATCCTGGCTGCCGCGCTGGTACTGGGAGGCATCGTGCTGATGCGATTCATCCTGCTGACACGCAAACAGAAGAAAATCATAGAAACCGTCAACGAACACAACGCGCAGAAGACGAAGTTCATCCGCAATATCTCCACCCAGATGCAACCCACGCTGGACACGCTGGATGCCCGCCAGCCGGGTGTGCAGGCACTGAAAGACTTTACCGCCCACATTGAAGAACTTTCGGCCCTGGAAGACTCGCTGGACTCTCCATACGAAATGGAAGAAACCAACGTGTCGACGTTCTGTGAAGGTCTGATGGACCGGATTCGCGAAGAGGTGAAACCGAATGTGACACTGACCGTCAACGCCCCCAAACTGATGGTGCGCCTCAACAAGGAACATACTGCCAAAATCCTGCTCCACCTCCTGCAAAACGCTGCCGGACATACGCCTGCCGAAGGCAAAATCTGGCTGGACTTCAAGAAACGTGGCGCGCACACCCATCAGTTCGTGGTGACCGATACGGGAAACGGCATTTCGGAGACTGCCCGCGAGAATCTCTTCAAACCTTTCAGCGAAGTGAAAGACCTGACGCAGGGCGACGGACTGGGGTTGCCCATCTGCGCGCTGGAAGCCACGAAGATGAACGGTAGCCTGTCGCTGGACACAGACTATACCAAGGGGGCACGCTTCGTGCTGGAACTGCATGCATAAGTAATCTCTAATCATATCATTTAAAAAAACTCAGGAACATGAAAATCAGAACTTTGCTTTCCACATGGGCTCTCCCGGCCCTGATGCTGGGCGCCTGCCAAAGCGGTCCCCGCGTGGTAGAGAACCCGCTGATTGAAACATCCAACACCATGACCCTCGACATTACTCGGGTGGAACTGACGGACACGGCAACGATCCTGCAGGTCGATGCCTACTTTACGCCACACTATTGGATAAGAATCTCCTCAGACACTTATCTTAATGCCGGAGGAAAAAAGTATGCCCTGACCAAAGCTACCGGCATCACACCCGACTCGCTCTTCTGGATGCCGGAATCCGGCGAAGCTTCTTTCCAACTGACTTTCCAACCGCTGCCGCTACGTACCCGGTCGTTCGACTTCATTGAATCCGACTGCGATGACTGCTTCAAGCTGTTCGGTATCGACCTGACCGGAAAGAAAACATACGACGCTCCGGAAGACATCCCGGCCGAAGCCATGCAGGTGGATGGCAATGCTGCCATGCCCGCCCCCATCTTCAAAAGTGGGGAAACAACCGTAGAAGTACACCTGCTTCATTACCGGCCGGAACTGGGCAAGGAAATAGCACTCTACCTCAACACCCTGAGCGGCAATCAGGAAGAGCACACCGCCAACATCGACCCGGAAACAGGTATCGCAACCTTCCGCTTTAAACAATATGGACCTGCACAGGCTCTGATTTCCACACCGGCACACTGGGGCTGCACGGCAAGGATTGCCCCCGGCGAACAGCTCTCCATCTATATCGACATGCGACATAGCGGACAACGCATCGTAAGCCGACGCACAGAAGGAGCAGCGCCTCTCTCACGTTTCTGCTACGCCACCGGCACGTATGCCAACCTCAACAACCTGTACTTTGCACTCAGCGGCTCCCATGTCCCCCTACGCACCATGAACCTCTATAACGGCGAGTTTGCAGACTATAAGATGAGTGCCAAGGACTATGTAGCACACGTGGCAGACAAATACAAAGCCTTGTCGGACAGCATAGCCGCCGACACTGTGCCGCCGCTCATGAAAGAATCGATGCTGCTGTCGCTCAAAGAAGAAGCCGTCACTGCCATGCTGCGGGGCGATTTCTTCCGCGAACACAACTACCGGGCTCTGAACAATGACTGGGAGAACCCGGTGAAAGGCATCGACAGGATGACTCCTGAAGAGAAAGCCGAGGTGTGCAAACTGTTTGATATTAACGACCCCATGCTGTTGATGAGCGATTATGCCGACGATTACCTGCGCGCTGTCATGTATGCCGACGATGCCTGGCTGAAAGCCACCGGCATCCAGACCGGATTGATTCCTTCGCTACGCAAATATGCCCGCCTCGCCCCTAAAGTGCAAAATGGCACACTGACCGACGACGACCTGAATATATTCGGAACAAACGACGACCCATTCTATGCCGACGCCCTCCGGCAAATGCAGGCAGAGACCGTCGCCAAACTGGAAGCCGTGAAAGACAAGGCCATCATCGAGCAGACCCCCGATGTACCGGTGGAGAAACTGTTTGACACACTCATTGCTCCCTACAAGGGCAAGGTGGTGTTCGTTGACTTCTGGAACACTTGGTGCGGTCCCTGCCGCGCTTCCATCAAGGCCAACGAACCGCTGAAGGCAACGGAACTGAAGAGTGAAAACTTGGTATGGCTCTACATAGCCAACGAGACATCGCCCCTTGTGCAATACAAGACCATGATTCCCGGCATTCAGGGCAAACACTTCCGCCTGAACGAGCAGCAATGGAGGTATCTCTGCGACAAATTCCAGATAGACGGCATCCCGTCGTATGTGCTGGTGAAGAAAGACGGAACGTACGAGCTGCGCAACGACCTGCGCGACCATGACCTGTTGCAGAAGACCCTGAAAGAAGAGATTGCCCGATAAAGGCAGTTTTTTCCTATATAACCAGGCGCGGACGGCACCGCATTTTACAGAAAAACAAAATCCGCAGAATGCGCGCCGTCCGCGCCTGAATGTTGTTACTGCCCCCTACTTCTTATACTTCATCAGCATCAGCACCGGGTTGTCCTCCGCATCCAAACGGGAGGCGAGATCTTTCAGCGGACCGTCGTTCAGCTTACCGTCTTCATAGGCAGCGACCAGTCGGTGAGCCATCATGGGAAGAAAGGCCGCCACGTCGCCACTGTTTACAGGGAAAGCACACAAATCCACAAGATCATCTTCTCCGCGGACAAAGTCGGCATTACGCACAAGCGAAGTATAGCACCGCCCTTCCCGACGGTCATACACCAGGTTGGATACCTGGAAAATGTCTGAGATACTAACCGCCGTGCTTCCCTGTTCCATTTCTTTCGTGATAACCCGCTCCATAAACCAATAACGGTCGGCCATCACCCCTATCCCCAACATCCGGTCGAAGTCTTCGGTGGTCTTCCTCAACAAAAAAGGCTCCATGCGTTGCCCATCTGTCAGGTAATTATAGACAGTGTCCGACGAGGTTTCCACCAGCAGCCAGTTTCCCCGGTTGGGTACAATAGCCGGCAAATGGGAAACCAACATCGACACCATCCTTCCGTTCTCCCGTCGCAGCGAAACCGGTGCATGTATTTCATCGAAAGATACAGGCAGGGGGCGAACGACCTTACCGTCTGTTTTCGAAATAAGGAAGTGATAATAAGGTTTGTCGCGCGGTTCGCCGTCTTTCAGGTAAATGGACTTGTCATAGACCATCAGATGCTGCTCGTCATAATTGTCCACGAAGCCATAGTCGGCCTCAGCCGCATAAGGAAGGCTACGCCTGAAACTGCCGTCACGCATGCTATACACCTGTATCTTCCGTCCGGCACTGTCTATCACAAACAGTTCGTCGTTGGCATCGTCCGGGATAACGTCATCAGCACAGGAGTAATCTTCCGGTCCTTTCCCCAACTGATTCATCTTCAGCAATCCTTTACCCGTTCTCCGGTCAAACAAGATTATACTTCCCACTTCGTGCATCGGGTCGACGGTCACGATGTAATGCCCGCTCACGGCTAACACGAATCCACCTACCAAAAACTCATCGTTCGTCTCCAGTGGCACATACTCCACATCGAAGAGGTCCTGCGCCACAAATTCTTTCTCAGGATAGTCTTTGCTCAAGTCAATGACGGGCAATGCCTCTGGCGCTCCCGCCTGCCGGCAACCCGCAAGAACCAACAGCGCCATGATACCTAACCACTTTCTCTTTCTCATAAAAGACTTATTGTTTATGGGGAAAATGTTGAGACGTCACCTGATGGCGTCCCAACTCCACCCGATGGTTATTTTCATTGATGGTATGGTAGCATCTCTACCGCATCGCTTCCACTTCGTCCGGCGTCAACGGAATCTTCTTGCCCAGGCGGCGGGCACCGGTCTCGGTGATGAGGTAGTCTTCTTCGTTGCGGATGCCGCCGAAGTGACGGTATTCCTCCACCTTATCGTAATTGATGAAGTCCGTAAACTTGCCCTGACCGCGCCACAGGTCGATGAGTTCGGGGATGAAGTAGATGCCCGGCTCCACGGTGTGCACAAAGCCCGGTTGCAGGGGGATGGCCAGCCGCTGGCTCTTGCGGCCGAACTGCGTGCTCTTGGGCTGGCCGTCGTAGCCCACCCAGATTTCGCCCAGGTTCTCCATGTCGTGCACATCCAGTCCCATCATATGACCCAGTCCGTGGGGATAGAACAGCGCGTGGGCGCCTTCGCGCACGGCATCTTCGGCATTGCCCTTCATCAGGCCCAGTTCCTTCAGTCCCTCCACCATGACGCGGGCCGAAAGGTCATAGACATCCATATAGGGAATGCCGGGTCGCAGAGCCTTGACGCTCTCCAAGTGCATGGCGTTCTGGATTTCGTAGACCGCACGCTGGCGCGGGGTGAACGTTTTCGAAACGGGGATGGTAGACGACATGTCTCCGCAATAGCCCGACGGCAATTCGGCACCGGCGTCGATAAGGAAGAGCTGTCCCTCTTCGATGCGGTTGCCGTGGTAATGATTGTGCAGGGTCTGTCCGTTGATGGAGGCAATGGTGGCGAAAGACAATTCGCAGTTATGGCTTTCGGCCACGTGGTTCATTTCGGCCACCACCTCATACTCGTACATCCCCGGCCGGATGCAGCGCGTAGCGGCGATGTGCATGTCGGCAGTGATGTCGCAGGCGCGTTCTATCTCGGCAATCTCCTCTGCGGTCTTCACGTTACGCTGTGCCACGATGGCGCGGATGAAGGGCACGGAGCCTTCCTGATGCGAAGGAGGCACACCCAGCCAGTCCATCAGTTTCAATTTGTGTTCGGCGCGGTAGGGCGGCAGGTAGTGTATGGTACGCCCCTGCTGCACGGCACGGTGCAGGTAGTCCGCCAGTTGGACAGAAGGCAGTGTCTCCGTAATGCCCACGGCAGAAGCCTTCTCACGCAGAGTGGGCTGGGTACCCATCCAGACAATGTAGTCAATGGAAAGCTCATCGCCGAAGATGATTTCCCGGTTCTCATCAATGTCGATAACGGCGTTCAGTCCGGCAAAGGAAAGCCCGAAATAGTAAAGGAACGAGGAGTCCTGACGGTAACGGAACGTGTTGTCCTCGTAATTCAAACCCTGTTCATCGTTGCCCAGAAACAGCAACACGCCGCTGCCCACGGCTTTTTTCAGCACATCGCGGCGCTGCACGTAAGTGTCTTTTGAAAACATAATATTTATCTCTTATTATAAAAATAAACAATAAAACTCTGTCTATCTATCTTTCGCTCAGGCGGTTAAACCATTCTCCGTGCAAAGAGGCGGTACAAGTATCTATTCGTCTGGCATTCAGATGCTTGCTTCTTATATACATCCAGTCTGGTGCTTATCCCTCAGAAGCAGGCTGCTTATCGCTTGGAAGCAGGCCTCATACAGCCCGGAAAATACCTCCTGCAAACCGCCCCCTACAACTAAGCTGTCCTGCCCCTGTGTCACACAGCCTCCCGTTCTCATCTCTTTGCCGGACCCCACGGGGCACCGGAGAAATATCTCCCGCTTATCCAGCCCAAAGTTAAGAAGAAAAAGAAAAAGCAGCAAAATATGTCTGAGAAATCTGGTAAATTTCTATATATCCGTTGTAACACATTAAAAATCAATATTATATAAAATTCATGTTGCTTTTAAGAAACAAATTAGAAACAAAACTGTCTTTTTTGATAATTCTGTGTTTTTTTCTTTTCATTTGATTTCATTCTTTGCACTTGGTAACATTTGAGTGTCTTGACAAGCAGACTTCCGACTCAAACATCCCCTTGCAAAATCGTCTGACTTTCCCAATATCTATTTTTGCAGCCAAAAGAAAAAAACACATTATATGGTTCAATGGCGACAGGATAATGCAAAGATACAACTTTCCATCAATAGGCAGTCATATTTTCCTGCCTAAATACAGTTTAGTTTAATTTAGCCTATATATAGAGCTAATAAACCAAACTAAACTGGATTTCGATGCCTCAATCAAACCACCGAAGAACTCTCTTATCCCTTTTTATTTTTTCGCTGCACCCCTCTTTTATACGGGAAGCATTTCCGATACTCCGCACACCGACTTTCGGCCTTCCTGATAAGAATTATGTCGCGAAGGTATATGTCATGCCACATTGTTCACAAGGTCAAGTCTGCCGATTCTTACCAAAATCTCCACCTCGGTTTCACTGAGGTTGTATTTTGCTGCGAAACCTTGCCGGAATGTTCCATGACACCTTTTGTTGCGCCAAAATTTTATCAAGCCCGAAAGTAGCGGATGCTACCAGAGGGAAGAAAAAAAAACTTAAAATATTGAGATTATGGCAAATTACGCAACAAACAATTTCTTCGCACAGACGGAGAACGAAAAAGACCTTATTACGATTGAACAGTTCATAAAAGAGAATTTCTGTGATTACTACATTGCGAGACACGGACAATGTGTCGAGAGTGAGTTTTACTCCAAATGGGAGTGCCCGGAAAAAGAGATGAATGAACTTATTTCTTTATTGGAAGCTCCAAAGCAAATTTACATTAGCATACATTCTTATGAACTCTCAAATGAGTATGTGAGTTTTAGGACGTTTTCAAACGGTGAGTGGAAAATCAAGTAAAGACAGGCTTATGTACGAGAATAATGAAGAACAGTCCGACATCATAGGTAAGAGCTGTACCTTGCTTAACCCGTACAAGGGTTATACGGAGGGAACTGTTGTCGGCGATTATGGTGATAGAATCATTGTCTCCCTGACCAGCGGCAAAGAAATATCCGAGTACCGGGATGAAGTAATCATTTATGAATAACCTAAAAATATACTTATGACACCGATAGCAAAAAAATTTGTCCAGTGGGAAGTGCCTGCACTGGAGACATTGCAGAACAGTCGTGCGTACAAACTTCGTGAGAGCCTCAATAATGGCGGCAAGTTGAGCCGTGAAGATAAGAATTGGATTACACGAGAAGTGAGAAATGGAACCTATTTCAATAGAGGTATCGCATTAAGGGGTTATTATTTTGACTTCTCTGATGTGCTCAAACGATATTTCGTCAAACAATACGGCCATATTTTCGAGTGTTATGCCGTCGATAAAACAGCTTTGCGCTCAGCTCTTTACGGCAGAATTGAAACTATTGTAGAATTAAAATAAGACAGGAATAATGGGAAAATATCAATTTTATCAAGACCGTAAGGTTACAAGCTGGGAACGTGATTATTTCACGGTGGAAGCGGAAAGCTACAAAGATGCGGAAGCCATTGTCCGTTCATGGAAGTGTGAGGATGTTTCTAATATCATTGACAGCCGTTTGTGCAATGATGAATGGTGTGCGCTACCCTACACATCGGAAAGTATGTTACCGGACGAAAACAGCGGCCGTCCGACAATCGAGGTATTTAATTCTAAAGGAAAAGCTATTATAAACAATGCTCCTGAAAAGTCTTAATCAAAATAAATAGCCATGAATATAACGATAGAACATATCTTCTGCCCCTACTGCGACGAAGTGATAAACTTGTATTTTATAATTATGAACACGATTCTCTTTTCGTGTAATGAAGCTGAACTTCGCACAAGTATGGAACGTCTAAAGAAAAAGACCAGGTTTGACGAGTATTTCACATACGGCTTTGGGGCACATCATCTTTGGATATGCCAGAGGAAACCGAGCGATAAAAACAAGGTCTTCGAGCATCGCATCATGATTGCCCATTTCTGACCTTGCTGTATATGTATAGGTAAGGATGGATTGCATTTTCTGGATTATTCAAGGTCATATTCTCAATACGGCGTATTGAGAATATGTACCTTCGATACTTTTTATCATGGCTATTTTCCGGGGGCAGGGATTCCTTTTTTATTTTCTTTTGGCTGCACCACACCCTTTTATAGCACATTCCATTCGCTGCGGAGCGACCCTCATGCTTTTGCCCGCAGGGGGTATTTCTGCCCGCTTTCCTGCCTGCCTCCTGCTTCCCATTGCAGCCGGGACAGACGCCTGCCGGATGCTTTGCTCGAAACCGGCTGTCTAACTTCCGGTCATGACCCTCCACGCAGGGCTTTTTGGCCCGCCATTGGCTCCTTTTTGCCGCTTCAATGTCAAGCGGGTGTGGCTGGCCTGCCGACTTCATGCCGGCACTGTGGGGAACGTATGCCTGCTTGCGCCTTGCGGACACGTCCTTCCGAAGCCCGTCGCTTCGTGTTCTACTTTTTCACTACTGCTTTTGGCCGAAGTCACAATCATTTTCCGCCGCAAAGATAGTGTGCGGTCGGGAGCGGCTTGACAAGCCTTGACCAATGCACAGCTGTACAAATCTTCCTTTATCGGGCCTGCGGTTTTGGGGGACCAAAAATAAAGAGTATTTACTGGCAGTCCTTGGTGCATCCCTTTGCGGCACCTACTTTTTTGGGCATCGTAAAATTGATTTGTTTAACTTCTAAAAGCATTTAGTCATGAAAAAGATTGAGAACACATTCACAGTGACAGGTTTCGTAACAAAGGACGCTGAAATCCGCAGTTTCACCAGCGCAAGTGTAGCACTTTTCTCCCTGGCCGTAGGCCGTCAGGAGAAGTCCGGTGATCAGACCAGCCGGATATCCGCTTTCCTGAATTTTGAAGCGTGGCGCAAAAACGAGAACAAAGGGTCTTTCGACTACCTGGCCAAAGGCACCCTGCTTACCGTGGAGGGCTATTTCAAACCCGAAAGATGGACAGACAAAGACGGCATCGAGCATAACAGCATCACGATGGTAGCCGTCAAGTTCTACCCGGCAGCGGAAAAGGAGGAAGCTCCTGCGGAGCCGGCAGCAAAGCCGAAACGGGGCAAGAAATAACCTCCTGCCATCCGGTCAAAAGCGGCCTTCGGGTCGCTTTTTTATGCTCATTGCAGTCCTCTGCGAGCTGTTCCCTTTATACTTTATCCATGCCGGTCCCGCCGTCCATTGATTTTCCTGTGCAAAGTTAAGCCGGGCGGGAACCGTCAAGGCGCGGCTACATTTGTGGTTAACAACCATCAACTCGCAGGCTCGTCAATACTTCTTGAACACAAATGCAATCGTCATGGACTGTCCGCTTCCTCCTTGCCTTGTTCCCTCCTTTCCGGCTTGTGTCCTGCACATAAAATCAAATCCCGTCGGACGAGGTGAAACCTCCGAAGAAAGGGAAAAATAAACAATTAAAATCATATCAAATGGAAACAGTTTATAGCCTTAAAGGATGGGTAAAAGCAATCATCGACAATGAAAATGCAGAAGTTCTGTATCAGTTGGAAGAAAATGGGGTCGGCAATCTTGGAAAAGAGACACTGGTTGAGATGGCGAAAGTGCAATTTAAATTTTGGAAAGAGTTTTGCCAACTGCTTGACACAGATAACTGGATAGCGGTGCATGTCTGTGTATATGCTAACAGCATTCTACCCAACGGTCTGCTTTGTCGGAAAGAGTGCGAATATGCCTATAGGGATTTCGTTAAAATTGAGCCACATAGAAAGAATATTTACTTATAAAATTAAAGGACATGAAACAGATTATTTGGTCAAGTGAGGACAGGCTGGACGATGATGCAAGAGAAAGCTACCAGGAATTTCAACGGGAGATGCAGGATGACGACACTTACATCGTCAGTGATGAAGAATGGGCGGACGAGGTGTACAGCTATTTGGATGACGAACGACAGAACTTGAACAATCACATTGACGGCGTTATTATGGCCTTTGCCGATTTGGGACTGTGGTATGGTCGGAGGCAGGGCTATCAAATACTTGGCAGCAACATCGCCGACATATTGCAATCCCAATGCGATGAAGCCGAGTGGTACGGTGATGGCTACAACATTCGGGGACGCATGATTCACCATGACGGGACGAACCATGTTTTGTACCGTATCGCCAAAGACAGGGACGATGCAGACCGCATTGCCGCCAAAATCTACAGTGGGGAAATTGACGAGGAAGGTTTTCGCCGGAGAACACGTTCACTTTATCCGTATGTCGCCGATGTTTACGGCTGGAAGACCAGAAGACGTAAAAAGCCCGCGTGAGAATGACGAAAGGCATTGGATGTCGCAACCGTCTATGGGATGTGTTGCGGCATCTTTCATTCATTCTGCAGAAAGCCGCTTTTACAAACCGGGCAACCTGTTCTAACTCGTCCGGACTAATCTTTTATAAATACTTCTTTCCCTTTTTCTATTATTCTCTCCACACCTCTATAATCCGGACCGTAAGCCGTTTATTGTTTCTGCAAATTTCGATTGCCGCCTGTCAGTCCGCTCAAGGACCTCCTTGCTTGCTCGCGGAAAATCTTCCTCACCGGCTTCGCTGGCGAGCGTATTTTTCGCAGCATCCTTGTTCTTGGACTGGCCGCCAATCTTCGGGCAGAAAAATAAACAGCCTTCCGGTACAGGATTGTATCAGAGGGAAAATAAAAAATCAAACTTAAAATTGAAACATTATGGCATTCAAAGAATTTATGAGCGAGAACGGTTACGAGGTACAGACAACATTTTGGGAAGATTTCACGATAGCAGATGCTTTTGGATTGGCAGCGATTCAAGATACTTTCAACCGAGCTTTCAGGGAGTGGAAAGAGGATTACGAATATCTGACGGAGCTTGTTTTAGTCCTCAATCACAAGATTTGGCAGCATCACAAGAGCCGTCCCGAAGTCGCAGCACTTTACAATGACCTATGGAAGCAGGCAGACCTATACGCGGTCGAAAATCTGAAAGATGACGAGTTGAGTTATTTCCTTGAAGTAACGGATTAAATGGACTTCAAAATAGAAAAGATATGACGAAAGAAGAAGTTCTACAGTATGACAAGAAATTCCGCTATATGCTTTTGTCCCGAATGCAGTCAGATTGCGAGTACTATCTGAACTATGGCAACAGGAATCCAAAACGCCTGTGGGCTGGCGATGAACAGCGACAAATCGAGTACATGCTACTGTTGTACGACAGTTTCAAGGAGGACGAGAAACCGCAATGGCTGACAATGGATGAAATTCTCGACTATCAAATGAGAATGCTTGAGCCTGCCGCCTGATGTGAAAGATGCTGCAGCCGTCCCGATGACGGTTGCGGCATTTGCTGTACAACAAGGCTTCCCTAAAAAGCTTATTCTTCAAAACAGTCTCCTTTTATATCCCTGATATGGCGGATGGGTATCAGTGAACCATCATCCATTTCAAGCGTTCCGGCCAGAGGGTTGGACTCTTTTATAAAACCGGCCTTTGTCCGGTATGAGCCGCCAGCCTTTTTACCGTCCGGCTCAAAATATACAATCTCTACAAGGATGTAATCCTTTATATGTTGCAGGATAAACGCCAGCTTCCTGTTCAGCACTTCAGCATCACTTTCGGACAGTTCCTGTTCCGTCTCCGTCAGCCTTGCGGCCTCTGTGATGGCTGCATTGTGCCCGGTCAGGGCGGCAAAGGGGGCAAACTGGGCGGCACGGTTGTACATGGACATCTGCGGATGGCTTTTGGAAACGTGGTGCGGCAGGTCAATAATGTCGTCGTATGGATGCTTCATGCCTTGTGTCCTCCTATCTGTTCATTGCGTTCCTTGGCGGTGGCGCCCTCTTCATAATTCAGTCCTTTCAGAATGGCGTTCTTGCCGAACTGTTTCTTGATGTTTAGAATGGCCGTCTGTATTTGGCGCTCCTTGGCAAGCCTTTCCTTTTCTTCCCTCTGTTTCCTTTCCAGCGCTTCATAGTCTGTGAACAGGTCATACTGCACCGGAGCCGGATTCTTGGCTGCCGTTTCTTCATCGACGACATGGTTCGTGGTCAGGTTGATGCGTCTCACCAGCAGGTCGGGATTGACAATCCGGTCGAAAAGTTCCATGACAGCCTCGGATATGAGCCGTGCGGATGATGTCGGGCTTTCCAGATTGGCAGTGCCGTGTGCGTGCTTCGGAATTTTCCGCCCGTAATAGTCGGTCGTTATCTCACCTTTATAGGTTGTTTGTACATCCCCATTGGACAGACTGGCTGTATCATAACCGATGGTCAGCACGAGCTGGTCTGTAACCATCCTTTTGTCAAGCAGGTCGAGAGCGGCGCTTTCCGCCATTTCCCGGACTACCACGCGGGCTTTCCGTACCGTGTATGGCTCCTGGAGCACCTGCCCGCTGCTGAACGAGTTCGTTGCCGGTTTATAGGCTTTTATAAATTCCATCGTGCAAGGCTCCCATCCCCAGGCATGGTCTATCAGCAGTTCCGCATTGACGCCGAACAACTGGTACAGCAGCTCCTCGTTCCTGACGGACTGCCTTGCGATGTCTCCCATCGTGTAGATGCCGTATTGCTCCAGTTTGCTGGCTATGCCTTTTCCCACACGCCAGAAATCCGTCAGCGGTCGGTGCGTCCACAGCTTCCTGCGGTATGTCATCTCATCCAGTTCCGCTATGCGCACACCGTCCTTGTCCGCCGGGATATGCTTGGCCTCGATGTCCATTGCTACTTTACAGAGGTACAGATTGGTGCCAATCCCCGCTGTCGCTGTGATGCCAGTCTGCCGCAGTACATCGCCGATCATCCTTCTTGCCAATTCGTGTGCCATGACTCCGTAGGTGGACAGATAATCCGTTACGTCCATGAACACTTCGTCTATTGAATATACATGGATGTCCTCCGGGGCAATATAGTTGAGATATATCTTGTAGATGCGCGTGCTGTGCTCAATGTAATAAGCCATGCGGGGCGTAGCGGCGATATAGTCCACCTCCCAGTCCGGATGAGCTTTCAGATCAATGTCCGACGCAGATTTTCCTGTCAGCCTGTATCCGCTTGAGTTCCTTCTGCGCCCGGCATTGACTTCCCTTAGTTTCTGCTCGACCTCGAACAGCCGGGCACGGCCTGGAATACCGTATGCTTTCAGCGAAGGACTGACGGCAAGGCAGATGGTCTTTTCCGTCCGGCTCCTGTCGGCCACGACGAGATTGGTCGTGAGCGGGTCAAGCCCACGTTCCACGCATTCGACCGAGGCGTAGAACGACTTAAGGTCAATAGCTATGTATGTCCTGCATGTGTCCTGCATGTCTGTCTTGCCAACGGGCTATCGGTCTCTCCGGTAATCAGACTTCCTGAATCCTCCCCACAGCCCTTTAAGGATTTTGCCTACTACCCAGAACACGGCTATAATCACCAGAATTTCCATACTCTTTTCTTTTTATATAACCATATAATTATGCACTTATATAATTATGATTTTATATAATTATATATTATAATAATATCAATTCTATAACTCATTGAGGTTCTCCTCATTTTCTTCAATGTAAGTCATTATTATTGCGGCTGCAAGCGACCTCAAAGGGATATTACGGTGCGCATTGAGGCGGATTAGTTCAAGCCGTTTCTTTACCTCTTTGGGAAGCCAAATGGCAAATCCCTGCTCGCTTATGCCGGTATATTTTGCGAGGTTTTCCTCAAAGGCTTTCTTGCCTCTCTTGCGGCGTTTTGTCTCCTTTTCTGCGGCAGGGCCGCCGTTCGCATCCACGACGGGTTCTTTATCCTTGCCTGGTGTCGTTATACCCCGCACGATGTCGTCCAGTCCCATGTTCGCAAGCGGGTTGTCTATTTCCGGTCTGCTGTTCTTTGCCATAGCCTTTATTTTTTAAGATCAAGTTCCTCTATGATTTTATTGAAAGCCGGTTCAAGCAGTTCCGACTGATTTTTCTCCAACGGGTACAGCGTGGAATATCTCTTTATGGCTACGCTCTGCTTCACCATCGGTGTAACGGTGCCGACCAGCCCGAGATACCCGATTGTCTGTTCCCGTTGCCGTATCTCTTCCGCTTTCCTCTCAGCCGCGTTGATTCGGTTGGGGATGAAAATCAGGCCGGCTGATGACACAGACTTCAAAGCCTTGACGAATATGCCTGTGGCGTCCACAGTGTCCGCGTCAAATGATATGGGTATTATTGCCGTGTCCGCCGATTGGTAGATGTATGCCAGGTTGCGGTCGTTCAGGTTTCCCGGACAGTCTATCAGTACGATGCCCGGCACTTCTTTCAGTTTGCCCATTACCTGCACGAGCCGCTTATGGTCGGACGTGTCAAGCATATCCACGTTCCACGGAATCTGCGCGTCCGGTGCGGCGTCCTTTTCACGTTGGCGGTGACGGAACAGCGATGCCTGAAGGTCCGCATCTATCACAAATGAGGGGAAGCCATGCTCTATAAGATGATTTGCGAACAAGGCACAGAGGGTCGTCTTGCCAACGCCTCCTTTGATGTTGCTGAATATGACAATCTTGTTTTTCATGTCCGTGCGAATTTATGCTATATAATTCTCCTACAAAGATACAAAATTATCGGCTCACAACAAAGGAAGGACAGTTAATAATTATATATTTATGATTTTATATATTTATATAATTATATAGTTACATCTATTTCGTATCTATTTGTATATCAAATATGAAGAATGTCATATAGTGAAATTGTACAAGAATGAATATAAGGTGATTGAATTCATTTTATATACGATTATATAACTATATAATTATATAATCACACGATAAAAGTCATTTCCGTCTGAAGGCTTTTCAACAAGGTTGTAGTAATTCAGCTCCTACTTACCACCTTGCATTTGAAGCAATCCGTTCACATCACCATTCCCGATATAAGCCAAGCATCGCCGTATCTTCTCGACAGACCAGTTCCACCATTGCAGCGTTTCAAGTTCCTGTATCACTTCTTCATCGAAACGCTTCCTTATCGGCCGGGCAGGAACACCGCCGACTATCGTATAAGGTGACACGTCCTTCGTAACAACGGCACGGGCGGCTATGATTGCCCCGTTGCCGATGTGAACGCCGGCCATAATCACCGCTTCGTAACCTATCCACACATCGTTGCCTATCACGATGTCGCCTTTGTTGTCCCAAGCCGTTGTGACATCTGATTTTTCCAAGTCCCAATCCTCATAAAAGAGCGGGAAGGTGTAAGTGGATAGAGATTTTAAGGTATGGTTGGCACAGTTGAACAGAAACTTCGCACCGCAGGCAATAGAGCAGAACTTGCCGATTATCAGCCGTTCGTGATTGATGGGATAATGATATAGCACATTGTTCCGCTCGAAAAGCAACGGGTCGGACACAAAATCATTGTAGATGGTATAGTCGCCCACTTCGATAGACGGGCCTTTCACGACCGCGTTCAGGTACACGGTCTGCGTGTCGCCTGTGCGCGGATATATCTTTTTCATCATAATATTCAGTTTTAATAGCGTTTAATAGCGTTTATATTTCAGATAAATGACAGACAACAAGCCAAGTAATATCACATACAGATATTCTGCCGTCCAATAAACGGACAATGACGTACTGAAACCGCTGATGCCCCACAAATAAATCTGATAGGCCACGATGGTTATCAACTGGAAAATGAATGTCATGCGTGTTGCCCCCGTACCTGTAACGGCATTCATATAGACATAGCCGGGCAAGGCAAAGACGTAGTTCAGCAGCATGACCACAAACGGCAGACGGGCTATCTGCATCAGAACCGGGCTTTCCGTATAAATACCAATAATCGGACGATAGAAAATCACAGCAAGAATGACCAACGGAAAGCCGATGGCATATCCCAAACGGACAACCCGGTTGCATAGCTGGATGACCTGTTCCTTTTGTCCGGCTCCCAACACATTGCTTATCAACGAACCGGTAGTGGCCGCCAGTGAATTGACGATAACAAAGAACACCGTCGAGACACTGCGTATGACATTGGTAGCCGCCAGTTCCATTTCTCCCAAATGCTCGACAGCCACGAAGAAGGCAAGCCACGAGGCTACTCCGATGAATGAATGGAACATGCTCCATACAGACACACGGCAAACATGATGTAACAAACCTTTATCTAAGTTCCAATACAAACCATAAAGCCGTCTGTCCATTTTCCGTAAGACATGAATTGTCAGCACCGCCAATGAACACGCTTCGGCAAAAGACGACGCGATGGCTACGCCCGCTATCCCCATGTCCCAATGAAATATGAACAGCCAGTTACCCGGAATGTTCACCAACACAGCTGTCAGAGCCGCCATATTCAAGGCTTTTGTACGGGTAATGCCGACCAGGAACGAGCGTAAGGCAAGGAACGGAAAGGAGAAAAGCAGTCCCCAGATTCGTCCGTCCAAATAATCAATCACGGCATGATAGACTTCCACAGAAGTTATCAGCCTACTTAGAATCATCGGGGAAAACAGTTTGGAGAACAGACACAAAAGGACAGCAAGTCCCGACAGGAAAAACAATCCTTGAAAGAACGTCTTCCCTGTTTCGGAATAGTGTTGTTCGCCGTTGCGCCGTGCGATAACGACCTGCAAGCCCAGACTGAAACCGAAGCCGAGCATATAGATAGCTAGATACCAAATCCCGGCAAGGGCGGATGCGCCCAATTCTATTTCTCCCACATGCCCCAAGAAAATGGCATCGGTGATATTGATAAGTTGTTCGATAAGGATGCTCATCATTACGGGAAAGTTGATGAGCCAGATATTCTTATATGTATAGTTCATTGTTCAACTTGATAGGATGCGACAAGTCCTGCTGCATAAGGCGGCATGACACATCGCATGATTATAAATTTGGAATAATGGCAAAACAAGAAAGGACAAACCTGTCATAAGCCTGTCCGTTGCTGAATAGCTTGACTAAAATGCTATTCGTTAAGCGCAGCTATATGCACACTTGCCATTTCATACGGGTTGAACAATTCTATTTTTTCTGTTACCTTTGCAAAGGTAGCATTTGTTCTTGATTATACCTCCAAGTTTCCAGTTTCTTTTTGTAGGATTTCCAACATTTCCCTCAAATTGACTTCGCTTTTTGGGGGATATGCACATTCCGGATATTCACATCTTGTTTTCAATCCACTTATAAATTCTGGGTGTTACGATTTGCATCAGGCAAAGATTGGCTATACAAATAATCAGGCTTAAAACACCTAACAAAACGTTTTCCACATTGGAATATTGCTCATGACCTGCACTTATTGCCATGACGCAATAAGGCAGACATAACACGGTGCTGACAATGGCAGGAATATATTTGCGAATGATAAAGAATTGTATAATGTGGGCAACGAAATGCAAGCTGAAAGCCAGTAAACAAATATACCAGAACAACATGTTTCCTGTAATGATTGTAGCCATAGTACAAGTACTTACAATAACAAACTCCTCACACACGGCAATGCCGAATGCAGGACTTTGTAGAAAAAACAATTTTGATCGTAATGCGGGAAGCCTCCGGGATAATTCTTTTTCATTCTTTTCAATCCATGCAGGCAGCATAACCATTTCCTCAAACTCATGGAGCATAAACAGGATAGGAAGCAAATATATCAATATTAAAGTCATTCCATTCTATATTTTCGTTTCAAATTCAGCAAAATCAGTGTTGCTCGCTTCAATCCGCATCCTGCAATGCAGGCTTCCTCGTAGAATGGATTCACAAATGGTTACTTGGAATGTCCTGTCTTTCCATAACGACTGCAGGACGTAAAGAATACTTTGTCTGGAGCATTCACAGAGCAGAGGGATAGAAACATAGCCTTGTTTATGAAGCCCGCAGGTACATTCCAGGAAATACAGATTATAAACAGAATCTTTCTTTATCGTTTCGCACCTTACTCCGGGCAATTCATTAGCTTTGGCGAAAAACAGATCAAGGTCTCCATTGGTCTGTTCATACAAGTCTTTATAAATTTGAAGCGTACCACATTGAACGCAGTTCTTGCCGCACTCATGGAAGAATGTTTCCCTCTGTGCTTCCGTCAGTTTGACAATGCCTTTCTCAAAGCCTTTGAACCAATCAGACAATTCCATATTATTGGATAGTGTTATGCATGTGTTTTACTATAATTGGAGACAACAACGTAGCCGCCAGAACCAGTAACCACAGATTACCGTCCAACGGATTGTAAGTGGCGAGGAGTTTCACGACGGTATTGCCGCCTGCCAGTCCCACGGAAAACTCAAAAGCGATTGTCAACAACATCCAGTTTATCCCTATCAACCAACTTTCTTTGGAGGTAATGGCTTTTATCATTCGAGGCAATAACATCCAAGTTATCAGGAAAATACACACGCTTAATATCATCCCACTGACAGGCAAAGCCCATTCTTCTCCGATAACCTTAACCAATATGTATTCCCGCAGACCTCCATTGAGAATGGCTACGGGAAGGAAGCAAAGCCAAATTATGAGGGATTTCTGTAAATCTGTATAGGGAATATACCTCTTTGAAATCAAGAGAGTTAGAAGAATTACCTCGTTTTGGGGTAATGAGTTGGCAACCGTTCTAATTGCCGTGGTCTGCATCGCTTTGCTTGTTTAGGCAACTCTTATGGATGCAAAGATAATGCTTTCTCTAACAATATAAGAATGATGCTGATAAAAATCCAATATAAATTTTAGCCAGCATCATTCTTATTACATCAATCCTATTACATCAATCTCCATAGAAATAATCCGCCGTAGCTCCGCCATCCACCAGAAAATCCGTACCTGTGATAAATGCTCCCCGATTGCTCATTAGCAGTTCGGCAACATTCGCCACCTCATCTGCCGTACCGGGACGACCTGCCGGGCATTTGGTGAACATGTCCTTATAAAATCTTCCACGTGGCCCGTTGAACTCGTCAATAGCGAGCGGAGTAACAATGATTCCGGGTGAAATGGAATTGATACGTGCGCCGCGCTTGCCCCATTTGACAGCCTCTGCCATTACCCGCTTTACATTGCAACGCTTCGCCAATTGGTAAGCGTGAAGTGTATCACGGATGTTGGACGGTTGGAGGAAGTCCAATTGCAGCAGTTCCTCGGTAGGTGTGCAGGCAAGCTGCTTGTCTTCGTCCGGAGTAAGCGCAGGCAGGCGATGTCCCGACTGGCTGGCAATCGTCACGCCCACACCGCCCGGCTTGATGACTTTTCCCACTTCTTCCAACAGGACAGCTGTACCGTATAAGTCTACTTTCAGTATGGTTTCGATGGAAGCCTGCGAGGGCGAAACTCCGGCGGCATTGACGAGCATTGCAATCTCTCCGTATTGCCGTGCCGTATCTATCAGACTGCAGATAGAACTCCGATTGGACAAATCCATTTCCATTGGGACAACATCGAACCCGGCCTTGTTCATCGTATCGGCAACCGCCTCCGCATTTTCCAACCGTTTATCACCGATGACAATCTTCATTCCATATCCCATGCGCCGGGCAATCGCCATTCCGATTTGTCCGGCGCCGGTGAGTATCATTACGTCTTTCATCTTCGCATGGTTTAATCATCCAATTTGCTCAGCCAATTCTTCACGCTTTGCCGTGCCTGTTCCTGCTTGTTCTGTGCCGTAGCTCCGCGCACGGCCAGCCCTTTCAGTACCGTAGAGCCTTTGCAGGCGGACTTCAACTTGCTTTCCGTGGCGGACAATCCGCTGCCCTCGTGGGTGCAGAACGGAATAACAGTCTTGCCCTGCCAATTATGCTTTTCGATGAACGTATATATGGGCATCGGCATGTCGCCCCACCAGTTGGGATAACCGATGAAGATGATGTCGTAATCCTCCACTGCGGCGTCGCCTTGAATGGCGGGACGGGCATGGGCGTTCAATTCCCGCTTGGCGACCTCCGTGCATTCCGTGTAGTCATCGGGATAAGGGGTGACGGGCCGGATGTGGAAAAGTTCGCCGCCCGTTTCTGCGGCAATCATTTCGGCGATGATGTGGGTATTGCCTTTCTCGATGTGCCCAACGGCGTAGTTCTCTCCGGCACGTGAGAAGAAGGCCACGAGTGTTTTCTTGTTTTCCATACGTTGTTCCTTTCTTTGATTAGTTTGTGCGCACGATGTAATTGGCAACATGGCAAGCAACATCGTGAGCAGGGTTGCTATTTTCTGTTTCATAAGGATGTCATTTTAATGTCCGTTTGAAGAACTCCGTCAGTTTCTCTACCGCAGGATTGACGGCTCCGGGTTTGTCATAAAGGTCGATGTGCGAATAGCCCGGCATGGTGAATACCTCCTTGTCCTTGCCCGGCAAGGCATGGTAGAAGCGTTCCGTCTGCCATTCGGAATCGGCTTTCTCGCCTACCACAAGCAACACGGGCTGTGTCAGCAGGTAGATGTTCTCGATGGCGGAGAATGCCATCTTCGTGGCTTGGCTGCGGCGCAGGTAGAAGTTGTCGGCACGGGGATGCCACGCACGGGCGGTGCGGTAGTATTCATATCCCTCACGGAAGGATGGTGCGGTGTTTTCGTCCGGTTCGGGACACATGTACACTTTCATCAGTTCCGCGCCGCGGGCTTCTCGGGTACGCTGTTCGGATACGTCTTCCAGCAATCTGATTTGTTCCTCCACACTCCGTCCGCGCAGCCAGCTTTCCCGGTTGGCAGCACCGATGTCGGCGGCACTCACTCCGGCAACGGCACGGATGCGCCGTTCGGTCGGAGCAGTGGCAATGACATATCCGCCTCCTGCACACAGGCCCAGCGCACCGATGCGCCGCTCGTCCACGAAGGGAAGCGTAACCAGATAATCCACGGCATAGCGGATGTCCTCCACCCGTTCGTAGGGAGCCTCCGACCAATGGGGCGTGCCGCCGCTTTCCCCGGCATAGGTCGCATCGAAAGCAAGGGTGACAAAGCCTTTTTCCGCCAAGCGGTAGGCGTACAGCCCGGCCGACTGTTCCTTGACGCTTCCGGCAGGGTGGATGCTGAGGATGGCAGGATAGCGTTTCGCCCCGTCAAAATCTTTCGGCAGGAAAAGGTTGCCGACTAACACGATGTTATTACTTCGCAGGAATGAAACCTTGCGGACGGTCACGCCGCTTGCCGTATCGACCGGTGTCACGACATAGCTTTCCGTTTGCGGCACTCCCGGAAGCCCGTCATTCTGTTGCGCCATTGCTCCCGATGCGGCGAGCAACAGGGCGAATGTAGATAGGATAATCGTTTTCATATCTTCTCGAATTTTATTTTATATCAAGTCGTTTTATCACTTTCGCAGGATTACCTCCTACGATGGTATTCGGTTCAACATCTTTGGTGACAACCGCACCGCCAGCCACCACTGCATTTTCGCCAACAGTTACACCCGGCAAAATAAGAGAACGTCCGCCAATCCATGCTCCTTTCTTGATGACAATTGGCTTATGAAGTACCCATTCACGCTTTGCAAAGTCATGATTGGTTGTTACAAGCATTACATTGGGGCCAATCTGTACGCCGTCCTCAATGGTAATGCCGCCACACGACATCATGCTGCAATTGTAGTTGATAAAGACATTCTCGCCAACTTCCAATCCGCTTGCCATGTCGATATGAAACGGCTGTACAATGTTGGACGTTTCAGGTAATTGTATTCCCAACTTTTCTATTATCACATCATGCAGTTCCCAACAAGTACGCGGGATGCAGTTTATTTCTTCACATTTTTTCCATGTGTCAGCGATTAAAGTTGCAGCCGCTGCATATTCCGGGTCATTCATGCTGACGGGTTCTCCGTTCCGCATCATGCTTATTATATCTTTCTTCACCTCATTCATTGTTCTGATATTACTATTTTAATAAACAGAGGCTGTGGCTTTGGTCATCAGCCAACGCCAGTCCTCCTTTCTAAAATCAATGTCAAGTTGCAGATTCCATGTATGTCGTTTCCCTCCAAACACAGCCGCATTGACTTCGCTTTTGCCTGTGCAGTTGGCTTGCCTGCCATTGACCTTGATGTCCAGCCGTGTGTCGTTGCACGAATAATAATTCAATGTTCCATTGGCTATGTAGCGTTGAAATTCCTGTTTGGATTGTCTCATGCCAGTCATGTGTACAAGTACAAAACCATTGTCAAGTAAACGCCCAAGCCCAGTGGTGTCCTTGTCTATCATACAACGGTACAGTTCCCGATAGCATCGGCTTATTTCAGCCTTGTCGGTTTCCATATTATCCATTGCCATTGAAAAGGGAATGAACAGGAGGAATGCATTAAGCCAACGGCGGAACGGAAGAATAGACAAAATGCTGTTCACGTTCTGCAATCCACCAACGCCCGTCCATTTTCACATATTTGTCATAGTAACGGACGGCGTGTAATGTCAGTTTGTCTTTCCCGTTCTCTTCCGTAACCAGTGTGGCTATCGCATAGCAGATTCCGTTGGCATGGTTTTCGTCCACGAAGTCCACCACTTGCTGCCCATTCTGGTGGAACGAAGCCTTTGCCGCCCCGAATGCCTTGTACTGCGCAATCATATCTTCCACATTGTTAATGTCCATACCCAGTTTCTCACCGAAATACACTTTCAGTTTTACATCCGGGCGGAAGATTTCACGATAATAATCTTGGTTGTTCTTGTCCGATTCGGTTGCATAGCGGTCTACTAAATCCTTCAACGCCATGCGGTCTTCTAATTCTTGTTTCATTATATTATCTGTTTATTGTTCACGCTGCAAAGTTAGACGGTATCTCCCGATTCACCATTATACAAAACACGGACGGTCTTCACATATCCACTGATTTTTATTTTAGTTATAATCAGCACTTTGTAAAGGATGATATAAAACACGGATATACTTCACCAAAACACAGATTTTACATCGTTGCGTATGGCAAAGCCGATGAAGTTCATTACCTTTGTCTCGGCAACCCTCAAATGATGACGATATGGAAAAGACCTTATTGAATATAGAAACGGTGATGGACTATGACGATATGCTCGGTGTGGAAACCCTGCATCCGCAGGTGAGCGTGATTGACCTCTCAAAAGCGAAGCCGATGCGGCACATGCGGCATACATTCAGCTTCTACGTGGTGTTTCTGAAAGATGAGAAGAATTGCGACCTGATTTATGGCCGTCAGCGGTACGATTACCAAAAAGGCTCGGTGGTTTGTCTGGCTCCGGGGCAAGTCATCGGCATTGAGGACACGGGCGAGGAGTTCCAGCCCCAAGGCTATGCGCTGTGTTTCCATCCCGACCTCATCCGTGGCACGAACCTCGGACGCAACATCAAGGAATACACGTTCTTTTCTTACGAAGTCAACGAGGCGTTGCACCTTTCGGAACGGGAGCGCGTCACGTTCATTGATTGCCTGACGAAGATACAGGAAGAACTGCAACACTCCATCGACCGTTTGAGCAAACGCCTGATAGCTAACAATATCGAGTTGCTGCTCAACTATTGCCTCCGTTTCTATGAACGCCAGTTCATCACTAGGCAGGATGCCAACCGCGACATCCTGACCCGCTTTGAGGCATTGCTTGACAACTATTTCACGGGTGACAATGCCTTGCAGAAAGGATTGCCCACCGTGAAATACTGCGCTGGCGAACTATGCCTTTCACCCAACTACTTCGGCGACCTGATTAAGAAAGAGACGGGCAAGACCGCCTTGGAGTGCATCCAGAACAAAATCATCTCCCTTGCCAAAGAGCAACTGTTGCTCCCGACACGTTCCATCAGCCAAATAGCCTACGGTCTTGGTTTTCAATATCCACAGCATTTCACGCGGGTATTCAAGAAAGCAACGGGAATTACGCCAAATGAGTATAGAGGAAAGAATTAAGATATCATTATCGTTTGACCAACGGGATTCAGCAAGCTGGTTTTGGTCTGCCCAAAACACAAACTTGCTACCCTCCCGTTGGCATTGCTTACAATCCCAATCCTTTGTCTGTTCTGTGCGGTGCAACCGTCCTCCTAATGGACGAAAACAGTTTGTCGAATTGCTCCTTGAACCACTCGCCAATCAGTTGCCCATTGATGGCAAGCGCAAGTTTGGACCTGTCTTTCGGGTCTTTCACCACTTGGAATCCCGCCCTTTCGGTCTTGAACTTCCGCTTGTGTTCCTCCGAATAGAGTTCGCCCTCGTAGAACAGCGGCTTGCCGCTGATGAGCGTGGCGGTCTGCCGCTCATTGAAACCGATTTTAAGGCAGAAGCTCTCCATGTACACCAACTCTTGGAACAGCGGAAACCATTTCTTTGCTTTTTTGATAATGGATTTCAGGAATGACACTCCCTTTTGGTGTTCCGCTTCCTTGTCCGACATCTCCCTGCGGTGCTTGGCTTGCAGTTCCATCAGTTGCCGTTGGTGTTCCTCTTGCTGCCGCTGCATTTGCCGTTGCAACAGTTCGATGCTTTCGTCACGGGCTGCGACCTCATTTTGCAGGGTGCGGTTGTCGGCTTCAAGCTCTTTCAACTTGCCGCTGCCCAAAAGAGAACCGACCTTTGCCACGAGTGCCGCTTTCGCCTCGGTCTTGGCGGCTTCCAGCTTCTCCGACTTGATTTCTTTCCGCACTTCGTCAAGTTGTTGTTCAGCCTGCCGCTGTTCGGTTTGTAGTTGTTGCACATTGGCTTCAAGCTCTCCAGTCTGCCGTTTCAGGTCACGGTAGTATTGGGCGGTGGTGGTGTGCCGTGCCTCCGAACCCCGTATGCCACGCTTCAAGCCGTACTTCGCCATTGCTGCGGCGTAGCTGTCGTGGTAGGCGACAAGCCTTTCACGGGTCAAGAGGTCGTCGGCGCACAAGCGAACGGCGTTGGCTTTCTTGCGGTAGGTGCGTCTGCCGTCCGCTTGCTTCTTCTTGGCTTTCCTGCGCTCGCCCGTCACTATCGGCACGACCGTGGCATGGATGTGCGGCGTGTGTTCGTCCATGTGCAGCACTGCCGAAACGGTATTCTCCTTTCCGAACGTGCGGTGCAGCCATTGTAGGTTGTCATCACACCATTCGTCCAGTCTGCCCTCGTCCTGCACCCTCACCATGTCCTCATGCGTGCCCGAAAGCACAATGCGGATTGCCCGTACTTGGTCGGGCGTTATCTTCCGCTTGATGCCTGCCGTGCGGATGCGGTGGCTTATCGCCTCGGTGCGGTCTGCCACACCGTCGGGAAACTCCACCAGCTCACGGTTGAGGTGGGTGCGTGTGGGGTCTGCGTTCTTGGGCATGGTCTTGCGTTCTATGTGATCGGATGCACCCGTGTCAGCCGACCCTTTCGCCTTGTTGATTTGGATGCTGGTATATCCCATGTTCTTTTCTTGTTTTTTTAGGTTGTACAAACTTGTTTGTTGATGTCCGCCTGCCTGCGGTTATAGCCGCACGGAACAAACGGGGGTGTCCAGAGGGGTGTAACCCCGCTGGCTCATTGGGGTGTTTTTAGCAGGAGCGTCAGCGGTGCGTGAAGAAAACGCCCTAATGAGCTATGGCTTTTTGTTCCCCAAAAGCCTGCGGTGATGTCGGCGGCTATTGGTCGTCTTTTTCTTTTCGCCAGCAGTATCGGCTTTCCCTTGTCGGTCGGCAGGACGGAAGTCCGTCCGACCAGCCTGCTGATGGCGGCGTTCACCCCCTGTCGCTTCCCCGGCGGACTTGTTGAGGGGTGAAAAAGCGTTGAATTGTTGATGTTTATAGATAATATATTGATATGCAACAAGATAAGTTCTAAACAATCTCTCAACAAAAGTGTATCGCCCAACAAACGGATGTGAAAAGAAAAAGCAAATCCGAAACGGTGTGCCGATGCTTCTTCTTTTCATCAGCCGTTGTGTGTTGTTGGCGGTTTGTTGAGGTTGTATGTTATTATATACCAATACTTTTCTATCCTTATTCAACAATTCAACAGAATATCAAAGCCTTTCCAGCAGTTCTTTCGTGACGGTATAGTACCTGCCCACGCATCTTCGGGTTTGGTAACGGTCTGTGCCGCCGTATTGGTAGGCGGTATAGGTAAGACCGTTGGGCGCAGGTGTCAGCTTCCAGCACTCCTGCACCACTTTCCGAACCTGCGACTTCTCCACCTTGACTTGCGAGCAGACAAGCAACGGGATGATGTCGTTCAGACAAAAGGAAACCGTTTCCACTTCCATCTTCGCCATGATGTCGAGCAGCAGTTCCGCCATCTCTATCTCCAGCCGGTTGCGGTTGCTTCGGATTATCTTCCGCAGGGCTTCCGTTTCCAGCAGCTTCGGGTTGAACCACATGCGGCTTTCCTTTTCGGTGGATAACTTACGGTTGGCAAGGAAATGCAGGAAAGCGGGTATCTCCGCTTTCAGCTTTTGCAGGAAGTCGGTATCGTCACTTTGTAACGGCACAATCTTCCGCACCCAATAGCGTGTCTCCCCTGCGTCAATGATGACGGGCAGGTGCTCGTTGTTGGAACAAAGCACGAACTTGGCGAAGAAGCCTATCTCGTCACGGTCTTTGCCTTTCGCCTCCACCTTGTAGGAAAGTGTGGTGCTGAGGTTCTTCAGCCGCTCGCTGTCCTCACGGCGGTTTAATAACACCTCGTCCACCATGATGAGCAGCTTGCCAGCCCAGTCGGAGTTGAACTGGCTGCGGAAGTCCTCGTTGGTGTTGAACGTCACGTTGTTCTGGAAAATGGCTTTCAGGAAGTTCAGGAACGTGCTCTTGCCCGTGTTCCTCTCTTCGGACACGAGCAGGAGGATGGGTAGTTTCTGAATGGGGTAAAGATACAGCAGTTGTAGGTAGTCCATGCCCAACCCGTACTGTTCTCCGAAGATGTGTTCCACCAACGAGCGGATGCAGGGGAAATCCCCCTCCTGCGATCGGTGGCTTATCGGTTCGTAGAGGTTGAGGAACTTGCCGACTACGGGCTTGTAGCCCACATGGTCGGGTACGGTGCAGAAGCCGTCATACTTGGGGATGCCCGCCATGTAGTCCTTGCCGTAGTCCTGCCGCAGGGTCTCGGAGTTCCATGCGATGCGTTTCCTCACATAGCCGCCGTCAATACGGGGCTGGTCCACAATCTTGTAGAGCGTGGTGCCTACTCGGATGAATTCTTCTTTTTTCTCCATGTTTCTAATATAATTTTTGTGCCGCCAACGTATTGTCGGCAAGCGGATTAGACATGGATGCAAAGCTACGGCAGGATGGTTAAAACCTTGATACGTAAAACGATGCAGAACGGCGCAAAAGAAACTGACAGACAAGAAAATGCGGCGGAACGGGCAACTTCAACCATCCAAAGGCGAAAAGAAAAAGCCCGAAGAAGCAAAATCGCACTTCTTCGGGTAAATGGGATATCGCAGGTAAATGGATATGCTGGTTTATAGGTTTATTGATGCCATTACATCAGGTTAAACAGCTAATAAACAGGCTGTAAAAGTCACCAACGAGTACAATTTAACATCTGCATAAGGGATTACTCCCCATAGAAACCAACAAAACTTGCCTTTCTTTTCGCAAGCACAGCCTTTCCAATAGGGCATTGCATACCCTTGCGGCATTAGGTGTATTGATACGGAAGGCAAGTGCCACGACCATCGGCATGGCATACGTTACCGCATAATAACCGCTGGGCAGTTTGGTGTGCCTCTCCGCTTCGTAAGGTTGCAACACTCTGCTCCTGTACACGGCTCGGATGGCGGCACGGAGTGTCTGGGCGATTACACCGAACAGACTTACCAATTCCATTTCGCTCATCCACACGTTGGCGGCATCGGACGGCACGGCAACCCTGCCGCACCCGTCCATTGTGATTGTTGTCCGTTTCATATCCCTGCCACTTTGATGTTGCCGAATGACTTGCTCAACTTGTCACCCAGCATAGTGAGGTCATTATCCAGCTTCTCCACGGTTATCTTCGCATAGATTTGGGTCGTTTCGATGTTCGTATGCCCTAAAATGCGGCTTACGCTCTCTATCGGCATACCTTTGCAGAGGGCCAGGGTTGCGAATCCATGTCTTGAGCAATGGAAGCTGATGTCCTTATTCACACCGCATTCCCGTATCATCTTCTTCAACGGTTTGCAGATGGACCAATAGTTCAGATTGGGGAACACGAGGTTGTTTTCTTGGAACGGACGGTAACGCTCTATTATCTGCAAGGGGATGTCCAGCAGCTTCACTTGGAACGGTACGCCCGTCTTGTGCCGCTTGGAGATAATCCACTTTTCGCCGTTCACTTCCACGATGCGGTCGTTGGTCAGTTCCTTGATGTCCACGAAAGAAAGGGCGGTGAAGCTCGCAAACACGAAGAGGTCACGGATATATGCCAGCTTCGGGTCTGTGAACTCGTGCGTCATCACCGCCTTCAACTCGTCCTCCGTCAGAAATTCACGCTCCTTGACATTCGGGCTGATATGAAACTGCGCAAACGGATTTCTCGGTATCAGCCCGTTGAAGTGTGCACGCATCACCACACCTTTCAGCCACATGCACTTCTCCCATATCGTGCCGTTGCGCAATCCCGCCTCCGTGGAAAGATAGACCGCAAACTCCTTGATGAAGTCGGGCGTAAGTTCCAGCATAGACATGTCGTTGCGCTTGTAGAACGACTTGATGAATACCGCTACGTAGTTTCTCGCCACAACTCGTGAGCGGTAGGTTGCCAGTTTCCTGTCCTTGCCGACACGCTTCTTGAACACCTCGTTTTCACGGTCGAAGGCTTTGAGCAGCGTCTCATACTCGCCGCCAATGCCCTGATAGGCATTGCGTACCATCTCTGCCGTGACAAACGCCTCACGGTCGGATATGCGCTGGTAGTGCTTGATGATTTGCGCCTTGATGTTGTCAAGCGCAAGGTTGGTTTCCCTCGCTTCCACGCTCTTGCCTTTGGCACGGTTGCCCTTTGCGTCCCAAAGCTCCTTTGCGATGCTCCGCTTGCAACTGAACTGCGCCACCGTTCCGTTGATTGTAACCCGTCCCATGATGGGGACAATTCCGTTCTTTTCCTTGCTGCCGTTCGCATAGAACAGCACGCGAAATGTGCTCCTTGTCATACTCGTTCTTTTTTGGTTGCAAAACTATAAATCAACGAGTTAAACCTTGACAAGCAAACCTACGCAGAACGGCGCAAACGAAGCGGCGACTGTTAAATCTGCACTTCTGACGGGTAACGATTAGGAAACCGTTCTCTTTCTCCAATCCGCTTTGAAACGCTTTTCAGCCCTCTGCCCAACTTCCGCGATTTTCTCCTAACCACCTAATTTACAGATTACATTGCGTTAATCTGCCGAAATTCGGAGGTTTTTCCATAGATTTTCTGTATGTTTCTCATGTCAGATGTTCATTTGCTTTTCAAAACGGAAATATTCGTCCTGATAATCAAGCCCACCACTGTGTCTGGAAGAGTCCTTGTGATATTTGCAGAAGAACTCCACGATACGGAAGCCACATTTATTCAAATAGAAATGGATATTCCGTTTCTCGAAATAAGGAGTTACAAGTTCCCACACTGCTGTATTAGGATATAGTTGCTCAATGGCTTGCCACACCTGTGTCCCAAGCCCACGTCCATGACAGTCAGGATAGATATAAAATAAATCAACAGAATTGCGATGAGATTCTTTGTCATTCCGTAATGTTACACCACCTATTTTTTCTCCGTCCGCGAGAATATAGTAAACTTCTGCCTGAGGATGAAATAAAGCTTCGTCTATGTCTTCATCTGGAATCACTTCACCTCGTTCTGGATTACCGAATTCCCTTATTACGGCAATGGAAAATATATCCTTGACATCTTGGCGGAAAGCACCGAAATCCTCTTCTTTTATCTCCTGAAATGTTATTTGCATAAATTTTCTTCTTTTGAAATCTTCAACCATTCCTCCTTCGTCATCCACATGAAATGCTCGGTGCGGACATCGCCCAACGGAGAGGTATTGCCTTCTTCTGTATGATGAAAGCGGAAACCGCATTTCTCCATCACTCGGCGCGACTTCGTGTTGCCGTCATAATAGCCGCACCAGACGGCAGTCATTCCCAAATCCTCAAAACATCTCTTCAGCAGGCAACGCACGGCTTCGGGTATCAAACCCTGTCCCCAATAAGGCTTGCCTATCCAATAGCCTATTTCAGCCTCGTTTGCCCGCATTTCGGCACTGTGCAGACCATCCCCGAGCATGATACCTATGCTCCCAACCGGTTCACCGGTTTCTTTCAAGACAACAGCATAAGTTTCCGGAGCGGCAAAGACAGTACGGATGATGTTCAGGCTGTCTTCTACGGACGTGTGAGGTGGCCAACCTGCAATAGGCCCGATTGCAGGATCTTGAGCATATTTATATAAGGATTCTGCATCAGATTCTTGCCAAGGACGCAACACAAGCCGTTCTGTAGCTATTTCTTTATTCATGGTACAAGTTCAAGTGTGTTTGAAAGTCCGACTTTAATTTCATTCCGTTTCCTCTGTTCCCTTTTTTCGTCTCGGCCCTTTGGTCCGGCCCCTGTTCAAATCGACATTGTATTTGTTCAGTATGCGGAATATCGAGCTCCTGCTGCTGAATCCGCTTACGCTGGCAATGTCGTCGATGGAATAGCCGTTGTTATACATGTCCACGATGGTCCTTTCCCGTTCAGTCCTGGATAAAGTTTTCTCCGTCTTGGCCGGCGACTTGATATTCTTCTGGAACATCATGATATGGCTGGAAGACTTCCGCAGTGCGGCTATTTCTTCCGGGAGGGCTCCGACCATTTCGAGAACCTCTGCCGCCGTAGTCTCCTTGAACAGCTCGTTACGGCTGTCAATCCTGTCATGGATGGAAATCAGGCGCACGACCTTGATCCTGCACATCTCTATGCAGACGGCAAGCTCACGCACCCCGCGAACCGCGTTGCTGAACTTCGATACCACAAGCTCGTCGCCCCGGTCAAGGGCATTCATGAGCTGTTTCCATTGCGGACGCATCAGTTCATGATCAGTCTCTTCCTCTATCACCTGTACACAGCCGAAATTCAGCATCCATTCCTTATCGGCCTCGTATGAGTCATAGTGATTAGCCTTGAATATGTATCCTACTTTTGCCATTTTCTTGCACTTAAAATGATAACTGATACAAAGGTAATATTTTTATTTGTTTGAAATCATACTCTGCCGTATTTATTCAAAAAATCATATCCGGACCCTACTTTTTCTTTCACTTGTTTTCATTGTAAATCATACTGTTGAATATAAAGAAAAATAATTGTCAAATTATCGTTTTACATGGCGTTTTATGGCAAATATTATATAGTTTTGTGTCGTTTTAATATGAAAATACAATATGGAATTAACAAAATCATATTCAAAATCAAGGTCGCTTCTGGCCGGATTGGTTGCCGCTTCAGTAGCCATATCCCTGTCCGTTTCTTGCAGCGGCGGGAGTGGCAGTGCGGAGCCGCCAATGAAAGATGACCCAGCCGGAACATACGGCAGGTTCCTGAGTGAAATCAGAGGCATGGACACCCTTTCGACGGAAGAACTGGCCGGACATGTCAACCGCTGGCAGTCCCTCAAGGATTCCGTCTTTTTCTATGCGGCGCAGGACACTTCCGGCAATCCACATTCCGACCTATACGGCAAATGCGGCGAGATTCACGATTCTCTCCGCACGGAGTTCGTCCGTCTGTCCCGGTCAGGAACCCGTTCCTATCAGGACGTGTTCACGCTCATGGAAAGGACTTCTCCCTATTGCGGCGACAAGGAACTGACGGACGCGGCAGACAGTATAAGGCCGTTCTTCGGTTCTCTTGACAGTATCCCGCCCCTTGCCGTTGACGGCGACGGCATTCGTTCGGCGTACCGCCGGTTGCTTGCCGGGACATTGCGGGGCGGAATACATAGTCTTACCGGCCTGAAAACATTCATCAGGGACGAGGATGTTATGTTCCGCACCTTTCTTGCGCACCTTGACGGTCTGGCCGGAGAGGATATGTCGGACCTGACAAAAGACACGGAACGGTGCTGCTCGCTGGTTTTCCTCGCTGCGGAGAACAAGGAGATTTCCTACCGGGATGCGATGATATACATGGCCATGCGCACCAACCGCCGGATTATACAGAATGCGGTCGCCTGCCTCGATGACATCCGCGAGGGCAAGGTGAAATCCAGGGCGCAGGCGTTCGGATATGCGTGCATGATACTGCAGCCCTACATCTCGATGGACGGCATCTGCACGGTTCTGCTCTCCGCCCGGGAAAAGGAGGAACTGCGCGGCATTTCACAACAGATGCCTGGGGCCTTTGCCGGACTGGGAGAAATCCTGCAGTCCGACAATGACGGGCTGGCGGAACTGCCCGGCACGCTGATGGGGATATATATCCGGACATTATAAACGAAATACAAAACAGACATGACTATGCTACGACATTTCCTGAACGATTTCCTTTCTTTCGTCCCGTTGCAGCTGCCGCAACTCCTTGATGTGACGACAATGGAGGAGCCGCAGTTCTATGGCGACTATGTACTGCTCACATTTCCTCTGCACGACACCTACGAGCTGGAAGAGGTAATGGACATGTTCGAGGACGACATGGAACTGATTACACTGTACCACCATATCCCGATGCCGACGGAGCAGTACGGGCACAGCACATGCGCCTACTCCAATCCCGCATTCGGGCAGATGTTCAAGATGAACGCCAAGACCGATGCCGACGGCATGGTCAGTTGCGTATTCGCCACCATCTACGATTCGATGGACCTGATGTACGGAGACCTTTGCCTCGATCTCGAACTGCACTCCAGAAGCGGGGCGTTGAAGTACAGCAGGAGCAAGGAAGAAGTGCTGATGGATTTTATGTAATTCAGGCTTATGCGAAACACACTGTACCGACAGATGGTTTACTGGATCAATGCACACAGGACATGGATTGAAGTGGCCGATGACAGCCTCTTCAGGGAACACGTCATCGCAAGGAGCGACAGGACGGACTACCTCGTTTCCCGCACGCTGGTGCTGCGGGCATTCAGGCCGCACGGAGAGTGCGCCGAGGGCACCGTATGGCACATTCCCGAACATGATCTGGACAGGGCGTTGGCCACACTGCGCAAGCAGGACAGGCAGTTCCGCCAGCGGATCAAGAAAGCTGCCATGTACCTTACTGCCAAGGATGCGGAAGCCATCATACTGTTGGCCACGCACGGCATTGTCCGGTTGGAACTGCTCGAACAGCCCATACACATGACTTCAAAACCATACCGCTTATGATTTGTCTTTTATTACAGTTCGTATTCCTTGCGCTGCCTGTCTTTCTGCCGATGGCGTTGTACAGGAGCCGCCGTCCCTTCATGGCAGCATTCTACCGCGCCATGACAGGCAATGCCCGGGCCCGCAAGCTCTACACGCAGGTGCTTGTGGTCCTGCTGCTCCTTTTCCACTATGTCTATACGACCGAACATCCCGGACAGTTCGGCACGGTATTGTCTGCCATCGTATGTGCCGCCATGTTCTCCGCCAGGAGAACGGACAGATGGCTCCGCAAGCTGCTCGACCGTCCGAAGGCATTTGTCGCCTGCGGCGGTTTCGCACTGGCAGTATGTGCCGTGCCGCAGTTGTTCACCCTGTCCGTCACCGTCTCATATATCCTTCTGGCTGCCCTGTTCTATCCCTCCGGCAGAGTCCTGGCCGAATGGGAGGACCGGGACAGGAGACTTTACCTGTCGGAACATCCGGATGAGATGTCAGACATCTACCATTGCAATCATCACGCGAGGCTGCCATGATAATGCGGACAGAAGCGGCCTTATCTTATCCGCACAATAGTCAATCACAAAAAACAGAATGAAGATGAAGAATAAAGAAGAAATGACCGCAACCATATCAGCGAGTATCGGCCTGTTCGACTTTCTCAAGGAAAAGGTCGGTGAACGCAAGACAAGGACGGAAGCCTATTGCGACCTGTTGGACAAGTCGCTGGCAGGCTTTGTTTCCCCTTTTTTAAGAAATCAGGATTTCGAGCTCCGGCCGAGGCAGTGCCATGTGACCGTTTCAGACCTCGCAACCGAATGGCGGTGGCACAGGGCAACTGTCCGTTCCTTTCTGGATACGCTGGAATCATTCGGACAGCTGGAAAGGACGAAACTGCCGAAAAGCATGGTCATCACCATGCACCTGCATGATGGCAGCCATGCCGTACCTGATATTGTACAGAGAACCGCAGGCATTGTCCGACAGTTGAACGGAATCCTGTCCGGATGGGTAAACGGCAGCATCACTTCCGATGACGCCGGTATTGCCTGCGGGCAGGTTGTACACAAGGCCATCACCGATGCCGGACTCAAGGATGAACTGCCGGAAGACGAGTGCCGTGTCACCTTGCAGAAGTTGCCGGAGAGGATGGACGCGCGGGTGCTGGAAATCCACATCGCCGCCGTGGAGTGCATCGTCCTTGCCGCCCTGCGGAAAGTGCTTGGCCGGTCGAAGCCGGAAGAAAGCATGAAGCTCATACAATACTTCTGCCTCGATCTGGGAGCAAGCTGGCCGTCATTCATTGACCTGTCAAAGACCCTTGCAGAGCAAATTCTGAACTCAGGGAAAGAAAAGGACATCGACCACGACGACGACCGTCAGCTGCTCCTTGACGACCTTCACGACCCGTTCCTGTCGGCTGCGGCGAAAGCCCTGGAGAAATCCGCAGGTGCGGACTGCCGAACCCCATTGTATAACCACGGATAATCCGTCCTTTAACCGACGAAGCCGTCCTGCCATTTATAGCAGGCATCCGGGCTTGCCCGTCTGCCACCAAACAAATGGATGGGGAGCCTAATACCCCAATGACAGGAGCCATTGGGAGAGATGTCCAGGCAGGCAGCAAGCTGGGACATGAAAGATTATCCAATGCAACAGAAGAAACAGTATGGCAAATGCAAAACAGGTTCTCGACGTTCAGGTCTCCAAAGGCATCACCACCGCCCAAAGCAACGAACATCTGCGTAACCGCAGTGAGAAGGCGGCGGAATATGCCATGAAGAAAGGCAACTACGACCCGACAAGGGAACATCTGAACTTTGAGATAGTAAACGGCAAGGTGCGTCCTGTGGACAAAAGCCGGAGCATTCCGGACAGGATGGCTGAAAGTCTCCGTCAGCGGGGTATTAAGGACCCGAACGAAGGACTGGTGGAGCCCAAGTACAGGACGGTAGTTAACATTATCCTCGGCGGCTCCCGCGAGCTGATGCGGCAGCTTGCCTTTGGAAAGCAGGATGTGGATTTCGAGCAAGGAGCGGACAACAGCCGGATCGTCAGAAAGCCGGAAATTGAGCAGTGGGCAAAGGATGCCTATAGATTCATCAGTGAAAAGTATGGCGAGCAGAACATCACGGCGTTCGTTGTGCACCTCGATGAACAAAATCCCCATGTACATTGTACGCTACTGCCAATAAAGGACGGCAAGTTTGCATACAAGGAGATATTTGCCGGAAAGGACAAATACGAGTACAGCGCGAGAATGAAGCAGCTGCACAGCGACTTTGCCGAGGTGAACAGGAAGTGGGGACTTTCCAGAGGTAGCAGCGTCTCAGAGTCCGGCGCTCGTCACAGAACGACCGAGGAATACCGCCGTATGCTGTCGGAGGAATGTACGACCATCGAGGAGCAAATTGCCCGCCATAAGGAAGTCCTTTCGGACCTCCGGTCGGACATCAGGCTGGCAGAACGCAGGGTCAAGGGATTGACCTCTATGGTGGAAAATCTCCAGAAGAAGCAGGCGGAGAAGGAAGCAAGACTCGCTGTTCTTGAAGACGAACTGAAAGAGCACAAGGGCGATGCCGATGCCATATCCGCCGAGACGGACAAGCTGAAAAAGGAGCTTGCCTATATCCAGCTTAAACTGGCAGACAAACAGAATAAGCTGAAGCTGGCTGACCGGCAGCTGTCCGACCTCAAAGAGAACATGGATGCCATTCAGGAGAGGACGGAACATCTCAAGGAAGAAGCCTACAAATACTCCCGTGATGTCCATTCCAAAGTGGACAGTCTGCTCAAGGACGCGATGCTGGAGAATATGGTGAATGAGTTCCGTGACCTTTCGGCACGGATGACCGGCCCGGAACGGCAGATGTTTGACGGCACTCTTGTACAGTCCATAGCGGAACAAGGGAAAGAGGTCATGCACTGCGCCACCCTGCTGTTCCTGGGCATGGTTGATGATGCCACCACCTTTGCCGAAACACATGGCGGAGGCGGAAGCAAGAGCGACCTCAAATGGGGACGGGACGAAGACGAGGACAACCGTGCATGGGCTCTCCGCTGCATGAGGATGGCAAGTCGCATGATGAAACCTGCAACCGGCAGGAAGCCCAAGCGTTGACCGGCATCCCTGACCCATAAATCAAAAGAATCAACCAATAAAGTATCAGATTATGACGAAACATATCATTTTGTTCTTTGCGGCACTTTGTTCGCTGCACAACCATGCGAATGCTGCACCGTCGGACAGCGATACTGTCCGGTATGAAAGTTTCAGTAACGGCATTGAAATGCTACGCCCGATGCAGCCCTCTTATCTTGACGGAGTGGTAGTCCCGACACGCAAAAGCGGCAACTGGTTTGTCAGCCTGTCCGGAGGGACATCGGCGTTTCTCGGCACGCCGCTCGGCTGTGAAGACCTTTTCGGAAGACTCAAGCCTTCGTACACTATAGGTGTGGGCAAATGGTTCACACCGTCGGTCGGCGTCCGTGTCAATTACAGCGGGCTGCATTTCAAGGACAGTCAACTGTCCACACAGGAATATCATTATGTCCATGCGGATCTGATGTGGAATCTGCTCGGAAACAGGTATGCAAAACAGGACGAGGTTCGCTGGAGGCTTTCCCCGTATGCGGGTCTCGGACTGCTGCACAATGCGGACAACGGACACAACCCTCTTGCCATATCATACGGCATACAGGGCCAGTACCACATATCCAGGAGAGTAAGCGTCCTGATGGAACTTTCCGGGACGACCACATTCCAGGACTTCGACGGATACGGAAAAGCGAACCGTCTCGGAGACCACATGCTCTCGCTGACGGCGGGATTCTCTTTCAGCATCGGCAAGGTCGGCTGGAAACGTGCTGTTGACCATCGCCCGTATGAACGGCGCAACGAGTGGCTGACCGGCTATGCGAACGCCTTGGCTGAACGGAACAGGCGATATGCCGGAAAGCTGGACAAGGAAAGAAGGACTTTGGACGAGCTGAAGAAGGTTCTCGAAATCGAAGGACTGCTTGATACTTACGGACACCTGTTTGAAGACATGGAAGCCGATGACAGGAGGTTTCCCATAAACAATTACAGCGGACTGAACTCCCTCCGAGCCCGGTTGAAGAACCGTCATTGGGACGGCAATTCGTCTCTTGCAACAGAAACGGGTACAGATAGTATTCAAGGCATGAATACGGACAGCATCAGCAAAGCGGGAACGGACAGCCTGCCCGGAAAATGGAACGCGGCAATCAACCGCCCGGACACTGTTTCTGCGGCCGGTTATTTCGCCCTCATGCAGCATGGAGACGAATGTATAGGTTCTCCGGTCTATTTCTTCTTCGACCTTAATTCAGCCCGCCTTACGGACTCTCTGCAAAAGGTCAATCTTGATGCGATCGCTCATGTGGCCATGAAATACGGACTGTCCGTGAAAGTCACTGGAGCGGCGGACAGTGCGACAGGCACAGCTTCCATCAACAACACGCTGAGCACAGCCAGAGCCGATTATATTGCAGATGAACTCGTCAAACGGGGTATTTCGACAGAGTGCATTGAAAAACTCTATGAGGGAGGCATTTCTGATTATGTACCTGATGAAGCTAACAGGCATACGAAAGTTGTGCTTTTCATTAAACAATAAAACAGCATAATGATGAAGCTATACCCATTATAGAAACTGGCATATAACAACACAGCATAATGTGACAAATACGATAAGAAAGCACTCGGTAATTTTTGCAAAATTACCGAGTATTTTCTTGCTGCTCATATTTTAATTTGGCGTAGCCTATCCTGAAGTTTTTGAAGACGATTCAACAAATCTTCAAATGAATCCGCCTTTCCGTATATATAGCCGTCAATCATATTATCCTCATAATCACGTTGATATGCCTGCAACATCTCTCCTTGGGGAATAAAAGACAAATGCTCCGGATAATCAAGATCGTAGTTCACATAGCCGAGATGATAAAATTTTCTCCTATGCTCGACAATCCTGCGGTAAAGGCTTAAGTCTGACAATGCTATATTCCCATGTCCTGAATCCATTATTTTATCAATGTCGTACAAATGCCGGCTCATTCTTCTTGAGCGAGGTTTGTCTTTCTGAAATTCCTCGTTGAGAAGAAAAATTTTTTCAAGAAAAGTCCTTGATGGAGTCACTGTCTTGATTTCAGAACAAATGCTGCCGTCTATATCGGCAAACTTGTCATGTAATAATGAGGAAATGGCTTTCACCTCAAACGGTTCAGTCATGGATAGACAACTTATCTCTATTTTTACACGCGGTTCTATATCTCCATCATACATAGGGAATATGCTGTCATAATTGACAAAAATGACAGTCGGGTCGCTGTCATGAGAAATCTTTTCAATTCCATCAAGAGTCTCTTTCTCTGTTAGATTTTGTATTTGGAACCCTGCAATACCAAGTCTCTCAAGTTCTTTGGCGAGTTCTTGCGACAGAGTCTCATGTATATAATCACGCGATGCTTTTCTAAGATTTTTCAGTTGGGTGTTGTTTTCTGCCTTTGCGCAATTAAGACCGAGTTTGTCAATATAAAAAGTACGGTTGATTGACAAGTCAAGGTCTTCACTGAAGCGGCTGATCAAGTTCCATCCTTTGCTAAGTGATGTCCCTCCCTTAAACAGAAGATATTCCGCACACTCTGTATTAAAAATGGCTTTCATTACAGCTGTTACCCACCAATCTTTCTCTACAGCACGTTCTTCAATGTTTTTATCTGCTGCCACAGCCTGTACCGCTGCTATCTTTTCCGATATGTTAAGATTTTGCCAAAGAGTATTCATTGCTTTGATAATTTAATGTCTTTACGAAAATTTTTCTTATCCAATTCGGCATTAAGCGTAAATCATCTGCCAGCGTTTCATGTTCGGGATATTTCTTTATCAAGGCACAAATTCTATTATACTCATCTTCAGTAACATTATTTTCTCCAATGGCTTTTAGAGCCTGTACGATAAGACTGCGTTTTGTACCTTTAATTGCAAAATTCTTCGGTACGGCACGTTTGAATCTGATTGTCCGTTCCCCAAGTTTAATTGCTCTTGCCGAACCGGAAGTAAGGAATACCGAGTTCATCGGAACTTGTGTTGAAAGTCCGAGGACATTGAGAGCAGTTGCTCCTGTCGGTAAAATCTGCGCATTATCCCTTTCTGCAATGGCTTTTGCTATATGATCGACAGGAGGATACACAAGTCCGAACCGTGTCTCTTCGGCTTTTAGATAAACTCCCCGACAAAGCCGGTGAAGAATATTGTCCGCAACAAGGTTTGATAATATGTGTCCCACATATTCATCATCAAATTCAGGAAAACTGTTGCTGAAAAACAGCGTTCCATTATCAGCTTCATCAATGCGTTTTTTGATAATATGCACAACTTTATCTTCTTTCATTGCTCTCTGTTTACTCGGTATTTTTTGCAAAATTACCGATATAATTTGAACTGGCAAAATACTCTGGTAAGATTTTATCCTATTTTATCTGATTATAGCCATATTCTCATACTCCGGCTGCCTGTCAGCCCTGTTTTTCCGTGCAAAGGTACTGCGGAGGGGGAATGTCAAGTACCGCCATGCTGACAGGCCTGCGTACCGGATGACAGCTTTCCGCAAATCACAGATTTGGGTATTTCATCAGCTACTTTGCCGTCCACTTGCCTTATTGCCCCTGACCCGCAGTCTTTTCACGCACGAAAATCATTCCCGACCGGAAGCCGTAAGGCTCCGAGAAAAGGGAAAGATAAAGAAAAAGTTTAACGGATTAAATTTAAGAGTTATGCCTAATTGGTGTTCAAGTGCGTATGTGATAGAGGGCGACGCAAAAGAAATCAAGAGCCTCTATGAGTTAATGAAAAGACTGGAAGACATGGAAAACCCTTCAGTGGAAAACGGCTTCGGGACTACATGGCTGGGATGCCTTGTGGATGCCTTGGGCAAGGATTGGAACGATGTAAGTTGTCGTGGTGAGTGGAGCTGCCTCGAAATGGACGGCGAAGTGATAAGGTTATACACCGAGACGGCGTGGTCTCCCTGCAATGAGGTGTTTGACCTTGTGAGGGAAAAATATCCGTCACTTTACTATTACTTTCAGGCGGAAGAGCCGGGCATAGGAATTTATGAAACGAACGACAGTTCGGGCGTCTATTTCCCCGACAGGTATTTTTTTGATGCCTGTACGCCCGAAGAAGAGTACATCAGCGAATACTTCGAGAATCAGGAAGATGCGTTCAAGTGGATTGAGAAAGAGACCGGGAAACCGATAAGGTCGGCAAAGGATGTCGAAGCTCTTGACGCAGAATGGAGTGAGAAGTGCGAAGATGCTTTCTGCTACCTGCATGAGTTTGAAGTGATAGGTTGACTCGGGTAAAGGGGCATATCTCCCGGGCTGCAAGTCAGTTCGGGGGATTTTTCATGTCATCACAATCCTTTTTCCGGTCCCTGCTCCCTGTTTTAGCCGGATGCCCTGGAAGGCACTGCAACCTTTTGTATGTTCCTGCCGTCCTGCCTTTTTATTCCATGACTTCTGTCCGCTTTTATCATGGGCCATCGACCGTTCCTCCGTTTCGGCATTCCCCGCCGGAGTGATTTTCCCATGCAAAGGTACAGCGTCCGTCCAGCCGTCAAGTACCGCTGCGCTAACCGGTTCACGGATTGAGCGGCAGCCTTCCCAAATCGAAGATGAACTTTCAGTTCCCCGCAGGGTTGGGTATTCCGTTAAATCCCTGACGGTTTCCTTGCCTTTCCTGTTCTTTACACGCTGTCTTTCCTGCATGTAAAATCTTTCCCGACAAGGAAGCCGAAGAAGGCTTTCGAGAAAAGGGAAGAAAAAAGAATGTTCAACAAATTAAATTTCAAGATTATGCACAGCAAAATTTTTCAAATTACAACGACAAAGGTGGACAAGGAATGCTATCTGAACGAGGACACGCTTATGCAGGGCGACAACAGTTATTTTGACTATTGCTGCGAAATCGGCGAGGAGGAGCGCAAGTACCACATTGACATATTGGTAAACCATATCCTGCCCACAGGGATGTTCGAGCTTGTCGATGAAGATACAATCCGCTACACCGGCGGGGCGGAAAAGTGGAAGGAGGATTTTGTGGCAGGTTTGCGCAGCAAGATGGAAGCCGTTACCCCTGACACGATGCTGGATTATATCGGCTCGGTCTATCAGCTTGAAAAATACTTGAAAAACCCGCTTGAAACAGCTTACTGGTTTTACACAGATGCGGATGGTATGCAATCCTATGCCGAACAGTCTTACGAGTTCATGCGTGAGATATGTGGGTATGAACCCGGCACGCTGCTCTACATTGGAGGCGTCATTGATTATCATTTCTGACTCTAAATTAAAGGATTATGAACGAACAGGAAAGAATTGACTTGAAACGGAAACTTCGGGACGGACTTGCAGAATTGAGGCAGGCTTTTGACCAACTGCACAAGACCCTCGAATGGGCGGAATTGACGGAATGCTATCCTGAAGCATCCGCCGTATATAGGCGGATTGAATATCTGGAGAATACTGTAAACAAGATATGATTTGAATGACAAGACAGCCATCATCGGCAGAGGCGGTGTCCCGGCCGGTGGTGGCTGCCTCACAACGGGACTGGCCGAGCCTGTTATAACATGCCCATAGGTCATGGGCTCCCTCCTTTTATAATGGATAAACGCTCATTTCCATGTGCCGCCAGCACCCCCACAGGATGTTTTTATGCGGCAAAGGTACGGCGAACGGACGGCCCGGTCAAGGACCGCCCTGGCTATCAGGATAAAATTTGACGGAAACTTTCCGCAATCACAGATGGCGGCATTTCATAAAATTTCACCGCTGATTCCTTGCCTGCCATCCTTGCCTTCGCCGTGGAAACCGCACATAAAAACAATCCCTGCGGCGGGTCGGAAGGCCCGGAACAAAGGGAAAATAAAAAACAGGACAATGACAACAGTAGAACTAATCAAAAGCATCGCCTTCGATTTCGGCTGGATAGTAAGTACAGACGAGGAAGAAGACACTGTAGTATTCGATTTCTGCTATTACACAAAGCACGGACTGGATTACGGATTTTGTGTCGAACTGACAGGAAACAAATTTGACGGGTTTCTTAGGGAGGTGGAGCGGAATTGCGAGGACTTTGACCCCGACTATGAAGCCTACCGGTGGATTGGCTATGACGGGCACGGAAAATGTGGCGCACCTTACCATATCAAGGACATTGTGGATGAGATGGAAGAGGCGAAAAAAAATTTCACGGATTTTTATAACTCATTAAAAACAGCATTGACATGAGAACAAAGACACTTTACAGGCGGGATGGCGCGAGAATCGGCATCTGCCGTTTCCCTAATTTCCACAAGTCCGGGAGCATTGCCGGCATGAAAAGCCTGTACTACGGAAAGAATGCACTGCTGATTCGGTGCGGCAGTTGGATTTACAATGTATCAGGCGAACCCGAAATTTATTATAACTTGGCTCATTAGATTATTATGGAAAGAAATTGCAAGAAAGACTTTCAAGCATGGAAAGGTATAATGGCTCTGAAGTTACTTTGCTGCAATATTGCGGCAGGCCGTTTCAACTGGCGTAAATACTGTACGCCACAGCCATATTATGGCCACGAGATTTGTGTTATACCCTTGCACAGCTCTTACGGTCAGATAGGCTATACCGTGTATTTCCCTTATTCCAATATGCCTGAAGTGGAATATGATTGGGAAATGGACAGACTGACCGTTGATGAAGAGAATTGGCAGGAGTATTTTCAGCAAAGCTGACAAAGACACGGGGCTGGCATTCACGCCGGCCCCGTGTTCCTTTTTTTGCCTATCGCCGCATTCCGCCGCCATATTCCGCCTCTTGTAGCTCCTCCCTGTATTCGTCGAGTTCGTTCAGTTTCTCGTTTACGGCCATCAGGTTGCCATCAAACGTCGAGTTGTGGTTGTATGGAAAGCTGTGCCGCACGGCAAGACCCGCATTGCATACACCTCCCACATCGAGCGCATCCTTCTCCCTGTTGTACGTTGCATACAGAATATCCCCGCTCGGCATTTCGAATACCGGCATTCTCTGATGCGTCAGTTTGGCAAACTGTTCAACGACCATATCCTTGGCAAGCTCTTTCACATCCACGCTCGCACGGTCAATGCCGTAGCGGTTGATGTGGTCGCGTACCTCCTGTTCCGAGTATTTCAGCATCACCTCATAGGTGCCGCCCACACTCCCGTTATACACGACGGCAAAGTCCTTGTCCTCGACAAGCAGGTTATCGCCCCTGTGCTGCAAGGGGGTCTGGTAGGTGTATTGTTCATCCATACCGTTCCCGTCATAATATTCCTTGGCGCAGGCCAGCAGCCCCTCATAGTCCCCTTTGTCCCTCAGTTCGTCCAGCCGGCTTGTGTCGTCTGTGGACTGGAGGTAGGCAACGGACGCATAGAATGTCTTTTCCTGCGGAGAGACCTCGTTTCCTTTCCGTTCCGTATTGTCTTCGTCCAGTCCCCTTGCAATCCTGTCCACCTTCTGCGTGATTATAGAGGATGCCTTTTTTACATCCATCAGGGTCGTCTTGATGAACTGCGGGGACTCTTTCAATGAGTCGAGCCAGGACTTGAGGTAGGCGCAGCTGTCTTCCTTGATGTGTTTGGTCATGCCGTAACGCTGTGAGACCAGTGCGCTGCCGAGTTCGGCCACCAGTTCCTCCCTGGCATATTCCTTTGAACCGAAGGCTGTCGGTTCGAGGCGGTCGAGCACGCCTTTCGCACCGGTGGAATGGGTCATCTCGTGGAACAGGGTGCCGTAGAACGCTTCCCCGTCCTTGAACTGCCTCTTTTCCGGCACTACGATTTCATTCTTCGTAATGGAATAGTACGCACTATCCTGATGCATGGGCCGTATGGGACAGATCCACAGGTTCTCGCTTATCATCCGGTCCACCGGCTCGAAGTCGAACTGTTCGCCTGCCTTGACTTCAGGACGGCCGTTTTCCTTTTCCAGCTTTTCCCACAATTCCGGACGCGCTTCCCGCAGGTTGGTCTGCTGCACGTTGAACACCCTGAAAACCTGCATCCTCGGATAGACATTGTACTCCTTCTTCTCATCTTCGGAGAGATTCTTGTAGTCGTCATACTTGATTTTCTCCTTCGTCTCCTTGTGTATGCAGGTGAAAGTGGTAAGCATCACCGGGAAGGATTTCTCGCCGCGCAGCACGGAGACCCTCGGCAGTTCCTGTCCGTCCTTGCCCGGCTTGTTCATCCGCTGCACGCAGTCGAAGGTACAGAAGCGGGGTATCTTGTACCCCTCTTTCTCGCAGTGCAGCATCAACATGAAGGCGTTCATGCCGTTGTATTCGCGTCCGGACAGGTTGCGCGGCCACTGCAATGCGCCTTCCGTGAACCAGGGCTTGCGCCAGTCCTTATTGATGCTTTCTATCTTTTCAATCATCATCTCGGCGAACAGGTCGAGAGCCTTTTCCTCGCTGTTCGGCCCGTCCGCGTTCTGTCGTCTGTAACCGGCCATATCCGTCATCTGTTATCGTTATCGTTGCCGGCCTCCGGCACATACTGGTTGAGTTCTTCCACACGGCAGGAGATGTCCGGCTTGCCGTCGTATAGGGAGAGGGACATTTCTCCCTTCGCGTCCACCTTGACACCCGGCTGCAGCCATTCCTCCCTTTCCTTGCCGAAACAGAAGAAGCGCACCCATTGGTACTCGAACCCGTCATTGACCTTTTCCGTACTGAATGCGGAAAACATCAGGTACGGCTTGCCGGTCTTGTCCTTGCGTTCCTCTATGTGCTTGCCGGTCTTCCCACGGAAGACCATCTGCCCTTTGACGGAATCCGTGTTCCCGGCATCGGAAAGATCCACGGAATCTGCCGACAGGTTGAAATAGAGCTTCTCGCCCCTGCGTTTCAGCAAAAGGGTGCCCGTGACCTTGGCACGGGAGCCGTACCGGTATTCATGTACGGTGTCCTGTCCGCCGTCTTTGCTGACGCTGACTTCCATGTTCCCGTCATTCCCGTTCTTTCCGGGGATGGAGACCTGGAGAGGAAAACTTACGAACTCCTTGCCGTCCTTGCCTGTGCGGACGTAGGCGTCGCGGCTGATTGTGCCGCATATTGTGACATTGCATTTTATCATCGCTTGTCTATTTTTGATGTGTGACATTTCCACCGGAAAGCGGAAACGGCCTTGTTGAAGTTGAACCGGAAATTCCCTTTGCTAATCGGGTGCCCTGATACGGATGTAGATTATCCATGCGGCAAGCAGCACCTGTATCCCGATGATGACAAGCGCCGCCACCCGGCCGAACAGCATAAGGTACATGACGGTATGCAGCACGCACGAGGACAATCCGAGTACATAAAAACATAATTGCATCATCACGCTTTTCATATTTTCATTGCTATCTTTTCAGTCCTTCTGTCTGTCCCTGCAGCTGTTCCATTCCCATCTCGAAGTTGCGGGAAGCCGTCTCGGAGAGGATGACCGTGTTGAGCAGTCCGCTCACGCGCATCCGCCTGGTCTCTTCGGAGAGAGAACTGTTGTTCAGCGTGGCCGACAGGCGGCTGAGTTCGGCGGAGGAAAGCTCCCTCGACATCTGCATGTTTCCGTTGTCGGCATGAAGCACGGCCTTGCCGTTTTCGTTGACGGTCAGGGTGCAGCTTTTCATGCCCGGCAACAGGGACTTGAGGTCGATTCTCCCGCTGTCCATCGCGGCGGACACTTCCGCCTTCTGCCTTTCCTCCTCCTTATTGTCAATCTGCACGGCCAGCAGCATCAGGGAGGTGAAGGCGGTCATGGCCATCTCCACGACAGGATCGCTGCATCCGGACAGGCCCACGCCGCTGTCCTCCGAGGAGAGCAGCTTTTTCATCCATCCTTCGGTGGTGAGCGGTTTCCCGTCCCTGGCGCTTTCCGCACTCCTGTATCTGGCGAGCAGGTCGTTGCCGTTGTGCAGCACCTGCTGCCGGATGCCGCCTTTCTGGGCGATCTCCGCCAGATACGCCGCCGGGTCGATGTCCCGCTGCGTGCCGTCCGCATAGATGTTTTTTACCCCGAAATGCAGATGTTCGCCGCCCGTCTTTCCGAGCTGCTGCCCGGACTTGACAGTATCCCCGGCCTTGACGGAGACTTCGCCGAGGTGCATATAGGTACACTGCACCTTGCTACCGTCCTTCCGGCTGTATTCCACGGTCACGGACTGCCCGCCACCGCTTCCTTTCACGGAGACGACCTTGCCTCCGTTTTCCGTGGCGAGGACGGCATCCCCGTCACACCGGATGTCCAGTCCCTTGTGGACTTTCCCGCCGCCGTTGGCCGTGCGGCCGTCCACGCCGAACGGGGTGGTGACAAAAAGGAAATCCTTCCTTTCGACCGGAAAGGAATAGGCCGCGCTTTCAGATTCTCCCAAAGGGTTTTCCTCCACGCCGAAATGCCGTCCCTGTGCCGCCATTTCCTGCATGACCTGACGGTCGTATCTGTCAAGGCCGTTCTGCTCGATGATTTTCTGCAGGTTGGCGGCATAGCCGCTTCCCGTGGCATACCCGGCACGGGCGATGCCTTCCGTCCATCCCTTGTAGTCGTCCGGCGAGAGATTGAAGCAGGCGGCATAGCGGCTGTTTTCTTTCAGGAAACGGGAGTGGTGCTCGTAGGAGTCGCCCACGGAGTCATAGCTGCAGAACTTCTCGTTTGGCCTGTCGTCCGAATACAGGGCGTACCGTCCGCCTTCGTCAATCCATGACGGCGTGGCCTTGATGCCGAAGTGGTTGTTCTCGTTCCGTGCCAGCTGGCTCTGGCCGTTGCTGCTCTCAAGTATGCCCTGCGCCAGTGTCACGGAGGCGGGAATGCCGTACCGCCGCATCTGTTCCATCGCATATTCGGCATACTTCTCTGCGTATTCTTGGTTCTTGCTCATGTCTCTATCTTCTGAATGTTATTTGATGTCCGTTGTCACAATCTTCGGTTCGTGAGTCTGCGGATATATTGGATTGGAGTTTCTGGGCCGTATCTAAGACAGTAATATGAAACCTTGATTTTCCCAGTTCCGAAATACAGCGTTCGGATTCTCCGCTGTACGGTCCGAAAGCGGATATTACCTTATGCGGATTAAAAGGCGGACGGTCTTCTTTCTGCACCTTCATATTAAGTTCAAGCGCAATGGTTTCAGCATCGTCCATATAAGCATAATATTGTCCTTCATGCTTGAGTAGGACAATGGTTTCAGACTGTTTTGATTTGATGTCCTTACAATACGAAAGAAATTCTTCCGATAATGTGTCAACAATATTCCTTTGTACCTGTTCCCTCTGTTCAGGCTCCCTGTCGGCCGATGCCGCCGTTTCCACGGCATTGCCCTCCCTCTGTCCTTGCCGCATCACATCGGAAAAGAGCGAGGCGGCCAGGTTCCGTTTGTACCCGTCCTTGTCCTCGGCAAGCCACATCCGCTGCCACTGCTGCTGCGTGACGGCTCTCGGCTCCGGCTTGCGCCCGTCGATGGTCGCCGCGCACAGGATGCCGTCTTTCTTCGTCTTGAACACGCTGACCCGCTGGATGCGGTTCAGGTCGATGTCCTTCACTCCGCAACTGAACAGGTCAACCTTCAGGTCGGGTTTCGTCTCCGCAAGGGCGTGATACTTGTGCGCCAGTTCCATGCGCACTTTGCCGATGTTGTCCATCGCCTGCTTGAGCGTGGAGAAGAACCGGTTCACGTCCTCTTTGTCCGGATAAACGCTGTAGCCGCTCCCGTTCTCCGGCTTGATGTAGAGTGCCCAGCGGTTCTTGTCGTCCTGTATCATCTGTACCTGGTCGAAGCTGACCTCACTGGCCCGCTTCACCGCAGGAGCCACATCCAGCGTGGAGAGTTCCTGCATCTCCCAGTTCTTCAGCCGGGCCAGGGAAACCTCCTTGCCGGAAAAATAGCTGTCGTCGGGTCTGAAGCCCAACGCCCCGTCCGGGTTGAAGAACTTTATCTGCCCGAATCCCTCTTTGCGCAGGGCTCTCTCGATGCGGTTCTTGTTCATTCCGGGCACCTCGTTGTCCACTTCCAGCGATGCGCCGGCCGGCAGGATCACGTCCGCCGTTTTCGCGGCCCTGTCCCTGACCACGACAATGGTCTTTTTGTCCTTGTCCGGATGACGGGCTATCTCGTCCGCAATGGCATGGTGTTTCGGAAGCTCCGCCCTCATGTCGGAGGTCTGTTTCCGGTTGCGGATGGTGGCGTATTCAATCTTCTCGCCGCGTTCCGCCTTGCGGATCACCTCAAGGGCGTTGTTCACGTCGCTTTCGAGCGCCGCCATCATCAGCGGGTTCTCACGAAACTCGCGGTCCCAGTATTCCACCGTCTTCAGGCTTTCTTCCGACAGTCTGGCAGGCAGCCCGAGTTCCAGCATCTTGATGCCCGAAGCCACTTCCACGACCAGCCGTTCCTGTTTCAGCGCGTCATCCGAGGGTGGAATGCCGTTTTTCATCACCATGCCTTCCCGCGCCAGGCGCTGCTGGTGCCCGGTGGCACTGACTATCTGCCGCAGGGTCTCCTGCAGGTAGTCGTGGTAATGCTCGAAATCCCGCTGGCGGGGCATATAGACGGCATCCCTGTCCGTCTCGTAATGGGGCATTCCGCTGCCGTCGTAGCGCACAGGTACGAGGTTCTCCTTCATTTTCAGCAGGAAATCATTGAACCGGATATGCAGCTTGCGGTTGTCCGCTTCCGTATAGCCTCTTCCCGCCGTGCCGCCGTACTGCCTCAGTGCGGCTGCATAGGATTCCCTGTCCGCATCCGGCAGGGTGGTCTGGTCTATGTTGAAGAGGGTGCGTACCTCCCGGTTATGCACGCCCTTGTACTGTTTCCGTTCTTTTTCGTCCAGTTCGAGATAGGCCGTGCGGCTGATGATCTCCTCCGGATTGTTCCTGTTGATGTACCTGTTCCAGTTGTAGAAAAGGAAAGGCACACCGCGCTCATGTTCCCGGACGGACATGCCCATCGCCTTGGCGTCGTTGTAGAGGACGAAAAGGTTCGAGTTGCATCCGTTCCTGTCGGAATGCAGGCCCATGAAAAGGGCGTTGAACGGACTGACGGCCACGCCGCGCGGATAGAACTTGGGATAGCCTTTGCCGGAGGCGTTCAGCCAGTACCCGTTCGCGTTCGAGGCTCCGTTCAGGGCTTCGGAGAGCAGGTCTGTCTGCTTCTTCTCGGCATTTTTCTCTATGGGTGATTTCTCTTTCATATCCGTATGCTTTTTTTTTGTCGGTTATTGGATGCCCCGTGTGCGCACGACGGTTTCCGGACGGCTGTTGTCGTAGTTCTGTGAAGCCATCTGGTTCAGCCGGTCGCTCTGGGCAAGCACGGCGTTGGCCAGCGTGTTCAGCGGCAGGGCGCCTTTCCTGTAGGCGTCGGCCACCACCGGACTGAGCTGGACGGTGCACGGCACACGGTCTATCGTGGCCACCAGCGTGCAGCCTTGCAGCGTCGGGTTCACGATGCGGGGATTGAGCGGTTCGTCGGGATAACGCTTGTACTCCGGTTCCCGGTTTCCGGCGGTCAGTCCTTCCGACCGCTTGCGTTCCAGTGCCTCATGCCCGGCCTTGTTCAGCAGGTTCGCCCCGCCCAGGCCGATAAGGAGCATCTTAAGCAGCGGATTCCGGACAAACAGGCCCGCCACGATGCTCGCCATCGGCAGCAGGTTGTCCTTCAGGCGCAGGGATTGGGTCTTTCCCGTGAAGGCACCCAGCAGGATGTCCGGAAGCATCGCCATGATGTAGCCGAGGTTGCCGGTGATGTCGCCCAGCCCGTCCAGTCCCACCGACCGCAGCAGCCCGTCCCAGCCGTTCTCGTTGCTTTGGCCGGCTGATGCAGATGGATTCTCCTGTCCGACAGTCGCAGTTTCTTCTCCGCCGCGACTTTGGACCTGTGGCTCCGTCCTGTTTTCTTCCCTCTGTTCCTCCTGCACTGCAGCCTGCCCGTCTTTTTCCTCCGCTTTCTGCCTTTCCAGCTCCCGCAGGTAGGCTTCTTCCTGGCCGGGGGCCACAATCAGCGGCACGTCCTTGTATTTTTCTTCCCGGTCATGGACGGACGCCCCGAAATCGGGCCACCATTGCGTGTTTCCCACCTGCATCCATTCCGTGAAATCGAACTCGCACACGGGTATTTTCTTGTGCAGTACATTATTCGCTTCGGCAAGGGCGCCGTTTTCTTTGGGAGGGATGGCGGCGGCTTCCTTCCGGAAAGTGTCGAAGACATTGCCGTCGATGCCGAACACGCCCTTGCTGATGCACGCTTCCACTGTGGGGCCTTCCGGCTTGTCCTTTTCGAGATACCCGACGACGGTGGAGACGGCGGCGTCCGCCCCGATGAACTTGGCGAATGTCGCCCACGACCCTGCGCCGCCCAGCATGACGGTATCCGCAGTAGCTCCCAATGCCCAGGCAGCGCCTTTCTCCGCCTTGCCCGGACGGTAGGCGGCCTCGCCGCGGGCTTCTATCTCCTCGGCAAGCGGCGAACGGCCCAGCACCTGCGGCAGACCCAGCAGGCTCGACTCCGCCGCCTTGCGGATGATGTATTCTGCGGACGATTTGGGCATCCGTTCCCTGACCAGCCTGTCTATCATCAGCTGCTCCATGCGGTAGTCCACATAGGCATAGGCAAGGTCGCACCCCAGTTTCTCCGAGAGCTCGTCATAACGCTCCCTGCCGATTTCCTGCACGGCGGCACGACGCCACTGTCCGGCGATGCAGGCAAGATCCTGCTGCATCTCTTCGGACGAGACGATTCTCTCCCGGCACATCGCGATGTAGTCCTCGGTGGTTTTCGAGTTCCATTCCCCCGTGACCTTGAGGGTCTGGTAGGGGTCGCCCAGCGGCTGGCCCGCCGTCGCCATCATGCTGAGCACGCCGCCGAGGGAGGTGGAGTATTCCATCATCTCCTCGCCCTGTTTCTCGTTCAGGTACGCCTGCGTCTGTTTCATGACAGGGGCAATGTGGCAGACGAAATAGTTGTCCATGAGGGATTCCGTCTCCGCAAACTGTCTGCTATGCTTTATTCCTTCCATTATGTTGTCATATCAAGTTCACCTGTTTCAGTAACTGTTCCTTTGTCTGTTCGATGGCGTTGCGGTACACCTCCATCTGTTTGGGGAAGAACGCTTCGAGCCATGCGTCCTTTTCGATGCGGTCCTGGATGAAGTCCACGGCCTGTGTCCGCCCGATCTCCACGGAGGCTTCGCCTTCCTCCCGGTTGTTGAACCAGGCTTTGGTCCACCACCGGATGCCGGCACGGTCGGGATAGACGGTGACCGCCCTCGGTATGTCGAAGCTCTGGATGTCGATGTCCAGTTCCGCCAGCGGGTCGATGATGCCGCCGGAGGCTACTGCTTCGGCACGAAGTTTTTTTTTAAGTCTCCGCCCGTTGTCGAGAGGTACACCTCGTGGCGCAGGGCAAGGTAGTTCAGGAAGTCCGCTATCAGCAGGTTCTGAACCTTGCACACCAGAGGCAGCGCCTTCTGTCCCAGTCCGAGGGGGTTCGCCATGCTCGGCATACGCTCGTAGAAATACTCCTTCATCGCGCCTGTGGTGAAGATGTTGCGCAGCGACTGCTCCGTATGTTCGGGAACCGTGTATCTTCCCAGCCGCAGGTCATCCATGTAGAGCGGCAGGAAACGGAACATCAGCCGTTCTATCTCCTCCCTGTCCTGCTCGTAGTCGGTCTGCGGAGCGGCATCGTAGAAGCCGCCGGCTCTGTCGCCGCCCGCCTCCTGCATCGCCTTGATGTTGCCGTACAGCATGGCGAGGAACTCAAGCGGGTCCATTTCCTCGCCCTTGAACCGGACCCCTACATGCAGCAGGTCGCCGCTCATCGCCACGGTCTGACCGGCCTTCACCGGCCTGCCGAACTGGGCGAAGACAGTGGACAGGTGTCCGTAGGTCACTTCATATTGTCCGTAGCGGATGGTCTGGCAGATGCCGTGCGTGGGGTCGTTGCATACGCCCGACACGACACCGCTGGCCACGGCGGACAGCAGGTAACGCCGCACGCCGAAGTCGATGCCGTGGTGGAAAAACTTCTCGCCGCTCTCCGGGTGGGTCTGCTCGCCGTAGCCGAGCGACAGGCTCACGTCCCTGCCGTCAGGTTCCGCGAAAGGCATACAGTAGCCGCTCTCGGAGTGCAGTATCATTTCTTCTGTATATTTCATTTTCTTCTGTGTTTGATGTCCTATCTTCTCATGCCTCCGCCCTGGGCCTGTCTCTCCGGGGAAAGGTCCTGCGCGGAATTTCTCTGTCCGGTCTCCGGCACTTCCGTGCGGACAAGCCCGGCGTTGTTGCCGATGAGCATCATGCCCAGGAACAGCCCGGCTATCTTGCCGAGCCAGCCGGTACGCCCGAAGACCAGGAAGGCGGCGGCGACAAGCCCCGCTATGCTCAGTCCGGACACGTTGCCGCGTCCGAGGTTGCTGAAGAATCCGCCGATCAGGTCCCCGAGTCCGCCTCCGGTGGCCTGGCCTATGAAGTTCGACACTCCGTTCAGGCTGGAGCCGATGCTTGCTGCAGCGCCGCTCACGGCGTCGGCCGCTTCCCCGGCCTTGCCTTTCAGTTCACGGATGTCCTCCGTCGTGCCGGCAAGGGCATCCGTGGCCGACTCGCCGATGACGGTATCGCCCACGATCCTCGCCACGCTCTTGTCCGTGGTCAGCTTCTCCCATGCCACATAACCGGCCGCACTGCCTATGGCGGCGGTCTTCATCGCCTGACCCGCTCCGCGCAGGGTCTGCGAGGGATGCAGCACGGCCTGGCCCGCGCTCCTTCCGGTGGCTGCGGCGGCCTTGCCCGTGTTCTTGGCGGCCTTGCCGCCTGCTTTCAATAATGCGTCCCAGAATCCCATATCTGTTCTATATATTTAAGGTCTTACTTTCCTTCCGTTCTGCCTCCATCTGCGTTGGGCGGCTTCCACGATGTCGCGCTTGTCCGCTACGGGGACCGAGCCGCCGTCAATCTCTATCCAGATGTCGCCCATCGTGGTGTATTTCACCGCTATGGTCAGGCGTTGCAGTTTCCTGTTCATCAGCTGGAGTTTCGGACGGATGCCGAACACGACCTCCATCCGCTCTTTCTCCGTCATCTTGTTGTCCGACAGGCAGGCGGTACGGATGTCGTTCACGATTTCCACGCTGCCGAGTATCAGCTCCCGGTATATCTTGTTCCTGCGCGTCGAGAGGGCGACGGCAAGGGCGTTGGCCGGATGCCTTGCAAGCTGCTGCGAGAAGTCGCCCAGGTTGTCCGTCAGCCGGCTTATCTCATGGTAGAAGCCGTAGGTCTGGGCGGCATAGCAGACAATCGAGCGGAACGAGTCCAGATAGTCGTTGAACTCCCGCTGAAGGTCGGTGGTGCCCTCTATCTCTTCCTTTGTCCAGATGTGGCCGGTGGTCTGCAGCAGCATCACCTTCTCCTGGCTTTTCAACTCCTTCTGCGCCTTGTCGGTGTAGAGCAGGATCATCCCTGCCAGCACGGGGTCGTTCTGCGCCCGGACTTTCAGGGTGCCGGCGCACAGCAGCAGGATACATGTCATTAGAATCGTCAGCCTGTCCATCGTTCCTCCTTTCATCAATGCACGAGTGCGGCCGCACGCCGCCAGCGGTTCATGGCCAGCCGTGCCATCTCCCCGTTGTCGCGGTCCAGCATCCCGGCCGTCACGTTGTTCCACACATCGTTCAGCGTATAGTACCGTATGCTCAGGTAGAGCAGGTGCAGTTTCCGGCTGAAGGCCGACAGCTTGTCATTCAGCGCCCACAGGGTCTTGCTGCGCTCGGCTCCTGTCAGCATGTTTTCCGTGCCGCCTTTCGCCACGGCGTCGTTCAGCAGCGAGAATACGGAGACCAGCTCCGTCGCCGTCTCGATATAGAGGTTGTTCATGCTCATGCCGGCGATGATGCCCTGCGGGTTGTCCTTGACGGCCTTGCCTAATTTGCCGAGGGTGAGGAATATCCTCACGCCGTCGTTGTACAGGTGCGTGCAGGCTTTCAGCGAGGAGGCGTAGCCGCTGGCCGTCTTGAGGTAGCTGTTGTATTCCTTCTCCCACTGGTGTATCCGGTTGAACTCCGCAGCGATGCTGTTCTGCAGCGCAGCCGTCTGGGTCTGTCCCTTTATCTGTTTGTCAATCTGGCCGTTTATAAGCTCGTTCCCTTCGGCAAGGGCCACCCATTCCAGCGGGTTGGAGGCCGCTATCTGCGCCTGCGCAAGCTGCGGCAGCAGGAATGTGAGCACGGCGGCAAGGCTGATGCTAATGGTTCGTGATTTCATATATTCCCTTTTTTCGTTTGTTGTATTCCACCCGGCTCCGGATGAGCGGCACGATGTCGTCTTTCCGCCTCATGCCTGTAAGGTCGAGCCGGGGCGTGTTACGGTCCGTCGAGAAGATGCGCACCGTCTTCAGTCCGCAGAGCTGCTGCATCAGGCTCTGGTGCTCCTGGAAGTCCACGACACGGTAGAGCTCCATGTAGTCCACCTTGCGGACAAGCAGCCCTCGTTCGCAGACAAGCTGCTCGCTGCCGATGCGGTAGCGTATCCTGCACAGGCAGAGGAAGCGGTACAGTAGGACAAGCGACAGGCAGAGGAAGACGGCTACGCCCGCAATGGGAAAGGGCATGTCCTCCAAGCCTCCGTAGATGCCTCCGGCACAGCACACGGCAAGGGCCGGCAGCTCGTCGAGGACGAACTGCATCCTGTGCGGTCTCAGCACGAGACTTTCCGGTTGCGATATGTCTGATGCCGTTCTCATCGGTGGTAGCCTGTTCTTCGTTCCTGTTCGGTTTCTTCTTCTCTGGGTCGGTTCTCGCGGGCGGCCGCTTCCTTTCTTATGACTGCCAGCAGCTCGTCGTTCCAGTCCTTGCAGGGGGCTTTCGGCTCTTCCCGCACGAACCGGGTGTCATCCTTTTCGTCCAGACCGAGAAAATCCCGCAGCCCATTCCGGAAATCCCTGTAATGGCTGTTCATCAGTTTTTCCTGTTCCCGTATGTCATCGGGATGGCACAGCCCGCTCGACCGCATGGACATGACTTCCTCCCATGCGGCCTCGTACTTGCCATAACTGGACCGCAAGGCGTCAGGCAGCAGGTCGGTATCGCCGCTGTCAATGCCGCCTCCGGCGGGTATGGAACCGAGGTAGGCTTTCCGCTCCGGCGTGGGCTCTATGCCGGACTTGACCGTCCGGTGGATCTCTTTTTTGAGATTGTCGGTGAACTCCCGGCCCGCCGTATCGGTGTCGAAACAGATATGCTGCCGGGCGGAACGGGAACAGGCGATTACGCCTCGCATCTGCTCCACGGTCGGTGTCCCGCCGGTGGAGACGAATACGGCCTTCCACAAGTCCCTGTTGTCCTTCTGGTGCAGCTGGTAGTAGGACATGGCGTCATAGCCGCTTTCGAACCAGAATACATGGGTGGCATCTCTCAGGGCTGTCCCGGCAGGACTGCCGATCCACAGCCCCGCACTCGAATTGCTTCCCTCGGCCTTGCCCTTGTAGCTGCCGCTCCCGTCCATCCGGGCACGGCCGCGTTCCTCGAATCCGACAATCTTGTCCGTGTCCCTGGGCAGGCGGAGCGGAAAGGCAAGGTTGGTGTAGCTCAGGCCGTCCGGCCGGTGCCGGGTCGCCAGACAGAAATCCCGGTGAAAGGCATATTGGGTGTACAGGTCGATGCCCCGGTGCTTGAAGAAAAAGTAGAATTTCTTCTGTGTCTCCCTGTCCTGCGGGTCGAACCGGTGGATGTCATAGTCCTCTATGTTGAAGGGCCTGGTGTCCCGCCTGGGTTGTATGATGCGTGTCTCCCTGTCAGGGATGGGATGGTTCAGCAGCCGGTTGCACACGAGGTTCACCAGCCGGTCGCCGGACATGCCCGCCCGGTATTCCGCAAAGAACTGCGGATGTTCCTTGATGAAGGAGATGATGTTGTACAGTCTCAGGAGGGGCGGCTGGAAGCAGCACTGGCCTTTGGGCGTGACGAGGAACTTGTCGCCGCGCACACGCCGGCCGTCGCTGTCTGTCCGGACGTATGACAGATAACGCAGGCCGTCCCGCCTGTTCAGCCGGTAGCCCGCGTCGATGAGCACGTCCTGTATGGTCAGGCGTTGCAGAAAGTCATCGTATGTCAGTTCGTTTTCGTTCATAGGCCTACCTCCCCATACGCATGTCGCTTATCTCCCGGTTCATCTCGGCCTCGAAGTTGCGTATCGCCACATCACGCGGCGTGTCCACTCCGGGCTTGAAATAAGGTCTGGGAGGACCGCCGAACCGTTCGCCGTAGAACTCCGGCGCATGGTGGCAGTGGTTCATCCCGTGCACGACGCCGGCCGTGACGACGGCTCCGGCTGTCAGGGCGGCGAATATCTTCACGCCGAGACTCTTCCGGGCTTCGGGACGCATCTTCATGTCCACCTCGCTGAATATCTTCGAGAAGAGCTTCATGCGGTGGAAGTCATCAATGGCGAGGAACTTGTCATAGTCCTTCTGGCTGATCTCGTGGCTGACGGTCTGCCCGTCGATGACGGCGGTCATCCTGTACTTGCCCTCGGTCTCTGCCGGATGGACGGCGATTTCGCTTACTTCCACCTCGCGTCCGTGCCGTTCTTCCCGGTACCAGCCCCGGTTCTCGCTGAGATAATAGAGGTCCCTGCCGTCGATGACGGCGCCTTCGGCCATCTGTCCTATAGGGTTGCCTTGCTGCTGACCCTCAAAGAGCTGCTGCTCCTGTTGCTGCTGCCGGGCAAGGTCTTCCTCCACCTCCGGGTGCAGGCCGATGCCGATGCGCCGGTCGCTGTCCAGGGCTTCCATCGTCACCTTGTCCCGGTAGTCCGCTGCGATGATGTTGTTGATAAGCCCGATGCGTTCCTCTACCGGGTGTTCCTCGATGGAGTTGGAGGTCAGCGCCGCCGTCTCTTCCGCCGTCAGGTCATAGACGAAATCGGCCGCCACGGACTCCGACTGCACGGTCAGCGTCCGCTGCTCCGCGTCCACGATAAGGCCGTGCGAGGACAGGCATTCCTGCCACTTCTCGTTGGAGAAGTACACGGGGGAGCTGACCAGTTCCTTGTAGGGCTTGGCCGGCTCGCTGCTCCGCTCACGGGCGACAAGCGGGGTGATGACGCTCTGCAGGTTCTGCAGGACATCCGCAGGTTGCGCCGCAATCTCCCTTTGACCGCCTTTATAATAGAATCCGTAGCCGCCGGACTGGAGTTCGCCCGGCTTCATCCGTCCGTCCCAGCGTTCGGCGACGACGGGACCGGGATAGAACAGCTGGCCGCCGACCCTGCGCAGGTGGAAGCCCCACTGCTGGCGGGGTGTCCACCCGAGAAACGGGGGCGGCAGCCCCATCCGGCCGGTGCGCCCGTATTCGCCGATGCCGATGCGGTATCCGTGAAGCCCCATAGCGACACGGCCGTTGGCGTTCCGCGCGTGGACGAAATCTTTGGGCAGGAAGAAGTCCTTGCCGACAATGCTGGTAAACACGTTGTAGGCCTTCTTGTTGGCCGTGTTCGTTCCCCAGTCGGTCAGCGCCAGCATCTGCCGCTCCGTGATGGGATAGGCAAGCAGGGGTGAGTCATGCCCCTGCACGACCAGGCTGTAGCCTGCGCCGTCAGGCACGATATGGGCCTGCATGCCGTTGCGCATCAGGATGTCGCGCATCTCCGGCTGCAGGTCCATCGCCCGTGGGTTGGTGTTCTTTCGTATCGCCATTGTCTGAAAGTTTGGATTGTCTGTGATTGGTTTATGCGTCTCCGGATTCGAGGGCCGCCTCCAGCTCCCGGTCCTTGAAATGGACGAACGACTCTGCGGACGCGTCTCCGACCAGAAGGCCGTTCTCCCTGCAATAGCGGAGGTATTCCTCCTGCCATTCCGCAGAGTGATGGTTGACATAATCGAGCCAGCCGTACTCGCCGCTCTCCATTTTCTCTATGAGGATTTCCTCCGGATAATAGGTATTCCGTTCCATTGCCGTTCCGGTTCTGAGGGTTATTTATGAAGCGCAGCGGCACGGTTGCGCTCGGCGCTTTTCTTCTGCTCGTTCCACAGCTCCTCGGTATAGTCGTCCTCGGAGACATAATTGAGGTTGCCGTCATCGTCCATGACCCAGCAGCCGTAGCAGCCGAAAGTGTATTTGTCCCATTCGCGCCTGGACTGCTCGCGCCATCTCTCCCCGTCGCCGTGGCAGAAGCGGATGCCTGTCCGTGCATTGAGGTCGATGCCCACGGTGACAGGCTCGTCATCCACGACGATGGTCAGCGGCTCCCCGTGCTGCAGGCTGTTGACCTCCGCCGTGCCGAGGCGAAGCTCCTCTGCGGCCACCTGAAGGTTGCGCCCGATGATGGGTGTGGGCACGGAAAGCACCTGGTTCGTCTCCGGGTCTATCTGCACGAATGCCTTACTGCGGCGTCCGTCGGATGTCTCCACGTCCACGATGACGGCCTTGCCCTCAAGCAGCTGTTTCTGCTGCGCCTCGCCGTATTTCTCCAGCGGGGAGGTTTTCAGTACCGGATAGAACACCACGTCCGCCCGGCCGTCGTCCCTGCGGATGAAGGCGATGCGTGTGCGGCTTTCAAAGGTCTCGCCGTTCTCGCCGGTCACACGGACAGGAAGCACGGGCGAATGCCTGCCCTGACAGATGTCTTCCAGGACGAACATGGGAAGATCCTCTATCATTTCCTGCGTGAGCCCGAACCGGGCAAGCGTTCCGAACGGAAGTTCGGTCAAATCAAATCGTACTTGTTTCATATTCTAAAATCAAACTATAAATCATACTCTGCAAAGATAGGTTGATTTTATCGTGTCAGGCAAGTATGTAGTAATATAAAGATTTAGAATATAGTATTTTTTATGATTAGAATATGATTTTACCGCAAAAATCATATTCTGAACAGTTAAATAATCATATTATGACAAGAAACGATGTCCGATTTTTCTCAGGGGGTGGCGGGGCTTGCTATCTTTGCCGCATGAAAAAAATGATAATGATTGCCACAGGTGCCGTCCTTGTCTCGGCACCGCTTTTCGCACAGTTTATGACTGTCGCATCCGGCATCCCGGCCGCCGTGCCGGAAGCCGTGCAGATAACCAACCTTGGCATGGGAGAACGCCCCGGAATGCCTGTCTGGAAAGATGGAGAAACCACGGAAGAAAACGCACCGGCTTCACCCGATGCGGCAAGGGAGAAATGGGTGCGGCGCTACCTGAGCGTGTGCTACCCGCTCCGTAGGATGAAAGTCAACTCGCCATACGGGTACAGGACGGACCCGATTACCGGAAAGAGGAGGTTCCACAACGGCATAGACCTGCACGCGCGGGGCGACGAAGCCTTGGCCATGATGGAGGGCACGGTGCTCAAGGTCGGACAGGACAGGGCTTCGGGGAAATATGTGGTGCTGCGGCACGGCGAGTTCACCGTCAGCTACTGCCACCTTTCACGGATTCTGGTCGGCAAGGGAAAGGCCGTCCGTCCGGGGGATGCGGTCGGCATCACCGGCTCCACGGGACGCAGCACCGGAGAGCACCTGCACATCACCTGCAGGCGCAACGGAAAAACCGTGGATCCGGCGGAGATTTTCGATTACATCAAGGCCACGAAGGAGAAATGCGTGGCGGCGTTGGCGGGAATGCCGTAGGACTTATGCCTCGTGCGTGATGGCGTGGACAATATGTCCGCCCCACACATGGGCTTTTATCAGGAACAGCGGCGGAACCGTGACGGTCTTTCCATAGAAGATGGCGGCCACCACCTCGCCGCCGCACCGTTCTATCTCTTCCTTGTAGTCGGTAAGGCTCTGGCCGCTCGTGAACACGTCGTCCACGATGATGATTCTTTTTCCCCTGATGTCTCCTGTGATGCTGTAGTTCCTTTCAAGGATGCGCTCGCTGCCCTTGCACTCGTGCAGGCTCTCGCGTTCACTGTGCACATCGACATCCTGCAGCCCCGAGGTGAGTTCCTTCCGGTGGGTCGTGATGTACCAGTCAAGCCGCTTGAACCGCCGGCCGTACTTTATCCAGTTGCTGCACGGCATGAACATGACATGACAGGAAGCGGTGTCCACCGGCAGGGCGGCCAGGCAAGCCTTGAAGAAGTCGATGCCGTTATTCTCTCCCTCCTTGAAGGCATAGAGGGAGCGGCAGAACACGCGCTGTTCCTCGCTGAGCAGCCTTTTGTACCGCGACGGATAATAATGGCCGTAGAATGTCACGCTGATGCCCCGGAAACGGAAAGGCTTGAGCGGATGCCTGTCCTCGTAAAAGTCGGGATGGGCGAAGCAGAACATACGGCAGGCGTCCCTGTGCCCGGCCAGCACAGCCAGACGGCAGTGGCGGTCACGCTCCTCGGCTTTGTCGGCGAGCAGAGCGGCGGCAAAAGCGGCTTCCCCGGCTTTCTTCCGCCAGTAACCGGCCAGACAGGACAAGCCTATTGCTATGCCGATCAGTATCAGAAACACCAGTCTCGGTTCCATTATAATTTTTCTGGTTTCACAAAATAAAGAACGTATTGTTCTAACTTGTCTGAAATATAACTCACATCTGGGTTTTTAATGTCTGTCACGAAGATAAATCCAAAATCATCGTGCCCGATCATTATAACCCTTAAATCAGGTATAAACAAATTGACTGCGCATTTCTCTGTCAGGTCTATAACCAATTTAGTTGTGATTTCTGAAACCTCGGTAATTGTGTCCGTCCTTTTGTCGTTTGCATATATCGAGTGGGAACATTGCAAATCCTTCAAGAAAGACTTAAATTGACCTCTAAAGCGTTTTCTTGTCGCATTATCTACACCGAACACGTTCTCTACTAATTCTTCATACGTCATAAAGAATTTAGGAAATACAGTGCATCTGCACACAGACAGAGAAGGGTCTTTATCTAATTTGCAAACATCAATATGTGATGTCAAATGGAAAGTATAATATTTGTCCAGCTCTTTCAATTTCATAATATGGATAATGTTTGGTGGCTAACCAACCTTTTCAGGGGAAGTTAAACCGCTTGTTATAAGCTGTTTCTTATTCATTTGTTTTTCTATATGGGCCAAATTTGATTTTCTTAATAACCGAATTAGGCAATGTTGAATTTGATAAAAATAAGACATCAAGAATCTTATCTTTATGCTTACAATAACTATCAAGTTCTGACATGACTATATCAGGACTTGATATTATAAATAAGCTATAATTATAAACAAATGCCTTTTTCATAAAAGTAACTTTACCTTCCACACTATTATCCAAATACGCATAGAATAGAGCCCTGTTATTCTGATACAATTCGATGAAGTCGGCAGGATGAAAATAATAATACGAATAGATATCCTTTTGAGGATGATAAGGCATAAATAATTTCTTGCCTACCATATATGAATATGCCGTTTTCAGTATGCTATTTATGTTGTCAATCATAGCACTCTTGTCCGTTTCGTTTTCTTCTTTCTCTACATTAAAGAATTTAAATAGAATATCCTCAATATTATCCCCATTGTATGTGATACAATTTTTTGATAGTTTTATGTGCCGACTAAACTCCCAAGAATATGGTGAAGAGAAAAGAAACGATTGGAAAAGTTTATTTCTATAATGCGCCTTGTCTTTCAAGTTAGACCGATTCACGTTAATAATATTCAGATACGAATAAAGCTTTGTAAATTCATTATCAGATGAATTTGAATGAACACGGTCAAATATCAAAGTCTGTAAGCATTGTGCAAATCCCCAAATCGCCAGATAATCCCAATACATAGACTCTGAATCTTCGTAACACCTACTAATTAGTGTATTCACCTTCTCCCCATATTCAAACAAATAGAAGCTGGGGCATATTTGAAATAGATTTCTGAATTGCTTATCAGACAATCTGAACCGGTCATTTCGACTATCCGTTCTTTGAAAGATTGCCGTCAGAACTGCCAAGTCTATATTGTTATGGCAATTATATGATGCATTTTCAGAAATACCTGTTATTATATTTGGTTTCATTATTTTCTGCTTATAATGTTTGGTTACTAACCGACCTTTCAGCGAGGTTTAGGCGTATGTTATCACACTGATTATTCTCTATAATACCAATTACTCCAAAATAAATCCATCATCTATCATCTGCCGTACTCTTTCAGATACATAAACATTATGAGTCTTGTCTATTTTTACAGCTACAAAATTTCTCTTTATCCAAAGATAAAAAGTATTTTGCCATTTTAAAAATTCATTGCTTTTAGAAACTAATACTCCATCTGCCAAATATTTAGTAATTCCAGATATACTTCCTCCTATCATTTTTTTATTTGCCACGTCAATATATGCTCTATCAAAAGTCAATATATCACTAATCATAAAATTAGGTGTAAATATCTTTTCAAAAGACACAGCAGACTCTATTTCTTCAATTTCTACCGTATGCTTGTCTTTGTACACAATCACTCTATTCCAATCATTTTCACCGAAATCACTAATTTGTATGGGCCTCAAATCAAATCCTGCCAATGGCATTGCTGATACAGATATCTGTTTTTCCTTAAAATATTTGTCTAAGAGAACATAATCTTCTTTTATACAATATAGTTTTATCTTCTTCGCATTCATATTTTACTTATAAAAATGAATTGTACAGTTCAAAGGCCTAATGTGTAGGACTTCTAAATCTTAAATAGCTTTCATTTTTCCACTTACAGATTACCCATTTTTTGTTGTTTTCCTACTTAATGATATTCAACAACCTAATTAGTTTGTGGATATATAATATTCGGCAGCGTTCCGCGTTGACTTTTACCGATTTAACAAAGGTAACAGATTCCACCTGTCCGGCAAAATTTCCATCAGATATTCTTTCTCCTTTTTTTATCATACATCTCCCTGTATGTCGCTTCCGGGACTCTTTTACCCTGTGTTCCACCGCCATCCGTCCCTGCGACCTCCAGCACTTATTTTGCAGCGAAAATACTTGGCCGTCACAATCCCGCCAGTACCCGGCCAGCCAGAACAGGCATGTCGCTATGCCTACCGGTATCTTTCGTTCTTCCAATCGCCGGGCATCCCCATAGCCCGGAACACCAATGTTGGGCAGTTTGTAGCCGTTAGGAGGTACAGGTGTCTGTTAGCATCGTTTCTTAATCCAGTTCTGCACGAGAGAATAAATCCATAATCAATGTTTCATTCTCACAGGCGTCCTTGAACTTTAATATAAATTCTTTTAAGGCATCTTTATCTTTTGAATAGGCACAGAACATGCTTCCTTCCGGGTCAAAACTTATCTTTTCGGACAACTCCGGTACTTGTTCTTCCACAAAGACACGAGCTAAGGACTCCCAGTCATAGCCGTTCCCCTCAAAGCCCTCGTCTTCTCTTGCTTGGAAAATTTCTGCTTTGTATTCTCCAACATTCAGGCATACTGAAGCTGTCGATTCATGATCAACCCAAAAGAATGGTGCTATTTTTTCGTCTAATCTATCCATATTGTTATTCCGATTTAGCCCAACTTTTTATTGCAAATAGTTCATCAAACAACTCATCGGCATTTTGTCGTATGCCTGTACGATATTTTTTGGGAATTTTTTTTTGATTACGTTCCCACCATGCTTCAAATGTGTCTTTAAGATGTTTACGTTTCAATTCGTATATACACATAGCAGCCGTGTTTGGATATTTTCTTGCTATTGTTAATAGCATATCAAGATGAACCAACAATGGTTGGCGGCCATCTTCGTATGTCATATTAATTATATCCTCCTCAACTTTTTGTATATTTTTCAAGACATCATAAAAATATGCCATGGGAACCAAATCTGCACATGTGTTTTCGTGTGGCAGTATTCCTGTAATCTTATTTAATCCCATAATTCTATTTTTGAGTTACTCAATATTCGGTGGATAATCAACCTTTTCAGGGCGATTCTTCCGCTTGTTTGCATCATTTCCAATTTTATTCAATACAAGAGAATGGATTCATAAGCAGCACATAATTTTCAGTCATTTCAAAGATTTAGAATTGATAAACCCACAGTTCCTCAAAAACAAAATCCAAATCTAAGAAATCTGTTATTTTTTCAAAATCATCATATTCATTAGGTAAGGGAAGGCCAATACCATTAATGTTATCCACTTGTACAAATCCAGACCAGGCTACTTGAGATGAAGTGTTTCTTATTACATCTTCAACAGTCATTCCTGCCCATAGCTTGTTATCATAAACTCCATTGAACTTACTGCTACAAGATATTTCAGATATAATACCATTCTTTCCATAATATAAAGTAATCATATTACCATTAATTGACATGGAGTTCCCATCTGACAATTTTACATCATAGTGAGAATGTATTCTCTTTTGTACATCAAATACATTCTCACCAATGGATATTCCGCCAATAGATTTTCCTGGAATGATTATATTGGAAATATTCATTTCTTTTCGTCTTTAATATTTAATTATTGATGCTAATATCTGGCAGCATTCCGCGTTATTCAGCCGGTCTGCTGTTTGTTAGTCACCTTATTTTTATATTGGCAGTGTTTTTTCTCGTGATACAAGCATTCTACCTCTATCATCATAAAGCGTAAATAGTCTTTGGGATTCTGATATGAGCATATCTTCAAAAGAATCCCATGACAAGAGAGAGGTAGCATCTCTACTTTTACAGAAATGAACCCTTCCATTTTCAGAATCTATATAGAGCCTTGAGCCATCATATCTATATCCTCCGATAAAAAAATAAGTGTCTTTTGCGTTTTTAGGCCTTTCATAAACGTTTGGCTCAATTAAGCCATAAGGCTCTGGAATTGCATTCGGATTTCGATTATATGATTTTCTCATTCCATACAAACTGAAATGAAAGAAAAGATGTAATCCATTTGTATCAGTCATTAGAAACGAGCGGAATTGAGCTGGGATCTCTCTTTTCAAATCTCGTTCTAACTTTATAATGTCATCTTCATTCAGCGTAGCAAAAACGCAAAAATTATATGCTTCAGGAGCAATGAAAGGAGCATGACCATATTCCTTTGTCCCGTTTCCATAATCTTTGCATCCATACTTTTCAAAAGTCTGAATGTATTTCTTTATTTCTGTAAACGCACTCATATTCTTTTCCTTTTTTTAAGCGACTAATGCTGTTTGTCAGCGTTCCGCGTTGACTTTTACCGATTTAACAAAGGTAACAGATTCCACCTGTCCGACAAAATTTCCATCAGATATTCTTTCCCCTTTTTTATTATCGCACATCCCCTGTATGTTGCTTCTCGGCCTCTTTTACCTTGTGTTCCACCGCCATCCGGCCCTGCGACCTCCAGGGAATTATTTTGCTGCGAAAATACTTGGCCGTCACAATCCCGACAGTACCCGGCCAGCCAGAACAGGCATGTCGCTATGCCTACCGGTATCTTTCGTTCTTCCAATCGCCGGGCATCCCCATAGCCCGGAACACCAATGCTTGGTGGATAATCAACCTTTCAAGGAAGATTAATCCGTTTGTTAGTCGCATATTTACAATTTTGACAAAAGGACGTTCAATCCTTTAATATCTTCTTTATCATCTTCATACCTTAGAGCGTTTCTATAAGAATGGTTACTTATACAGACAGTTCCTATTTCTGGAATATCTAACACATCGGAATCAGGTATTAACAATCCATACAAGATGCATTTGCCTATGTACTCTGAATGTTCCCGAAATAGTGGGATTTGTTGCAACCTTCGGACTATCTCATTGAGTGCCTCTTCTTTTTCCTGCTCCCTGATTGCCGACAGAGGCAACAGAAGATGAAATAGCACATCTCCATATTTTAACTTTGCCATACGCAACAGCTCCGGATATGTGAGATATTTCAAATGAAAGTTGCCACTAACCTCACCGATCATAAAGTCATTCAAAAAATAGTAAGTACAACAAGGATGAAATTCTATTGTCAATGCAATATCACTGCCGATAGGAAGAACCAGCGACTTCGGATTTTCAATCTCTCCCTCATTTTCTGGTGTTTTTAAATCCCATTGAGATAGATTGCTCCAATATTCTGTAAATCTCTTCTTATCTAATGATGCTGGTGAATATTTTTCATCCCACATCCAATCAAAATTCTCATCATTTTCTTTGTCAAATGCGTTTATATGATGATGTAGTATCACGTTCCAAAAAAAATCATTTGAGAACGAATATTCTTTTTCAGATATTACATTCATTTACTTCTTCATTTTAATTGCAACTAATGTTTTGTGACTTTCCATCATTGGGTGATGCAGATTCCATTAGCACGATATTTCCTTTTTGAGCCAGTCGTCAATAAAAGATCTTGCCTTATCTACATTTTTAGTGCTCCATGTTAGATAAATCACTAACTCTTCATTCCCATCAAAGGTGTCTTCCCAGACTTCCAATACCTCTTCATCACAATTTGTTTGAATGATTCTGACAATTCTTCCTGTCTGTTTAGACTTAGCCGAGAATATGGAATTTCCATCCATGTCTTTCTCCTGATTGGAAAAACATGTATTATAAAAAGGAATAATCCAGTTATCCAAGCTGTTCTTATGTTCATCGCATATAGAACAAAATAACTGAATCCAATATTGCTCTAATGCAAGATATGTTTTGCTGTTTTCTAAATAATCTTCAAACATAATTTTATGCCAATGTTTGACAGCGTTTCATTTATTCAGTCGCACTGCTGTTTGTTACTGATCATTCTTTGGTAAAAGGAATCCAATTCGCTAATCATAGAACGCATCTCTGATTTTCTTATTGTTATTTCATCTATTTTAGTTTCATCAATTTCAAGAGAATTGTTATCATACGATGCTGTTACAACAAGTATCCTCACCTCGTCATTATGATCCAAAACAAATGAATAAACATCATTATCTTCTATTGTCGGCGTGGAGAGTTTATATCTATAATCTTCACTGCCATTAGCCGGGAAAGTTATTTCCAACAAGTTTTTCACGGCATCCATCTTGGATGCTTGAAACAAGACTTCATTCTCACAAGGCATCGAGTAGCGATACCATCCATCTAACAGTATGGGTATCTCGCTATTTAATGTTGATGTTGCAACACATGGGTATATTTTACCATTTATACACAAACAAAATATCCCGTTAATCCATGTAGAATCATCATCATTCCATTCAGGAACAATGTCAATCCAGAAAGCGAATTTATATGGATCTCCTATTATCATTCTTTTATGTATTAATCAATGTCTGACAACAAATTGCTATTTGGAGCGTTTGAAGTGCATGTTAGCGATACATTCTTTTAATTCTTATATCCTTTTTCTAATTCAAATATAACCTCTTTCAGTAAGTCATATTCTTTATTATTTAAATCTCCATGCGCTAACAATCCGCAAAGATTAGAATATATCTTATCAGAAACATGCTGATCAGCATCACTCTGAAAGGAATGTATTAGTCTCTTATAATACTCATTCCATTTTTCCTAAAGCTCTCCATTTATGAATTTTCCAACAATTGTCTCACAATTATTGATGAAGTAATTCCAATCACCAACCTCAAAAATCTCTTCATGTTCTCCATCAAAGGCATAGAGCTTTTTGTCTTTCGAATGCCATAAAAGCTGTACCCAGTAATTATCCGAATACTTTACCAATGAAAGATATTTCTTCCTTTTCCAAGTCAATTCTACTGCATCCTCTAATTTATAAAATTCAATGTACTTGCTATCAATTTCCCCAGAAAATTCGATCCTGAGATTCTCATTTTTGAAGAAATCTACCATTTCTTTAGGCAGCCTGTAACACTTTACTATCGCTTTCAAGGCTTCTTCATTATGAAAATTCTCAGGTTCCAGATTCTTGATATATTCAATCATTTCTTGATTCTTGTTTAGTAATGCGATTGTATATGGTCTCTCACCGTACTTGCTTTTAATAGTCAAATCAGCACCTTTCTCCACAAGCCATTTTACCAAGTCAATAGAATTGCGTTGTGCCGCTACCATAACAGGAGTTTCCTGTTGGGTAAACATCATATCATATTCATGGTAATTCAAATCTGCCCCATAATCCAAAAACATCTGGGCTAATTTCTTGTCTTTTTCATAAATTGCAGATCTCAGGCAATTACTTCCATATTTTTTTACTGTTATGCCATGTTTTTCAAACACATCAATGTTCTTGAAATTCTTTCCAAAGAAAATATCATCATATATTCTTTTACATTGTCTTTTGGTCAGTTTTTCCAAGGCTCCGTGTCGTATAAATAGCTCACATATTTCAGTTGTACAAAAACGGGCTGCAGCCGAAATCGGTGTTCCCCAATCTCCCTCTTTTGCTCTCACATTTGCTCCCTTTTCTAAAAGCCACCTTATTGCCTGTTCATTGTTACACTGGATTGCTATCTCTATGGGAGTAATATCTGTATATTCGCTCAAGACTATTTTTTGGTCTATATCCCAACCGTTCTTATATTCTTTTTCTAAATTGTCAATATCACTATTTATGATATTTTCTACAACCTTGGGGACTACCTCAAAAGTTCCCATATAACCTATTTTGTACATAAATCCGTTATTTCTATATTGTATGTTTTCTGACTAAATATCCCTTATGGGAGGTTCAGCCGCTTGTTATTCACTCATTTTACCATATCCGGTAGTTGTTCAATATTGTATTGATTGTTCCAAACAAATCTATAATCTTCTAAGTTATATAATTCAGGACGATTAAAATTTTGCATCACATAATCTTTCCCATCTGTAGTTAATATTATACTATCTTGATAACAAAATTCGTCAAGAAAAAAAATATTTTGCTTGTCATTGCAATTCTTTAATTGCATATCAGGATAAAGGAAATAGTTATATTTATTACATCCTATTGCTCTTTTTTTATTTTCTATATGGAAATCGAATTTATTATCATCAAACTCGCAAATCCTTATTACGAAAAATTTTTTATCAATAAATTCTTTCCCATCTTTTCCAAATACTTTCAATTCAGTTGCCTCAAATCGGCCATAAAGTTGATTGCTAATCATAAAGTTTAAAAAACTTTCAGATACGATTTTTAAGTTATAATTTTGGGGAAACCAATCAAATGATGGCTGCACTTTTGATTTGATATGCAGATACAAAATTTCAGGCATTTTAAATCGTGTATCATATGTTGGAAATCCATCTTTAGGAGGATAATACATTACCCAATCCCCTAAAATAGATACTTGTTTTTTAGGACAGTACTTATCCGAAAGCCAATAATCCTCATATAAAGGAAGCAACTTAAACTCTTCAATTCTTGCTGGTGTATAAAACCATATATATAGTTCCTGCTTATCCATAATCTTTACTCTTAAAGTGAATGATGTTTGCTGGCCAACTTACCCCTTATGAGAGGTTCAGCCGCTTGTTATGTATCTATTCTTCTTCATTCATATTCTTTATTTTTTAATGTTTCCATTTTTATCAAATTAATGTCTGACAGCTAATCGCCCTTATGGGCGATTGAGGTGCGTATCAACAACTATTCTACTACTATTCTTATTTTTTTATTTGCTGTTCCCGTTTCCCAATATTCTTGGTTCTCTTTAATGAATAATATAATTTCGTCATATAGCAGGTTATTCCGGCCTCTGAGTTTCTCAGCATTACGAAAACAAATGGTAGTATCATTATCCAGCCAGCATAAATCTCTAATACATTCATCCGCTGCATCCCAGTTGTTCCCAAAATAATCAGGAAACGCCAATTCATCTTTTAACAAGTTGAAAAAGCTACTTTTCCCCCATACCTTATTGAGATTGATAATTATTTTATTCATCATTTATGTAGTTATTAATGTACGACGTTGCTCCACTTATTCAGTCGGTCTGCTGTTTATTATCGGTTTATTCATCATTTATACCCGTAGATTACAAACGTATGTTCATCTTCCTTCTCAAATGGTATATGATACTTATGAAGAATTTCTACCAATATATTTGATTTATCTATGATTTCAGGATTTACTAATCTTCCTTTGTACATTTTATCCAAAGGCTGTATTGCCATCCATTCAATATTAAAGAATGGTGGCGGGGCGTATTCCCAATCTTCATATATAAGTTCCCAACCTCCATAAATCGGAAGCGTCGGTACTTCAAATACAGAAGAATGTTCAATCTCATCAGTCAAAAGTTGAACACCATATATGGGTTCAAATTTCGGAATAGAAAGAATAGCGGTTTGTAATTTTAGCCACTTGGAATCATTCATTATAGAAGATAGCCCTCTCCGTCTAACTATCACCTCTACTTCATCTTTCAAATCTGTACAGTTAGAATTGATAAATTCCTTATACTGACTGTAAATTGTATTTATATCATATATCTCCATACTTTTAATTCTTATATCCTTTTTTCTAATTCAAGTATAACCTCTTTCAGTAAGTCATATTCTTTATTATTTAAATCTCCATGCGCTAACAATCCGCTAAGATTAGAATATATCTTATCATAAACATGCTGATCAGCATCACTCTGGAAGGAATGTATTAGTCTCTTATAATACTCATTCCTGCTTTCCGACAGCTCTGTCATTTGCTCCAATCGTCTAATAATAAATTCTTTCGTGTTCATTCTTATCTGTAATGTCTGGCAGCGTTCAGCTTCAGTCGGTTTGCTGTTTATTAGCGGTAATCAATTCATCATGAAATTCAGTACATAAAAATTCCATCACATTATCGTATGCAATTATCAATATATGATGTAGTCCCTTCTTAGAAAAGGTAGGATTGACAATCTCTCGTATAGATGACACGGTCTGCCCTTTACCCTTTATATTGCTTTCAAACATTTCGTAATCGTACAACTGGAATTTCATTACTCCATTGAATACAAATCTCAGATTAAAATCACTCACAGTGTTATCTACAAAATTGCATAGGCTATTATGGGAGACATTTACATACACTTCAATAGTTTGAGGATTTATAATATTGATATACTCAATTATTATGGCATCTCGTCCACCAATAAAGCCTATGCTTGTTGTTATATCTTTTATTTCCATTCTTCTGTACTTTACCGATAATGTTCAGCGAACTATCAACCTTTAAGGGTGATTTATCCGTTTGTTATTGACGCATTATTTGTTCGCAAAACTAACATCGTCGAATCCTCAATCCACTTTGAAAATTTTTTAAATGTTGAATATATTATACCTGAAGGTATCTTCATATCATAATATTTATTGTCTACATTGTCTTTTGTCAGCAGCCATTCGTAACCCTGTTGCTCAATAAGGAATACATAATATCCCTGAAAGCACTCTCCATGATAGGAAAGTATGTCGATATTGCTTAAAGGTACATTATGGCTGTAATCAGAAGCATAGCCCCAAATATTTTCAATCAGTTTATCCGTTAATACGGGTGCTGTTAAATTCTCGAATGGCATTTGTCGTTGTCCTTTCAGTTGAACTACTTTTAATATAGGCTCCATTTCTGCTGACAATAAGGCACATTGCCCGATGTCGCCAACCATATTATTCCTTATCCATAGACAATAATTGATGAATATTGGCTCCTCATCTATTTGCCATAGGATAGCTTCTATTGCGAACTTGGATTTATTCCCGAAAATATTTTTTTGTTCTTTCATCATCGTCAATAACGTTGGGCAAATAATTGATTTCCGAGGCAATTTATTTGTTTGTTAGCCACCTTATCTTTATATTGGCAGTGTTTTCTCATGCGGTACAAGTCCTTCCCCTCTATCATTATAAAGGGTTGAAAGCCTTCTTGTCTCAGATAAAATCATTTCTTCAAAAGAACTCCAACCTAATAAAGAGGTCGCATCCCGGCGTTTACAAAAATGAACTGTTCCATCGTCTGTATTTATATAGAGTTTGGATAAATCATAATCATATCCTCCTATGAAAAAATAGGATTCCTCTGCATTTTTAGGCCTCTCAAACCTATTAAGCTCGGATAAAGAGAACGGTTCAGGAATAGCTTCTAAACTCCTGCAATATGATTTTCTCAGTCCATAAAAGCATAGAGTAGTATTAAAAAGATTTAGTCCGTTCGCATTTCGCATGAGAAATGAACGATATGCAATAGGAATTTCCCGGTGCATATCCTGTTCCAACTCTATAATTTCCTGTTTACTTAATACCGAAAAGACACGAAAATTATACGCTATGGGAGCAATAAAAGGCGCATGACCATATAATTTTGTCCCGTTTTCGTATTCCTTACATCCGTACTTTCCAAAAGTCTGAATGTATTTCATTATCTCCGTAAACACTTCCATATTTACTTTTTATTTTTTAAGCGACCAATGCTGTTCGATAGCGTTCAGCGTTGACCTTTAACCGTTTAACAAAGGTAACAGATTCCACCTGTCCGACAAAATTTCCATCAGATATTCTTTCCCTTTTTTATTATCGCACATCCCCTGTATGTTGCTTCTCGGCCTCTTTTACCCTGTGTTCCACTACCATCCGGCCCTGCGACCTCCAGCACTTATTTTGCTGCGAAAATACTTGGCCGTCACAATCCAGACAATGCCGGCAGGCCGCCGCAGGGGTGAGCCGGAAAAATCTTCCTCTCCGCCGTCGAGCGTATTTTCCCGTCCAGCCTTGTATGGTTGTTCCTTGCCGCCTTTTCAATGCAGAAAAATAATCCTGGAGTTCGTACATAGGGCGAACGGAGGGAAAATAAAAACAGCAAACAATGTCGAACAATTAAAAAATTGAAGTTATGACGGAAGAAATCAGACAAGACGGTAGCACAATACTGTCAAGCACCAGCGAACACGCAATCCCAATGATTTTCAACAACCTTTGCGGAAAGAACTTTTCAGGCAAGGAATATCGGGACTATATCCGAAATGTTGCCCCCGAAATGGGCTTCAGACCCGGACGTATCGAGCTTTATAGGGACGGCCGGCTGCTGAAATGCGGCGACATACCCAAACTTTGAACTGAAGTATAAACACTCTAAATTGAAAAATATGGAACCGACTAACATTCATCCGGCGGAAGCATATCTCCGCAACGCGGAAAATCCCCCATCACTGTATGTGAGAATTAACGGGAAACGCAGACGGCTGTTCATCAACCGTGACGAAAACATCATCGGAATTGTCGCACCGGGAAAGCGCAAAATGGGCTATGTCTTTTCAGACTGGAAGTCCATTGAGAAAATATATTATCCGTCCGCCAATGTTGAAACGGACAGGGAGAGAAAACTGGTCTTGAAATACAAAAGACTCGCCGCTCTTGCCACGCATACTAACGCTTGGCTTCGGGATATTGCCGCAGCCGACCCGGAGAAATCCCTCTACGAAAACAACATAACAACAGGAACAAGTATTGACGGAATGTGTATCAGCCTGGCAAGGATTGAGAAGTATTGCGGCAGCGTGCGCATGGAGCTTTTCAGAAAAGCACTGAAAGATGGAAAGAGTTACTCTACCAGTCGTTTTGACTTTTGCGGATATGATGGTACGCTCTGGTGCGAGCCGCGTGACAACGGCGACATGATTGCCGGATTCAGCAAGGAATACAGAGATTGTGGAAACGGTTACTATTACCTGCTTATCAACGATGAATATGTGATTGGCTACGATATTGATTAATCCGTTTCGGAACAAGGCAGAGCCGTGTCGGGCAAATGACCCGATACGGCTTTTTATGTTTCCGGTCTGCCGACGGCAATTACCTTTATACCTTTCCATTCCCTTTTCTACCTGCCCGGCATCCTCCCTTTCTATTCCACGGCGTTTCCGCCTGTTCAGCCGTGCGACCTCGGGGGATTGGATTTTTCAGCAAAGGTAACCGGCGCTTTCCATTCCTGCCAATGCCGGCATTCTGCCCGTAGGGTCTCGGAAAAATCTTCCTCTCCGGCTGTCGAGCGTATTTTTCCTTACCGCCCTTGGCGTATGGCTACCGCCACCTTTCAAAGCAGAAAAATAATCCCTGCGGTCGCAAACGGACCGAACAAAGGGAAGAAAATTAATTTAAAGGTTAAGCTATGAGTTACAACAAATTGAAATCACTGGCGGCAAATGTGGCTGCCATAGAAACAGCGGTGACTGTTTACGGAGAGCACAGGAAAGCCACACAGGAGGAAAAACAGGTGTTGGCGCAGTATTCGGGTTTCGGAGGCGTCAAGGAAGTGCTGGCCATCGGGACGCAAGTTCCCATACCCGAGGAACTGGCGGAGCAGATGAACCGTCTGCAGGAGGCTTTGAATGCCTTTGTTCAAGGAAGCAAAGCGGATTACAATCTCTTTCTGGACAGCATTAAGTCTTCCGTGCTGACAGCGTTCTATACGCCGAAATTCATCATTGATACCGTGGCAAGTCAGATACACGCCACATTCAGGGAGAACGGACTGCAGATGCGCAGCTTCCTCGAACCGAGTGCAGGCATCGGCGGTTTCCTGCCTGTCGCTATGGACGGCACATGCAGCTATGCCATTGAAAACGACATTATTACCGGACTTGTACTTTCTCTTTTGCATGATGATGCAACCACCGTGACAGGTGGGTTTGAAACGATAGACAGGCAGGAGCTGGAGCATCGGAAATTCGATGTCATTGCATCCAACATTCCGTTCGGCAATTTCCGTGTGTTCGATGCGGAATTTTGGAAAATGGGCGGCATCTACGAACAGGCAGCCAAGACCATTCACAATTACTTTTTTTTCAAGGTTATGGAGTTGCTGTCAGAGGGCGGTTTGCTTGCCTTTGTCACTTCAAGGGGCGTAGCCGACACGCCGGGCAACAAGTTCGTGCGTGAGTACCTCGTGAGCCATGCCGACCTTATCAGTGCGGTAAGGCTTCCCGATACGCTTTTCATGCAGACGAGCGGCATCGAGGTGGGCAGCGACCTGCTCATATTCCAGAAGCATACGAACAAGGCATCCCTCTCGCTCCGGGAGAAAGCTTTCCTGCAAGTCACAAGGGAAAAGGCAAATGCGGACGGAACGATGACGGAATACGCCAACAAACTGTTTTCCCTGCCGAAGACCGTACTGGCGACCGACAGCGGCATTGTCAGGAACCAACACGGTAAGTATGTCCGTAAATACAGGTGGTCTGGGGACGAATGCTCCATGTCCCGATACCTGTCCGCCCTGCTGCAGTATGACCTCGCCCGGTATTTCCACAAGAGCCTTTTCATCGGACAGGACGATGCGCCTGTGCAGATGTCACTCTTCGGGGGAACGGCTGCCGTCATGCCGGAGAAAGGCCGGAGGGCATACACCGGGGATATGCCCGAATGGATAAAGGAGGGTGCGATGGTGCTCTTCGAGGGACAGGTTGGCACGCTCCGCTTCCGCAAGTCGAGCTTCTACGAGGGAACGGCGGTGGATTTCGTGCCGCTGGACGAGGGAAAGGTCAATCTGGAGAGGGCGTCCGATTACCTGCCGCTCCGGGAGGCGTATTTTGAACTCTCAACGAAAGAGCGGGAGGAAGAAAAGGAACAGACAGCCTTGCGTGAACGGCTGAACGCCCTGTATGACGCATTTGTCGCCAAGTGGGGGTGCTTCCACGAGAACGACAACAGGGAGTTTGTCATTCAGGACAGTTTGGGAATGGAGGTCTATACCATTGAAATGCAGGTCGGCGACAACATCTTCAAGTCCGACATCATGCGTGAGCCGGTGGCATTCAAGAAGATAGACACCAATGTAACGCTGGCGCCGCTCGAGGCGTTGGCAAGCAGCCTCAATTTCTACGGCAAGGTGAAGATGGACTACATCGTGCAGTCCACAGGCACGGAAGTGGAAGAGGTCACGGAAGCCCTCAAAGGCGAGGTTTTCTACAACCCCATAGCCGGAGAATGGGAACATAAAGGCAAGTTTCTCGCAGGCAATGTCATTGCCAAGCATAAGGAACTCATGTCATGCCTTGACGACCTGTCCGGCAGGGAAAGGGATTGGACGGAAATCTCTGCAAGGGCACTGGAGAGCGTAACCCCCGAACCGATACCTTACGAGGAACTCGACATCAACATGGGCGAACGGTGGATTGACACGAAGATATACGCCGATTTTGCGGCGGAGCTGTTCGGTGTGGAAACCGAGGTGATGTACTTTGATGTGAATGACACCTATCTTGTGCGGCTGAACGGCTATTCTCCGGCGGCTTACAACACCTACACGGTGCGCAACTGCAACGGCGAAGACCTGTTCGTCCATGCCCTGCATGATACAGTGCCGGAAATAACAAAGGAGATTGAACGCAACGGCGACAGGGTGCGTGTGCCGGACGAGGAAGCCATACAGGAGGCATCCACCAAGATACAGGAGATTAGGGAGCGGTTCAACGCATGGCTCGACAGCCAGCCGCTGGAGGTCAGGGATGAACTGGTTAGGGTCTATAACGAGCGGTTCAACTGTTTTGTGAGGCCGCACTATGACGGTTCGGCGCAGACCTTTCCGGGGCTGTCATTCGAGCACTTCCCCTACAAGGAGCTTTATCCCTCGCAGAAAGATGCCGTCTGGATGCTTAAGCAGAACGGCGGAGGTATCTGTTGGCACGAGGTGGGTACTGGTAAGACGATGATAATGTGCGTGGCGGCTTATGAGATGAAACGCTTGGGATTGGTACAGAAACCTCTGATTGTCGGCCTGAAAGCCAACGTGCACGAGATTGCCGACACGTTCCGCAAGGCTTATCCGTCTGCCAAACTGCTCTATCCGGGCAAGGAGGACTTCACGCCTGCCAACCGGAAAGAGGTGTTTGCCAAGATACAGAACAACAACTGGGACTGCATCATCCTGACACACGACCAGTTCGCGAAGATACCGCAGTCGGAAATAACCATGATGGAGATTTTCACGGAGGAACTGGCCGATGTGGAGCGTTGCCTCGAGGTGCTGGAGAACTCCACCATGCGCTACCGCAGCAGACAGATGCAGAAAGGGCTGGAGAAGCGACAGGAGAACCTGAAAGCGAAACTCGCCGAATTGCAGGAGAAAATCAAGGCTCGGAAAGACGATACAGTGGACTTTCATTCGATGGGCATAGACCACATTTTTGTGGACGAATGTCAGGTTATAAAAAACCTGATGTTCCAGACACGCCATACAAGGGTGGCGGGCATCGGCAACACCAAAGGCTCGCAAAGGGCGATGAACATGCTGTTTGCCATCCGTGACATACAGCACCGCACAGGCCGGGATTTGGGGGCGACACTACTTTCCGGCACGGTGGTTGTCAATGCGCTTACCGAACTGTATGTGATGTTCAAATACCTGCGCCCGAGGGAACTCCGCAGGCAGTCCATCAGCTGCTTTGATGCGTGGGCGGCGATATTCACGAAGAAGTCTGCCGACTACGAACTGAACGTGACAGGCTCAATCCGGCGGAAAGAGCGTTTCCGTTCTTATATCAAGGTGCCGGAACTGGCGATGTTCCTGCGTGAGATTACCGATTACCGTACCGCCGACATGATAAACCTCGATGTGCCGGAGAAAAACGTGCGTTTCCTTTCCCATGCCCCGACCATCGAACAGGAGGAAATGATTGGACGGTTGGTTTCCTTTGCGCGCAGCGGAGAGTGGGAAGACCTCGGCCTCGATATTCCCGAACCGGACAATCTCGACAAGGCGAAGATGCTCATCGCTACCAACGTGGCACGGAAGATGTCGCTTGACATGCGCCTTTTGGGTGACAGGTTCAGCGACGACGCAGGAAACAAGGCTTCAATCTGCGCAAGGACGGTCTATGACTATTATGTGCGCTCCAATGCCAACCGGGGTACGCAGTTCATATTCAGCGACCTTTCCACCTACAAGCCTAACGTGTGGAATATCTACACCGACATCAAGGACAAGCTGGTGCGGCTCGGCATCCCGGCTGATGAAATCCAGTTTATCCAGTGTGCCACCACGGAGAGGGCGAGAAAGAAGCTCTTTGCCGACATGAACAGCGGCAGGGTGCGTGTGCTGTTCGGCTCGACTACCATGCTCGGTACAGGGGTGAACGCCCAGCAGCGGGCGGTGGCGGTGCATCATCTCGAGATACCTTGGAGGCCTGCGGACATGGAGCAGCGCAACGGTCGTGCGGTGCGCAAGGGCAATACCGTCAAGCTCTGGGGCGGCAATGTGGTGGATATAGTCATCTATGGCACGGAGAAGACGTTGGATGCCTACAAGTTCAACCTTTTGCGTAACAAACAGATGTTCATCAACCAGATTAACAACGGCACGATAGCCGTGCGCCGTATCGACGAGGACAGCATGGACGAGGACAACGGCATGAACTTCGCCGAGTTCGTAGCCATTCTCTCCGGGAATACCGACCTCTTGAACAAGGCGAAACTTGACAACAGGATTATGCAGTTGGAAAAGGAACAGGCCATTTTCAAGAAAGGGCGCATCCGTGCCGAGCACAAGATGTCAGCCAACAGGCAGGACATCGAAAAGGCGGAACGGTTCATCGGACAGGTCAAGTCCGACAGGGAATACATCGAGGCATACGCAGGAGAGCGGACAACCCTGCTGCTGAACCTGCCGCAAGCCACGGCGGAAGAGACCGGGCGTGAACTGCACCGCATAGCGAAAACATACCGCAGCGAAGCATACGCCACCATAGGCAGCTATATGGGGCTGAACCTGCTGGTGCGCAGCGAATATGACTTTTCCGGGACATTCGACCGCAACACGTTCTATGTCGAGGGCAGAAGCGGATTGAAATACCGTTGCGGCATGTCGGGAGCGTTGCCGCTGGGATTTGTCGAGTCGGCGCAATACCCGAAGAATGCACTGGAAAAACTGCCGGGCATCATCGACAATCAGCGCAAGAAAATCGCGAAACTGCAAAGCGAACTTCCCACCTTGCAGGAAATCGTCAGCCGCAGGTGGAGCAAGGCGGACGAACTGGCAAGGCTCCGGCAGGAATGCAGGGACTTGCAGCGGCGGATAGACGAGGCCCTCAAGGAAGCGGAACAGAAACCGCATCCGGCACAGGAGGACATCGACAAAGCCGCCTGACCGTAATTCATATTTTAACCTTTACTCCCTGTCCGGTCGTATGGCCGGGCAGGTTTTTCTGTATGGTACGCCCTGTGCGGCCGCCCTGCCTTTATAGGCCGGCATCCTCCCTTTTTTATCCTCTTTCCCTTTTTTACCGTTCCCCTTTATACCTGCCTGTCCATCCTTTTATATCTTTCCTTATCTTTGTCTTCGCAGCCAGTCCTACCTTCCCGGCTTATTGTTCCGCGAAAGTAACGGATTACGGCTGCTCCCTACAAATCCTGCAAGCCTGCGGTGTCCGACGGAAATCTTCCTTCTCGTGGAGAAGCGTATTTCTGTCGCCAGATTTGTACGCTTGCCGTCATCACTTTCAGATGCGGAAAAATAATTCCGGCGAAGGTCTGAAAGGACCGAACGCAGGGAAAAGAAAAAAAACGAAATAAAAAATTTGAAGTATGGAAAAGAAAATCAGTGAGAAAAAAGTGGTCGTTGACGGTTTGACGTTAAAACTTCTGCGTAAGGATGAAAAATGGGTCTTCCCGTTTGTTACCTACTACCAGCACGGACTGGGCAGCCCAATCTGTCTGGAATTGCTTGAATATAAAGAAGACAGCAACGGTTTCGAGCCGGAGGCAGTCATAACCGTCAATCTTCCGGGTGTGGAGCGTAATGCCGGCTGCCAGTTCATCGACACGAACAACAACGGAGAAGCGGTGCTGGACTGGCTCGTGCTTTATGAGTTGGGTGTACCGACCGGCAGATATGCCGCCTCCGGCCATTGCATGTATCCCGAAGTGGACTTCTACCGGAGCGAGCGTTTCATGCGGCAGAAAGAATTTTGCGACAGGCATTTCAACTTCGTCGGCTGACAGGCAGGGGAAGGCAGTCATATTGGGCTGCCTTCATTGCCGGCAATTCCCTTTTTATGGCATACCGTCCCGGCATTTCATCCCTTTTCTATCCGGCTTTTCCCGCCCATGAAGCAAGGTAGGAGGTCTGTGCCGCTGTCCGCTCTTCAATCCAAGGTACGGAGGCTGTGCCGGAGCACCGCCAGTCCGATTCTTGCCGCTCCATGCCGGAGCTTCGACGGATGTCGAAACAACACGGTATTCCGCTATGCAAGACTTCCTGCCGGATCTTGCTCTGGCACATTCCGCCTTTAATCCGTATCTTTCCTTTCCGGGCCGGCAGTGTCATGGACAAACGGTGACACATCCCGCTTTGCGCCGGCCTCCATATATTCCGGCAGATCTCAAGGCGGAAAGAGTCCCCTTTCTGTTTGCCCGGCAGACCGCTGTTCTCTACCCGCCCGAGCCGTTGCTCCCCTTATATCATCCTTTCCCTCTGCTTTTATATCCGGCAGGCCGTCCGTACAGTTATAATCGGTGCGACTTTATGCTTTCTCCGGATGCTTTCTGGCAGTCACCGGTCTGATTTTACCGCTGCAAATATAGGCCGTCGCGCCTGTCCCTTACGTTTTGAAGTGCATTTCTTGCAAATTCTTCCTTGACAGCCGGGGCTGCCAAGAGTAATTGGCAAGAAAAAACGACGTGTGCGGCTTTGCCGACAGCCTTTGGTTGCAGCATAAAATCCCGACAGCGGTTCAGACAGAAAGGAACCGAAAAGAGGGAAAATAAAAAAAGGTAACGGCAGGACCAACCACCTTGCCACAAAACATTTTTTATTATGTTACATGTACACACTATCGGACGCATCGGCAAAGACTGCCAGGTGATTGCAGGAGCACACGGCTCATTCATGGCTATGAACATAGCCGTTGACGATTATGCAAAGGGACAGAACGTCACCACATGGGTAAAGGTAAGAAGCAACAAGGAGAACCACATCCGGTTGGCTGAATACCTCACAAAAGGACGGCTGGTACTTGTTGAAGGCACGCTGTCATCTTCCCTGTGGACGGACAAAAACGGGGAGAGCCAGATTCAGCTTTCCATTACGGCGGAGAGCATCGCATTCATCAATACAGGCAAGAAGGACAGCTCGACTGGCAGCCCGGACAACATGGCGACCACAACGGACAGCACACCCGTACCCCCTGCCGATATGCCGCAGGACGACAAGGACGATCTGCCGTTCTGACAAGGGCATACCGGTGGCGGTATGGACTATGGTATATGCCGTATCCGGCAGTCAGAATCACTGCCGGTATGGTGTATGCCGGTTTCGGTTTACACTCCGGACAGAAATAAGAATAATGTTAGAGATATGTGTAATTACGATTTTATAAAGGCTGGAAGCAAGGTTTTCTGGCATGACCCGGACGGCGGTTTGTCGGACGGTGTGTATCAGGTGGTGGATGTCCCGGAGGTAATCGAAGAGGACAGTATCATTTTGATAGCCTCGGACTATTCGGAGGCGGAAGTGTTCCCGGCGGAACTGTCGCCGCTGTGATTTTCTTCAGGTGGCATATCGGAGTTGCCCGATATGCTGCCTGTTCCGCCAATCCTTTTATACGATTTGTGGGAAATTCACCTTTTGTATTTGTCAAATATCACATTCTTTTATACCCATTTATAGCGTTCATCCACACCGTTTCTATGACCGGCAAGCCCGTCTTCCCTTTTCTATACGGCCGGGCCTTTATCCTCTCCTGGTCATTCCTGCTGTCACCGGCCATTGGTTTTATCAGATGCAAAGGTCGGCAGTCGCGCTTGATCCGTCGGTTTGAAGTGTATTTCCTGCAAATTCTTCCTTTCGGAGAAAGAGTAATTGGCAGGAAAAACCGCCGTATGAAGCTGTACCGACAGCCGGAACCTGCATCCATAAAACCCCAAAGGCGGTTCGGCAGAAAAGGACCGACAAGAGGGAAAATAAAAAAACGAGTTATTAACAAATTAAATTTTTAGAATTATGAAAGCAACAGACATGAAGTCAGTAGAAAAGAACATCGTATCAGTAGCATTGGCGGACATTCAGCCGAGTAATTACAACCCACGCAAGACCTTTGACGAGGCGAGCCTTGCCGAACTTGCCGACAGCATACGGCAGCAGGGTGTCCTACAGCCCATAGGTGTGCGCCCCATTGCGGAAAACCGCTTCGAGATTATCTTTGGAGAGCGCAGATACCGTGCATCGCTCATGGCAGGGTTGGAAACTATTCCTGCAGTCATTTACGAAGTGTCGGACGAGATAGCCGAAGAAATGGCGGTCACGGAGAACCTGCAGCGCAAGGATGTGACACCCATTGAGGAAGCCAACGCCTATCAGAAACTGATGGAGAGCGGACGACACGATGTACATTCACTGGCAGTCCAGTTCGGCAAGTCGGAAGACTATATCCGCACACGGCTCAAGTTTACGAACCTGATACCCGAAATCGCAGCCCTTTTGGAAACGGACGAAATCACTATCAGCGTGGCAAGCGAAATCTGCCGCTACGGTAAGGAGATACAGAGCGAGGTGTACGACAGGCATCTGAAAGAGGGTATCGTGTATAACAGTTGGCGTGGCATGAAAGCCGCAGATGTGGCGAGACTTATCGAAAGGAATTTTACGACCGACCTTGAATACTATTCCTTTGACAAGACCCTCTGCATGTCTTGTCCGCACAACACCAACAACATGACGCTGTTCTGTGAGGGCGGTTGTGGAAAGTGCGCCAACAGGAAGTGCCTTGAGGATATGAACACGGCCTACCTTGTGGAACGAGCCGTGCAGATGTTGGGCGAACATCCCACTGCCATGTTAGCCCGTAGTACCTACAATTCCAACGATATGGCTGCAAAGCGTCTTGTTGAACTCGGCTATGAGTTGGAAACGCTACCATATTATACGGATTATCCCGAAATGCCCGAAGAACCCGAAGCGGTCGATTACGAAACCACGGCGGAATATGAGGAAGCCCGAAAGGATTACGAGCAGGAGCAGGAGGACTACAAGGCTGAATGCGAGGACATACTGCGAGGAAGCACAGAGGGGGATATATCGCTCTATGTCATTGTCGGGCGTGATGACATTTCTCTCGGTTACATGGAAACTTCTGCAATGAATACGGCTGGAAATGGTGCATCGGCAGACGAGAAGCCACTTTCACCGCTTGAAAAGTTGGAGAAGCAGGACAAGCGGAACAAGGAAATCGCCCTTGAAAAGACCGTTGCAGACACCAAGAAGCGGATTTTGGAGGTGGATGCCACCGAAACCAAGTTTGGTGCGGACGAGGACAAGATGATTTATTTCTTCCTCCTTTCATCGCTTCGCAAGGAGCATTACGCAGCGGTGGGCATCGACAGCGAAAATGTGTATTACCTTTCTGACGAGGATAAGTTCAATATCATTGAAAATCTTAACGGCAAGGCGAAAGCCGTCATCCGCAGGGATTTTCTGATTGCGAAGTTCCAAGAAGCATTCGGAGGCAATGCAGTAGCCACCCTCTTGCTCCAATTTGCGGAAAAGCACATGCCCGAAACGCTTGCCGAAATCCGAAAGGGCTATGATGAAGTGTACGAGAAACGCCACCAGCGCATCGAGGAAAAGAAAGCTGTCCTTGCCGTGCAGGATAAGGCGAAGCAGGAAACGGAGCAGCAGGAAGAACCGCAACCCGATGAAACGCCACAAGCTGAAGATGTAGCGGCTTGACTTTCATAATTCAGTTCAGAAGCAGGGCGGAGCAATCCGTCCTGCATACTGGCGTGTGCCGGCAATGCCTTTTATAGCAGGGAACGGCGGCATAACGCCGCCATCCGTTTATAACCGTCTGCCATCCCTTTTTCAAAGCCTTGTATCCCAAGGCTCATTCCCTTTATACCGTTTTGGATTCCCATGTTTCAGCCTCCATGCCGTCACCGCACGGGTTTTCTACGGTGCGAATGTAGGCTGCCGCGCCTGTTCCCTCCGTTTTGAAGTGGATTTCCTGCAAATTCTTCCTTGCCGGGGCAAGAGTAATTGGCAGGAAAAAACATCGGGAATGGCTTCTCCGGCGGCCTCTCCCTGCACCGAAAAACCCGAAGCGGCTCCGGTTGCAGGATGCCGAACAGAGGGAAGAAAAAAATTATTAATCATTAAAAATTCAGATTATGGACAACATTAAGGAATCTAAAGAGTACAGGCTCGCAAAGGAGTGGGAAATGGCGGTAAACGACTTTGGTTTCAATCCGAAACGATTTGCTGCGGCAATTCCTGACATGCACCCCACGCTTCAGCAGAGCCTTTACCGGCTTATCCGGGAGTGCATCAAGGTCATGGCGGACGACAGCCGCCGTTATGATGACCGCAACAGGGCGTCACACGAGGAGGCGAAGTGCATCATGGAATATCTCAACGAACACGGACGTAACATACCATTAAAATAAGGAGGGCAATATGAAGACAAAGGAAATCCAGTTTGACGGCAAAAAATACATCTGCCGCATCGTTGAATCAATCGACGGGGAAGAATTGCTGATTGGCTCCACCGAACTGCTTGACGCATTGCAGCCGGGCAGTTTTGAAGATGCCAACGAAGGCTTTGCCGGTGAAGAGGCGGAATACCTCTATGACGAGGTGTTCTACTTTACCGACCGGGGCAACTTGAAGCTGCCGGACAAGGAGCTGGTTGAAGTCCTGAAGGAAAGCAACCCGGACTGGTTCGAGTAACCGGACAAAAAGGCCGCATCGGACACCGCCTGCATCACCGTGCGGGCGGTGTTGCGTTTTAGGTTGGATATGCAGCATCACTAACATGTAGAAAAAACAGCAAAACACGTTTCGACTATATGTCATTCGACTGTTTTGTTTATCCATTTTAGCACTGTTCCCCATAAGGGTATATTGGCGATAAGCAAAAAGGCAAGAGAGAACAGGAAAAAGTAACACCGGGCAGGGCTGAACTTGCGTCCTGCATAGTGCTGCATGACCGCCTTCCGCCGGGAGGACGGATATATCCTGCCGGGCAGATAGACTATTACCGCGCTACAGACAATCATGGCGATTGTAAGGAAATCGCGTACAGGAGGGTCGAAACAGAAAACGATGGTCAGCATCGGCCCAAGGACAACAACCATGATGCAAAGCATCAGCATACTATCCCCGTCGGGTCGATTCGGTTCGCCTTTGTAATGCTGCTGTGCCATTTCTCCCAACCAGAACAGATAGTCGAAGAAATAGTAGTGCCGTGGCTGCTCTTGCTCTTTATATTCCTGTTTCCTCATAAAGCTCTCCGTTTTTCAGGCTACTCACTTCATGGAGAAGAACCCCATAATCCATAATACCAGAAGGAGGAACAGCAATACACCATGCCAGAAACGCACCGCCCTCTCGCCGAAGATTTCACGCACCAAGTTCCAGCCCCGTGTGCCCCCCTGGTAAGTCCACTTCCATCCGCATATCACCCCGATAAGCCACAGCAGCAGGATGCCGCCGGCTATCAGGTAGCCGTAACGGGGATTCTCAGCTATCTTTTCAGAAAATTTATTTATCAGTTCGTCCATGCTCATATCGTTGTTTAAAATCTATAACTCAAATTTCTTTAAACGCCACGCTTACAAATTTATTTCCGTCAATTAGGTGTTTGATTCTTTCTGATACAAATAATTCTTTAGACAGATCAAGGCAACCAAATTCTACATCCAATTTTTCTTTTTCTACGACAAGCTGATAAAAAAGATATTCTTTTGTTTCTTCTAAAATCTTATAGCTCGATTCTTCTAAGTTAATGCATTTTGTAGGATTGATGATATTGAGTATTTTATACTCACATGTGATTAACTTATCCGAAGAATTAAAAATATCTACATCCAGCCATTGATGATCAACTGTGATTATCTGCTCAACAAAATCCCGAAATTCTGGACTCAAGATATAAATATTAAAATTTATACATAATAGACTTTGTTGCAGAACCAAGTTATCATCACCGTATGCCTTTGCTATAAACTGCATGTTATCTAAGTTACAGCCAGAATTTATCAGCCAGCCATAATCATCTTCCAATTCTATAATTAAATCTTCATCTGTAATATCAGAATTGAAACTTTTTAATAAAAAATATTTTTCCATTTTCATCTATACTTAATTTGTTTCGCTTTGACTAACGTTGGTATTATTTGAAATGGATGTACTGTCTTCATCAATTCTTTGTTTTTTTGTTACCGGAAATTTGACTCCCATTCCCTTCAATCGTTCTATGATTGCTCGGGCATGAGCTATATATTCTGGAGTACCCAAATTACGTTCAATTTGCTGCTGCAATTCATACCCCAAACTAACTCCATCTTTATTTATCTGCCTGGGGCTTGCTCCATTATCCAAAAAATACTCTACCAAGTCAAGCTCTCTGACAATAGCGGCTGTAATGACAGGTGTATCTCCTGAATTATCGGGGACATTCAAGTCCAGACCATGTTCCATCAGATACTTAATTCGCTTCATGTCGCTTGCTCCACCAACAATGAGTTCGTGAATCGGTGAAAATGGGATAGTCGCGTTTACATCAGCACCGTATTCTATTAACAACTTTATGTATTTTATGTCCCAATCAGGATGACCACAAACAAAAGAAAGTGGCATTAACCTAAATGTGCCCCCTTCCCGTTTAATATAATCGGGATTATTTCCCTTCATAGGATGATTCACATAAGACAAAAGATTTGGGTCTGCACCGTTTTCCAGCAAGAGCCTTGCCGCACCATATTGCTGTATATATATGGCATACATGAGGTAGGTAAAGCCATACTTCCCGGGTGCGTTTACATCAATCGCATTGTCAGAAAGAAGACGTTTTATCTTTTTAGAGTTGCCATGATAGATGGCATTGGCAAACATCAGTTCGTCTCCCTCCGCAAAGTACTTTTCAGGAGCATACTCGGAGAAAGAATTGCACCCGAACAATGTCAGTAGGGCCATGATGTACACTAAATGTTTCATTCCACAAAGATAATGTTTGTCAGCCGAGTCGCCTTTAGTTTTTCACCTGTTTTTGGGCAGCCAAGAATGAAATTATGTCCTATTTATACACTTTAAAGTAAAAAAACAGCAGTACAATGATTGCCAATATTAAAAATACAGCATACCAGAAACGAAAGGTGGCAGGGCCAAAAAGCTCCACGAAATAATTGCCCAGCCATGTCCTTGGACGGCACACCCACTGCCAATTCATTATCACCCCTATTAAGAACAGGGCTATTACTCCTATGACAGCAAGGTAAGCTACATCCGGATTGTTCCCAAAATAATGCCTGATCCTGTCTGGTACAGATTCCAGGAAATCTTTTTCATGTTCCATATTGTATGTACTTTTGCGATGCAGTCCCGGGGCGTTCCTCTGCCAGCTTTCAGTTGCTGGTGATGAATCCGTTTTTTATGTCTGCCTACAAAGGTAATAGTTTTTTATTTGTATAGAAGCTAATCAAGAAACAATTTGATAATCAATTAATTTATCCAATTTGAATTTCTGTAATTGATTTTCTATTGTAGCATTTAACACATCCATATTCATTAATTCCCTGACTTCGCTTTCCCATCCTTTGGCACCTCCATAATTGTTGATAACTCTTTCTGGCCAATCCGATATAATTCTCTTCCCTTTTTCAATTTCGTTTTCTGCCTGCTCATCATTACCACAATAATAATTTAATAACACAATATCTGTTAATGTAGTCTTGTCGTAGAAAATATTTTGGGCACCCTTCATATATGTAATCAAGTCGCTATATTTCAGTCGCTTTATTGTTAAAATAGGAACCTGATTATATAGTTCGTTTACAATTATATCTAAATCGTTATCATGCTCTTGCATAGAAAAGCTGTTTATGACTCCCTTTTTATTCTTTAAATGGGTAGCTGAAATTAAAGGTATGGTTGGAATATTTAAATCAACCATTAAGTTATACAAATGAAAGCATACTCGATAGCGTTGGCTTGATAAACTGGCAAAATGTAGCCCCAACAAAAAACAGCCATTACGTTTTATGATGTGCATTGTTTTATACTTGACAAAATCAGGAAATAATTTTAGCCAGTCAGTTGTTATTCCATTTTTATTCAATTTTTCAACCATGATTTTCAATCTTGCTTATTGTTGTTTCTTTGTTATAATCAATAATGTTTGGCAGCTAACCGCCATTTGAATCGACTAAGATGTGTGTAACCTATTATTCATGCACAAACATATTTATATCATCAATGGCATCTTCAATTCTGTCACGGATATAAGGATTATCTTTTTGTTGAGTAAACAATTCAAAGATTCTCTCTTTTTCTATTTTTCCGTGTATTCGAGCCAGATGCCCGATACATGTAACCGCTAATCCACAGATGTTCCTTTCTCTATTGCTGTTGATAATATCAATGCAAACATCTTGAATCCATTTCCATTCATCGCAATCAAAGGTTATCTTCAACAAAAGATTGCAACAAAATTCAATATCTTCATCACACAGTAATATTTCTCGAATGCTATTGTATATGTCTTGTGCCATTTTATTCACTTATTGTAATGTTTGACAGCTAATCACTCGTACAAGGGAGATTCAGACGCTTGTTATCATGGTTCTCATATAAAGAATCTCCTACATGTTCCTTGAACACTATACAAGCTTTCTTCTCTTCAGAACTGAATACCGTATATCCTTGCTTGGCCAACATCACCAAATAGTTCCTTAACGAAGGGTTTCGCAATGGATATTCCTTTTTATATCCAGCTGGAATTATATACGGATATTCTTCAGGAGTATGGTAATTGGGGGTATGAAGAAAAAGAGCGTCATACCTGCTATCTTCCAAAACAAGTATGGCAAATATCTGGAAAGGACGATCCATATTCTCAACAAATTGTTCAATCATTAAAAAGTGCCCGAATAATACATCCAAATGTTCTTTACGCTCCTTCCAACATACATTTCCATAACCGTTCCGGTCGAAGTGTAAGTGGTCAAAATAACTCCATCTTGATTTATCCAACAATATGTCACGCCAATTATCCAATTCGATACATTGGCGTAACCTCCTATAATATCTTTTCAGCCCTCTTCTTTTCTTCATTTTATAATGATGATGTTTGTCAGTCGCCTTCCTTTTTAGATAAGACATTAATCAGAAAGCCACTCTTTAATCTCACTGATAATATTAGGATTATTGAATTTTGAGTTCCATTTTATTATTGTATCTGCATCATAATAATCACTAACCATAAACAACAAGAGTTTATCATTAGGTATTACACCACTATTTCTAAAATCTTTTAAAACCTCTATGCAGTTGTTTACCAAAATCTCTTCATAATCTTTGCCTGACAAAGCACATCTCTTCAATATAAACGATATTTCATTGAAAAATATATTTCTATATATCGAATAATCATTTTTTATGTTCTCACTATACCATTCTGCTGGGCTAAACTTGTATGTCAAGTAATACTTATCATCCCTTTTCTTATCAAGATAAGAATTTGTATTAAAAATCATAGTAATTGACATATAGCTGTCATCTGTATATAACGCATAGGAACTTATATCTTCATAATAATCTTGCGCCCTCAAATAATTGTGCATTTTTATTATGGAGTCCTTTATTTTCTCTTTAAGTAAAGCAGTTTCCATTATTTTGTAATTAAATTATTGACTAATGTTTGACAGCAAATGATTTATCAGTGTGTTATAAACTCGCTTTTAATCTCCTGTAACAAGCGCATACAATTATTTTCAGTCTTGTTTATCATCTGTACAGCATCTGCCATTTGTTTTCTGAAGATTAAAGTTATTAAGGTCTAATAGAGTTAAATCATATTCCTTTTTCACAGGAATAGATATATATTCTAATTGTGGCATTTCAAGTAATTCCCTTATTTTATTGTCTTTTATGTATGTTGAGCCAAGGATTCTAATCTCTTGTAAATTAGTTAATTTATTAAGAAAGCCCAAAGAAGGTAATACACCACAGTTATCAATAGTTATTTGTTTTACATTATTTACACTTCCAATTATTTCCCAATTATTAATATTCTTGCAATTTTTCAAAGAAATAGAAGTAAGAGATTCGTTTCCATACAACCAGTCAAGATTAGTAAGATTTGAATCATAACCTATACCAATATGTTCTATATAAGGCATATTATGAATGACATCAAACTCTGTTAAGTTTGTTTTCATTAATCCAATTCTTCTAAGTTTTGTTAGCGAATTAAATTCAAAAGATGATTTACATAGATAATTATCAAAAAATAGATTTTCTATATTGGTACAATCAAAAATGGATTCACATGTTTTCTTATCATAATTAAGATATATGCACCACAAATTATTTAATGAGGAAAATGGTATTTTATAATCTACTTTCCCATATAAACTGATATACTCTAAATTATTTAAGTTAGATAACTCAGAGATATTTTCATATAATAAAGTATTCAAATTTAAAGCTCTTAGAAATTTGCATGTAGCAATTCTTTTTATGTCTTTAATCTTTGTTTTTATATCATTTGCTGTTACTACAAATCCATCAATTTTATTATCCCTAATGTATTCTATATCAAAACTTTGTCCATCATCTACTTGAATGAATGTATAACTCCTTTCAAAGATTTCTTTTTCAAAAATATATGTTTCCATGTGTTGACTATTTATTACGTCTTGAACTATTAATTACTTTGGCAATTTCTGAATAGTTTTTTATATTACTATCATGTAACATAACATTATTCTATTATTATTCACCCATTTCGTTGTTTGTTATCTAATCATGGATTTCCTTGAACTTATCTGATAAGTGCTGGGAATACCTCTCGATTAAGTTGTTATATAACCAACTGCGTGATATAGAAGCACCTAAAAGTCCACTAATATATAACCAAATTAACGAAACCTCAAGTTTGCCTTCACTAATAAAATCATAAGTAAGAAATTTTAAGCATAATGCAAAATATTGATGTTTAATATTATCCATTGGAAGCGAATTTTTATAACGATACACTTCTTCCCTTATTTCTTCTAAACTATGAATATCTATAGAACCGGGAGTATTCCATACCGCTTCAATGTTAGACAAAATCGTTTTCTCCTGAGTATTCAATATGTCATTGAAATACTTGAAGCCCGTGATGAAAAAAGGAATTACGTTATTCTTATATTCCTCTTTTGGATTAGGACTTGATGAAATGTAGTCATCAAGTTCATAAGCTAAATCTTGAAATAATAAATCATCTAAAGCACTCATCGTTATTTTCTTGTTTGAAATGTTCGGCAGCGTTCCACTTTAAGCAAAAATGCTGTTTGTTAGCTACATATCTCCAAAGATATTAAGTTCTCTATATCCTCTAAGCTTAATAAAAGCATTTTAACCAATACTATTCTCCTGTTTTAATGGACGGAACTCTAATATCTTGTATTCCAGTTCATCATCACCAAAAACTATGAGCCATTCATAACTCTTTGGAAAACCCAACAGTACGTTCATATTGATAGCATCAATTTCCCATATTTTTAGCAACTTCATAAATTCAATAAAATAACAGACTTCTGTCTCCAGTATATATTTGTCCCCATAAGACCATAACAAAATCTTTTCGTTTAGTCCTAAAGGAAAATCATCAAACAGTTTTGATGCCATATATTCCTTAGAAGGTGTAGCACTTCTGCAATAATAAAAGTATTTGTTGACTGGACATTTCTTGTCCTTGTATAATGCTAACAATGTATTTCTAATACTGTTAAACTCCTCATTTTCAATCCTACGCATAGACAATTTTTGTATTTGGTATAACCGAACTTTTTAATCTTGTTATTCTTCAAAACTGGCTGTAGAGTGTAATATTACTGACTTCCTTTTCATCTTGAACTCAGCTTCTTCACACATATAGGCGATTCCATCTGGTAGTACTACGGCAAAGCCCAAACCTGAGCATATCCCTGTGCTTATAGCATCAGATATATCCGCCCACTTTTGATCCAAATTAAAAAAGCCGATACAATATCCTTTCTTATGTGATGACCTCTCCTGAAGTCTATCTGTCAGATAGGTAACATCGGTTGAATCACAGTGCTCAACAACTCTATCAGTATTTATAATATCCATTAGATTATTACAAAATCGACTAATAGCTTTCACTCTTTTGTTATTTGATGACAACTCAAAATAAAGGCGCTCCTGATATGCACGCCTGATAAATTGCCTGCAGAAATAATCCTCTATGTCGTTTGTTCTATCTTTCATATCCAGTTCTCGAAGAAATAATACTCGGCTGCTAACCGACCTTCTTAGTGACGATTGAACGATTTGTTATATTTATCTTGAAGTAAGCAAGTTATTTAATTCTCACTTCATATTTTTGTAATTGCCATTTTTTATCATTCAACGAATAAGTTGCAAACAATTCATTTTCTTCTTCGTCTATTATCCAAGTCAAATCTTGATTTTTTATTCCTTGAGCATTGTCTGTGAACTTTTTTCTTTCGGATTACCGAATAAACTCATTGCACGTTCAAATGATACTGTTTCAATTACAGACAACTTAAATTGCCCGTTTTCATCCGGCAACCATAAGTTTTCAATAAGGAACAACCGCATATCTTCCACCAAATCTTTTTCTATTGATTTAAGTATAGGAAGTTTATATATGTACTTATGGATATTTTTAGAAAAGAATGGAAAGAAGTATTTCCCCATTATTCTTCGTTGCATAGATACATTATACTTATATGGATTAAATTCAGCCAATGGCATTATTAAATCCATTCCTAACCAGTTCTCATCTTTGTAAAACCGCACCTTTGAATTTATTCCCCGTGTAGTGTACAATGCTCTGAAACAAAAAGCTAATTCAAAATCTATTTGATTATACTTTTTTTCAAGAATTTCCGAAAAGGCAATTAAGTCTCTTCCTATTTCAGAAACCTTAACATATCCGGGAGAATCTGATGTTATGCTTATTCGTTCCATATTTATTGACTTTTAAAGTTGCTATTGTCCGGCAGCGTTCCGCTCATTCAGTCGGTACTGTCGTTTGTTAGCATCATATTTTCCCTTATTTAATAGCCGGCATTTTGAAACTTTTAAGAATAGCATTGATGTTGTCATCTGTCAATTCCACACTTTTTAGAATTTCTATGATTCTCAAAGTGTCTTTGTTGTCTATTGCGTTATCAAATTCATCCATTTTGTTAGCAATGACAAGACGTTCATTGACAGTCATACCACCATATCCTGTTTGTAACATGGGAGCTTTTTCTAATTGAGTAATGAGAATATCTGCTTGCACTTTACAATCTAAACTTAAAGTCTCTGCATTCTTGAATATTAACTCCTTAACCACATTTAGGAAGTCATGCCAACCATCAGTCAGGCCATTAACATATAATTTTGCATCTACAAGTTGCTCCGCCAACTGATTGTTTTCAGACCTTATAATATCACATAGGCTATTATACTTTTGCCAATACTCAAACCAACTGTCTATTCTTTTATTCATAATTCATTGATGATAATGTTTAGCAGCCGTCCGACCTTTTCAGGGGAAGCACAACCGCTTGATAACCACCTAATTTATTACACCAAATTTGATTTCGTTCTCAAATGATATATATATAATCTTCTTGAAATCCTTAAACAATACATAATGATGCTGGGGGATTTCTCTTACTATAAATGGAATAATCTTTAACAAATCATTCAAACAAAACTCGTAACCATTATTCGTTAAACTATCGCCCATATAAATCACAACATCATCGTTACGACATATCCTATTATCTAATAAGCTTTTGATAAAATTGGTAGCATCAAAAGAAATATTCTCATGATCCGAATCTACAAATTTGGTGTCATTTAACAGACTAAAATTAATGCGCCCTCCTACAAATGAGAAATGCGTATTTATATTTTCCATACAATAAGACAGGTCTGAAATCAGCTTATAACTGATTGCCATACCATCAGCGTATTTAGTCAAAGAGTTATCGTAACTACTATTCATAAATTATTCTTTTTATCTTGATGCAATGTTACAATTCTTTTTTCTGGTGGCAAATGTTTACGGATAACCGAATAACCGACCTCTTAGGGGATGCTCTGCCGCTTGTTATAATCTCGATTTAATCAGTTTCTTTTTCTAAATCACATCATATTAGAGTAATTAGGCGAGTAAAGGCATACCATTCTTTCTGTGTCAATCGTGGCAGTGCTTGCTTCATAGCCTTATACACATCTGATTCCTCATTTTCCAAAGCATAAGCTATATCCGTCAAAGGATAATTTTTTGTTCTTAATCCATATACATTTTTACGAGTAAATGGATTTTTATACCCCATGATACTGACTGTTTCTCCACATTGCTCATTGTCGGGCGTCTGTGAAAAATGAAAACACAAATCCTCGGTTATTGAACCTTCATTGTGCTCGTTTATTCTCTTTAATATGTCTTGCAGAAACGATTTATTCATTTGTCTTGAGTTTATAATATCCGGCAGCCTTCAGCTTTAAGCGATAGTGCCGTTTGTTAGCGATTTATTTATAATCATCCAACCATTTTTCAAATACCTCATACGAAACTTCAATTTCTCCTGAATAATATCTGTTATCGCATACCAAATGACGGATTCCCTTTCGGGCTTTGAGTACTACGTCGGGTATATGAATCATATCAATAGAAGCCTCCCGTATCATTGTACGCTCATGAAACAGCTTGCCATTGCTTATATAATAGCCACAATATATGCTATCAACAATCTTCCTAAAGTCTTTTGCTGATGCTCCAGCTACAATTTTACCAAAGGCATAAACTCTCTTGTCATCAATTCCTAAAACTCCATCTTGTAAAGAAATAAAATGATTTATGTTCACGCTTGTCAATTTTATCAAACCCTTATAATGTGCATGATACCATATAGAATTATCAATTCTAATATACCCCCGTGGAAACAAGTCAAAATCTCCATACCAAGCCCCGTCATCCAAAGTCTGTATTATTGAATCGCTATTGATTCTCACGCGCCCACTTTCCGTGATTACATGACTGTCTGTTTTGACAAAAGCATCGTTTAATATCATAAACCCGGCGGGAGACACACCACGCATCAGCATATTTTGAAGAAATACTCGCTTGTCATCATAAGCGAAATTTTTCCAACAACGCATCTGTTCTGGATGTGCATTCTTTAAGGGCACATTATTTCGTTCATAATACACGAATTTACCATCCGTCCAAAAATGACAGTTGTTTTTTTCGCTCTCAGCAGCTGAATGACAATTTAATTTTTTAATCGCTTCCATACTTCTTTAATGAATTGTTAATAATGTTTGGCAGCTAACCGACCTTTATGGCCGATTGAGGTGCGTGTTAGCGATATATTTATTTTTTTCTTGTTCAACGTATGTTTCAAGTAAAGACCAAATATCAAAATCTGTATATAAGTAAAACGACTTTCCCAAAGTCTCTATTTCATTACTCCAAGGAGATGTTTGGTTAATTACATATATTTGGGATAATATGTCCGCTTCCTGATTCGATCCTATATTTTGGAATGCTTTAATTATTTTAGGGATAAGGCAGGCAGTTCTATTATCAAGGACTCCACCTATCCCATTCATTGCAAGTTCTGTATCAAACTCTATTATATAGATTGCATCTTGAATGAAGTTAGGATAATTACCCAACTTGTCGAGTTCTGGAAAATCCTTATCTTTTCCTTTATACATTTCTTCCCCTAATGTTTGAATTATGTCATCTGCTGACAAGTAGGGTATTTTCTCTAATATATTATCTAAAGCATTCATGTCTTTTTCTATTGTATAGCCAATGTCCGGCAGCGTTCCGCTTATTCAGTCGGTCTGCTGTTTGTTATCAAATGTTTGTCAGTTCATATAGGGTGAATCAAATTCTTCAATTATAAGATGCGTATTTATGTCGCTCATTGAGATTGGAAAATCATAAGAAACGATATACATATAGTAATCATATCCAAAATGAAATTCCAATTTATTTGAACGTAGTTTGCACCATAATCTCTCACGCAATATATCACGAAGCAAAGGTTCTATATATATACATTGAATCTTATCGCCATTATGATAATCCAATTTCTTATAGTTTTCCAAATCAGTTATTTTGTAATCCCGAATATCAAATAACGCAGAAACATCCTTGAACAACTTGATAAATTCATTTTCGGTGTATAAATAATCCTCTTCCGTCACCAAAGAACCAATATCATAAAAACTAATCCATTCGTTGTTACCAGGTAACGGTGATATATATTTATTAACCCTATATGAATAATATTTTTTCATTTCTCAATTTGATAATGTTTACTGGCCAACCGACCTTTCAAGGGAGATTAATGCGTTTGTTATCTGCCTCTATTCACTTTGATAAGTCTCAACTACATACAAGTCAATCTTGGGATAATCGTTTGAAACCTTATCCAAAATAGCTTTGACATCATCCCATCTCAAACCGCCTAACCCGGCACCGATGGCCGGTAGAGCTATGGCCGTCACATTATCATGTTCGGCAAGTTCAAGCATCTGCTTCAATGCCTTCTCGATATATTCTATTTTGGCTCGTGTCCGCCATGTTGCCTGAGTGCCGAGATTATAGATATGCCCGTGGCCATAATCATAATCAAAGACATCGCCGGGGCAAAACTTATGCTCCTTGCACAGCTGCTTATATTCAAGATACATGGCCGGGTATCTTTCTCTGAACTGCAATGCAATGCCTTTACCCATCGCACCGGCGCAGTTACACCCGTGCGCATAGTTGCTCACGCCCTCAATGCGGAATATGTCGCCTTTCTCAATATACTTTATCATTGTTCTTACTTTTATTGTTATAAGTTACAGATAGCGCCTCTTTCGAAACGCTACCTGCATGTTGAGTTTCTTGTTTCATCAGATGGATGTCAGGCAAAATCATGTCTTCATCGTCTCACCAAACTGTCGGTTCCTGTTATTTCCGATTTCCGGATGCGTATTTTCCCGTGTTGATGTCAAGAACAGGACGGTTCGGCTGGATCAACGCGTCTTCGTATTGGCATTTCCACTGGACGCTCTGGTCCATCTCCCCATTCTTGATTCCGTCAACGGTCTCCCCGGATTCTATTTCATTTCCGCTCGTAAGCAGATAGGAAGCCACGTTATAGGCATGGTTCACCACCCAGTTCGGATCAAGGCCGTGGAAGTGGTACTGCAGGTCAGGAAGGAACAGGGTGTTCATTCCAAGCGTATCAACCAGCATGTCTTCGGAATCTTGGATCGTAAAGAAACGGACATTGACGGCATAACGGATGAAGCGGTCTGGCCCTTCTATCTGATTGCCGCGAATTTCCTCCGCCTCAAACAGTTTTCCGCTGCCGTTGAAGAAAAACGCCTCACACGACGGTAACAGCTCGGCGAGTGCTTCAAGGTAGTCCATTTCCATATCGGCACGTTCCAGCGGAGACAGGCCGCGGGCAAGGAAGTCAGTCGCGAGCATACTGTACCGGCATTCCTCAAGAATCCGGTCTCTGCTTTCCTGGCAGTCCCACATCTGGCTTCGGGTGAAATCATCCACCGTCTTTCCGTCAAAGTCCATACATGAGGTCAGCAGGAATTGTACGGGAGCTTTCCCGTCCTCAAATTCCACAATATGATCCAGGGCGAAGATGTGCAAAGACTGGTCATCTTTTCCATGACATTCTACATGGCCGAGATGCTTCCGGCAGACTTCAGCCACCTTCTCTTTGTCCGGCAATTCCACCGGCTCCTTGAACAGCATGGTGATAAGGAAAGGGCCTCCGGGCTGCTGCTCCTTGCTCTTTCGGTCCTGTTTGAATACTTTGCTCATATTGAAATGTTTTTTTGACTGTGAAACATATCGGTTAATCCCACCAGAAATACCATATTTTGGATTGGCGCAACGTGTCGGCAAGACTGCCTACGCCGTCGCAGACCTGATCCATGTCCGGACAGAAAACATATTGCTGTATCGCGGTTTCCATTGCCCTGTCCTCCGGTACGGGAGCAGGGAGTTCATACTCCAGCTCGTCGTTGGTAAAGGCACTCGGGACGGCACCGTATTCCTCGTACCAGTATTTCGAGACGGCCATCAGTTCGGGAGTTCCCGGACAGTCGTTCCAGCTTCCGAAAGGCAGGTACGCAAAGATTTTCCAAGGCTCCCTGACAGGAATCTTGGCGAGAATCAGGGGATATGTCACCTCGGCGTCGGTATCCCAGTAACTTGCGAAACGGCAGTTGTCATATCCGTCTTCCATTTCTTCCCCGATGTCGTAATTCTCTCCGGTCAGATGGTCAAGGAAGTCTTTTCCGTCCGCTACGCCGCTTTCAAGCATCCTGTTGCGGTATTCCCTGACCTTCTTACGGTTGAAGACGTAATCATCTGCGCTTTCGCTGTCCGGGTCCGAATTTCCGATAAGGTTCTCCCACAAGCCTTCATCCACCTTGACCAGAACGGGTATGAATCCTTCCTGCACGCCGAGGTGTTTGGCGTAAGTATAGGCCGACATGATGGGGTCATCGTCACTCATGGACGGGAAGTAGGTGCATTCACAATCCAGATAGTCCATAAGCGCACGGGCAAGGTCGGACGGTTCGGCGGTATCTTTATCTATGTGCTGCCCTTGCCAGTTGGTGAAGCGTCTGCCGATGACCTGCGACATCGCCTGGTAATAGTCCTCGTCATACGGGATATACAGGTACGCTTCATCCTTGAACTCATTGGAATAGTACCTGTCAGGACCGAAGTAACCCAAAGCATGAATATCAATATCACCAGGATAAAATGGATTCTCGTTGGCCCCGTAATAAGCCCCATAGTAGTAGTCGGCAAACGCCCGTCCCGTTTTGTTGAACAGGCTTCTGGTGAGCCGGCCGTCCAGTTTGTCCCGGATGAACAGTCTCAGGTCTTCGTCCGTGGAATCATTTTTGACGTTGGACACCACATCTCCGAACCGTTCCAGAAAGTCCTCGCTCATAAGGTCGTTTTCCATGCACCAGCGGAGATATATCGCCAGATGGTTATAGGCTGTGATAGGCTCTGCTGCCAAATCCTTCTCCTCGAATTTCTTCAGGTGGTATTCAGCGTCGTCCATCACCTGATCGCTGTCGTCCGAAACTCCGGAGAAGCCCTCTGAACCGTCTTCGCTGTCGTATGAGATTTTCAGGGTCGTCATGTCTGGCAGGGCCACTCCCTTGCCGCGTGTGATCTGATGCTTGTCTGTCAGCGAGAAACCGATGGTCTCACCGTCCTTGAGCACCGCATCGTATTCCAGGACATATCCTGCCATGCTTGCCAGGAAGTCCCTCACCTCTGACGGTTCGGCATTCACGTCGAGCACTTCCATTTCGTCCTTGCCGAAACATTCCATGCCATAGGTATAGCCGCTGACTCCCTTTTCCGTGCGGTAAAGCCCGAACCATATCCAGTTGTATATAGGCAGCGAACCCTCTTTCAACATTCCGGAAAAGCCTTCATAGAAACGGGGCTGGAACACCACGCCGCTGGTATAGATGCCGGTTACGTTCTTTTGCAGGCAGCAGACCGACATCAGTTTCACATACAACTTGCCTCTTTCAAGAAGCGATTCTTCCTTGCCGAGTACGGCAACCATGATGTTTGCCTTGTGAGCCTTGGCCACCTTCTCGGCCTCCGGCCACATGTAGTTGTTCTTCGCGCATTCTTCGGCCTCGCCGTTCGGTACGGGACCTGGCATCAGGCTTACGGCCGCCATCATGTCTCCTACATTGAACACCAGAGAATCGGCATTGATGTTCTCGCCGTCACCCTCGTCAGCTTCTATTTTCCATTGCTCTTCCAGGTCTTTGATGTACTTTTCCTTGTTCCAGCTTTGGTCAGACAGCAGGGCAAATCCCACAAACGTGCCCGGTTCCTTGTCCTGTTTTTCTGCCGGTTCCTCTGCCGGTTCCTCTGCTTTTTCTGTTTGGCGGCATTCCTCTATCACGAGCTTGGCATCTTCGTCTTCCGGATCAAGCTCCGCCCATTTTTCCGCATAGGCGACAGCCTTCTCTTTCTGGCCTGTAAGATACTGGTAGGCGTAGGCCATGCGCATGTTCCATCCGGCCTTGCTTTCTCCGGCTTCGCGGACCGACTCCAGCAGTTCCAAGGCCTTGTTCAGTGCCCTGTCGCATTCTTCCGTTTCGGGCTCCTCGTTGTTGTTGCCAAGGACGGCATAGTTCTCGTAGGCTCTTACAAGGAGCATGGTCGATTCATAGTCCCTTTCATCGGCCGGTATCGTTTCGAGGGCCTTTATGCACTTCGTGTATTTGTCGTTGTCGTTCCAGTCCTCTATCTGCTTGAAGAAAGCCTCCGCATTTTCCTTGGTGTACGGTATGGAACCGCTGTCCGCTTCTGTCAGGCGGTGGACATTCCCGTTGCGGATGAAGTCTGAAATGTAGAAGCAGTATGCGGGATATTCCTCCAGAAGAGGTCTTATCTTCCGGATGAAGGCAGGAAGGTCATAGACAAGCAGGTCGATATAGCTGTAAGTCGTTCCCGTCGCGCCGCCTGTTATCAGGCCGAGGTGTTCCGGTTCAAGCAGCTCCTCCGTTATCCTGTCTTCAAGGTCATGGCGGAAATCCAGAATCTGATGATCGTCACCGTCAGTGCCGTTGGGGAAGACCAGGAACATGGCCTGCGCACCGAAACTGTTGGCATGGTCAAATACATCGGTCGAATCGTTATAGTAGTCGGCCACGAGGGAGTACAGGCAGGTAGAACCGACAATCACGTCGGAGCGCAGTTCGTCGCTGTCCTTCGGGGTCAGCTGATAGCCGGTATAAATGTCCTTCGGGTTCTCGAAGAACTCCTGGTTATGGGATTTCAGGGTTTCCTCTATGTGCCGTCTCAACTCGGACAGTGTAATCATGCCGTCTTCGGAGCCTGATACCCTTTCTATCTCACGGATATATTTGAATGAAACGCCTTCGCCCAGCGTCAGTTCCAGAATGATATGGAAGATGCCGTTACTCTTTTCTTCGGGCAAAGCGCACAGGTTCTCGTCGTAATACCGGATATTGAAATCGTTGCTTTCTTCCAGATAGGATGCGTTTACTTTTATCTTGGCCATATTAATATCGGTATCATACATCCTGAAGGCGAGCGACGACCCTTTCATGCCTTGGTTGAACGGGAAGAACTTCCATTTTCCTTTCAGACTTTCGGGCATACGGGATATGATGTAGGGATAGAGGATGAAGAGGTCCGGCCATCCTTCCACCGAGAACGTGAACTCATGGTCGCCCCCTACATTGAAATGTGTGTTTTCCGATAGAAGGCCGGTGCCCTCGTTGACAAACTTCGTGAAGGCGTCCGCTTCCTCCTTGGATTTCGGGTGCATCATGTCCGACAGTTTTTCTTCGTTTTCTACGAACCAGTCCCAGAACTCTTCCACCCGTCGGGACAATGGCATGGAGATATTGCACTGGCGGATGAGAGTCTGCGTGTCTTCATCCTCCGGGTCAAGCTCCCTGGCTTTGGTGAAGTAGCGCAGTGCGTCCCGGTAATTGTCCAGACCATACTGGGCATATCCCATTCTGAAATTCCACCGCTCGTCCTCTTCACCTTCCTCCCTGACGGACTCAAGCAGTTCTGCGGCCTTGGCATATTTCCCGATGTTGTTGTATGCCCTTGCAAGAATACCTGTTGTCTCATAATCCCTTTCGGCTGCCGGAATCTGTTCCAGCGCGTCGATAATTTCCTGATGCTTGTCGGCTTCATGCCATTCAGCAATTTGTTTGGTCAGTTCGTCGTTCATGGTCTCGTTGTTATAGATGATTTTCTTTCTTTCAGGTTCAACAGGCTGTTCCGCAGCCAGGCTTGAAATGACTTCCTGCGCCAGTCTTTTCACTTCCTCCGCCCGGGGAGCGCAGAATGTGAAGAGGGTGTACTGGTCCTGGCAAAGCGCGTGGCAGCTGTAGCCATAATAAGGTTCTTCCTCTTCCGAATCCCGGTCTTCACCCATGTCATAGAGACGGTATTTCCCGCCGTCAAATGTCCCTTCTTCAATTATTTCCTCGTCCATGTCGAGAAACTTAGGTTCTTTCTTCGCCGAATATCCCGTGCATCTGACCGTGTGCCAGTTTTCTTCGAGCCCGTCATAATAGACAAGGGTGCCTTCGTCCGTATCTCTGAGATAGCTGCCCGGCAGACTGAAACTGATGCTTCCGACCTTGTATTTGACAGTCCCGCGCCTGTAGCCGATGGCAAACTCGGTTTCGTAGGCCGGCATTCCCTCCGTTGGAATGGGCGTGCATCCATGAAGTCGGCACAGTTCCTCGTATTCCTTTTTTGGGAAAGGGAGAGACGGGTCGAGCGAGGCCGCCGTTTCCAGTTCGCTGATGATGTATCCGTTTATCCGGGCGTCTTCTTCGCTTCTCTCCGAGGGCATGAAATAGCAGTCCTCCCATAGCGCGTTGAGTGCCAGTCCCCGGTGGAAATGTGCGTCCTGCTCCGGATTGTTCCAGATGAAAAGCTCATTGGCAAAAGGTTCGATACCTTCTTTCTCTATACGGCTGATTACATCGTCAAGACGGAAAGAGCCGAATGGAGAGATGACGACACCATCCTCCGATGCAGGATAATAGCTATTATAGAGGTCCCAGCACATGCATAATGACTTGTCGCCTTTTGTTTCCTGCTCATGGATGACTTCAAACAGTTTGGCCAGCCACTTGTGGAAATGGTTCTTTTTCATGGCCTCAAAGTCCCTTTCCGTGTAATACTCCGTTTCATCTTCCACCTCGAAGCGGGTGTCTGCAGCCTGTTGAAGCCGGTCAATGAACGCTATGGCTGCCTTGTGGAAGCCGGGACCAAGCAGGTTGGTCTGGCATTCTCCGGTTACGGAAACAGTGTCTTCCGTATTTTCTTTTCCCTCATGTTGATAGTTCAGGAACAGGTCGCCCAGTTTGCAAAAACTTACCCTCGTTGCTGATTCGTCATGCTCTGCATGATAGCCGGATTCAGCGGCCAGTTTTTCCACGGTGCGCTTGAATGCTCCGATATTCCTGATCCTTGTGCGAATGTTGAATCCAAGTCCCATATTCGTTATATTGTTAGTTATGCTATTAATGACTTATTTTGGTGGCTGGCAATCCTTTATGGGGATGTTCGGCCGCTTGTTATAACTTATTTGAAATTTGTCAGTACATGGTACGCAAGTCTTCTTGTGAAGACGCTCCTTTTACATTGACAACATTATCGCCTAATTGTTTAATCCGATTTACAATTTCCTTTTCCATGACTCTAATTTTTCGTTCGTAACTGATGTGTTCGGCAGCTTGCCGCTTTATTCAGCTGGTTTTCTGTTTGTTTACTCTTAATTCTAATATTTTTTGAGCGGCTTGGTTTTTAATACTGTCTCGCAATATTTCCAGTCTCCGTTGCCCTATGCGTTTGTCTGCCGCCCGAAATATATCTGTCAATCCCCAATAATCGTCTTCAAATCTGCGAGTTAATATATCTGAAACTGGGGTATCTATGTATTCCCTTATCAAGTTTGAAATAAAAGATATATCACAATAATATGGGTAATCTGCTATTTGAGGTATATGTGCATGATGATGCGATACATGACCATCCTTATCAACAAAGTCTTTTGGATAATCAAATATGATTTCTTTCCCTATGGTTATCCAATATCGAGGGCAGAAACTTGTTGCCCTGTCGCTCCTCATAGGATATACAGCACAATGTATCTGGAAATCAATCTTAGGATCAATTATCAGATATAGTTCCTTTTGCAGTTTACTCCATCTTTTCATGTGTTCTTCCTCTACAGCTAATGTTGGGCGACTAACGGGCCTTTACAGGAATGCTCTGCCGCTTGTTAGTCACCTATTTTTCATAATAAAGTTCCTCTATACATTCAAAAATTGCAGGATATGGCTCTTGGCGATATAAGGGTTCCACCTCTTTGAATAGATTTTTATCAGTCATCTTGTCAAATAATTCATCTATGGATGTAGCAACCTTACGAACTCCTAAACCTGAAAAATCAGTCAGATATATATCAAATTCTTCTTCAATAGGCTGGCTTTCAATATCCCAAAACAGATATGAACCATCCTCACTTTTGGCAAAAGGTTCACATTTTTGCATTAATTCTCGAGAGCCATCAGGTTCAAGTATCATATCCACAATTTCTTCATCCCAATCCAAAACATATTCAAATCTTTCTTTGAAGAGTGGATTTTGTTCTAACCAAGAATCACCATAATTCCCCATTGGAATATAGATAAACCATCCTCCTAATGCTCTCCCATATCCATATTCTTTAACAAATTTCTTATATGAGATCGGAAATTTGCGCTTATTGGGGAATCTGAAATTTTCCAAGAAATCCAAATCTCCAAAAATTGTAGGATTACCTATTATTTTTAATTTGTTCATTTCCTTTTAATTTGAGGTGACTAATGTTCGGCAGATAATCGCCATTTCAAGGACGATTTAGCCGTGTGTTAGTTATCTAATTTTATTCATACAAAACATTCCTAATGATTTTATAAAAACCATGTAGATTATTTGGTGTGTTAAATGGAAATAATTGGTTTTCAAATTCATTTACGTCCAATTTAATTTCACCACTTTCTAATTTTAACAAAAACGCATACAGTTCTTCTTTTTGAGCTAAAGAGAAATGCGCCTCAAAAAATGGTTTAATTTCATCACAAATAAATTTTCGTAATGAACAACTATCATTCAAATCCAAATTCAGATACTTCATTGACAGATTATCATCATCAGCCCCGCCAATAAAATCATTGAATAAGTAAAATAATAAATCACTATTCATATTATTTTTTTATTTAGTGACTAATGTTTGACATCTAATCTCCGTTTGAAGGTGCGTGTTATGGGCATTTACTTCCAAAAGTTGTCCTGCATGTGCTTTTCCAAATATCGACTTACTACTCCCCAGCCAGCATTGTCAGGACTATTATACCCCCACATATTTTCAGTAGCATCTTCTAATTTTTCACATACTTCTGAATATTTTGCTGTTATTTGTTTCCTTTCTTCTGAAGTGTAACCTTTTAGTTCTTCCATTGTTATGGTAAAATACTTACCTTCTCTGCTTCCACGCACGAAATTTACAACTTCACATAGTCGGTCTTCGTCAAGAGCAAAGACATCTATATTGAGAGGGAAAATTTGTTCGATATTCTCTGTCGCTTCGCCAATTTTGTCCAGTCCAATTTCATACATTGCATGAGATATGTAAGGTAGCAATTTTGTATTTTCTTCTATGATTGCTTGCCACCCATCACCTTTACAGATACCTATAACATTGGCTACTATGTGAAATGTAAATACAGTGTCAGACACTTGTTTTTTAATTTCACTCAATTCGCCTATCTCCCAAACCTTATCTGATAAAGCTACAATCGCATCCTCTGTATTGACATCCATTCCTTGCAGGACATCACTTATTTTTTCTGTTTTCATATTTACATTGCTTTTTAGTTACACATAATGTTTTATAGCGTTCCGCTTATTCAGACGGTTTGCTGTTTGTTATTGATTATTCTTTGATAATAGGAACCAACAAATTCAAGATACAAGTTGAAAATCAGTTAATTTATCCAATTTGAATTTCTGTAATTGATTTTCTAATGTAGCATTTAACACATCCATGTTCATTAATTCCCTAACTTGTTTTTCCCAACCAATCACACCACCAAAACGTTGTGTGGCAGCATCATCCCACTGAGATATGATTCTTTTTGCATTTGCAATTTCTTGTTCTGCTTCTGTGTCCTTTCCACACTTGAATAGAGCAAGTACAATATCACGCAATGACTCTGCAGGATAACCGATTGAGTTATCAACTGTTCTTTTTATATAAGCAACAAGTTCATTGCAACTGATAACATCTTTTTGGAGTAAAGGAATCTGCTGCTTCAATCGCTCCGCATAATTCCTAAAACCTTCTTTATGCTGCAAAGAAGTTACACCATCTCTTGCCCCTTTGTGATTCAACAGAAATGTATTTGAACCTAATGAAATAACAGGAAAATCAACCATTAAATTATGAATATGAAAAATCATCTCATAATCCCAATTTCCTGAATGTGTCTGCAAGTATATACCACATAGAAAAGCACCATTTCTGCGTATTAAGTGCATTGGCTTATACTTGACGAAATTGGGAAATAAATTTAGCCAATCGGTTGTTATTCTGTTTTTATTCAATTTTTCAATCATGATTTTCAAGTTTATGTTGGAATGATGTCAATCAAAAAACAATTTTATATGGATTTCCTATTATCATTTTTTGTCCTAATCAATGTTCGGTGGCTAACCGACCTTTTCAGGGATGTTCAGCCGCTTGTTATAAACTTCATTCATCATCATTGCCATTTGGCTTACTATATTTTTCGACCCATTCAAAATACTCTCCACCTAAACCATCACTTATATCGTTCAAATCAACTATTTCATCTTCATTTACTGCACCTATGATGAAATCCCCAGAAGACTCAAACATAAACATCACTTTGAATAGTGATCTATCAATGGCTTCAGTAGTTATTTCTCTTATTACTTCCATATCTTGTGGAGAGAAATGACTTAATTTTGCATGTAACTTTTGAGCCTTTTCTGATTTAAGCTCCCCAGAGAAAATCTTATCTAACTGCTTTATTGTTTGAGTTCTAACATCACTCATTAGCATTTCTCCAAATTGATTCAAAATATCTTTATTGTCCATAATCTTTGCTATTTAAGTTTATAATGTTCGGCAGCTAACCCGCCTTCAAAATTCCATCCGGTTTTTGCCTGGTATATTTCCATGTCCTAATAAATTCGCACGTCATACACCTTGCCGTCAAGCAATCCCACATAGCGGTCATCGGAAAAGAACCAGCTTTCGAGCGTTTTGCCTTCCATCTTATTTTCTGACTTGTGGTAGGGTTCGCCCCATGCGGCAATGACCATCTCGCGTGTCATGCCCGTGTCCACCTTGCGGAATGCCACCTGCCTACCGTATTTCTCGCCGTAACGTTCCGTCAGTGAGGCGATACGGGCGGCACTCACAAACTCATATACCTCGTCGCCACCTATGGAAAAGGCTTCCACGCGAACCCCGTCCTTGCCCTCCATGAGAAGGAATGCGCCGTCGCTGTTCATCTTCAGGCCGACATCCACGCAGCGGTATTCTGCCCCTTCGGGGGGCGTGATGATTTGCCCGTCCTCGGTCTCAACGCGCTTGGCAAGCGAGAAGAACACTTGCCCGATATAGCGTTTCAGCTTTTCGTAGTAACCCAGGCAGGTCATGCTCCGGGGCTGCAAATAGGGGTTGAAATATACCTCGTCGCCGCTTTCCTTTTCACGCAGCAGCAGGCAACAGCCGGCTGTGAGATAATCCCTCCTTGTCCAGACCTTCAACACCTCGTAATACTTTCCCACCACCGCTTCGGCAGGGGTATTGCCCCGTCCGTCATCCTTGTATATCTGTCTCTCGCTCCCGGCAAGGAAGTTGCCCGTGAAGAAAGTGTCGTAATAGCCCTGGCTGTCATTCCTTGCCCCGTGCATGTAGAGGGTCTGTCCGGGCAGGGCGGCAAAACTTCGCTCGTCCACGTTCGTCAGGCTGTCGTAGGGCTGCGCGTTCTGCACGGTGTATTCCTTTAGCTCGTCGTTCTTGGGGACGATGTTAAGCTGCGCCCCTGCATGAAGACCGGCGGCCAGGAACAGTATCAGGATAGAAATGGTTTTCATACACATTCTGTTTTATGGTTCAAGAAAAGGAGGCTACCATTTCACATAGCTCCACGGGCTTTCAGGCTTTTCAAGCAGTTCTTTCGCCAGACCCGACATGTTCGCGCTGCCCATAGAAAGGGTACGTCCCAGCACATAGCTGTACGCGTAGTCTTTCCAGCCTGTATAGGCATCCTTTGTCATTTCATACGCCACATCCACGCACTGCAGGCACAGGTCCTTGTCGATAAAGCCTTGTTCATGGCAAAGGCGGGCAATGAAGTTCAGACGGCCGGCGTCCCACGCCAGTACACCGATACGGCCCATGTCCTCCTGTGAGGCGACGATGCCCTCGGAAACGAGGTATTCGAAATTGTTTTGCAGGTTCTCCAGCTTTTCCACGCAGTCGGCCACAAAATCCGAATGGTCTTTCAGTTCCTCATGTGCCCGTAGCCATTTCTTTCCTTCCTTGCCTTGCAGGAAAGCTTCATAAACATAGTGGAAAGCCGTTTGAGAGGGAGCGGACGCCAGCCATTGCAGGGTTTCCACTGCACTCGTATGGTCCTTGATGCTGAAATAGCTGTACAGGATGGTCTCACGCACATTGTTCAATACGCCTGTGGCAAAGGTCGTGTTGAGCGTTCCTTGCTGCTGGTACACATAGAGGTTGCCAAGGCTGAACTTTCTCAGTTCCTCCTCTGTATAATGCGCGTCCGCATCCACGCGCGGCCCTTGACCGGCACTTTTCAGCTTGCCCCAGAATGCGCCCCAGCCGTCTTTCCTGACGCGCCACAACGCTTTCACCAGAAAGTTGAACACCATCAATGCTACGAATGCGATAATGAGCAGAATAATCGTCTTTGTCATAGTAACCAGTATTTTAAGATGATACAATTATCGGAATGAATGATGTGCCTTTGATAGAAGGTACAAAAAACGGCGGCATTCGGACACGGGAAACCCGTTGAGTGAATACCGCCGGACATGGCTTTCTTTCCGCTTTGTCCAAGTGAACAAGGAGGGATGCTGTGTCTTTGATAATGAGCAATCGGAGGTCGGGGATAACCGGACTGGAACAGGATGTAGGAACGCATGAACCCCTTTCCGTCATCCCCTTCAGGAATGGCAGCACAGGCTGTGCTATCTATAAGAAATAACTGCCTGCTGTTCCATTTTGTGCCGTCATAGTCCATTATGATATAACTGTCCCAATACAAAGGTATAGAATTTTTCCGCTCGGCAGCAGAAATGAAGGTTAAAAGATGGCTGCGTAACGGCATTTTTCCTCAATTCAGTGCGAATGTTGAATCAAAGTCCCATATCTCTGATATTTTAGGGCATGTTTGGTGGATAATCGGCCTTGAGAGGATGATGTGCATGTCATGTGCCAGTCCTTCCGAATTGCCTAATGATTGCCCCAGAAAGGTGGACTCCAACCTGATGGTTTCATCCGTCCGTCAGGTGTCAAGTGAGATTTCGTTCCAGTCCTCTTCTTCGGAGACAAGCCATTCCAGTGCCTTTCTGCGTTCCATGACAACTTCCTCGTCCAGTTCCCCACATTCGGTTTCGGGATTAATACGGTGATCGACACAAGCCCAGTGATAATTGTAGTATAGGTCGAACATGTCCAGAACTTCCGTCTCAGAGCGCATCTTACAGGCCGACATGATTTCATCAAAGGTCCCGTACTGTTTGGTGAACTTGACCATTATGCGTGTGTCGCATCCGTTGCTCGGCTTCTCCATCTCTTCGGAAGAAATAAGACCGAGTGCCCACATCAGGGCATAACAGGATTCTGCATTCCAGCTCACATTGACACTCAACCGTTCGTCGCAATCGCCCGTTATGATTTTCAATTCGTCAGGATACAGTTCGTTCTTGACATCGAACTGTTCAAGAAAGGAACAGATCATTTTCCTTCCTTCGTTTTCAAAAAATTCCCGGTCGCTGTTGTAGTCACAGGCAAGCATGGCGCTGAAAAAGCTGGCGAGAAAACGCTTGCATACCTGCTCTTGTGTCTTGCATAGCCGCTCCTCACCAATCAAGGGCAATCCCTCGCAGTGGTCGATACCAAGGGCATTGACCACTTTTAGTGTTTTCTCCCTTCGTTTGAGAGCTTCATTTTTCATTTTCTTCATAATCCCTATTTTAAGTAATTGATATTTGTTCGGATAATCCCATCATCCTGTCAAGCCGTTCCATATCCTGCCATCTGTTTGTTTCTTCAACAGGGCGACAGACTCTTTGAGTTGGGGCAGTCCGTCAAAGAAGTCCAGGTCGAACCTGATGGTGGAACCGTTTGCCAGCGATACTGTCAGAATTCCTTTTATTTGTTGCCAATGTGATTGTCGTTTATTTCTTCTTCTACTGTACGACAAAAATCTATCTCTTTATACAGCTGCTCCAGCAGGCGCTCGTCGTCCAGTGACTTCCGTCCGGGACGCAGGAATCCGTCCGGCGTTTCCGAGGCGTAATAGAGCATGTTGCCGTTGAACGAGAGCATCAGGTCGCGGTCGAACGACTTCCGCAGTTCCGTCAGTTTCCTCATCATCGCCGGGGTGAGTATCATGCGGGCTTCCACCTCGTCATCCGCATAGACCACGAACAGCCTTTCAAATTCCGGGTCTTCCAGATGCACGAACTTCGCGCTGTATTTGTCCTTGAAGCCCTGCACCGTCTGGGCGAGATACCCGACTTTGCCCTCCAGATGGTCGGGCAGCAGCATCACATACCCCCGGAAGGTGCGGCGGAGCGCACAGCACCCGAACATGCCCCGGAAGCTGTGCATGGTGCTCTCGATCCGGCTGCCGAAGATGGGGCGGATGAAATACTGGTACGGCACCTCAAGGAAGTTGAAGAAGGAGAAGTCCTTCTTGTTCGAGGACGTGATGCCCACATCGGCCACGGTAATGCAACGGTCGCCCGACGGGACTTCCACATAGCCGTAGCAGGTCGAGCTGATCGGAACGTCCGAACCCGGAGTGGCGAACAGCCGGCTGTTTTCCAAGGCTTTCAGGTCCAGCCTCGCGGTCGGCGCGTACCGGGCCGAGGGGAACAGGGCGGCAAGGATGCCGGCCATCAGTCCGTTTTCCTGGCGGTTCAGGGCGTTGAAGCTTTTCATAAAAGCGTAATGGAAGATGTAGAACGCGATGAAGCCGAACATGATGTACTTCCAGTTGTTCATTGAGGTTTCGTAGTCTGCCGTCTCGTAGTTGAACAGCAGGCTCCCGAAAAGACAGAAGGCAAACCAGCACAGGGTGGCGGTATAGACAATGACGGTCAGACACCGCACCACCCGCCGCAACCGGCGGACACGGGACAGCCCTTTCCGCAAATGCCGCGACAGGGCCTTGAAGTCTATGGGGTTCTGTTCCATACTTTCCGCTATTTAAACAGTTCCTTTACATTCACCGCAGCCATCTCGGTTTCCGGAAACTCGACAAGTTCCTGTTGCTCATGCCTGCGCCACGATGCGATTATCGAGGACGGAAACATTTCGATGGCGTTGTTGTAGTCGGTCACGGCCGCATTGTAGGTGCGGCGGATGGCCTGGATCTCGTTCTCCATTTCCGCAATCTGGCACTGGAGGTGGTGGAACTGTTCGTTGGCTTTCAGCTCCGGGTAGTTCTCCACCGCCACGTTCAGCTTCCCCAGCAGGGAAGAAATCTCCGTTCCTCCCTTGATCTGTTCCGATTCGGACGCGTTGGAAACCTTGGAACGCAATTCAGCGATGCGGGTAAGTATCTCGTTCTCATGCCCCATATATGCCTTGACGGAGGCGACAAGATTGGGAATCAGGTCGTTCCTTTGCTTCAGGGCCACGCAGATGCCGCTCTTGCATTGCTTGACACGGTTCTTCTTCGCAATAAGGCTGTTGTTGGTGAATACTGCCCATAAGATGATGATGAACAGAACCACGATGACGGATATAACGGCTATAATCATACATCAGACGGTTTTAGTTATACAATTCAGCCGGTATCAGTCGGATGGTTCCTTCCCAATAAAAATGAGGCACAATGCCGTCGGATGGCAGATAGCCTTTAGGCAGGCGTTTATAGTCCAGTACGAGTTTCTGTACTTGAACGTCCGCACCCTCCACCGGTTCTCCGTTCAGGGTTACGGTGGACCAGCAGTCCTCATACTTCGCTAAATCCACCACGCCTTCGCATCCCGGTGCCACAGGCTGCCGTCCTTCGCACATGTTGCGCAGGTTTTTCATCACTCTTTGCAGCCATTCCGTATCGTACATGTGCGCCTTGTCCAAAGCGTAGATGCCTACGGCATAGAAAGAATCGTTTTCATGCTTCACGCCTTTCCATGCCTCTGCCGGTGCGCTGATGATTCCGGCATATACAATCTGTCCTTCCGTGAACTTTCTCAGCCATTTGCCTTTGCCCAGCCACGGGGCCTTGCCTGCCAGTTTCTTGAAGAGCTCGGTTTCCGTACTGCGCGGTGTCGGCATGTATGGTTTCAGCCTGTCAAGCTGTGTCGGATTCTTGTACAGTTCCCTGTCGCGCTTGGCTTCTTCGGCCTCCCTTGCGCGTCGGGCCGCAAGTTTCTCGCGGTATTTACTCACGTCAAGACCCTGGGCCTCCATCTGGTCAAGGTCTTTCTCCGTCATGGTTTTCTCCCATTCGGTAGCTGCATTCTTGAAAAGTGCCATATTCGTATAATTTTAAAGGGTTATGTTCGGCAGCGTTCCGCTTATTCAGTCGGTTTGCTGTCTATTATCTGCTTATTTATAGTTCTCAAAAATGAATTAATTACCTCAAATTCACCTCTATTACATTTAATCTTGAAAATAGTTTCTGAGGTTGTTTTATAAACCATCATTAAAGTTTCTTTCCTGTAACTAAACACAACATTACTTAAGTCGGTCATTCCCTTACCGCCCTTGCCAAATCTATAAGGGAAATAATATTTTACCTTTTGATTGCCTCTGTCAATATCAATATAACCATTCTTGTTTGAGCCACAAACGATACTTAAATGCAGATTGTTATTTGTCTCAATATGCGAAGATATAAAAGGGACAGAAAAAAGAAACATACTCATCAATATTGTCAGTACGATTTTCATTCTAATACATTCTTTTTTAGACTATATAGCAGATAATGTTTGGCAGCTAATCACCATTTCTGGCGAATGAGGTGCATGTTACCAACATTCATTCTATCTTTAATATTAATAGGTTAGAAACATCATTTGCCCCACCTCTACTCGAATCTACATCCACGAAGACATTTCCACATTTACAAGTAGAATATGTGTCAGGAACTGATTGTATAATCGACCTACAATTTAAACATAAATAAAACACATCTTTACCAGCAGGAAAACCTTCGTGCTGGTAATCTACAATTACTATATTTCTTTTTTTCTTCATTTTTTCTAATTATAATGTTTGGCAGCGTTCCGCTTACTCAGTCGGTTTGCTGTTTGTTAGTCGCGCTTCTTAGATTCATCTCTTGTTTTAGTGTGTTCTCGCATTTTAATTCAGAGCAATAGAATCGAGGATGTTCAATTCCTTGTCTATAGCATTCATTGGCTAAATCATCCAGTTTTTGAATCGCACTATCAAACCATTCATATTCTTCTTTACTGATAAGATAATATCGTTCAAACCAAAACCAATGACAGATAGTGACTATCATTATGTATTGTTTAACTACAGGATTAAATCCAACTGAATAAAATCCGTCATTTCTTATCTTTTCATTTAATAATTCCATCTTCTCACTATTGCACTACTAATGTTTGACAGCGTTCAGCTTCAGTCGGTTTGCTGTTTGTTAGTTTGAAAATTTATTTGATTCTTCGAAATATCGTAATACATTCTTATACCATCTTCCACATTTATCATTTTGATAATAAGATATAGCAAGTTCTTTAGCTTTTTTCTCATTACCAGTGATATAATACATCGTAATTATCATAAGGATAGAATGATCTTTAGAATTCCACCAAATATAATCTTTATTATTCTCAAAATCCATAAGTATATCCTGGATTGTTGTTCTTTCATTAAGGAAACTTAATATTTCCTTGAATGGCATATTGTCAAGATTAAATACATTTAAAAGATCATCTAATGATAACAAGTCAAACGATACAGCCCCTTTTCCAGAAATAAAACCTGAATTAATATTGAGAACAATTCCAACCTTCTCAAAATCTGTTTTGGCATCTATCAGAACAGAAGCCATCTTTTCAATTTTTGGCGAATTATAGAATAAATGAATACTTATATAGCCTATGCCATTAGTGAATCGAGGATTAACGGAGGAATTGATAAGAATCGTTTGCTTGAAATCTCCTACTTTACGATGAAAACACATCTTAGATTTGTTCCATCTGTATCCATATTTGGATAAAGTTGAAATAAACCCTTGTTCTAATACATTTCTTATTGCTATTCGTAATTCTTCTGCTTTCATATTAAAAATCAAACTAATGTTTGGCAGCTAATCGCCATTAGAGGCGATTGAGGTGCATGTTATCGACATTGATAAATTGTTATTTTAATATCACGACAAACTTTTGTTTAGCATTCCTGTCATAATAATTCAAATCTACCTTTTGCAAAATATCCAAAACCTCCTTTCTTTCCAAAGGTTCTTTTTGCATAAAGCAATTAGAATGATAAATCACTAATTCAAAATCAGGCATCTCGGTAAACCAAGACAAATCACTGATACATTCCTCAAATGAATTTAGATTGTTTGAAAAGTAATCAGGAAATTTGAGTATGTCTCTGAATATCCTGTAACAGTCGGCTATAGTTTGAACCTCAAGTCCTTCTATTTCTATTATTTTCTTCATTTGAATTTCTTTTTGTCAATAATGTTTAGCTACTAATCGCCATTTGTGACGATTGAGGTGCGTGTTACCTGCTTTTCCGAGTTATTACAATATCGTCAAACGTTAATAGTAACGGCTGACCGTCCGGTTTATATTCCCTCCAATTTTCAACGCTTGGGTCTTCATAATCCATCATCAAGTGATAATAATTATAAATTCCAGCACTTTCTGGTGGTAAATTCGGCAGACTGTGTATGTTATAGTATCCTACGTTTTCCAGCCCTTTTTCTTCAATCAGTTTCAACCAACCTAAAGCCTTATCTATTTGCTGAAGATAGGGAAGTTCCTGTTGATTGCCATGTTTCAAAGCATCAACAGTTTTTATTCGTTCTTTTTGTAACAATTCAATAATATCTTTCATCCTTATTTTAATTATTAGCAGGTAATGTTCGGCGGATAAACCACCTTACCTTAAAAGTTTCATCTGCTTGTTAGCAACCGCTTTTACCATTCATGAAAATTATCTTCTATATATTGTTCTAACGATAAAGCGATGATTTCTCTTTCGGCGTCACTATCATGATAGTATATTTCAATCTCCCCTTTAGAATTTATCATTATGGGATTGCCGGAACCATCATCTGAAATCACATAAGTGTCTGTAACTTCAGGATGAACTTCTCTTAATGATTTAGTTTCATCGACCACATTTTCATTGCCGTCTAAAGCATTAATCATCATTCCTGCGTAGGCTGTTCCGAAACTCTTGATAAAGTCTATATAGTCAGAACTAAATTTTACACCTAATTCTTGTTCCGCGCATAATATCTGGTCATCAGATGCTGGTGTCCCAATCATATCATGTGCCGTTAGAAATTCTCTCAATCGTTCTATAAGTTCCTTTTTCATTTTTATTTCTCGGTTGCTAATGCTCGGTGGCTAACCGACCCTTTTAGGGGAGGTTAAGCCGCTTGTTATTCACTCATTTTACCATATCCGGTAGTTGTTCTATATTGTATCGATTGTTCCAAACAAATCTGTAATCCTCTAATTTATATAATTCAGGAAGATTGAAATTTTGCATCACATAGTCTTTCCCATCTGCTGTTAATATTATACTATTTTGATAACAAAATTCGTCAAGAAAAAATATATTTTGTTTGCCATTATAATTCTTTAATTGCATATCAGGATAAAGAAAATTGTTGTACTTATTACATCCTATTGCTCTTTTTTTATTTTCTATATGAAAATCGAATTTATTATCATCAAACTCACAAATCCTTATTACAAAATATTTTTTTTCAATAAATTCTTTCCCATCTGTCCCGAATACTCTTAATTCAGTTGCTTCAAATCGGTCATAAAGTTGATTGCTAATCATAAAGTTTAAAAAACTTTCAGACACTATTTTTAAGTTATAATTTTGTGGAAACCAATCAAACGATGGCTGCACTTTTGATTTGATATGCAAATACAAGATTTCAGGCATTTTAAATCGTTCATCATATGATGGAAATCCATCTTTAGGAGGATAATACATTACCCAATCCCCTAAAATAGGTACTTGTTTTTTAGGACAGTACTTATCTGAAAGCCAATAATCCTCATATAAAGGAAGCAACTTAAACTCTTCAATTCTTGCTGGTGTATAAAACCATATATATAGTTCCTGCTTATCCATATTTTTTGCTTTTAGAGTGAATAATGTTTGGCAGCTAATCAACCTTTATGGGCGATTAAGGTGTATGTTAGCTACCTATTCATCTTCTTTCTGTACTTTTGAATAATAACCTTTAGGGATTTTATCAAATGGAACAGACTTAAAAGCATTACCAGACTTTTTATATACCTCTTCTCTGTAAGGATATTTCGATATTATCTTCTCTATATCCCTATAAATGGCATTTATACTTTTCCATTCTGTTCCACATTCACTACACCCATAAAGTCCTTTCACATCTTCATCTTCTTCTACGAAACCTATACAGCCTTCTACGGGGCAACAAAAAAGGCGACTGTCCGTTTGTTCTATTTCTTGATGTGGCTCTTCGATGCCTAACATTTCTGCTGGATGAACAAAATCAAGACTATGGCATAACGGGCAGTTCAAAATGAAATTAGGCGTGTGTCGCTTTGCAGCAGCTATAACTTCATTTTTTTGTTTATCAGTCAATTTATATTCTTGTCCACATGCTGAACAAATTCTCTTATCTAACTCTTTCATATTTATTTTATTTATAGGTAGCTAATGTTTGACGGATAATCGCCATTTCAAGGGCGATTTAGCCGTTTGTTATGCGCCTTCATCTTGTGGATATTCAATTTTCAAGCTCTTGCCATCCAATGCAACCGCATCACTAAGGGTAATCCTGAGCTTTTGTTCTTCTGAAAACCCGATGGTTTCGCCATCATTCAAAGTTACATCGCAGTCTAAAACATATGTAACTATATCAAGCAGAAAATCGCGGACATCATTCAGGTCGGCATTGGCAGCATAGACCTCCATTTCTTCTTTACCAAATTTTCTCATTCCGTAGGTATATATACCTGCACATTCTTCGGTGCGATATATGCCAAACCACACCCAATCCAATATAGGCAACGCTTCATCATCTTGCTGCATGACAGATGCAATATCACAATAAAACTGGGGATGGAACACGGCTCCATCGGTATAGACAGCAATAGCTCTTTCTTGTTTAAGGCATGAAGAAACGACTTTTGTAAATAGTTTCCCTCGTTCCAATAGATTGGCATCTTTTCCTAATACAGAAACCATAAGATGTGCCTTGTGGCCTTTAGTCACTTTCACTGCATCTTTCCACAGGTAATTTGCTCTTGCATAATGTTCTGCCTCCTGATTAGGAACAGGTCCATGCATAATGGCTACCGCAAGTGTAATATCACCCATAACAGCTACCAATGCTTCTTCATTGTCGTCATATGGAATTTCTATGTCCCAATCTGCCTTACAGTCGTTGATGAGTTTTTTAACATCCCATTCATCTTGTGATAATAGCACAAAGGCTACAAAAGCTCCAATTGGATAATTTTCTTCTTTCATGTTCTTATTATTTTTAATATTATATCTTGGGCGCATAATGGGTTGCAGCTTGCCGCCGTTAGGTGGCACAGGTGCTTGTTAGTCGCATATTTAACTTTCCCAAGTAATATCTAATATTTTTCCTTTATTGTCAGTATGTACTACGACTATTTCATCTGAATTTTCACTATCAATCATGTAATCCCAAACAGCATAGTGATTATCACCGGGATAAAAAGTAATAGTTTCTACTCTCTGAATCAGCAAGGATAGAAACTGTTCTTCCTTTGTTTTTGTCGAATCGGCATTTGGTAACAAGTCATCAATAGCTTCCCATTCATCAAGATGCCAACGGACATATTCATTCGTTGTGCCACCATCTTCATAATCCTTTAATATGGATTTATCTATTTCTGTCTTGTATTTAAAAAGGTTGGAAAGATAGCCTTCCAGCTCTGCCGACCAATCATTGGGATTGCCTTCATAAGCACAGAAGTCCAAATACAATTCGACATCCTTGTTACAAATCATTACATGACCTTCAAAATAGTCCTCTTCCTTATTATCTACTTCATTATCTACTTCACCGAAATAAGTAATATTCTTCTTGCTCATATTCTTTTGTTTTTAATTAATTGCGACTAATGTTTGGCGGCTAACCGACCTTTTCAGGGGAGGTTAAGCCACTTGTTAGCCACTAAGTTATGTATTTATAAATACTTATATTCTTCATCATCAAAGAAATCTTCTGTCATCAAAAAAGGAAGATGTTTTTTTGAAAAAATAACATAAGTTTCTTTATATAATCTGTTTTTATTTTTGCACTCAAATAATAGCTGGGCAATATTCTTTATATCTTCACTATCTGTCGTATTTTGTGAATATTTATTGGCTAAATCTGCAATTGTTTCCACCAGTTTTTCATCAATAAGCCTAAGAATTATAGATTTAGCATAAAATGAGTAGCTATCATTACTATTTATTAAGACGTAAAACAAATCTTCTAAAAGTAAAATACATGTTTCATTCGGCATATACCTCAGAACTTCTAAAGCATAATAGCAATTAATGTTACCACTATGCAAAGCTTTTGAAAGGTCTTTTGTCTTGTTATTATGTTTTCTAAATACTGAAAGGCTTTCTTTATATGCCTCATAATCCTTTACGACTTGATTCCATTCTGCTGAATACATACTTATTCTTTTTTTTGAGTGGCTAATGTTTGGCAGCGTTCCGCTTTTAGTCGGTTTGCTGTTGTTAGCAGTTTATTTTCTAAATAGTCTTTAACTTATTATTCATTTCTTTTCTATACAGAATTGAACTAAAGGGATAAGTATTATTAAGTTCCGGTTTTTCTCCATATAGCTCAATTATTCCATCTATTGATTCTAATTTTTGCAAAATGGGTATTGAAATATTTATGATATTTTCAATTAACCGTGAACGCAACTGTTCATCAATAGTCGATTCTAAATCTAATATCATTTGTGTGGAATATCCTTCAATTTCCATTATTGGGAAGCGCATTCTAATATCACATTGATATTCTTTAGGAAATAATAAATCATCTCCCTTACGTAATAAAGCCGCCAAGTTTATATAAAACATCTTTCCATACAAAGAGTGTTGGAGATTGAATACGACTATACATTCGGCAGTAGTCTTATACCACGAATTTCCTTTCCTACGAAAGCTATTCGCTTTCATTATTGGATGAACTATTGATTTGAATTGCTCTTTATCCATAATATTTAATTCTAAACTGCTAACATTATACTATCAGCGAAATCCGCTGTTATTTTCTTTAAGTATCAAACCTCGTCTTCCTCCATCAACAGGTCGTCCAACGGGCTTTTGATTCTGCTCTTATAGGTGTCGGCGATGTGGACATACACTTCCGTCGTCTTGATGTTCTTATGACCCATCAGTTCCTTTACGATTTTGATGTCCGTCCCCTGTTCCAGCAGATGCGTGGCAAAGGTGTGGCGCAGCAGGTGCGGATAAATCCGTTTCGTGATGCCCGCCTCCCGTGCGGCAGCCTTCAGCCGTTTCGACACGATGCTTTCCGTAAAGGGTTCGCCCGGCCTGTGTTCAAAAAGCCACACCTTCGGCTTGTACAGCCGGTTGTATTCCACCAGCTTCTTCATCAGCGGCCTCGACAGCAGCGTGTAGCGGTCTTTCTTGCCCTTTCCCTGCCGTACCCGTATCAGATTCCGGGACTCGTTGATGTCTCCCGGCTTCAGTTCCAGCAGTTCGCTGATGCGCAGCCCGGCGGAGTAGAGGATGGAGAAGATGCAGAAGAAGCGCAGGTCTTTCGCCGCCACGTCCAGTATCCGCTTGATTTCTTCTTTGCTCAGCACATCGGGCAGGGTCTTCTCTCGCTTGGCACGGTTCACCTTGTAGCACCGACGCTCCTGACCGAGCACTTTCTCGTAGTAGAACTTGATGGCGTTGATGCGCTGGTTCTGCTGGCAGGAGGATATGTCCTTCTCGTGGATAAGATGCAGCAGGTAGCCGTTTATCTCATCGGACGTGATAGTCTTTACATCCCGGTCCCTGAAATGTTCCTGGAAATCCCGGAAGTAACTGGTATATACCCTCACCGTATGCTTGCTGTATCGCACCTGCTGGAGCTTCTCCTGATAGCCGGCCGGCAGAGGCGGCCGATTGTCCTCCTTTTCTTTCCGGTCCGTGCAATCCTTTATAGCGGAATAGTCGATGAACGCCATCTTCACATAGCGGTCGAAGAACTCCGCAAGCACGAAGCTCTCTTTGGGCAGATAAGCCTTGCCGCCGACAAGCTGCACGCCCTCCTCTTTCGACAAAGGCAGGCGCAGGCCGTCGTGGTCGAAGGTGACTTCGATGAACTCCCTGCCGTATCTGACGGCTGGCAAGAGTCTGATTCTCGGTTTAGCTTGATATATTTCCATGTTTCCGTTCTATTTGTCCCACTCGTTCAGGATTTCACCGTTCGTGCTATCGTAGCGCACCCAATGTCCCGTCTCGCGTCCGTCCGTGTATTCACCTTGTGTGACGATGCCGTCATCGTCGGTCTTTTTCCACACGCCGTGCTTGTAGCCCGCCTTATATGCGCCCGACTCATGGAGATACAGCTTGCCGTGCTTGTGGGCCGTGTATTCATAGGGACCGTCAAGCTCGCCGTTCTTATAGTGGCTGACGGTTTCGCTGAGCCATCCTCTGGAGGTGTCCTCGTTAAGCTCCCATTGCTTTCCCTCTTTTTTATCATCGGTATAGCCGGCTTCATAAATCAGTCGGCCGGTTTTGGGGGCGAAGCGCTGTTCCTTGCCGTTTTTCTTGCCTTCCCTGTATTCCTGTATCATGTCGGGCTTGCCGTCGGCGAACCAAGTCCGTACCGTACCCTCTATTTTCCCGTGCCACATGGGAGCCTCGCGCTGCGGGGTCTTCCCGTCCTGGTAGTAGGTGACAAACAGGCCGTGCCGCTTGCCGTCGGCATACGCGCCCTTTTCCCGCAGCACGCCGTCACGGTAACGCCTGTACTCGCCCTGCTTGACCCCCTTGGAGAAGTGTACGCTTTCCTCGTCCTGTCCCCGCAGGATGCGGTATTCGCCCGATAGCGGACGCTTGCCGTCTTTCAGGTAATGGACGACCGTTCCATGTTCCGCATCCGTAAGGGTACGCAAGTCGCCGTACTCTACAATCCGCTGTGCGAAGCTGCTGCCGCTCAGCAGGAAAAGGATGCCTGCCAGTATGATTTTTGTTTTCATATCCTTCCTGTTTTTTTCGTTGGACAATACCCGGCTACTTCCGTCACGCTTCCCTTTCTGTCAGGGTACAAACAAAATCCGGCGGCATTCGGACACGGGAAACCCGTTGAATGAATACCGCCGGACATGGCTTTCTTTCCGCTTTGCTCACACGGACAAGGAGGAATGTTGTTTCTTTGATGATGGGTAATCGGTGGTCGGGGATAACCGGACTGGGACAGGATGTAGGGACGCATGAAACCCTTTCCGTCATTCCGTTTAGGAATGGCAGCGCAGGCCGTATCGTCTATAAGAAATAACTGCCTGCAATTCCATTTGGTGCCATCATAGTCCATTTTATTATAGTCAATCCCATACAAAAGTATGGATTTAATTTCTTAATAACGATAAAAACCCCGATTTTATTTTGTGGTTTCAAATATTTTTTGAGAGACAGTCCTTCCCTACGGACGGAATGTCCTTTTTTTCAGCGTGACAGTAGCGCATGTCCGGACGACGGCACGACGGCCGGTGGCCGCTGCAAAAGGTTTCACCCACCACAGGCCATGCAGAGCCGGACAGACACGGCATATCCGCAAAGTGATGGTAAAAAACGGCTGTATTTGTACAGTTTTTCCGGCTTTAACGGCAGGAATGAAAAGCGTTTTTATAATTTTGTATGCAGATGAAACGTAGAATACAAAAATACATATCGGTTTTTGTGCTGTCGGCGCTGCTGCTCGCGGCGGGGTACGGAGAGGCGAAGAAATGCCACGGAGACCGCACGTTTGTACTGTTCCGCCATCAGAGACAGTATGAAGATATTGAAAAAGAACTGTGCTACACCCAATTCAGGTACTACTCATCGCAGATGGGTATGTACATTTCTTCTGACCCTATTGGACAGGAAGGGAATAATCCTACACTGCATGGATACGTTCCAGACGTAAATACTTGGCTGGATGTATTCGGATTAGATATAATAAAAGTCAATCCATCAGATCCTTTCCCTAAGTCCGAAAAAGGAAAAACTTGGAAAGAAAAGTTTATAGAACGCTTTAATGATAAAAGGAACATAGAAGCTGGCGGTGTAGTTTCTCCTACAGGATTTAAGAGTAAGCCTACATTAGCTTGCAAATAAAAATATTTAACTACAATGAAGACATTGAATGATTTTATTTCGACATATCAAATCCCATTGATTAATGCAATATTTTACGATGATGGGAAAATATTAGTAATTGATTCTTACTATGTGGGAGAAAAGTTTGAGCTACGTATTTTGTGCGAAAGCAGTATCAATAGCTTTTTTTCATTTAATGAGATAGATGACATCTCTAATTTTGATATTATATGTACAAAAAACTGTAATGGATATTGTATAGCATGTGGAGAAGGTAGCTACGGCTCGGATGGAATAATTTATGTTGTAGACATCGCAAAACATAAATTACTATGGGGCATTTATCTAAATAACAGTAATCCTTTTAGTAGAATTGATTATGTTTGTGAGGAGGTTATTGCTTCTTCAACAAAAGGATTTAAGCTAATTATACCAATAAAAGCTCCTGAAAAGTTAAGGGTTGAAAATTAATTAGTCTCAACATAGCTTGCCATGTTGTTAGCGGACAGTCATATCACGATAGTTGTGGAAGTGGATGCTCATTAATAGTACACCGACGGTAAAATTACAGTTTTTTCGGCTTTTACGGCAGGAATGAGAAGCGTTTTTATAATTTTGTATGCAGATGAAAAGTAGAATACGAAAAAACATATCGGTTTTTATGTTGTCGGCGGTACTACTTATGGCAGGGTGCGGTAATCCTCCCATGCCGCCGTCCGATGCAGAGATGACACGGCACTTCCTCGCACACGAAACGGCGTTCGACGGAATCCGGGAGGTCATCGCCCGCTGTCCCTATGGGGATTACTATCCGCCATACGACATGCAGGACACCGCCTGTCTAAGAGGCATCTCTATGGAAGACCGGCATACACTGGACTCACTGCTGGAGGCAATCTCTTGTGAGCGGGTGTTCTACTTCGGGAAGGAAGCAATGAAAGAATCCGGCTGGAACGGATACGACACGACATACACAAGTTTCACCATACCGTACTTCTCGCACGGTTACTCGATAGGCGGAACAAGCAAGGACTTCGTGTATGATCCGGGGCTGAAAAACAACCCCGCGTATCAAGTTACGGAACACGGGGATTTGAACGGGATATACCGCAGGACATACAACGACACCACGCTGTACAAACAGATTAAGGGAGACTGGTACATCCGGTTGGAGCATGACAACTGACCGATAACTTATACTGACGTATATGGAGAAGGGACAACGGAAATACGGGCTGAAAACAAAGGGAAACATAATATTCCTGTGTGTCGCCATGATTCTGTGCGGCTGCGCACGGCATTACACGGCCTTCCAATACGACAACGGCGACGATTATCCCAGTGAGGGGCTGTACCGTATCGTGGACAGGAAAGGACGCATCGGCTATGCCGACAAAGAGGGAAAGGCGGTCATCCGCCCCCGTTTTGCTTTCGGCTATCCCTTTGAGGGAGGCAGGGCAAAGGTGACGGACTCCGGCCAACGGAAAGAGGTGCCCGGTTCCGGCGGAGAGTACCATTATTGGGAAAGCGACGGATGGTATTATATCGACCGGAACGGAAACAGGCTGCCGGATTACCGGCTGCTGTGGAGCATACGGTACGCTTATACGGGTGATTCCATCATGGTGACAGACGGTGCGGACAAAGAGCAATGCGCAGACGTCCACGAAAACATGATACGGCCTGTCCTGGCAGAGCTGGCATCCTCCCTGAACGGATGCGGAGAAGCGGAGCGCATGGCCGACCGAGCCGGATACTGCGATGTCCGCCATTACCTCGAAGTGCCCGGAACGGATTCCCTGCAGGGAGGAAATACCCCGATAACGGTGGACATCCTGTCGTCCGATAACCCGGATTTCAATCGCTGCTTGAATGCCATTGGGAAGAAAGAATACTACGCCTTGAAATGGGCGCCGGAATCTCCGGAACAATGCCTTGTGTTCACAGAGGAAAGGAAACTGGTCATCGTGTGGTGCAGCCTGTTCCATGACGGAAAAGAGGCAGTGCAAAAGGTAAGGAAGATATTGGAGTCTTTAACCGTCGATTCTCCGAAGTATAAGGAACAAACAGAAAGACACTAAAACTTAGAGCTTATGTTGAAAGAAATAGTATATTGGACATATCGTTTTTTCTACAAACTGAGACGCGCTCAAAAAAGAAAAGATAATAACGGGAAGATGGATTCAGTGATGGTTGTTTCAGTATGCCTGTTTGCGAATGTACTTACTTTGCTGAATTTTCTCAATTATTACACGTCCATTGATGTGCTCGCATATATACCGGTAACGACAAGATACGAGCTGACTTCCTGGATTTGTATAATCATCATAATGGCTCCATTCATTGCTTTTGTATATAAGAGATATTTCGCCAAGGAAAAGTTCTCAAATATGATTCAGGAGTATGCGGCAAAATCCAGGAGACGACGAAGTTGGGGAAGTTTATGGGCATTTTGCTATTTCATTCTGACCTGGACGGCATTTTTAAAGTCGGTATTGTTGGTGAATTGATATGAACGTCTGGAAATATACCTATATACAGTTCTTCAAGATTCGCCGCAGGGTAATCGGGGAATGCGGTGCGGACGATTTTGCAGCCATGCTGTTTGTAGTGTTGCTTGACTGTCTGTTTTATTTGGGAATCGTAGTTCTTGCCGATGCCTTTACCGGCTATCATTTGCTTCCCGAACACAAACTACTGGAAGTAATTCTTTTTCTCGGCGGGGCGTTCATTATCGGGGGCATCCGTAACCGTTCCATGTGCAAGGGCGGTGCTTTCAATCGTATATGGAAGGAGGTAGAAGCGGAACCCCGGAAGATGCTCTGGGGCATACTCTCGCTGCTGTATATCCTGTCGGCTTTCGCATTCTTCCTCCTGTCGGTGTATTTGTGGGGCAAAAAGATGCTGCCGGTCTTGGTTGATATAGGGGATTTGCTGTCTTTTTGTATGGCCGACATCCCGGCAGATGTGGATGGACTCTTTACAATAACCTTCAATGCCGGATGATATGAATGTCTGGAAATATACCTATATACAGTTCTTCAAAAAACGCCGCAGGGTAATCGGAAAGGATGGTGCGGACGATTATGCGGCCATGTTGTTCGTGGCATTGCTTGACTGCCTGTTTTATTGGGGAGTGATAACTTTTGCCGATTCCTTTACCGGCTATCATTTGCTTCCCGGACACGAAATTCTGCATACGGTTCTCTTTCTTGGCGGAGCTGTAATCATTGAGAGAGTCCACAACCGTACCCTGTGCAAAGGCGGTGCGTTCGAGCGCATAAGGAAAGAAGTCGAAGCAGAACCCCGTAAGATGCTCTGGGGCATACTCTCGCTGCTGTATATCATGTCGGCTGTTGCATTCTTTGCACTGTCGCTGTATTGCAATGTGAATAAGCTGGTACTTGTCTTAATCCCACTCTGACGATCCGCTGACCCGAACAGACATGAGAATGCCGCTTAACCATACTTTTATCCGCTTCTTTTACAGGCGAGGTATGTTTGGCAGTCAATCCCCATTGGAGACGATTGAGGATACATTAAGTTTAGAATTTATTTTTTCAAATGACACATTGCCAAAATCGCTTTTCCAGTCTTTCAATATTGTTTTCCTCATATCCAGCCAATTCGACGCAATAGCTTTATCATTAATACGTTTTTTGATATTCATATTTCCACCAATATCATCAATCAGGAACAGCAGTTCACATTCAGATAGTATTGCATATTTCTTCCTAAACTCAATATATCGGTGCAACTCTATAATATCTTCTTTTAGGAAAGCGATTGTTGAACACATCTCATGTGTTATTTGATGCACCAGGTTTTCCATCTTCACAGCCAACGTCATTTGGGCAGGAAAAACATCTCCCTGATATTTATCCGCCAAAGAAAAGTCGTACTTTCCTTCAAGCTCAGAAAGCTGCGTTAATATATCCTCTATTTTATTTATAAATTCATTCATCTCTGTACTGATTATGTTTGTTGCCTAACCGCCCTTTCAGGGGAGGTTAAGCCATATATTAGTTGCTAATACTGTGCCTACATAGATGTAATGCCATTTCTTCTGAATATCCTTTTTGTTATACCAGTCCAAAAGAGCTAATGACGATTCTTTCAAATCTTCCTCGTCTTCATTATTGGGAACACTGTCAGCGTATTCCCGTATGTCTTGATTATTGGATTAGGCAATTCGAATTTGATGAAAAACAAGGCATCAAAAACCTTTTCTTTCCTGTCAGCTATTCATCCATTTAGTTAAAATTCTTTCTAAATCACTTTTCAATAAATTAGAATTATATTCAATTTTCTTTTTTCGAAGTTTATCAGAAACATATTGCATATAATATAAAAAATCAGTGGAGACAATTTTCTTTTGTTCACACAATGGCAATTCTCCAAATTTACGGCTGAAATACCGTTCAACCTTTATGTGATATGTTCCGTTCTTATTTACTATGCGTCCAAATTTATATTGGGGGCGGATATAGTATTTACCTTCAAATCCTTTGGGAACATCATCTTCTGAATGGAAGTATTCAGACCTTACGGTTACATATTCATCATCATGGTTACTGAATGACATATAGATGCCTATGTAAGAAAACTTTTCTCCATATTTCTCAGGTTGAAGTTCATGTATCATCATTTCTTTTAAGGAATCAAGACTATCATATAAAGGTTGTACTGACTTCTGATAATTAGCTGATTTAATCCACCTGAATGGAGATTTAGGCAATAGGTTACGCTGTGATTGAAATTTATAACCACTATAGTAAGTCATATCATCACCATTTTCCAGAACATATGAATCTTTCAGTTTTCTCCAACCTTGTTCTGATTTTACTTCAAAATACTTGTTCATTAACGAAGTATAGAAACTACCGTTTATCCAGCGTTCAACTTTAGCTTCCAACGGCTCTCTGTCTCCCCATCCGATAATCCTTAGAGCTTCACAAATCCTAACAAGCTCATTCCATTCTTTTATATTCCTATAATGATAGAGATTATCAAATTGGTTCAAAAGCCAAATTCGTGCTTGCTCCTTATCCATCCCTCTTAAAAAAATGGATAGTTCATCAAGATCATTTATGTTATAAATTTCTGTCATATTAATTACAGCTAATGTATGGCAGCCAACCGACCTCCATTGGAATGATCAGCCGCTTGTTGTCAATGTACTTTTACCGTATAGCTTGTTTCTTTATTTCCTCGGCTTGCTTCAGCATCACAAAAGAATCTGTTTCGTAAAAATTATCTTCAAATACCTTATTTTTAATCTGCGATATTCGTTCTTTGAGCAATGGAATAAAAGCCATTGCATCAAAATCATGGAAACGATCTTTGTATTTTTCCAACACCATGCTGATATAATCAAATATATCGTCACATAATTTTTGTCTCATTTCATCTTCTGGAAAATCTATGTATTCTTCTATGGTAAACATTTGGTCAATAACAAGTTTTTCTTCTGATCTTTTATATCTTGTGTATGACTTTAAGTTGCCTTTCTCAATATCATTATAAGAAAACAATCTTAAAATTATGAATAATGCATCAGGTTGCTTTTCTACCTTGCGTAATTTAGCATATATTTCCTCTTGCCATATCATATCATTAAGATTGTCAATTATATAATCCAAGACTTTATTTTGTTTTACATTATTCTCAAAATCACCTGCATATCTTGATTCATAAGTTATACTTAAAAAGGCTCCCATATTGCAATTCATTAAAACCTGACTATATGTTGTAGACTAATTTATTGATAATGTTCAACGGCCAACCGACCTCCATAGGAATGTTCAGCCGCCAGTTATGCTTCATTTATATTCAATCATAACACTTAAAATCTGTTTCTGTCGGGTCTTCCATCGAGCTTAAAGTATCCGTAGGCTCTAATTCAAAATAAAAACCATAATTGTTTTTTTCTCCAATATTGCCCGGACTCGGATTTTTCCTTTTTAAGCCATATATGGTTATGGAATACATGCCTTTACTAAAAGGTACTTTTACAGCCCTATAGACTTCTGTCAATTTGTTACTGACGTAAACTTCCTTAGTAAGAAAGTCATGGTCGATAAGTTTGTCGTCGCTCCAATCCTCCAATTCATTTATCTGCATAACCCAGAAACAATTATCCTCGTCTATGGACAGATTGAAACTTCCGAGTCGCTTGACTGCATTCCAGTTATCCGAATATCTGTTGTCGCCCTTGTTTCCACAAAATATGGTATAGTTGTAATTATTGATATTCCCAATAGGAATTATGGCCCCTTGACGTATAAAATCCATTCCCGTTTCGTTATGCTTTGCAAAGTAAGTCAGCATCTTTTTGGCCCTTATTTTATGCAGTTTCTTTATTCTTATAAAGTTTGCGTTGGAAATAATGGCTAATCCATAAATCCAGGCTCCTATTACAAATTCCTTTTCCATTTTATTTAACCGTTAATGTTTGACATGATGCGCATGACATCGCTATTTGTCCGTGTCTCAGTTCCGTGTCGTTTCACGCATGTTTTCTATCCGGTAGGCTGTTTCCTCTTTTATTTTCTGCAGCCAGTATCCGTCTATCCCTGCCTGCCGTGCATAGTCTTCATAGCGGGAGACAACGCCGACGGCTTTTTCTATGAGGGCATCGGCCCCCTTGATGTTGTAGCGTTTGGCCAGTTCGAGCAGGTCGCCGCGCCCGATGTCGCAGTTCCTGTTGCATACGGTCATGCTGTGCCGGTTTACATAGCCCGGAGCGGACGGATCCACAGAGAAGGTGAAATCGTAGGCCGGGGCGGTATGCCACACGCCGTCGTCTTCCATCAGGAAACTGAAGTTCTTGTTATGGTCGTCCACGTTTCCTCCTATTACGTTCATCACAGTCAGGAGAAACAGCTGCTTGAGCTCAGCCGGCAGGATGCCGATCCGACACGCCGTGTCGAACAGGCTTTCGTAACTGTCCGCGTCAGGGTTCATGGCGGCCAGGGTCTGCACATGCACCTTTTTCCCTTCCCTGCGGTCGAACCGCTCCGTCAGGAAATGGGCGGCCTGCCCTCCTTCCATGAGGCGCGACGGCATCATGTTCAGTCCGGCATCTTTCGCCATGAGGTAATAGCTGTACTCGATGCGTGTGGTGGGAATATCCGAATGTTCGTCGAACTTGATAATCATGGGGACATATCCGGGTGCGGGCGCGGCGACCTGGCCGGAATAGCATTCGCCTGTCTCCGGGTTCAGGTTGATGATGGCCTTGGGCCTGCGTCCTCCGGCGGATGTGCCCACTTTGAACAGGCTCTCTATCAGGAAGTCGGGCTGTATCTCGGCCCTGAAGTTCCTTGCCTCGTCCAATGCGGACTGCGCCAGCCTGTAAAGGTCGGCTATCTCCACTTTGAAGGGCTCCTCCATATCCTCGGCTGCCGGAGGAAGGAACTCCAGCGCACCCATGCCCCTTCTGCCGATATAGGCCAGACGGTCGAGGACGGACAGGTTCCTTGCGCTGATACCGCGCGTCTTCGCCCATTCGTTGAACACCTTGTTACCCCAGTGGTCCGGCAGTGAATCCGCGATGAACGACGGAAGCCCGCCGAAGAGTTTGCCGTCCTCACCGTACACGGGCAGACCGTTCCTCACGGAAACGCTGTGGATGGAGGCCCGCAGGGGGGCGATGTCATATCCGCTGCCGAGAAAGTCACGGTCAAAATAGAAACAGTGTTTTTCCGTGTACCTCTCCTTGTAGGCCACCAGCGAACCCACTTTCCGGCCCCAAAGGAAAACGTCAAGATTCCGTATCATGGCTGCTCCTCCTTACTCGTTTGGGTATGTACTTGTTCATCTGTTTCAGTGCCATCGGAGGCACGGGCAGTTCGGGCAACAGGTCGGACAAACGCTGTTCCAGCCCCAGCACGCGCAGGAGCGAGATGAAGTTGTTGAGCGTGATGTTCCGGCTCATCCCCTGTTCGAGATGGCTGATGGTGGTCAGGCTTACCCCGGACTTCTCCGCCATCTCCCTTTGGCTGATACGGGCGGCAAGACGGTACTCCTTCAGCCGCTGGCAAAGGAGGGCGATGATGTCCTGGTTGGTGGTGTATGAAAGATTGTCCATATAGTCATATATTGCTATTCACCTGCAAATATACAAATAAATGGCAATATAATACCACTGTATCTGTTTTTATTTCGTCCCGCGCTCGTTCTGCACGCCCTTTATCATCTCTTTCACAATGCCGCTTCATCGTGGTGGACGCCTGCAACGGGGACAAGGTGCTTCGCTGTTATGAGAAAAATGGCTTTGTCCTCCTGTACAAGACAGAGGAGATAGAAAAGCAATACTATGATATTCCGCAAGACGGGCATCTGAAAACCCGCCTGCTGTATTTTGACTTGAAAAAGAAATAAAGGCACTTTGGCGGATATGACTCCCGGTGCCCTTGCCGGAGAAAGGTTTCAGCGACGCGCTTATTCCTCAAAGAGCAGCATGTATTCCACCTTCCTTCTTTTCTCAATGCTCGGAATTACCCTGCCTTTGTAGCACCGGAAGGAAATGTATTCCTCATAGATGTCCCGGTCGCCGGCCTCCAGCTTTTGTATGAGCCTGCTTTTGGGTATGGACTTGCTGCCTAAAAGCCGGTACGGGCCCACCTGGTAGGCAAGGCACGAAAGCAGCGTCGAATCACGCCCGAACCGGCGGAACAGGCGGCACAGCTTCATCAGGTCCGCACGCAGGATGGAGTCGCCCTGCGCCCGGGTGATGCCGTTGGTAAACCGCTCGCCGGGGAGCACACGGTGCCCCCAGCCCACATAGGGCCAGTGCTTTTTCTCTCCATGCCAGCCTTCATGGTATTTCGTGCATAGGATGGCCCTCTCCAGCGGAGGAAGCCGGTACAGGGACAGGCCGGCGGACGGTGTTCCTCCTCCGTGCTTTCCCTGCCCGTACAGGGCCGCCGCTGCGCACAGGAGCAGCAGGACGGCCGTTGTCATTCTTGCATGTCTCATTTCGCCCCCCGTTTGTTCAATACGTCCTTTATCATCTCCTTTACGTCCTGGCCTACCTGCACGAAGTTCTTGTACAGGATGCGCTCCCGTTCCTCCCTCGACGGGAAGGTGTAGAACTTCGGCAGCGGCACATACCCGGCTTCCTCATTCTTTATCTCCCTCATGTCGAAGTCGGTCTTGCAGAAGAATTTCGTGGTCTTGAACTCTTCCGCTTCCTGGATGTTCATCGAGCCGCCCGCGCCGGTCCGGGTCTTGGTGAAGTCCCTCGCCGTCTGGCCGCAGATCCAGCCGGTCGCCATGTCGGAGATTTTCGAGGCGGGCACCAGGCTGTCCATGTTCTCGTTCAGGTTGATGCTGGTCTTGTCCCTGTCGATGGTCACGCCTTTCTTTATCTGCACCACCTTGCCGAAGATGTCGTTGCTCAGCCATTCCAGGGTCTCTTTCGAGCGGGCGGAGCCGCTCACCACGTTGCCTACGGTGGTGATGATTTTCTCCATGCCGACCTTGCCGTAGTCGGCTTCCAGCTGCGGCAGCTCCTGGAAGCCCAACGCCACGCTCACCTTGTTGCTTCGCGCCGTTCCTATCAGGCGGTCTATCTTGTGGAAGTACAGGGTCGGCAGCTCGTCCACGATGATGCTCACGGGGATGTTCTTGCCCTGACCGGTGTTCACACGGGTCACAAGGCGGTTCAGGATAAGGGCGTTCAGGGCGCCGATGATGCTTTCCATCTCCGGGTCGTTGGCGATGAGCAGGTAGCTCGGATTCTTCGGGTCGCTGACCTTCAGGTCGAAGTCGTCTCCGTCCTTGTGGAATATCCAGTAAGATTCCTTGGTCGCCAGACGCGAGGTATAGACACGCAGCGTGCCTATCATGCCTTCCAGCTGCTCCATCGCCTTGTTCTTGAACGCGGTCTGGAACGGGCCGAGCAGCGGAGCCACCTCGTTGTCGGTCTCTAATACCTCGAAGATGGTCTGGTAGCTCTCGTTCAGGAACGACAGGATATGGGGCATGTCCGAGTATTTGCCCAGCCAGTAGGCGGGCTCCACGATGTCCCCGCCCTTGCGGTCACGCACCACGCCCGTCGGCTTCCAGAACTTCGTTTCCGGGTCCTGACGCTTTTCGGCGTACAGCCGGTTGCCGTCCTTGTCGTAGGGCTCTTTCTCGTAGTTCACGAAGAAGTAGATGCAGGCGGCGAGGAAGTTCACCGCCGAGGTCTGGAAGAACTGGTCGCTGCCGCCGCCTCCCTCTTTCTTGCCCTTTTGCAGCGATTCCAGCAGGGTCTCCGCCGTCTCGCTGGCCGCAGCGAGGTTGTTGATGTACTTCGACTGGATGGGGTTCACCCTCCGGCTGTACTCCACATTGACAAAATTGATGATGTTGAACTTGCACCCCTGCGGCAGCTTTCCCAGCTTCTGGTTCTTCCTGTAATGGTAATACAGCTTGGTGGCCAGTGTGGGGAATTTGTAGTCGTAAACGACCAGCGCGAAGCCCTTTGCGGAGTGCTGGCGGATGAACGGCTCGATGATGGAGAAGGTCTTTCCGCTTCCCGGAGTGCCGACCACCCACGTTCCCCTGAAAGGGTTGCTGATGTTCACCCAGCCCTTGCGGAACTTGCCCTTGTAATAGTAGCGCATGGGGATGTTCACGCTATATTTATTTTCCACCAGTTCCGTACATTGCTCGAAACTCTCGTTCTCAAGGTTGAAGCGGTCTTTCAGCAGACCTTCCTTCAGGAATTTCGAGATGTTGTCCAGGGCGACATGCACGAGTATCACGCCGGCGAGGGAGGCGGCCATGTAGAGGATGATGTGCACGGGCAGCGTGTACAGCTGCATTCCCATCGGACGGTTGAACAGCCATACGGAGAGGACAAGCAGCGCAAGGCCCGCCGTCAGGGGCAGGATGACCTGCCGCCTGGCGTTGAACTCCAGATGTTTCTTGTTCCTCGTGCCCAGGCAGGTGATGCAGATCAGCAGGATGGTCGCCAGCTTGCTGTACACAAGGTTCCCGTCGCTGTATATCGACCAACGCTTGATGCGTCCGTGAATGTCGGCGAGGATGCCGCCCCAGTCCCCGAAAAAGGCGGGGTCAAAGGCGTACTCGAAAAACTCCAGCAGCACCGATACATAGACCACCGCGCGGAATATCCTGTAAAATCCCTGTAACTCCTTGCTTTCTTCCATAAGCCTGTCTGTCTTTTAGTCCGTTTTTCTGCGATACCAGCGATTGTCTATCCGGATGACGTCCATGCCGAGACTTGCGCCGTTCTCGCCCAGTTTGCTCTTGATCCGCTCCACGGTCGCTGGGCCGACACCCCAGATCTCCATGAGGTACTCTTCGTCATGAGGCACCAGGTCGCCCACATACCTTAACCCGTATGCGGTAAGGTGGTTCTGCGCCGACGGCTGGATGCCCAGGCTGAACAGCGGCTGCGAGAGGTAAGGCACCTCTTCCGCCGGCAGGTTCTCCACGGCGGCTTCCAGCCCTTCCCTGATTCTTCTCAGGGTGTCGATGCGCTGCTCCAGCCCGACGACGGCCTGTCCGTTTTTTTCGATGGCGTCCCGCAGGCCGTCAGCTTTCTCCACGAGGGCGGCGTTGCTCCGCATCAGTTCGTCGTGGGTCCTCTCCAGGGACAGGTTCTCCCGCTCAAGCTCGTCCCGTCTGTATTCCAGCGAATCGACGGTATCCTGCAGTTGCCCCGCACGGTATTGCAGGGCGGAGCATCTTTCGTTGTCGTCGGACAACGTGCCTAACAGGTTTTCGAGTTTGCTGACCTGAAGCTCAAGGCTGTCGTTGGTTGAAAGGAGCGTGTCCGCAAGCCCGTTCATTCGCTGGCGGCGTGATTTGCGACGCACGCATCTGTACAGGATGACCAGCGCCGATACCATCAGCACCAGTCCGATAAGCATGGTAATATCCAATGTTTCCATAATGTCATTTGTTTAATGTGATGATGGGGCGCACCCGGTGCGCCTGTGTTTTCGGTGTCTCCTGCATGGCTCCGCTGCCCAGCGAGTAGAGCCATGCCTTGGCGGTCTGCTGTCCTTCCACTTCTGTCGAGGTCCAGTACCAGCAGTCTTCGGTATCCGGATTCGGCAGAGGATCGCCGCCGCATTGCTCGATGACGGGATTCACGACCTCCCGTGCCGCGTACAGCAGCCGCATCTCCGCCACCGAGGGGATGAACGCGCTCTGTCCGTAAGGCCATCGGTCAATGACCGCTTCCGCCATCGGCGCAGACGTTTCCCGTGTGTCGTACAGGGCGAAGGTGTTCATGTTCCCGTCGTAGGCCTCCGTGTCGGCGGAGGTTCCCTGTTCCACGCCGAGGCTGTCCGCAAAAGCCGTGGGAACGATGTCCCACAGATAGACGGCGTAGCCGTTCCCTTCCGTCTCTCCGTGCCGCCCGGTGTCGAATACGACGGCCACGGCCTGCCTGCCGGATGCCTTGTACTTTTCATAGGTCCGGGCCTCGCCGTCGTCGCAGAGGACATGCCCGGGACGTACCGTCTTGTCCGGGGTCTCGATGTGCGCGTCGCAGGCGGCCAGTGCCATGCCTGCCGCCACCGCAATGATTAGATGTATCTTGTCTGTTCTCATCTGTCCGTATTTTTTATTTTCCCTCATTTTTTACTGTCTATCTTGTCGGCAGCTTCACGCCGAGCACGACACCCGCCCGCAGCAGGTCGGCCCCCTTTATCATGATGTCGCCCTTCGCCTGCCAGAAGAACACCCAGCCCGACCGCAGCACATAGTTGTGTTCGTAGCCGAGGTGGATGCCGCCGAGGAATTTTCTCGTGTCGCTGCCGGCCGATGCCCCGATGCGCAGGTTGCCGTAGTGGTTCCTGCCGCGCACCACGCAGGGCTTGTAGGCCGCGCCGAAGCCGTAGGTGCGGTAGTTCCGCCAGAACGAGTCCGGGCAGACATGCCCGCATGTCTCACAGTCTTTCCACTGCAGGTAGCCGTTGGCAAAGAACTCCCAGGCGTTGTGGTAGTTCATCTCGTGCTCGTAGGCAAGGGTCAGGTCCATGCCGTTCCGGTACAGCAGCCCGGCCCCGAGCGAGAGCCGCCCGGTGTTCCGCTGTGCCTGTGCGCCCGCCGCCATGCAGAGGCATGTTATCGCAAGGATTATTGTCTTTTTCATGCTCATTCCTCCTCCAAAAGTGAATTGTCAAACGAATCGGCGGCAAGCACGTCCTCGTAGTCGATGTGCAGGCTGATGTTGCGCCCGCTGATCTGCTTCTCGGTCATCTCGACGGTCAGCACCTTGTCGTTGGGGAAGGTCATCTTCCGCACGACAATCACGTTGCGGTAGCCCCGCTTGAACGATTGGGCCGGTTCCAGCACCATCGCCGGTTGCAGTTCGATGACCTGCGAGTTGGTCGCTTTCGACACTTTCTTGTCGGCGAGCTTCACCCGTATCTCGTCGATGTCGAAACGGATGTTGGTGCGGTTCTCGATGGAGAAGTCAATGAAGAAGTAGTCGCCGGCCGCATAGATGTTGTTCAGCCGCATGGTCATGCGGTGCGCCTTGCTCGCCACGTTCCGTATCTTGGCCGGGGAGTTCCATATGCGTCTGGCCAGTCCGGTCATCTCCGCCGTGGACATGGAGACGGCGGGGTTGTGGTAGCCCTCCCGCTCCGCAGGCAGTATCTCCTTGTCGGTCACGGCCTCTTTCATCCGGGTGGTGTAGAGCAGCGCGTACTGCGTGCGGTAACGTTCCGTCACGATGGTCACGATGGCGAGCACCTCGCCGTCCTCATGCCCGGCCTCCTTGGGCTTCAGGCGGATGATGTTGTCAAGCGGCTGGTCGCCAGCCACCTTGTCTGTGGAGATGTCCACCAGACGCACCGGTTCCGATGCCGTGATGACGGTCGTCACCTGCTCGTTCACGGTGAGCAGTTCCATTTCCTCGTAGGTTTTCTGGGCTTTCGCCTCGTATGCGGCGCACAGTCCGGCCGCAAGGAGGAACAGGCCCGTCAGATGTCTGTTCATGTCTTTGCCTTTTTATTGGTTTTTCTCGTTGTTCATTCTTTCCCTCTGTTCGATTTCTTCCCGTATCCGCCGCTCCGTGATGTCGCAATACTCCCTGTCTATCTCGAAGCCGACATACTGCCGCCCCGTCCGCAGGGCGGCGATGGCGGTCGTCCCGGAGCCGATGCAGTTGTCCAGCACGAGGTCGCCCTCGTCCGTGTAGGTCCGTATCAGGTACTCTATCAGGGCCACGGGCTTCTGCGTGGGATGGTAGAAGGCTCCCGTGCGGTGTTCCTTGGGCACGGACACCACCGAGGTCGGGTATTTGTCGTCGGCGATGCGCACCGGCGTGAGCTCCATGCCGCCGTAGCACCGGTTGGTGAAGCCTTCCGTCTTGCGGCGGCCGTGGTTCCGCTTCTCCGGCGGGCACGGCGTCATCTGGGGGTGGTACACCGGCAGTTTACGGTAGAACACCAGGATGTCCTCGTGCTGGCGCAGGGGCATCCGGTTGGCGTTCAGGTGGCCGCTCACCCTGTCCTTGTGCCAGACGAGGTTGTACCGCCAGAGCTTCGGCTGCGACAGCACCAGCTCCGCCGTGAACATCCCCTGCGCGAACAGGATGATGGGGCTGTCCGGCTTGGTGATTCTCAGGTACTGCTCCCACAAGGGGGCGAGCGGGATTTTCTGGTCCCACCGGGCCGCGCTGTTCTGGCGGTTCAGCACGCCGTAGGGCAAATCCGCTATCACGGCATCGACGCTGCGGTCCGCCATCCGCTTCATCCCCTCCAGGCAGTCCATGTTGTAGATGTGGTTCGTCTCTATCATTTTGCTTCTTTTTCTATGGGTTCCGCACTTGCCCAGGTACAGTGTCCTGTCCGGGTCATCTTTATCTCGCATTTCCAAAGCGTGTCCGTTTCCGCCTGCTTGAAATTCACGTTGCCGCACCTCGGCCCGTAAAGGCCTGTCTCCTTTTGAAAGGCGAACAGGGCGATCTTCCGGCCGTCTTCCGTCTCAAAGTTGCAGATCAGGGCGTTGCGCTTCCTTTTGTTCCACCACCCGGTGCTGACGAGCCTCCCGATGAAGACCTCCGGCTTGTCCGGCTGCACATAGTCATCGTAATAAAAGCCGTCCGTCCCTTTGTGGAGTTTCGATAGGTCTCTTTCCATGATGCTGTATAATGGCTGTCATTGTTTCCGGTTTCCGTTCACCAAATACACGAAGGTGCCGTATTTCAGCTTCACCTTGTTTTTCCTGATGGCCTTGCTGATGGCGTTGCTCGTCTTCTGGTAGGCGTTCTGCACGGCCTGCATGCCCCATTGGGCGAGGCTGTTGCCGTAGCCGCCGGTGTTCATGCTCAGGTTGCCCGACATCGCGCTGCTGGCCACGTCCTTGCCCGTCTCGCGGAAGCTGCTCTCCGGCACATACAGCCCTTCCAGGCCGTCGGTGTCGTACAGCGAGAGGCTGACCTTGACCAGCTCGTCATCCACGAGGATGCTGCTGATGCTGCCTTTCACACGCCCGGACGAGAAGCCGCTGACCGTGGCGTACAGGTAGGTGCCTTTCCGGACGGTGCTTCCGTCTATCTCCACATCGTCCAGCAGGCGCAGACGCACACGCGAGCCGTCCACGGCCTTGATGTCCTCGTCGATGATGGCCTGGATGAGCCTGGGCTCTTGGCTGCTCCGGTCGAGCGTGTGGAAGTAGTCCGAGGATGCCTTGGCTTTCTTCACTACCTCGCTGGCCCTGTCGTCCTCGCCGGGGGCTTTCACGGCCCGGCTGTCCTCGTCTATGATGCCCTCTGCCTGCGGTTCCGCCGGTGGCGGCGCGGCTTGGGCCGTGTCCGTTTCCGCAGGCGGGGTCACTTCCTGCCGCCCGCGCAGCCTTGCTTCGGCAAGGGCTTTCTCCAGTTCCGCGAGGGCTTCTTCCTCCCGTGTCTTGGCGTCGGCTGCTTCCTCCGCCATACTCTTTTCCTGTTCGAGTTCTCCGAGCAGGGCGATGTCGTCTTCGGTGTATTTCGATTCATATTCTTCCTTGTTTTCATCGGGTTCGTCCCTTTCAATGTTGTCCACGGCCGTGTAGTCCTGTATCCGGCCCCATGATTTCGTCATGTTCTCGTATTTGCTGCCTATGCCCTCGTCCCTGATGGTGGCCTCCGGCAGTTCCGGGTTCAGGAACTCGGTGGTCTGCAGCGCGGTGTCCTGCACCTCGGCCTTTCCGGTGCGGAACAGGTCGAAGACGAAGTACGACGTGCCGAGCAGCGGCAGGTAGAGGATGGCCGGAAGCATGTACTTCGGCTGCCTGAAATTGATTTTCTCCAGTATGCTCATCGTCATTGTTCTTTAGGTGGTTGTACATACGGTCCGGACGGCCGGTGCCTTTCCCGCAGGATGCTGTCCTGCATCTCGGTGGCTGTCCGCTTCGCGGGCTGGCGGTGGTACACGGCGGTCAGCCGGTAGATGTTCCATGCCAGACCTGTGGCGAGGAAGGCAAAGACGATGACCAGAAAGAGGGTGCGGTGCACGTTGGCGAAGCCCTGCACCTTGGCGGCGGCCTTGTCTATCCGCGTCGCCTTGGCGAACCTCCGCCCGGCATCCACCTCCCGTTCGTAGCGTTCCTTGTATTGCGGGTCATGCTTGTCCGGCATCTTCTCGCCGAGCAGCATGCGTCTGAATCCTTTGATGTTCATGGTCGTGCCTCCTTTAATAGCTGTTCTTTGTCTTCTGCTCGATGTCCCTGTTCAGCAGCGTGCGCCAGTTCACGATGAGCAGCCCGTGGGGGTTGTTCTCCGTGCGCGGCACGCGCTTGAGCTGTCCGGCAGTGACCAGCTCGCGCATCAGGATGTTGCTCCGGCGCTCGATGCGCTGCCGTCCGTAGTAGGTGAACTCCATTTTCTCACGGTCGAAGCGGATGCTGTCGCAGAAGATGCTGAACACCGCACTCGTGCCCATGATATTCGAGTAGAAACCTTTTTCCTTCAGCGTATTGTACTGCGCAAGTCCGGTCTCGTCCACTAAGTACATGGCCTTCTCCATCGTGTAGCGGATGTATTTGTCGTCCGGCGCCAGCGTGAAGAAGTAATGGTGGACTTTCTTTATAAAGCAGTACAAATAATTGTAATACAGTTAGTTATGTAAATTGCAAAATATAAGAGTAACAAATAAGACACATTGGAGGTGATTTATAAGAACTCAAAAGAATTTTGCTTCTTTTATTAGGTAGAAGAGTGAGAGAAAATGTGGTTGCTTTGCTAATTCAGAGGTATGGATGTTGTGGCAAATTCTAAAAATATCGATAAGTTTATACTTATGACAGCTCATTTCCTCAAAAAAGTAGAATATAAATGCTTTATTCAGAGTAAAATTACTAACTTTGCAATTGTCCCTCACGCCAGCACCATTTTATAATGGTGCGGATGGGTGGGACACCATACACATACAGGCGTTTACTGAACGCTTTGGTTTTGACAATGTAAGAATCTCGCACGTTCAAACTGTTCGTCAAAAACAAAGCAACGTGAACGCCCCTGGGGATGTTTATATATGCCCTAACTGCGCTTTCTGTTAAAGTGCGGAAAGGGAGAATTATATTATAAGCATCGGCGTGGGGCTTTCGACGTTGCTCGTTTCGACGAACAGGGCAATGCGAGAGCCTTTACATTGTGGAACGAGCAACAGGACTGGCTCCACGTTTTGTGTGTATATGGAGCGAAAAAATTAAAACATCAGAACAGTTGGGAGTCGCTGTTTTTTGAAAACAGAGAATTATGCGACTTGAAAAATGGTTCATTTCTAATTTGGACGATTCCCAAAGAAAGATCATAGTCCAAAGTATCAATGATGATATAATTGTACAAGGTGCGGCTGGAAGTGGAAAAACAAATTTGGCAATACATCGTGCTTTGCAAGCAAAAGGGAAAGGTAGCTATGCAATAGTGATCTTTACTGTTGCTCTAAAACGTATGATAGCTTATGGCATGCAAGCTCTTGGATTAGATAAAGAACGTATAGCTTATGAATGGGCTTGGACTAATAGGGGCTTTGATTTGACCGGCGATGTTTACTGGGAAAGAGGGAATAGAAATATTTTATACTTAGTAAATGATTTGGATATTAGGAAATTTGTTCGCTCTGAAAAATCACCGACTTCATATGGGATTGATTTTGCGGATTGGGTCGATTATAGATTTTATAATGCTTTTGGTAGACGTGTTAGTTGGTTCGAAGAAACAACATATACATCAGGCTTTGATGTAACAAATATAGAAAAGTTTGAATTGATACCCAGTGGAACAATGTATAAACAGTCGGAAGATGTGATTGATTATTTAATCATAGATGAGGCACAAGACTTCAATATTTTAGATTACAATAGCAAAATTATCCCTCATAAAGGGAAAAGTCTTTCGTTGTTTGGTGATTCTGTACAACAGATGAATTATAAAGGAAGTTCAATAGATGAAATTGCAAGTGTATTAAATTATAAAAGGTTTACTTTAGAATATAATTATCGTTTACCTAAGTCTATAGCTAAGGTAGCTCAACAACTTCAAGATATCAAAATAGATTTACTAACAAATAATCTAAAAGACGGAGGAAACAGTGATTATCCTAATTATCCCAAACCTACAATAACAAAATATTCATCGAAGGAAAAAGAACTTGAAGGTATTGTAAATCGAATAAAAATGGAAGATTTAGACGATGTAGCAATACTTCTCCCAAATGAAGAAGATGTTCGTGAAGTTAACAAATATTTAAATGACCGTGGTATAAAAACGCAAGTACATTACAGAACTGGAAAAGTTGTGCCATTTCGTACAATAAATACATTGGATTTTTCAAACAATGACTTACCATGCATCTTAACATATTATGCGGCGAAAGGTTCTGAGTTTGACAATGTGTTTGTACCATTTGCAAATGAAGCCAATGGATGCACACGCAATTCTTTTTATGTTGCTTGTACAAGATCCTCGCGTAGTTTATATATATCCTATGCGGGTAAGCGCATCTCATATCTAAACAATGTTTCTCCTGATTTTGTCGTAGAAAACGAAATACAATAGTTATTATGCAGTACTATATAAATGTAACATCGTGGAACCTTTTAGAATCATTCGTAACTGAAAGTCTGTCACCATTCGCATTTTATCAAAAACGTAATTTTGGTAATAATTTGAGTCGGTACTTAGATAAGGCTAATGAAAAAACTAATTATTTGATTTTATCAACAAAAGATCAAGGAGGTGATTATGTAATCAAGATAGATGAAAATCTGTTAGATACTTCCTGTATATTTCCCATACGAAAAAGTAAAACTTTGTTTATTTACAGCAAAACAATCTTTTATAAAAAAGGGAGTGTTATGTTCAGATTTTCATCTGAAGATTTACGAGATTCACTTATAGCTGAATCACAAATATTGTCTGAAGTAAAATGTATTGAGAAATATTCTTCAGACTTCTTTGTTGAATTTGTAAAACAAGTGGACACCAAAGAGCAGTCGAAAAGAAATGGGGATAATCCTTTTTCATTCCAACAAGATGAATTTATAGAGCAGGACAATATATATAATAAAATCAAAGGAGCAATAGTCTCTTATGTTCGTGGAGCATCTTCTTCGGTAAAGGGGGATATGCAAATTTTAACCATCAAAACTACGGATTTAAAGAATGATTTTGCAGGACTTAATACATCAATTATGGTAAATGAATGTTCCGTATCAAATACGAGCAATTTCATCCATTTAATTAGGGAATGCAAGGATTTATATTTAAGAACGATAAAGAAACAAACTAATCTTTTTGATATTATCGAACAGCAGTTTTGTGAAATTGTAAAACTTGCATCAAAACGAGAAGCAGAAATATCAAGCTTTTACAGTCTTGATAAAAAGGAACGTGAAAACTCCTTGTTACGTGAAAAAGAAGATCTTGAAAACAAACTTTTTAGCATTGAATCGGAAACAGAACTTGCTAAATTAAACGAAGAACTTGGGCTTATTAAAGCTGAAGAAAAAGAAAGAGGAAAATTGTGTGGTAAATCTCGTAAATACTATGAAAAAGGAACAGAAAAATATAATCGGAAAAAGTTTCTCCAATTTGAAATAAAAAGATTTGAAGAAAGTCATGAAGAATATCGTAGTCTAAAGAATCGTATTGCTGACATAAGGCAGCAATTATCTAACTTGACAAATGTTCCTACGACATACGACGCAGCTATTAGCGCGTTGTTTGTGCGAATAAGTGACATCATCAATGATGTCTTGCGCAATATTAAATCTAACATTGAGCCCACATCAGAAATAGATTATTCAGTTTTGAGTATGTCTGAGATTCCATTTCTAAATGTGACTATTCCAAACTGTTCGCAGGCAGAACTTGATTTCTTAAATGTTACTTTAAGAGAAATATTCCTATTGGGAAATTCTAATATATCAGAGGCATATATATTGAATTTGATTGTTGCAGCGGCTACGGATTTTAAATCATTCCCTGCTGCAACTACAAAGGAAGGACAACTTATGATAAGTACATTGCAAACGTATTGGAAATATAAAAACAATAAAGTTTCAGGATTTGAAATACCATGTAACCTACCTGTGTTTTCTTCAATAATGGCATTTTTTGTAAAGCCTTTTGGATTTGATCAAATGGAGAGATTTATGCAAAATAGGGGCATCAATTACAAACAATACGGTTTTATGCTTTGGGGGTGTGCCATTGGATATGCTTCTCTTCCCAAAACATTTACTAATTTGCTTTATTCAAATGATAATATATATAAGAAAATGGATGAGTATCTATTTTCAGTACATAAAAATATTGAATTGCAACGCCCCTGCAATCAATAGGAAAAGTAAAAAGGGGCTAAATTTACAATCTTATGGGAGTCTTAAAACTTTCCGTGCTTGAAGAGCAGAACAAAGAGTTAAAAAAGAAGATGAGGATTGTTTCAAAAGATGGCAAGCCTTATCATGTGTCTAACTGTGGATGTCCATGTGAATGCTTCATTAAAGAAGGCGAAATTCGTATGGATGACATAGAGGTTTCTGCCAGTTGGAATATAGACTAATCTGTTCTTTAGCATTTGGGAGATGCCGTATTTTCATATGACATCTCCCAACTTATTATAAAAATCATGATGGAAACTATTACGTTTAAAACAGAATTAGGAAACTCTTATTTGTATAGTCCTGCACGTAAGGTCGTAATACCAATACCGCTGTACGTTCACGAAGATTTGTTATCTGGTAATCTCAACAATAATAATTTTCTGTCAATACTAAAAAAAGGAGGATACCTTGATAACTTTAATAGTGATTATTCGGGAAGAATCTCTGAAAAAAATATAGAAACTTCTATAAGGGATGTATCACAAGTTGTTTTTGAAATGACAACTGCCTGCAACCTTCAGTGCGAATATTGTTGTTATAGCGATGGATATACAATTTTTCAAAAAAGGCAAAATGGGAGGTTGGAGTTTTCAACTGCGAAAGTCGTATTGGACTATTTAGCCAGAATTTTTAAATCAAAAATACAGACTGGGTTATGCTCTGAACCATTTGCAATAAGTTTCTACGGTGGTGAGCCTTTGATGAATTTTCCAATTATCAAAGAAATAGTGGAATATGCAGAACTGCTTAATTTTGAAGGGAAAGAAATTGTATTCACAATGACTACTAACGCAGTATTGATAGATAAATATGCAGATTTCTTATCTAAGCATAAATTCCGAATATTGGTTAGTTTGGATGGTAATAAGAAACATGATTCTTATAGAAAAACAGTTTCAGGAAAAAATTCTTTTGATATAGTATATAAGAATCTTAAATTTGTTCAAAAGTATTACCCAGCCTTATTCTCTAAAATTCGCTTTAATGCCGTTTATACGGACAAAAGCGAGGCTGTGGATATTCTTAATTTCTTTATGACGGAATTTGGTAAATTTCCACAATTTAGTCAACTGCACAAACCAGATTTAAGCGCTAAGGAATTTAATAAAATCAAATCCATGTATAAAGAAATTGAAATACCATATGAATTATCTATGCATAAGGATTTGATATTGGAAAGTCCAATACATAAGCGTATATTTGAATTTTGTATGAAACTTTCAAGACATACTTATCATAATGAGGGAGAATTATCTAATAATGATATATCCATTTTGAATTACCCAACAGGAACATGCGTACCTTTTTCTAAACGCATATTTGTCACATTCGATGGAAATTTGTTTCCTTGTGAAAAGATAAATCGTGATATACCATGGGGATATGTAGATTCATCTGGAAAAATGATTATAAACGCTTCTGATATAGTTGAACGGTTTAACTCTATGCTTGATAAATATGAACGAATTTGTTCCACTTGTTATTTGCAACAATGTTGTATAAAATGCGCTTTCCAATCAACCGACTTTAATTGTGATAATAAAAAATCTAAAGAACAATTTAGAAAAATGCTTTCACAAATATATTCTTATATTGAGAAACATCCGGATATTGTCAATTTGTTAGAAGAAAATGTCGTAATAAAATGAAATACTTTTGTGTCTTTCCACATTGTTGCGTTAAAACGAATGGGGATAGTGTTTTAATCATAAACCCACAAACAAAGCAATATGTGTATAGTGCGTCATCAACAATCGTTGAAAGTTTTGTCAAAAATAAGGATAGCTATTCTTATTGTATATTTGACGAAAAGAATAAATTTTATGTTGATGCAATATCTAAGGAATTAGGCTATATAATAGTATCTGAATTTCCTCCTTATAATCCAAATCCAAAGATTTCTTTTGTTTCTTCAATGAGTAAAGAAAAGAAAGCTTTAGGATATAATACAGGATGGTATGTTCCATCGTTTATCAAGTTCCTATCAATTCATTTTAACAACATACATTTGTATTTGCCTCAAAATAATCTTTATGATCAATTAGAATATCCAAAACAGGGAGTAAATTCATATAAAATGGATAAGCAATTGTGGAGAGAAGTTTTTACTGTACTAAGTAATTCTCCTATTGAGATAATAATATTATGTGGCGATATAGATGAATTGTTATTAGATACACTTTATAAAATAGGACAAATGTATCATAACCGGGTGGTGATACGAACTGCAATTTGTGAATATGAAAAAGTAAAAAAACTTTTGTGCGAATACTCAAATCTAAAAATTGAACTTATCGTTAGCAATATTACAGAACTTGACAGGTTGTTAGAAACAAGTGATGCGACATTTAATAATATAGCATTCATAATGCCTTTGCTTTCTCTTGATGATTTCAAGTCTTTAGATACTCTTAATCTTCAGATACAATATGTACCACTTATATATGATATTAAATTGCAATCTGATTTGATAGAACAAATGCAACTTAATTTTAATGATATTCTGAGTTGTTCTACATCTATCGAAGATTCTTTAATAAAGGGGAAAATAAACAGTAATTTTTGGGGTAGTGTTATTATAAAAAAGAATGGATTATTGTATGTCGCAGATGAGTTTATAGGCGATATAACACAAGAATCGATTTATCCAATACTAAATAAATGGCTGCAAAAGTCACAAAATTCTTGGATGATGACCCGCGATAAATATTCAGCATGTAATGACTGCCTTTTTGCAACGATTTGTCCCAATATATCTATCTATGAAAAACAAGGGCTCTTAAAAAGAGCTTGTCTCGAAAATGTATATACAAATATGATGACTTTGTTAAGCTCAAATTAGATAATAATCTGATGTTATCATTAATTCAAGATAAACCATAAGAACATCATCAAATAATTAAAGCTTTGTACGATTAAAATAATAGTGAACCAGCAGGAAGATAGCCAAATGCCTTCGTTGCGTTGGAGGTGTTTGGCTAACTCTTTTCTGTGTTCTTCCAATAACTTCTTTTCTGCCTTGATATGATTGGCTGAACATTGGCTCACCTTAGCAAGTTCACTTTCATCAACCTTAGCATGGATAACGGTGTTCCATTCTGCCTTGACAATGGCGTTACTGATGCCGTCCACGATGTTGTCGGCACTGTCCTTGGCCGCTTCCAAAGCCTTGAAAGCCGTCCGTTCCCGTTGGACGGTATGTTTCAAGTTGCCGTGTATGCCGTGCAATTCTTCCTTTAGCGCATTGATTCCATCAAGTAAATTTCGGAGTTCGATTAGCTGGCAGTTGACTTTCTGAAGCAGTCCGTCAAGTTCCCGGTTGTCCTGCTCCAACTCGTCTTCGGGTTTATAATTGGCAAGCCGCTCACGGAGAGCTGCCGTATCAGGTTGTTTCATTGCATTGTTGTTTTTAGGTTTGTCATTTGCGTTTAATTCCTGATTTCCTTTGTATGCCGAGCCTGTGCGAAGCCTCACGCGCACAACGGCGAGCAAATTCAATCTCGTCTTCGTCCAGGTCACGTCCCCATTTAAGGTCAGACTGCGAGCCGCCTCCACCACCGCCTGATGTCACCTCGTAGGGTGATGCTATCAAAGTGAAGTAAGCCATCGCCAAGTTCTGCAAGTCCTGCCAGTTGGCCAGTTCCCGGTAGTCGAACTCGTCATTGAAATAGTCAAGCACCTTGTCCGGGAGATAACGTTTGTAGGTCTTTCCGTCATGCTCAAACACTGTGGGCTGGCTGTTCAGCTTATAAGTGGTATAGTCCTCGAATATCGGATTGCTCTGCCGTATAACAGACTGTGACTTTTGCTGCGTACCATTGGGAACGGACGGCGTCGGTAAAACAGACTGCTTGGTAGCAGTGCGGACTTGTTGCGCCTTGTCTTGATGCAGTTTCTCCCATGTCTGTTTGATACGTGATGCGGTCAGATTGCGCCCCTTACCAAGTTCCGATGCCTTGAATTTTGTATTGCCTTTGAGAAGCACATAACCACGAATGACATCTTTCTTATCCTTGCGCAAATATAAGTCATAGCCTTTGGCGGCAAGCCTTTCTTGGTAGCCGTCCCATGACCACTTGTCAAGCTCGCGCAACACATCCATGCAGTCGGCACTGACTTTCGGGATATTTGTTTCGTGTATGTGCTGTGCCGTAGTCCATCCCCTTTGCCGGGCAATCATTTCAGCCGCCCGTTGTGCGCGGAGGTGTATGGCATGGTCGTTGTTGATGTTCCCGTCCTCGTCCACACGGCTGACGATGGCATGTAGGTGTGGTATGCCGCTGTCGGATTCCTCATGCAGCCATACGGAGGACTTGCTGCCCGATATGTTCGTCTGCGCAGAAACCACCTTGCCGTCCTTGTCGCGGATTTCTTGAATGTCGAAAGCGGCTGCGAAGTCCTGCCACAGTTTCCGCCAATCGTCCAAAGTGAAATTTTCGGAATGTTCCATCGCCGGGCTTATCTCCATGCGGATGACATTGTTCTTGATGTTCGGGTGGTTCATTGTGGCAAACTTCATTTCCGTAAAAATGCCTGTTGCATCTATGCCCTGCGGCATGAAGTTGTCACAGATACGGGTAATCCTTTCGGGATGCTTCTTGTTCCTCGATTCCCCCGACACATATAGCATCGCCCTTATGCCGTGTGCTACGGCCTTTGCCTTGGCTATCATGCGCCGTCCTCCTTTGTTTCTTGGTTTGTTGTCCCTGCCGGATAGCTGTTCGCCGTCTGTGCGGACTGCAAGAAGTCGGCGACATGGTTTGTGACATAAGCCACTTTCTCGTACCATTCGAGCATGGTCGGCTGATGACGGAATAGCTTTACCTTCTCGTTATCGCTTAATCCGTGCAGGGCATTGGCGAAGTTCACCATGTCCGTCCTGCAAGCCGCAAGCTGGCGTAATCCGTCAAGTTCCGTATCAGAAAGCCGCTGTCTTGGCTTGTAGCCGAGTGCCCTCGCACGGATGAAGTCGCTGCGTGTCATGCCGCATTGTTCCGCACTACTTTTTATCATAGAAAGTTCTTGGGCGGTGACTTTGGTGACCACCACCTTGTCACGCCTTATAACAGGCTTCTCCCGCCCAGATTGCTGCTTGGAAGTATCTTCTTCATGTGTCATAAACGAAAGTTCTTAAAATGGAATAATACGGTTTCTACAAAAGGGATGGTGCGAGCCTGCGAGCGGCAAGGACAACGGTCTTCCGGACTGTTGCGAGGGCGTCGGGGTATTACTGTCCGAAGGCGGTAATACCTCGGCATATCTCGCAACTGAACGCTACCGCTCCATGCCAATCCAACCCTCCGCTTGCCACAGCCAGTACAGACTGGTGCCAGTAGGAGTGCCGGAGAATGGAACAACAGAAAGCGTTTGTTTGCACTATACCGTTGTCGGCTCGGCTTCTGACGGCTCTTATTCTTCCCTCTGTTCGTGGATGAATGGGGCGGCTATGCGGCCATTCTCCGCTATTTCCCATTGCAGTAGGCACGGAAAGCTCATCACGGACGCTACCCTTGAACGGCAGGTGTCGATAAGCCCCATGCCCGTAAGCGTGGCAAGCAGGTTGCGTATGCGTTTCCTGCCCATGTTCCATTGCGATGAAAGCTGTTCCTCGGAATACTGCGCCTGACCTGCGGAAAGCATGAGCGGTCTGTGGAAGCCATTGGCAACACCGTCCGTTAAAGCCATCCTCGCCAACAGGTCGCCGAACAATGCGAAGTTGCCTATTTCCCTGCCATTGTCATCGGTCGTTGTTCCGCACAGCCATTGCATCGCACTGTCGGAAAAGCTGAAAAAGAATGATGCAATCTCTGTCGGGTACATGAAACTGTATGTTTCCTTGTCCATAAAATCTTTGACTTTATAAATGTGATACTAAATTTCCCTGAATGAAATGAAGCCGTGCAGGTATCGGTATGGAAACGCCGACTTGTTTTTTGTTGTGCCCTGCACGGTTTCTCTGTTTTGAATGACGCATGAAAGGTGAATATATTTGCCGACAATTTGTTTCAGTCTGTCGATGTGTATCAACCCGAAATAAGGGAAGAAAAAAGACAGACCACGCATCGGACTTATATCTTTCCGCCTTTTGCATACGGTCACTTGTTTGCTCCGTTACCGTTAGTGCTGCCCGAAAATGATTGTCCGGGTACAGGCCGCTTGTCAAGTGAGGAAACGGCACGGCTGATGTCCGCCGCGTTCACGGCGATGGATAGCAACGACCTGTTTATCGTTACCAACTGCCGCTTGTCGCAAAACTCCGCCACTCGCTCCAATAATTGAAACGCACGGTTCAGCCGATGTTCCTGCGCATTGTCCGCCGTCATACGCTCGTTGTCCTTTCCGCTGTTGAGATACCGGTTGAGCGCAAGGCGGTCGTCCGCTGAAATGCCTTCTGCTGTCGCCTTGCTGTCAGCGATGGCTATGCTCACGCGCAGTGCGTCCGCTTCGTAGATACCCACACTCTCCAAGAATGTGCGGATGGCCTGTACGTCCTTGCCGCTTACTTCACGCTTACGGCTCTCGTTCTTCTTTACGGTCGGAACAGCTGTAACTGTGCCAGCCTGTTCCATGTCCCTGTTCTGTTGTTCCATAATACAATTTGTTTTTGATGTGAATTAAAAATGTTGTTTACTTCCGTCCTGCAAGATAGCGGTCGGCTTCCTCGTTGATTTCCTCTTGTGATGAGATGCGTACTCCCGTGAGAAAAGCGTCCAAGTCTTCTTTCTTGAAAAAACACAACTTGCCGCACGGCTTGTACATCGGGATAACCCGGCGCATCATTAGCTTGCGGAAGTAGGACAGCTTGAAGCCGCAATACTCGGCCGCTTCCTTTGTGCTTAAAAGTTTTCGTTGCTCTGTCATGTGCGTATATTTTTAATGGATAATCGACTGCGCCCTTGTCGTGGCGACAATGCAAAGGTATGGCGGCAAATTCCAATAGCAATCAATGTAAATGACACTATAATGGCATTTTGCGGATTATAAATGCGAGTATAAATAAGGCTAAAACGATGTATAAAGGAACTCTAAACACTCCATAATCCCATATCATCCATACATGGCAATCTATCAGTGCGGAAAGAAATACGGACGTTCACGGACGGACATAAAAATCCCGCCATCGGTTTGCAATGACGGGAACAAGAAAAGTGGCTTATAAAAGTGTTTGGTCAGAGTTTCTTGAACTCTTCAAGGTCGTATGTGTCAAGTCTCGGACGCAGTCGCGTGGCCTTGCGCAACAGCTTGGCAATATGTCTCTGGTGTTCGGACGGGTTGTCTTTGGATGCGGCTTTGAGGTTGCTCACCAACTGTGCGCCATTGTTGAGCGGCCAGAACTTTTCAAAGATTACCCATTTGCCTTTCCTGATTTTGAGGGCAGCGCATAGGGCATTGGCGATATAGGCATAGAGCGTCCGGTTGATTTCGTCATCTTCCTTTTTCATCAGCGGCTGGAAGTCCGCATCCAAATAACCGTCCTCCCGGAACAGCACGAGCAAGAACAGCGCATCGTTGGTCTGCAACGCTTCGGGCAGCTTCTTTATCTGTTCCGGCTGAACCTGTGAAATAAGATTGTCGTAGTGCCGGATTTCATCCTCCTGCTTCATCGCAACTGGCGGCGTAGGTGTTGAAAGCATAGCCTCGATTTGCTTCTCAACTTGCTTGTCAACAGCCTGTCGCTTGCCGGGAACAAGCCTGTTCCACCGTTGGCAAAACCACGACTTTATCCGTTCCCCATAAGCCATACCGATGATGCAAGGCAACAGGAAAAGCACGGCAAAGAGTGATGCCATGACAATGAACGTACTCCAGTCCAAATGCTTGTCAGACGTGAGGATAAAGGCGAGCAACAACGAAACTACAAACCAAGAGGCCGTTAAAACAGAGCGGTCTTTTGAAAGCCACTTGTCTATGATGATGTCGTACAAAAGGAAAAATTCCACAACCAGCCCAATCCAGCCGACTATTGACAAGGCGGTAAATACAAATGCAGCCGTGGTTGCTTCCATACGGAAAGCAACGGCGGCTACCAACCCGAATGCGGTTGCGGCTACCACCGTAAGCGGCAATAGCATCGTAAGAAAGTTATCGGACAATCGTTTCATCGCATACAACAGGGTTTAGTCTTTGAAAATGTCATTGACGCGGTTGACTGCCTCGTCTTTCTTCTGGTCTATAATCTTCGCGTAAATCTGCGTGGTGGAAATGTTCTTATGTCCGAGCAGCTTGCTCGTGGTATAAATATCAACATCCAAAGTCAGCATCATGGTCGCGAAAGTGTGTCTGCTGACATGGTAGGTCACGTGCTTGTTTATGCCGGCCGCCTTCGCCCATTTGTCGAGGATGATACAGATGCGGCTTTCGGACGGTAGGTCGAAAACCTTGTCCTCGTCCTTTGCATCGCCTCGTTCCGGCAACCACTTCATTGCTTGCTTGGATAATGGAAGATATATAGGGTCGTTGGTCTTTTCCATTACGGTGAACACCCTCCACTGGTCGCCGTCCTTGTGGATGTCGCCCCAGGTCAGACTGACAACATCGCTGATGCGCAAGGCGCAATAACAGGAGAATAGAAAAGCCTGCTTCACGGCAGGACGGGTAGGACATTCCGTTGCAATCAGCTTTTTCAGCTCGTCAATTTGCAGGAACTCGCGTTTGCTTTCGGGACGGTGGATGCGGTCTGCGGCTGCAATATGCGTGAACGGATTTTCGGAAAGATAATCATTCCGCACTGCCCAATTCAGCATGGCACTAAGCACAGTGACATACCCGGTGGCTGTGGTCATGGAAATCGGACGGTTCGTCCGTGCCTTGTAATCGTTCCGCAGGAAATTCATAAAAGCCATGCAATAATTCTTGTCAAGCATCCTGATGGGAATATCGCCACGGAACTGGAATGTCGCTTTCCGAATGGAATTGACACCACGGATGGAAGATTTTTTGCCGTTGTCCTCCAGCCATCTTGTATAGAGGTCGAGCAATTCCGACAACTTGATACGGCCACGCAATGTGGCGTTTGAAACTCCCTTTTCGTTGTTGGTTAGTTCTATGATACGGTCTGCCTTAATCTTGTTCGCCAAAGCCATGTTGTGTTGGTTCATGGCGCGGCTTGCCGGGTCAATCTCCGGCACGATATAAAGTTTAAGGAACTCATACGTCCGTTTCCCGTTGCGGTAAATATCCAGATAGATGGACTTGTTTCCGTTCTGCAATTCCTTGAAGCGGATGCGGACAGGCTCTTTCGCCTTGATAACTTTCTTCGGTCTGGGCATGGTGTTATATTTTTGTTGATTATTCGATTTCCACTGTTTCTTTCTTATCCTCAATATGACTCGCGGCAACCATTTTCATATATCCTTTCATCGTCTTGGGCGTAAGGCCGAGCATACAACTGACAGTTCCGATGTCGGTGCCAGTGATGAGCAACAGATATATAAAGGTGTTTTGCGCAAGCCTGAAATTCAACGGCTGTACTATTCCGGCGTTCTTTCCCCATTGCAACAGTATGTTTCTGATTTCAGTATCTTTCGGCAGGCCTTTGAATACAAGTCCGCGATGGTTCGTAGTTTCGGGTAGCCAGCGCATTGATACGGAAGTAAGCGGTATGGAAGACTTTCTTGAATGTACTTCGATGGTAGTTCTTCCATTATCCGTTTTTATATCTTTCCATTTGAGGGCGAGGACATCGGCAAAAGACAAGTATGTGAAGATGCTCAACATAAACGCCTGTTTGACTTGCGGTCTTGCCATTACAGGGCATGGGGTATTCATCAAAGAGCGTATTTCATCAACGGTCAGAAACTTTTTCAATGGGCGTTCCCTGGTTATACGACCGTGGATGTTTACGAAACGGAGAGGGTTTACGCCTATCACGCCATCGGCTACAGCCTTATTGAGAGTGCTGCTGAAAAGATAGATGTATGTCCTTGCTGATGTCATGCTGATTTTTCCGAATTGTGCAGCATAGGACTTATGCAGGAAATCAACAAAGCCGTCACAATAGCTTTCGTCAACATCAACTACTTTCGTTTCCAATCCCCGGTAAGCATCTACAGCCTTTTTCATACTTCTTATATTACAGGCTGAAGAAGTGTCACCTTTATCAAGGGTGATTTTCTCATATTCGTCAATGGCCTCGCCTATGCGCATGGCTGACGGCTCTTTGGTTTCTATACCGAAACGCACGGCAAGCAATTCGTTTTCTTTTTCGGCACGGGCAGCTTCGGCTTCTTTCATCGTCCGCTTGTTCGTAGCGATATTCCTCTTGGAAGTTTCGGGTAACAAATAGAGATGGAGGGCTTCGCGGATGCGCTTGCCGTCCTTGTAATAGTCAAGGTAGGCAGACTTCTTTCCGTTATCTATATCCTTGTATTTAAGCGTGATATGTGATTTCTGCGTAGTCATAAAACTCTATTTTGTTACTATACGGTCATTTTACAGATACAAAACTACAAACTATTTTTCAAAGTAACAAAATAGTCGCAAACAAAGTAACAAAATTAACCTGATTTAGTGTAAATAAGAACTCATTGTCTTTTTGGATAAATCACATAAAGTATTGATATATAGCTATAATAAGTTCTTTTCAATTCTTATCCATTCTGATGGAAAACTAATATAAAGATAATGGTGGAACATTTCGACATGGGATTTGGCCTCCACGTCGAGCGTTTCCTCCATCGTGGTCTGGCGGACCAGTATCGGCACGTTGCCGTCCAGCACATAGACCTTCCTGTGCGCGTCCGCGACCATCGTCCGGGCCGTCCAGATGCTCGACACGCTGATGATGATGCACCCCGCGAGGAAGGCGGTGCACACGATGCCCGTCAGCCTGATCTTGTTCTCCAGATTCTTTATGACCATTGCCCGTCCCCTTTTTCCGTGTCCGACTTGCGTACATATTCCTCATGCAGCATGGGGATGATGCAGTCCTGCAGTTCGTCCAGCAGCGGGTCGAAGTGCTCGGAGAAGACATGGGTGTAATGCCCCTGCATGAACACCTGCACGAACACCCACCAGATGCCGCGTCTGCGCTTGTGAGGGTTCCTGCATAGCCTTGCCAGATGCAGGCGGTAGGCGAGGTATTCCACAAGGGGCGAGATGTAACGGTCGTCCCATTCAAATCCCTCGTCGAGCTCCTCATACCTCCGGTCAAGCGTGTGGTTCTCCGGCACTTCCGTAATCTCTTCCTGCATCCGTCTCTCGGCATACCGGCGGAAACGCTCGTCCGCCAGCCATTTCTCGATTCTTTTCTTGGTTTTCATATCCTTTTGTTTTATGATTGATGATTGTTTTTTATGTGTCAGTCTTTCCTTATCGTGTCATGGTTCCGATGGCGCCCGTGGCCGTCATCTTCGCCTGTTGTGCCACGCCCTCGCCGAAGTTTCGGGTCGAGAAGGCGGTGTCGCCTTCCGGTATCATCCATGCCGCAAGGTCGGGAACGAGGTTCAGGCACTTTAACGCCACGATGCTCGCCGCCATCAGGTAGCCGGCGGAGAAGAACGAGTTCTGCAGATAGGCGGCCATCGTCTGCTCGCTGGCGGTTATCGCCGTCAGGTTCTCCACCTGGATGCACAGCACGATGTCGAACAGGAGCAGCACATAGAAGCCCACGAAGTAGAGCATCGCCCCGTAGAAATGTACCGTCAGATACCTCGTGAGCCACTTCGCCCACGCGCCTTCCCATTTGGGAAGCAGCGAGAAGGCCCACTGTATCGGCCCGAATATCGTCAGCATCCCCAGCAGGATCTGCTGGCAGTATATCGTAGCCCACCACCCGATACGGAATACCACGAGGGCGATGAGCATGATGATTTTGTCGATGCCCACGACGATGCCGGAGGTCAGCGAGGTGAACCACAGCTTGGCCGCGTCCTTCTCCATGCCGGTCACTTCGTCCACGCCGGTCTGTTCCATCGTGGCTTCTATCAGGTTCGGGTCGGACGTGCCGGTATGGGCCACGTCAGCCTGCGCCTGCAGGCTGGTGTACATCGTGTCGCGCACGAAGATGAGTTCCTGCGCTTCCTCGAACTTGTCGCTGATCTGCGCGGCTTCCGCTTGGTAGAGGTCGTGGGTGTACGAGCCGATGCAGTTGGGGATGTAGGACAGGAAGTCCAGGAAGCACCAGTTGCTGCCGCTGCCTGCCATGCCCGTGTCTGCCGGAGGGTACCACCAGCACAGCACAAGCGACACGGCCAGCGGCCTGAACAGCTTCATCACGTCCAGCGGCTCGTGCTTGACCATCATCTTGTAGGTCATGCCCGCCGTCATGATGATGGCGAACAGGGCGGCGAGCGCCATGCACATCTGCAGTATCCACCAGTAACCACCAATTATTGCAAATGGGTAAAAACATAGGAAACCAAATATAACGAAAACAGTCAAATGCCACTGATTTATAGTTAGTTATGAATAAAGTCCGATTTTTGATTAGACCGTTATATTTGCCTAAATTGAGATATTTTCGTGCGCTTTTTGTCTCGTTTTTGTCCCTTTTGGATTTATCTTTGCGAAGTGTGTAAGTGACTGATAAACAATATAGTAACAAATCCAAGAATCGGATAACACAGAAAAGAAAATGGGACGAAAGAAGAAAGAAATCAAAATGAAGGAGCCTGTCCGCATACGCGAGAAGAGGCTCAACGACGGCAATGTAAGTCTGTATCTCGACATGTATTACATGGGCGCAAGGAAAAAGGAGGGGCTGAAGCTCTATCTCGTGCCGGAAGTGAACGCTGCCGCCAAGTTACAGAACCGGAATACGCTCAAGCTTGCCGAGCAAATCAAGGCTGAGCGCATTCTCGACATCCAGCAGCACGGACTTGTAAACTGGGAGAACGTGAAAAAGGGGCGGATGACGCTTTCCGCATGGGTAGAGAAGTACGCGGCGGAGGAAAACGGACTTACTCCGGCGAGCATGAGGTCGAAGCGGAACGCACAGGCAAGGGTGGAACAATACCTATTATATATAGGGAAGCCCAACCTTGCCCTGAAAGAGGTGGACAAGGATTTCTGTAAGGGCTTCATTGCCTTTCTGAAAACCTGTACGTTCAATAACGGAAAAAAGACATTGGGCAGCACCACCTGCCGAATCTTCATGAACCGTTTAGCTGCCGCCTTGAACATGGCTGTCCGTGAGGGGCTGATTGACAACAACCCGTTCAAGTTGTTGGACGCGAAAGAGAAGCCGCAAAAGAAAAGCGCCATGCGCGAGTTTCTGACCATTGAGGAATTGCGGACGCTGATTGCCACGCCGTGCCGTTATGAGATTGTAAAAAAGGCTTTCCTATTTTCTTGTTTTACAGGCTTGCGGTACAGCGACATGATGGCATTGAAGTGGAACGAGATACACAAGGCGGCTGACGGTAAGACGCTCTACATCGAGCATGAGCAGGTAAAGACCAAGAACATGGTGACGATACCGCTTTCCAACGAGGCCTTGAAATGGATGCCAAGAAAGTCGAAAGGGGACGAAAGAGTGTTCCACCAACTCCGTATCACCTCTACCACGGTTGAAGTGGTGTTGGGCGAATGGATGCAGGAGGCCGGAATACGGAAGCACATCACCTACCATTGCTCACGGCATACGGCGGCAACCCTGTTGCTGACCCTCGGCGCAGACCTCTATACGGTGAGCAAGATTCTCGGACACCGGAGCATAAGGATGACGGAAGTCTATGCCAAGATAGTGGATAAGAAGAAAATCGAGACGATGAACCTCGTGAACAATATGTTTGTATAACTTAAAAATAGAAAGGAAGAATTTTATGAAAGTAGAAATCAAAGCAAGAATGTTGACAGCCGGAAACCGTAGCCTTTACTTGGAGTATTACGAAACCGGCTTTCGCAAGAGGGAGAACCTGCACCTGTATCTTATCCCCGATGACGCTCCCAATGCGAGAAAACTCAACGAACAGACCTTACGAAAGGCACAGGAGATACAGGCACAGCGCATCCTTACACCTCCGTCTTTCGAGAAGAAGGAGAAGAGGGGAGAAAACGAACAGACCAAGACTATGACTTGGCTTGGGTGGTGCGATGACTATGTGCGTTGTGCCATGACAGATGGAAACTGCAAAAAGATGATACAACACAAGGATGTCGTGCGCAGACGGATTGAAGCCTATTTGAAACGTGCAAAGAAAACGGATGTCTTGCTAAAAGACGTGGATAGGGATTTGGTAAGCGGCTTGTTCGGGTATATGCGCAATTACCGCAACCGAAAACAGATAAAGACGAATGGCGGCAGGCTGGCCGCTTATACCCTCGTGCTGTTCGAGGAAACAATAAAGGCCATTTTCAACAAGGCGGTGCGTGACGGTCTAATTGCGTATAATCCTATTCAAGACCTATCCAAAGAAGAACGCTTCCATGCGCCGGACAAGCACCGTGAATACCTGACGGCTGACGAACTGAAACGTTTTCTCTCGGTAGAACCGCAAACCTTTATGGAAGAAGTCGTGCAGAGGGCTTTCGGCTTTTCCTGCATGACGGGGCTTCGGCTCGGTGATATGCAACGTTTACGGTGGAGCAACATAAAGGACGTGAACGGCGTGCTGACGGTTTCCCTTATCCAACACAAGACCAAGCGGCCTGTCGCCGTGCCGCTTAACGCTTTAGCCATCTCGCTGCTTCCACCAAGACCTGAGAACGGTAAGGATGGCATTATTTTCCCGTTAGTGAAGAAGCCCGACAATGTGGCAAAGTACGTGTGCCGCATAAAAAACAAGGCAGGGATAGAAAAGGACTTCACCTATCATAGCAGCCGACATTCGGCGGCAACATTGGCGATAACGGCAGGTGCGGAACTCTATTCGGTCTGCAAGATTTTGGGGCATGGCAGCATTGCGTCCACACAGGTTTACGCAAAGGTGAACATGGAGAAGAAAATGGAGGCAATGAGCCTGACGGATGGGGTGTTTTAATTTAATGAATGAATTTACAAATAACAAGGGGGTCGCCAAATCATCGACCCCCTCTTGTGATATTAAGGTTATATCTTTCCCTTATTATTCTTGTTTTTGCCAATCATTCGTTTTTCGTTCATTCAACTGCATTTCCAACTGTTTTATTTTCTGTTGTAGCTGTTCAACACTTGGCAGTTCACGCTCAATGTTCGCTATCTGTACATTGTCATAAGTTGCAACACCTATGGGCGTTGACAGCCCTTTGAAACTGTAACGCACTTCCGTCTGTTTCATGTCACTACATATTAAAAGCCCAATCGTTGGATTGTCACCCTCGCCACGCAAAATATCGTTTACCGCATTAACATAGAAATTTAGCTTCCCTGCAAATTCAGGTTCAAATCGGACAGCTTTCAGTTCAACGACAATATAACAATGCAAACGTACATGATAGAACAGCATATCTATTCTTCTGCTTACTCCGTCCACTATAATTTCCTTTTGTCTGCCAATAAAAGCAAACCCGTTGCCAAGTTCCATTAAAAAACGAGATATGTGCTTTTCCAAAGCCAACTCAAGATTCAGTTCGGTATAATCTACCGGAAGTTCCACGAAGCCAAAGTCATAATTTTCCTTCGTTATTTCCTGTACAAGTTCTGCCTGTTTTGCAGGTAATTGCTCTTTGAAGTTGCTTATCGCACCGCCTTGTTTGTCATATAGTCGTGCTTTCAAGTAACGTTGCAGCACTGGGCGTTTCCATCCTTCCTGAATAGTTTGCTTGATATAGAAGATTGCTTCAGGCAGTGTGTCTGTCAGTCTGATAATGTCTAAATGGTGTCCCCACGGAACGAGTCCAAATATATCAGGGAAAGGTGCAATATCGACTTTTTCCGTTTGTATTCCAGCATTATACAATTCTTGTACGCTGCGTACAAGTTTTTCATCGCGGATTTTGTTTGCATAGAAAGAATACCATCGTTTCATTGCCCATAAGTTATCAGCACTAAGCCCTTTGCTGTTTGGAAATTCTGCCTGCAAATCAAGACTGACCTGTTCCACAACACCAGCTCCCCAGCGTTCTTCAGCCTTGCGCGTTACAAGTTCTCCGCCTGTATTCCAATACCATTTCAATTTCTCAAAGTTGGTCTTCAATATGGCATTAGCTTGTGCGGTACGGTAAGATTGCTTCAAATCTTCAACCCACAAGGTATATTCTGTATCCCAAGTCATGTCATGGCTGTTCACTATCATAGATTTCTTTCCCATTTGCGCTATTTTTATAAAATCACATGGCACTGCCGTTTTAGTGTACAAAAGTAATTCAAATTCTTGAATAATCATCTTATTCGCTTTGCAACTTAATATCATTATGTTAAAAATCTGAGGAACAAACTGCTTTTTATGGCTTTCATTAGCAGATTCACATAAAAAACATTAACTTTGCATTGTTCCTTTATGTGATTGTCAATCAGTTCACGTATTAGGAATCTACATACATAAAAGGCGTTTATCTAACGCTTTGGCTTTGACTGTGTAAGAATCTCGCACGTTCAAACGATTAGTCAAAAACAAAGCAACGATGAATGCCCCTTAGGTGTGTTATATTTTGTCCTTTCAAAAGGATATTATATAAATGCATCCACGTGGGGTTTTCGCGTTGCTCGTTTCGACTAATCGGGCAATGCGAGAGCCTTTACACAGTGAAGCGAGCGACAAGATACAGCTCCACGTGCTTTTTGTATGGTAGTCAATTAAAAATACAATATGTCATAAAGGAGCTTACGGTGTAAATTTTTGCAATATGGGATTACTTGATTTTCTATTTGGCAGGAATACTCAGCAATCGGATTTAAAAACAAATACGAAATCTGATGATGACAGAGTTAAAGAACAGAATGCGCAAAAGTCTGATAATACGATTGAGCCTTTTGTCTTCAAATCAAATTGCCATCAACGGTATGAGAATGGATTGCCTAAAATGGGATTACAAGAGTGTTTTAGAACTGTATGCGTTGAGAAGAATATTGATGGCTGTAAGGGTTACAAACTAGAACCTGGAATTGGTTACATCGTTAAAGTTTTCAACGATGATTTGGGCAAACCAAATATGTCTGACAAACCCATGAAGGTCGTTCGTAAAACGGAAAACTCAGTTGAGCTACGTGGGTTTCCTATTGAAGCGGTTTCTCCTTTTGGTTGGCAAGAAGTGGATTATAGTGTGTATGGCTTTATCGTTTATTATGAGCACGGCAAAGTGTCAAAGTGTGTCTTACACATGTATGATAGAAATACTTTTATTGAATACAGATATGTAGATAAAACCCCTCTGATGACGGCGAACATAAATAGCAGTATAAGTGAATGTGAGCAGTTCGCTCAACAGGCACAAAATGCTGCCAATATAGGTAATACTTCTAGAGCTCATCAGTATGGAATGAAAGTTTACGATTCTATAATAAGAGAGCCTATACAACTTAGAAAGGTGTCAGATATTCAATCCGTAGCTTTGGCATTAGGCAAGCTGATGGAAGGAGACTACTTTTCTGATAATGATTCAATCAAAAAAGCAGTTGGTTTAAGTTACTATTTTTTGAGTAAGGCCATTGCTGGTGGAAATGACAATCCATATCTATATGCATATCGATTTTCTGTGACATGGGAATATAATAAAGTTTTTTACCATTTATTTGCCCATTCAGAGAACAAACAACTTATTAATAGTCTGTATAATCCAATCGAGCAGTCAATGCTAATGGCGTATGACCATCATTTACAAGGTATGCAAATGGCTGACATGCTAGTTGAACCTCGTATTGCCAATTTAGACCCAGCATTAGGTAATATCTTTAATGAAATATACACACGTTACAGTTCTACTCCATCAGAACAAATTATAAAATTGGGCAAAGAATACCATGCTCAAATATTTGAATATCTAGATAAGAAAATTAAAGCACTGGATTTTGACTTCTAAATATGGCTACTTGGAATAAACAGAAATTTCCACGTGAGAATGGGGAACTCGTAGATATGCAAGTTCCCATTCTTGTATCTGCAAGTCGCAGTACAGATATTCCTGCGTTCTATGCAGATTGGTTTTTCTACCGTCTTGATAAAGCCGGGTATTCGGCATGGACAAATCCTTTTAACGGAGTGAAGAGTTATGTATCATACAAGAATACCCGGTTCATTGTGTTTTGGTCAAAAAATCCAAAGCCATTACTTGAATACCTTCCGATTCTTGAAAAACATAAGATAGGTTGCTATATTCAGTATTCTCTAAACGATTATGAGAAAGAGAAATTTGAAAAAAATGTTCCGTCCGTTTCTGAACGCATAAATACGTTTAAATTGCTTGTAGAAAAGCTGGGATATGGACATGTAATATGGCGTTTCGACCCACTTGTTCTTACAGATAAGATAAGTATCGATGTTTTGCTGTCAAAAATAGAAAATATTGGAAACCAACTTTTAGGTTACACGGAAAAATTAGTATTTAGCTTTGCCGACATCCTTTCTTATCGAAAGGTTCAGTCAAACTTACAAAAAGCGGATATCCATTACATTGATTGGAATGAACAACAAATGTTTGAGTTTGCAGAAAGATTATCAGAGCTTAATAAAAAGTGGAATTATGAATTGGCAACTTGCGGAGAAAAAATTAACTTATCCGATTTTGGAGTAAAAAAGAACCGCTGTGTTGATGATGAACTTATAATCCGTTTGGCATACGATGACAAAATCCTGATGGATTATCTCAACGTGACACAACATCCGTTGCCACAAAATAATCTTTTTGGAGAATTAGAACCTTTACCTGAAGGTGCTATAATGCTACCGAATGGGAAGTATGCAGTTCACGGTGATAACCGAGACAAGGGGCAACGAATGTTCTGTGGTTGTATAAAAAGTAAAGACATTGGCGAATATAACACTTGCGTTCATGGCTGTGAATATTGTTATGCCAATGCAAGCAAAGAACTGGCTTTTAAGAATTTACAAGCTCATAAAGAGCACCCGTTTGCTGAAACTATAACTGGAAAATAAGATGTCTGATTTTAGGGAAATAGTCAAACGCTGTAATGATTTGTCATTGGAAGCCATTAGGGACGCAGCACGGCAAGCATTGCCATTTCAATATCGGAATAAACCTTGGCTGTTAACGTCAAAAGGTGGTTCTGATGCGGATAATACGATATATTCCCAAGAACTGCAGTTGGATGCTTACCTTGCTTCTTATATCGATTGGCACAAGGGCAAGCTGTTAAAAGCTTTTGCACTATTGCAAGAACCTATGCCTCGCTTAATCAATGTTATAGATTGGGCCTGCGGACAAGGCATTGGTACATTGTTTATGCTTAACTATATAAGACAGAAGAATTTACATTGCACAATAAAAGAAGTCATCCTGATAGAGCCATCTAAAATAGCCCTGCAACGTGCAGAATTTTTGATTAGGCTAACCGACAGCCACATTAAGATTAGGACTCTTAATAAGAAAATCGATGAAGTAACTGCAGATGAATTGAATTTTACAAGTAGTCTATCCGTTTTTCAGATATTCTCCAATATACTTGACATAAGCGGAATTAACTTGAAGCATCTAACCAATATTCTATATGCAAATAGTTCATGCTTTAACACATTGGTTTGCGTCAGTCCATTTTATTACAGTGGCAATGTTCGTATAAACTCTTTTTTTAGTTATTTTCAACGTCCGCTTGCATTTGAAAAGCATGAGCTACAATCTGATAAGTTGCAAGTTGGCTATACTTACAATATAGGAGTCATCAAATTAAAGCCTAACACAGTCCAACAGATTATAAAGTACAAATTCTATCCAGCCGTCCAATTCAGGGTTGCATATGAACTCTCAGCTGTACGTGATTTAGTTAAATTTCCACAGAAACTCACATATTTTGAAGTATATGCTCCATTTGACTTAGGGGCAAGCATCAGTGATGACCCACATCCGATACTTGCTGTTTTGAACAATATGATTACAAGAGGTTTACCAACACATCCGTCACCTTTTGTGGAACGACAATTTTGTGCTGCCAATGACTTAATGGTGGAAACGTCAGATAACGGAGTCATCGACTTTAATGTAGAATATGGTAGTTGCTATCACAAATGCCAGTGCGCAATAGACAATCTTATTTATGCCTTAGAAAAAAGGGAGGAGCTTAAATTTGAAGAGTTTATACCACAAAACGAGATGGCTTACTCTCCTTTGGCCATAGCGCGTATTCAGAAGCTCCTTGTTGAAGTACTTATATCAGGAAAACTTAGTCTGGATTTGCCGGAATGGAATGTACTTGTTGAGGAAATGGATGTTCCTTGTGGCGCTTTGGCTTTTGAGGATTTTAGACAAATGTTTAATACTCTAACCAGTATGAGTGTTGAATATGAAGCAATGAGATTACCCAAAATCAATTTAACGATTATATCAAATAAGGAATATAATAATTCTCCATTGCACTTGGCAGAGAACCATGTTGAATATGCAACAGATGAGATAAAGAATGTAGAATATGACTTGGTTATACATTATTCATCTGTTCCTTTGAAAGGTGAATATGACTTCTGTTCATATAAAGTTAAGAATGATTGTTATTTCGCTGTATCCTCGTCTGCAGAGGATAATCTGAAAGCTGAAAGATATGTTTACACTACAGATAGAATAAGCTACAAACCGTTTACCGTTAAAAATGCGCAGGGAATTTACGAGGAAAATTCAAGCCAAGTAGAGAAGCTGACCTTCTTTCTGAATCTTCTCTTTCGTAAAGAAAAATTCCGCAATGGACAGTTGCCCATATTGACAAGAGCTTTGAGCAATTTACCCGTTATAGGGCTTCTTCCAACAGGTAGTGGTAAGTCTCTTACCTATCAGCTTGCTGCAATGTTGCAACCAGGTATAACCATTGTTATTGACCCACTTATTTCTTTGATGAAAGACCAATATGATGGTTTAATCCATAATGGCATAGATAGTTGCACTTTCATAAACTCAACTGTGGCAAATAAGGGAAAGCGTGAAGAAATGATGGAGCGGTCAATGGTGCAATTCCTTTTTTTATCTCCTGAACGATTATGTATTAGAGGATTTAGGAATCGTTTGCGTAATATGCAAGACCTTCACGTCTATTTCGCATATGGAGTGATAGATGAAGTGCATTGTGTATCAGAATGGGGACATGATTTTAGATTCACGTATCTACATTTAGGAAGGAATTTATATAACTATGTTTTGCCAAAACAGAGAAAGGAAGGATTACAAAATTTGTCCTTGTTCGGTCTTACTGCAACAGCTTCGTTTGATGTTTTAGCCGATGTTGAACGGGAACTTTCAGGGAATGGGGCGTTCCCAATAGATAGCGATGCTATTGTACGATATGAAAATACAAACCGTCTAGAATTACAATATCACGTAATAAATATTGACGGTGCATCTTGCTATAGTAAATGGGATGTTTACAGAACCAAAAACGATAAGCTCTCAGACATAATGGCAAAAGGTGTTGAATACTTAAATGAATTGTATGAACCCGACAATATCTTACGAATAAAGGAACGATTTATTGCAAGAGAAGCTATTACAGACGAAAAAATGTTACGCGAAATTGAACAAGCCGATTTGCACGTAACGGTAAATGAAAACTGGTATGAAGAAAAGCCGAATACGGCGGCAGCTATTGTATTTTGTCCACATCGCCGTGGAAGTATTGGCGTAAATGACACGCTAAGTAATGTAGGTATAGCTTCTTCACTTAGTTCAAGTTTTGGTAATAAGTATGTAAGTAGATACATTGGAGGTGATGTCCTTACAGAACAAGAAAGATTCCTTTCCGGTGAAACTTCAATTATGGTTGCAACCAAAGCATTTGGTATGGGAATAGATAAGCCGAATGTCCGTTTTACATATAATGTTAGTTTTTCAGGTTCATTAGAGGCATTTGTACAAGAAGCTGGTCGTGCTGGTCGAGACAGAAAGATGGCTCTTGCAACTATATTATATTGCCCAAAACAATTTATGGAGCAGAATCCACGCACTCGTCTTATGGAAAATATCCCAGTGGATTACGGCGTACATAAGTTCTTTTTCGACAATAACTTTATCGGTGAAGATTTTGAGAAAATGATAATGTACTATCTTTTGACTCAAACGGTAATGGATGTAACAGACGAAGAATGTTCAGAAACCTCTGATATACGACACAAGCAAGTGTCAGGGTTTATGGAAGAATTATTGTCCACGAAGATTGGGGACAGACTCGTTTCATACATTTCATATTCACCTGAAGTCAACCAAGAGTCTGTTTCAAAAATCAATATATGGTTATCAAAAAGGAACTACCCTGTACTTGTTTTCAAAGATTCAAGGGACATAAAACAGGGCGAAGTTGAATTTGTTGCAACCATAGAGAAAGCTATTTATCGTATGTGCTGTGTTGGTATAATAGATGATTATACCCGCGATTATCAGAATCAACAATTTCGTATAGTTACGCAACGAAAAAGTGATGAAGAATATTTCCGCCATTTAAAACTCTTTTTGATGCGGTATTATACGGATGAAAGGTCTGATATAGAAATGAGAAAGGCTTTTACATATAAAGGACAAAATGCGATGCAAAAGTGTCTTGGCTATATAACGGAATTCGTTTATAACAAGATTGCTACAAAACGTGAAAGAGCCATACGTGACATGGAAACATTTTGCGAACAGGCAATATCCTCTGGAACGGATTGGATAGCAACTAATGAGGACTTAAAGGATTTCATCTATTTCTATTTTAACTCAAAGTTTGCCCGTGAGGATTATGTTACAGAATTAGGTGAACCATACAGTTTGACTAAGGATTCGGAATACGGTAAGCTTTCTTCGTATGATTTGTTATTCAAATATATGAATGTAGTCGATGATAAAATTGTCGGTTCGTCAGGCTCTCCAAAGGATAACATTAGACATTTACAAGGTGCAGTCCGCCTTATACGCCGTGCCTTGACAGATAGCAACCCTGCATTGGATTTTCTAAATGTATTTTGTCTGTTATATCTTAATATGCAAGATAATAGAAATTTATATCGTGAACTTAGAGATAGTTTTGTAAATGGATATAAAGAGTTCAAGTCAAGAGCCACAAACTATGACGAGTTCTATAAAAATATGGCTTTATTCATAAAAACGCTCAAAGACAAAAATGCCATTACGGAGGAGAAAATACCCGAATTGGAAGAGTGGCAACAAATTAGTGAGATAGAATATCAATTAGATTGGTTGAACAATTTTAAAAATCAATATATAGCAAATTAATGTTTTACGATGGAAAATAATGAACTGTTTAAAACAATAGAGCAACTGAAAGAAACCTTGGCTGAAATTTCATCAGCTCGCCAACAGGTTAGTGATACGGTTTCTGCCTATGCACAGACACAAACAGAAATACATTCTTATACGAAACATCTTATGGAGATAGAGAATGTATTATCTAAACTTATAAGTTTGCTGCAAAATAATGAAGTGACAATAGAACAACAATCTTCATCTGTCATTTCAAATTTAAAAAAGTCCTGTGACACAATCTTAAGCAAAACAAAGGATGGACTTACAGCGGTTTCGCATAAGTTTGCAGAAGATACCACTGCTAATATTGACTTCATGGGTAAACAGATAGAGAAGTTTAATCATATAATAGAGAATGCAGGTCAACTTACAAGCCGAGTGGAACTGATTTCAACAGAAACTAAAAAACTGGTTTCATTGATAACGGTACTGCAAAAGGACTTTTCATCATCACAAACCGTGCAAAACGATAACATCAATCGGATTCAAAGTTCACTGTCAGGCCAATTGCAAACAGCAAATGGAACATTAAAGGGTATAGTCGCTTCTTTTTCAAAACAGGAAACCATATTGGAACAGCAAGGGGGTATATTGGAATCCTTATCTATAAGCTGCAATACTATTGTAAATGACATTACAAAACTCAATGTTTTATGTGGTAATATTCAAGATTCTGTTAAATTATATTACAATAATATTCAAACGTCTATAGACTTTCTAAAAAAGGAATCCGAAAGACTACAACAAACAGTTTATAAAGAAGCTAAAAGCAATAGATATTTTTGCATTACAATTATGATTGGAATTATTATAAGCATAATACTTCTATTTGTTGTGAAATAGTATATTTCTTTGAGTATTTGATGAACAGTGAATATATTATGTCACAAATGGATGTAAGCAAATAGTGCCACGTGGTAATAACGCAACAATAATATTTCTTTCAATTCTTAAGGCACGCCCATAGGACTACGGCAATGCAACAAATCGTCAGTATTACTATCGTAAACCTTAGCCATCCGCTCGACAGCCAAATGCCTTCATTCTTTTGAAGGTGTTTGGCTAACTCTTTACTATGTTCTTCCAAAAGTTTTTTCTCGGCCTTGATGTGTTGGGCTGAACATTGGTTTACCTTTGCCAGTTCACTGTCATCAACCTTAGCATGGATAATGGTATTCCGCTCTGCCTTGACAATGGCATTGCTGATGCCGTCCACTATGTTGTCTGCGCTCTCCTTGGCTGCTTCCAATGCCTTGAAAGCAATCCGTTCCCGTTGGACGGTATGCTTCAAACAGCCGTGTATGCCGTGCAGTTCTTCTTTCAGGGCATGGATCTCTTTCAGTAGATTGCGAAGTTCAACCATTTGGCAGTTGACTTCCTGAAGCAGTCCATCAAGCTCCTGCATATTCTGTTTCAATTCTTCTTCGGGCGTATAATTGGCAAGCCGCTCACGCAGTGCGGCAGTATCGGGTTGTTTCATATCCGTTGATTTTTTTAGTTCGTTATCATTTACGTTTTATTCCTGACTTCTTCTGTATGCCGAGCCTGTGCGAAGCCTCACGCGCACAAAGGCGGGCAAATTCAACCTCGTCTTCCTCCGGGTCGCGCCCCCATTTGAGGTCGGACTGCGAGCCGCCTCCACCGCCACTTGAAACCTCCCCGTAAGGAGAAGTGAGCAGTGTAAAATAGGCCATCGCCAGGTTCTGCAAGTCCTGCCAGTTGGCAAGTTCCCGGTAGTCGAACTCATCATTGAAGAAGTCAATCACCTTGTCGGGCAGATAGCGTTTGTAGGTCTTTCCGTCATGCTCAAATTCCGTGGGCAAGCGGTTTGATTTATACTCCGTGTAGTCCTCGTAAACAAGGTTGCTCTGCCGTATAAGGGGCTGTTGCTTTTGCATTGCAACATTGGAAACAGATGGCTTCGGCGTAGGTATGGCGGTCGGTTTGGATGTTGCACCTGCTTGTTTGGCCTTTTGTTTATCCTGTTCAAGATGCAGTTTCTCCCATGTCTGCCTGATGCGTGATGCCGTCAAGTTGCGCCCCTTTCCGAGTTCCGATGCCTTGAACCTTGTGTTGCCCCTGATAAGCACATAGCCGCGTATCACGTCTTTCTTGTCCTTGCGTAGGTGCAGTTCGTAACCTTTTGCGGCAAGCCGTTCCTTGTAGCCGACCCATGACCATTTATCAAGCTCACGTAGGGCTTCCATGCAGTCGGCACTGACCTGTGGGATGTTCCTCTCGTGTATGCGCATGGCTGTAGTCCAGCCCCTTTGTCGTGCGACCTTTTCAGCCGCCCGTTGTGCCCGCAGGTGGATGGCGTGGTCGTTGTTGATGTTCCCGTCCTCGTCCACACGGCAGACGATGGCATGGAGGTGCGGTATGCCGCTCTTGGATTCCTCGTGCAACCATACGGAGGACTTGCTGTGCGATATGTTTGTTCGTGCGGAAACGACATAGCCGTCCTTGTCACGTATCTCTTGGCTATCGAAAGCAGCCGCAAAGTCATTCCACAGTTGCCGCCAGTCGTCCACCGTGAAATTTTCGGTATGTTCCGTCGCCGGACTTATCTCCATGCGGATGACATTGTTCTTAATGTTGGGGTGGTTCATGGTGGCAAACTTCATTTCCGTAAAAATGCCTGTTGCATCCATGCCTTGCGGCATGAAGTTGTCGCAGATGCGTGTTATCTTTTCGGGATGTTTCTTGTTCCTCGATTCGCCTGACACATAGAGCATCGCCCTTATGCCATGTGCTACCGCCTTTGCATTTGCTATCATGCGCCGTCCTCCTTAGCTTCTTGGTTTGTTGTTTCTGCCGGATAGCTATTCGCCGTCTGTGCGGACTGCAAGAAGTCGGCGACATGGTTCGTGACATGAGCCACTTTCTCGTACCATTCAAGCATGGTCGGCTGATGACGGAATAGCTTTACCTTTTCGTTGTCGCTCAATCCGTGCAGGGCGTTGGCGAAATTCACCATGTCCGTGCGGCAAGCAGCAAGCTGCCGCAAACCGTCCAGTTCCCTGTTGGAAAGCCTTTGCCGTGGCTTGTAGCCGAGTGCTCTTGCACGTATGAAATCGCTGCGTGTCATGCCGCACAGGTCGGCGGTGTCTTTGATTTGTGAAAGCTCCTGTTCCGTGACCTTGGTGACAACCACCTTGTCACGCCTTATAACAGGCTTCTTTTGCCCATGTTCCTGATTGGAAGTATCTTTTTCTTGTGTCATATACCAATAGAATAAAATGGTCGTGAAACGGTTTCTAAAAGAGGGATGGTGCGAGCCTGCGAGCGGCAAGGACAACAGTCTGCCGGACTGTTGCGAGGGCGTCGGGGTGTTACTGTCCGAAGGATGTAATACCCCGGCATACCTCGCAACTGAACGCTACCGCTCCATGCCAATACGCCAGTCCGTTTGCCACAGCCAAAACAGAATGGTGCCAGTGGAGTGCCGGAGAATGGAACAACGGAAAGCGTATTTTTGCACTGTTCCGTTGTCGGCTCGGCTTCTGACGGCTCTTATTCTTCCCTCTGTTCGTGGGTAAAAGGGTTTGATGTAATACCTCCGTCCGCTGTTTTCCACCCGATTAGGCACGGAAAGGTCATCACGGATGCAACTCTTGAACGGCAAGTGTCGATAAGCCCCATCTCCGTAAGCATGGCAAGCAGGTTGCGTATGCGCTTCCTGCCCATGTTCCATTGCGAAGAAAGCTGTTCCTCGGAATACTGCGCCTGACCTGCGGAAAGCATGAGCGGTCTGTGGAAGCCATTTGCTGCGCCGTCTGTTAATGCCATCCTTGCCAACAGGTCGCCAAACAATGTGAAGTTGCCTGTTTCCCTGCCTTTGTCATCGGTCGTTGTTCCGCACAGCCATTGCATTGCATGGTCGGAAAACCGGAAAGAGAATGATGCAATCCTTGTCGGGTACATGAAACTGTATGTTTCCTTGTCCATAAAATCTTTGACTTTATAAATGTGATATTACTTTTGTTTGAATGGAATGAAGCCGTGCAGTTGTCGGTGTGGAAATGCCGACTTGCTTTTTTGTTGTACCCTGTACGGCTTCACTGTTTTGGACGGCGCATGAAAAGTGATAGGCTCGCCACTACTTGCTCCAGTCAGCCAATACGTATCATCCCGAAAAAAGGGAAGAAAAACAGGCTGTGTTACCACGAAGCATACACCTTTCCACCTTTTGCATTCGGTCACTTGTTTGCACCGTTGCCATTAGTGCTGCCCGAAAACGGTTGTCCGGGTGCAAGACGCTTGTCAAGGCTCAATACGGCACGGCTGATGTCCGTGGCGTTCACCGCAATGGAAAGTAACGCCTTGTTGACCGTCACCAACTGCCGCTTGTCGCAAAACTCCGTTACACGCTCCAATAACTTGAATACACGGTTCAACCGATGTTCCTGCGCATTGTCCGCTGTCAGCCGCTCGTTGTCCGTGCCGCTGTTGAGATAACGGTTGAGCGCAAGGCGGTCATCCGCTGAAATGCCCTCTGCCGTAGCCTTGCCGTCAGCGATGGCTATGCTCACACGCAGTGCGTCCGCTTCGTAGATGCCCACACTCTCCAAGAATGTGCGGATAGCCTGTACATCCTTGCCGCTTACCTCGCGTTTGCGGCTCTCGTTCTTCTTTTCGGTTGGAACAGTTGAAGCTGCTCCGGCCTGTTCCATGTTCTTAATCTGTTCCATAATACAATTTGTTTTTGATGTGAATAAAAAAGGTTATTGTCTTTCGTTCATTTCCTGAATCTTGGCGGCAGCTTCCTCCTTGATTTCGTCAACGGACTTCGATTTTGCGCCACGTACCCAATCAATCAGTTTTTGCTTCTCAAAGAAGATGAGTTTCCCGGCAGGCTTGAAGTACGGCAACTGGTTCAAGTGCGTCATCTTGTACAGGGTACTTTTGGCTACACCGAGAAAGTTCGCCGCTTCCTCCAAGTTCAACACTTCCTTGGCCGCATAGCAAAGGTTTTCCAGTCTGTTCACCCGTTCCTGAAGCTCCGCAATCTTGCGCTCCTGTTCGAGATTCAATTTTGATGTTCTGTTTTCAGTCATAATGATGTTGTATATTATTGGTTTGTTAATCGAATTTGGCTGCAAATGTATATGGTTTGATTTGTAAAAGTGTAAGTCAAGCATTTGATTTATACTCATTTATCATATTGAAAATCAACAGTTTTGCTACATTGTACAACGCTGAATATGTCGCTTTGTCCGGTCATTGTGCCATGTGGAATTTTTTACCAATTTGCTGATGGAACACACATTCCGCATTGCAGATAATGGCAGATGGGTTGTACACTGTTCCAAGACAATGCGCATCGGCGGCAATACCGTAGTGTACAAATGGCATAAAACGGATTTTAACAGGCTTTTGGAATAAGCAACACAAGTCTGTGCATGAAGCACTTGCAGTATCTTCCTGAAAATGCCCATACGGTATAAATGGTTGATTGATAATATATTTGTTGGATTTTGTTTGTTTTTCACGGGACAAAATCGTACCTTTGCACAGAAAAAAGAAGTCCACGACAAGGGATGTAGGGCTTGAAGCGTTCTTGATTTTATTTTCCTGTGGTTTTGTCCCGTTTTTGTCCCGTCTGGGATTTGTCTCACGGAGCAAGATTTTGTAAGTAGCTGGTTTATAGAAAGTTGTAAACGAAGAAAAGTGCAGAAATGCGCTAACCACCAGAACGGCCCCTGCGCCCCCGTGAAGGTGGCGTCGGTCAGGAACTCGTTGGTCTGGAAGATGACGTCGTCTATTTCCTCTTCCAGTAGGTCTATGCCGAAATTCGACAGTATGTTTCCGTCTGCCATGCCGTTTCCTTTTTAGTTTCTCTCTACTGTTTCTTCTCCGTCTCCGTCGTCTCCGCCGCTGCCGCCGTCCGTCTGCGACCCCCGCACGGCATACCGGGATTCGTTCCACCGCTCCATAGCGCCGCGCAGGATGCTTCCTTTGTCAACGGGCTGTGCCCCCTCCGCGTCCAGCAGGGCCGCAGTCAGGGCGGCGTTCTGCTTCCGGGCGAGAAAGAGGACAAGCGTCTCGTTCTGCCGGGCCACATCCTCGCTGATGCGCAGGTATTCCTTTTTCCGCTGGGCGTTGGGCATGTAGGCGTCCCGGGTGGCGCTGACGGCGCAGCGGTACACCTGGTAGTATTCCTCCCAGCGTTCCCGTTCGTCCGGCGTGCCGCCGCACTGGAGGATGCGGTCGATGTTGCGCCGGAAGCGTTCCATCTGCCCGTCCACCTTGTCGCCCTCGGCGAGCCAGGCCAGATCCACCTGCCTGTCGGCCACGTTCAATGCCTCGACAGCGGCCCGTTTGACCAGTGCCGAGTCGATGGCTTCCGCCTCGTCGGTCTGGTTGTAGAGGTTCACCCCGGCCAGCGTCCGGAACGACAGCTTGTTCTTCGCCGCCGCCGTCTTCTTGTACTTGTTGTGCAGCAGCGTGTAGTAGATTTCCGGGGTGAATGCCCCGGTGCCGGTCTCCATCACCGTAATCTGGTTCTGTTTCGGCGAGTCGTGGTTGTAGGTCGCATACTGGGCTTGTGCCGTATGGACGGCCGTGACCGCTATCGCCATGAGTAAAATTGTCCGTTTCATGTTCATGTCCTTTCCCTTTTTTCGTTAATAATCCAGTCTTCCGGCACTGCGCCAGCGGCCGAAGGCCCCGTCGATGATTTCCCGGCGGCTGCGTGCCTGGTATATCTTCTCTTTCCAGTAGCCGATGCGCACCTGTATGTAGCGCCAGGTCTCCAGGTAGGCCCGGTTCAGGTGCCGCTC
>NZ_NFJV01000030.1 GCF_002160055.1 Mediterranea sp. An20
CGGCTTCTTTCAGATTCCAACTCGCGATGGACACCCTTGCCATGGGCTGTATGATTCCCGCTATTAGGGCTCATTCGGGACTTGCACCCGTTAGCTAATACTCATGCCGAGCATACAGAGAGAAAGCGCCGGTCTCAACGACTGAGACCGGCGCTCAAAACACACAATAAGCTGAGTGATATAGAATCTGCGTGGAGCCGTGCTGTCTCAGCGCGGCATTTCGTTGTTGTCTTCTGCTTGGAATTTGCGACTTACCTTCAGCAAATTAGTGGTATAGGTTACTACGTTCTGTGCCTCCTGAATCATGGTCAGATATACCATGCTTACCTTGATACTGCCGCTTTGTCCCTGTATACGTTGCAGTTCTTCGCGCTTCAGGTGTGACAGCTGTCCGTTCAGGTCGTTTGCCTTACGTACAATGTCACCCAGATGTTCGTAGTTGTTGTCTTCTACTGTCTGACGACTTGTCTGGAGCAGACTCGTGATGTCTTCGCTCACATCGCCAAACTCACCTTTCTGAATAGCATCCAGAGGCTTGAAGTTGTTGTCGATATGCTCCAGGCAGGGTTCACACAAGCGACCGATACTGTACACCAGTTCGCTGGCGAAGTCATTGCCCTGGAAGTAATACAGCCCCTTATCCAGCACAGTCTTGTTATCCAGACGTGACATGGCCAAGGTTCCCGTACGCTTCATCTGCTTGATAAGCTGCTTTTCAAACTTCACCGAACCCATAGAGCGGCGCAGACCGCGCAGGTTTTCGTGCAAGAAAGAAGTAACAGTACGTTCGTAATTCTCTTGCGTAAAGCTCAGCACCTTGGTCAGCTCTTCGCGAGTGTGCTGGCGCAGCAGAGTCAGTACTTCTTCGTTGTCTTCGCTCTGCATAATCTGCTTCACAGTATCCAGTATCTTTTCCTTCTGTTTGCGCTTCTTGAACATCATCTGGCTATGGATAAGCGAGTAAACAGCCACGGCAATGAGAGCCACGATGGCAATGCTGCCGCCATAGTGTATAATCAACGTAACGAAGAAACAGATAGTGAATGCCGCACCTGCCGTGATAAACCAGCCACCGATGACACTAAGCACACCCGTGATGCGGAACACTGCAGAGTCACGTCCCCAGGCTCGGTCGGTAAGCGAAGTACCCATAGATACCATGAACGTAACGTAGGTGGTGGAAAGAGGCAGCTTGAGCGAAGTGCCCAGCGCGATAAGCAGACCGGAAAGCACGAGGTTGACCGAAGCGCGCACAAGGTCGAATGCGGCCCCCTCTTCCAGCGTCAACTCTTCTTTACGGAAGCGGGTGGAAATCCAAGCCTTGGTACGTTCGGGAGTAATGCGGTTGAGTGTATTGGCCAAGTTAAGGCTGAAACGCACGATACGGCGAGCAATAGGAGTAGAACCGAAACCTTCTTCGCCCTCGTCTTGACGGGCCAACGACACCTCGGTTTTAATAACATTGTGTGCTTTCTTTGAGGTGCACAGGGCATAGACCATCACTGCACCTGCCAGAATAAGGAAGTACCACGGCGTCTTGGCCGAGCCCAGCAGCGAAGTCATCAGCCAGCCGTCGGGACCTGCCGCCTGTCCGTTGGCCATATAGTCCAGGTAGGCATCATAACCAGCCAAGGGTACACCAATGAAGTTTACAAGGTCATTACCAGCAAAGGCCAGGGCCAGAGCGAAAGTACCCATCATTACTACAATCTTGAACACGTTTATCTTGCACCAATGCAACACCTGCATCAGGATGGTGAAGAACACGAAACAGCCCAGCACAATGTAGCCCGTGTGAGCGTGAATCCAGTTATTCACATCGGCAGTCATAAACGAACTATCCTTCAGGCCTTTGATGAGCATGAAGTAGATAATACTTGTAGCAGCGACACCTCCAAAAAGGGCTATGCTGTACTTCAGGTGCTTCTTGTAATTGAAGGTGAAGATGATACGGGCCAACCACTGCACCACCATACCGAAGAAGAAGGCAATAGCCACACTCACGAAGATGGCCATGATAACCGTCAGTGCCTTATCCGTATTGATAAGCTGACCCATCGTGTAGTCGTCAGAACCCAACGTCTTGACCATAGCCAGGGCGAAGGTACCTCCCAGCAACTCAAACACCATCGACACGGTGGTACTCGTAGGAAGACCCATGGTGTTGAACACATCGAGCAGCACTACGTCCGTCAGCATCACAGCCAGAAGGATGCACATCAGTTCATCGAAGAAGAAGTACTGCGGCTGGTAAATGCCGTGGCGTGCAATGTCCATCATACCGTTGCTCAGCGAGGCGCCCACAAATACACCGATACAGGCAATGATGAGCATGGTTCGAAACGAAGCCGCCTTGGAGCCGACGGACGAATTGAGAAAGTTCACTGCATCGTTGCTAACACCTACCATGAGGTCGAAAACGGCCAGAATGCCGAGGAAAATGACGATGCACAAGTAAATTGTTTCCATAAAATGTATTATAAAATAATGTGTGATTCTACTCACTTCAGCTTTCGGGTGCAAAGGACGGCATTCCGTGTTACATACGCTTGTCATACGTATTACAAACATGTTACAGAAGAAAGGGAAGCGAAGAAAGACCGGGGATGTACTCCCCCTCTGCTCCGACTTGAATGCTGAAATAATTTAGACTCTCCGACCAGCGCACAGCCGATTCGTTATTACATTGATAATCAATACCATGCACCTTATATATAAGAAGTATACTGCTTAGCGCCTGGAAGCTGGCTGCTTAGCGCTTGGCCGTTTTCTACGAAGCGCTTACCAGAATAGGAATGTCCCTTTTACTCAAGACATCCGTGTTACGAAAAAAGTTTCAATCACTTCTCTTCATTCCCGATATAAACCTTATCTTTGTCTCAGGTTAGGAAGCGCCGCCAAACCGGGCTCCCTTTAATTATGGATGCTAAACTCTTAATGCTCAATTTATGAAGAAGATAGGACTTCTCTCCGACACGCATGGCTACTGGGACGACCGCTACCTGAAGTATTTCGAGCCTTGCGACGAAATCTGGCACGCAGGCGACATCGGCTCTGCCGAACTGGCCCTCCGCCTGGCAGCCTTCCGCCCCCTTCGTGCCGTCTACGGTAACATCGACGGGGCCGAACTGCGACGCCTCTACCCCCAGACACTACGCTTCACCATAGAGGGTGCCGAAGTAGTGATGAAACACATTGGCGGATACCCCGGACACTATGACCCCTCCATACGCGGCTCTCTCCTGACCCGCCCACCCCGCCTATTTGTCAGCGGACACTCGCACATCCTCAAAGTGCAATACGACCGCACGCTCCACATGCTCCACATCAATCCCGGTGCGGCAGGCGTGCAGGGATGGCACACCAAGCGTACCCTCGTGCGCTTCGTAGTGGACAACGGCCAATTCGGCGACCTTGAAGTCATTGAACTGGCAGAGCAATGAAACGCACGGCACACATCGCCCGAACACAAAGGCCAGTAGCACAGCGCAAATATCTTTTCCCCGAAAGCTTCCCCCTCAGGGAGCAGGACGAGTGAAGGTTTCGGGCTGAAAGTTTGGACATGTCCCGATTTTTCCGCATCTTTGCACCCGTGAATAATCGCGAGAGCCGTGGGGCATCGTCCTCCTTCTTATTTTATTCTAATTTGAACAAGAGTAACTCATTACCCTATTAAAAAAGAATGAAGATATGAAAGGAATTATTCTGGCAGGCGGAAGCGCCACCCGCCTCTACCCTCTGAGCAAGGCTATCTCCAAACAGATAATGCCTGTCTACGACAAGCCCATGATTTATTATCCCCTTTCCACACTCATGCTGGCCGGTATCCGCGAAGTGCTCATCATCTCCACCCCGCGCGACCTGCCCATGTTCCGCGAACTGTTGGGCACAGGCGAAGAACTGGGCATGAAGTTCCAATACAAGGTGCAAGAACATCCCAACGGTCTGGCACAGGCTTTTGTGCTGGGTGCCGACTTCCTCGACGGAGGTCCTGGCTGCCTCATCTTGGGCGATAACCTCTTCTACGGGCAGGGATTCTCTTCCATGCTGCGCCGCGCCTCTTCCGTAAAGCAAGGAGCCTGCATCTTCGGCTACTACGTCAAAGACCCCCGCGCTTACGGCGTGGTAGAATTCGACCATACGGGACGCGTCATCTCCATCGAAGAGAAGCCCCAACACCCCAAGAGCAATTATGCCGTGCCCGGACTCTACTTCTATGACCATACCGTCACTGAAAAGGCACTGGCATTGAAACCTTCGGCCCGGGGCGAATACGAGATAACCGACCTCAACCGCCTTTACCTTAATGAAGGAACTCTCAAAGTAGAACTCTTCGGCCGAGGCTTTGCCTGGCTTGACACGGGCAATTGCGACAGCCTGCTCGAGGCTTCCAACTTCGTGGCTACCATACAGAACCGTCAGGGCTTCCGCGTATCGTGTATTGAAGAAATTGCCTGGCGCAAAGGTTGGATAGACTCTCCACAACTGCACCGCTTGGGCGAACAGCTCGGCAAGACAGAGTATGGACACTACCTCATGGAATTGGCAGATACACGAAAGTAATACTCCATAAATCATTGCCCCATTAACCATTAACCATTGATCATTATGAAGACCTATCTCGTAACGGGTGCCGCAGGATTCATCGGCGCCAACTTCATCAAATATCTCCTGAAGAGATACGACAACATCCGTATTGTAGTGCTCGATGCACTGACTTATGCAGGCAACCTGGGTACCATAGCCGATGACATTGACAACGACCGTTGCATCTTCGTGCGAGGTGACATCGGCGATCGTTCCCTTGCCGATGAACTCTTCGCCCGCTATAAATTTGACTATGTGGTGAACTTCGCCGCCGAAAGCCATGTGGACCGCAGCATTGAAAACCCGCAGCTCTTCCTGCAAACCAACATCCTCGGCACGCAAAACTTGCTCGATGCCGCCCGACGCAGCTGGGTAACGGGTCATGACGAAACAGGCTATCCGCTTTGGCGTAACGGTGTACGCTTTCACCAGGTCAGCACCGATGAGGTATACGGCTCACTTGGAGCCGAAGGATACTTCACCGAGCATACTCCCCTCTGCCCTCACAGCCCGTACAGCGCTTCAAAGACCAGCGCCGACCTCTTCGTTATGGCTTACCGGGACACCTACCACATGCCTGTCAGCATCACCCGCTGCTCGAACAACTACGGGCCCTATCACTTCCCCGAAAAACTCATACCGCTTATCATCAAGAACATTCTTGAAGGAAAGTCACTGCCTGTATACGGTGATGGCAGTAACGTGCGCGACTGGCTCTATGTCGAAGACCATTGCAAAGCTATCGACCTTGTTATTTCACAAGGACGCGCCGGCGAAGTCTACAACGTGGGTGGCCATAACGAAAAGACCAACCTGGAAATTGTACGCCTCACCATCGCCACCATCCACCGGCTCATGGAGTCGCATCCTGAATATCGCAAGGTACTGAAGAAACAAGTAATTACTCCTGACGGAGACATTGACATCTCGTGGATAAACGATAGCCTAATCACCTTTGTAAAGGACCGTCTGGGACACGACCAACGCTATGCCATCGATCCTACCAAGATTCACAACGAACTGGGCTGGGTGCCTGAAACGACCTTCGAAGTAGGTATTGTCAAGACCATTGAGTGGTATCTCAACCACCAGGATTGGGTGGAAGAGGTGACCAGCGGCGAGTATCAGAAGTACTACGACCGCATGTACGGCAACCGATAAAGAGGAGTGTATAAAAACCAAAGGGAGGGACGGATATTCGCCTCTCTCTTTGGTTTTTATCTGTTTCCAGTCTCTATTTTTTCGTCATAATATCCAACACGACCCTATCGGTCTCATTCATGCCACGAGTACCTATTTGAGTGAGGTTTCGGATGCTCCGGTCCACGTCCTCATCAATAATCCCCTCCACGGAAGTAACAGTTCGGTTCTCCATAGCCATGATAGCAGAAAGCACGGCAGTAGATACGCCAGTGGTGACTTTCAGCGCGCAACTGGGTTTGGCACCGTCACATATCATGCCGGTCAGGTTGGCTATCATATTTTGTACTGCATACGTTATCTGCCGGTAATCCCCGCCCATTAGCCAGGTAATGCCACAGCTGGAACCGGTTGCTGCTACTACACAACCGCATAGGGCAGAGAGTCTGCCTAAACTTTGTTTAATATAGATGACTGTCAAGTGGCTTAACATGAGCGCACGGATAAGCTCTTCCTCCGTTTTACCGTTTTCTTCGGCAAACACAACGACAGGAATAGTAGCCGAAATCCCTTGATTACCGCTGCCCGAATTGCTCATTACCGGTATCATGGCACCAGCCATACGGGCATCGCAAGCACCGGAAGTATAAGAAAGAATATGTGAGAAGACACTGTCGCCCATGATACGATGTTCGTAGTTGCCACGCAGCATCTTACCCAGCCCATGTCCGTAGTCGCCCTGAAAAGATTGTTCGGCAGCAGCCTTGTTGATGCGGGCCGTTTCAAGTATGAAGCGTATTTCGTCCAAAGGAGCCGTGGTGGCAAACTCATAGACCTTATGCAGGTTCAACTCTGGGGCGGTTTCTTCTTCCTCGGCCGCAGAAACAGACTGTTTGTCCAATAAGACTTCACCGTTTCTCGCCAGATAACGGAAGTCGGTGTGTCCGCCTGCAATGACCGCAGTAGCCTGCTCTGTACCTGCCTGACAAATAACTTCGATGTAAAGTTTTTCTTCAATGCCATCTTTCAACGCAATATGGATACGCTTCTCATCAATAAACTGTTTGCCCTCGTTTACTGCCTGTGGTGTACAGTCTTTTAATACTTCAAGCTGATATTCCGACCGTCCGATGAGAGCCCCCAGCGCAATAGCAATAGGGAGTCCTATCATGCCTGTTCCGGGTATGCCCACCCCCATGGCATTCTTCAGAATATTGGCACTGAGCAGAGCAGTCACCTTTTCGGGGCGATGCCCTAATATTTCAGTGGCACGAGCCACACAGAGAGCTACGGCCATGGGTTCGGTACAGCCGATAGCAGGCACTACTTCGCGCTTCACAAGCGCTATGATTTGTTGTCTTTCGAGTTGTTCCATCTCTTTTTTTAGATTGACATGTGGGTATTTCATGAATATGAATGCAAAGCTAACAAAAATAAGTTAAAGCCGGTATGGTAAGCAGAAGAAAAATGAAGAAGAAGTGGTCTAAACTATTTACGCACAAAACTGATGCACTGCACATAGGGCAACTTCTCTGACAAGCTCTTCACAAAGAACTTCCAAGCAATAAGCAGTCTACTTCCAGGCAATAAGCAGCAAGTTTGTTATATATTAGAAACAAAATACTGATTACCAACAAAATGCGATTACTCACATCACAAAGGAAAAGGTCTAAATCACTTCAGAATCTTTTGTCTATAGCGATATGCCGGCAACAGACTTCATGACAACATTATTCGTGGTGATAAGGACTACCGGCCAAAATGCTCATGGCGCGATAAAGCTGTTCGACAAAGATGAGGCGCACCATCTGATGAGAGAAAGTCATACGCGATAGAGAAAGTTTTTCGCGGGCTGCTTCATAGATACGCGGGGCAAACCCGTAAGGTCCCCCGATTACAAACACGAGGCGCCGGGGTACCGTATTCATTTTATGACGCATCCATTCGGCAAATTCCAATGAGCGCATTTCTCGCCCGCCTTCATCGAGCAACACCACAAAGTCACCCGGCTGCAAGGCGCGTAAGATGAGGTCGGCTTCACGTTCTTTCTGCAAGTCAGTGGAGAGATTACGCGTATTTTTCAACTCAGGAATGACCTCAAGGTCAAAAGTAAGATAACGTTGCGTACGTTGCATATAGTCATTGATGAGTATCGTGAAATGAGGGTCCGTTGTACGACCCACTACAAGCAGGAGGGTTTTCATTCGTTTTCTTTTTTCTTGTATATCAAATATCGATGGCAAAGGTAGTGAATATTTTTCTGTATAGCCTTTTCACCGACTCTGTTTTACAAGCGGACTATCAGTTTGAACTAGCTAAAAAAAGCTCCCACCCTTCAAAGAAGGGAAGGAGCTTTTCAAACTTATGCTAATAGGAAGTTTACTTCTTCAGCATCGTATCCGGCGGACATACGCCCCAGCTTTCAGCGGCCATACGCTTGTAGCTGGCGTAACGCCACTTAGCGTTGTCTTCGGCAGCCTGGAAGAGTTCTTCGGCTTCCTGCGGATATTGCTTCATCACAGAAGCATAGCGCACTTCACCTTTCAGGAAGTCCTTGAAGCCTTCCCATTCCGGTTCCTTGCTATCCAATGTGAACGGGTTCTTGCCTTCAGCTTCCAGAGCGGGGTTGTAGCGCCACAGATGCCAATAGCCACACTTCACAGCCTTTTCTTCCTCAGCCTGGCTCTTACCCATACCAGCCTTCAGACCGTGGTTGATACACGGAGCATAGGCGATGATGAGCGACGGACCGGGATAAGCCTCGGCTTCGCGCAGAGCTTTCAGGGTCTGTGCCTGGTCGGCACCCATAGCAATCTGTGCTACATAAACATAACCATAAGTCGTAGCCATCAGACCCAGGTCTTTCTTGCGTACACGCTTGCCACTGGCAGCAAACTTGGCAATGGCTCCCAGCGGAGTAGCTTTGGAAGACTGACCGCCGGTGTTGGAGTAAACCTCTGTATCGAGCACGAGGATGTTGACATCCTTGCCGCTGGCGATAACATGGTCCAAACCACCGTAACCAATATCGTAAGAAGCACCGTCGCCACCGATAATCCACTGGCTGCGTTTTACAATGTACTGCTTCAAATCGTAGATACCTGCGCAAATAGGACACTTATCCTTGGCAGCTTCCAGCATGGGCACGATGCGCTCGTAGATGTCTTTCGTCTTATCGGCATCCAGTGCGTTGTCCAGCCATTCCTGGAAGATGGCTTTGTATTCGGCAGGAGTAGCTTCGCTTGCGATGCCTTCTTGCATCAGCTTGGCAATACGCTCACGCAGCTTCTCGTTGGCCAGTTCCATACCCAGACCGAACTCGCAGAAGTCCTCGAACAAGGAATTTGCCCAAGCGGGACCATGCCCCTTCTCGTTCTTTGTATAAGGTGTGGAAGGCACAGAGCCGGAATAGATAGACGAGCAGCCCGTAGCGTTAGCCACCATTTCACGGTCGCCGAACAGCTGGCTGATGAGCTTCACATACGGAGTTTCGCCGCAACCGGAGCATGCGCCGGAGAACTCGAACAACGGAGTAGCGAACTGGCTGTTCTTCACGTTGGCCTTGATATCTACCAGGTGTTGTTTGCTCTTCACTTGTTCCGTGCAGTATGTCCAATTGTCAGCCTCTGCCATCTGGCTTTCGAGGTGAACCATTGAGAGAGCCTTGCCGCCCTTCTTCGGGTTACCCGGACATACATCCACGCAGTTTCCGCAACCCAGGCAGTCCAATACGTCTACCTGCATACGGAAGGTCATACCATCGAATGCCTTTCCTACAGCCTTCAGCATCGGGAAGTTAGCACCCTTTTGCTCTTCAGCATCGAGAACGAACGGACGGATGGCAGCGTGCGGGCAGACATAAGCACACTTATTACACTGGATACAGTTTTCAGGATTCCAAACGGGGACGAAAGCAGCCACACCACGTTTTTCGTACTTGGCAGTACCCTGATGCCACGTACCATCTTCGATGCCTTTGAAAGCCGATACCGGCAGCAAGTCGCCGTCCTGTGCATTGATAGGACGAACTACTTCGTTGATGAAAGCCGGGTCATTGTTTGCAGCCTTCTCATCATCAGGCAGGTTAGCCCATGCCGGGTCGATGGTCAGTTGCTTGTATTCACCACCGCGGTCAACGGCAGCATAGTTCTTGTTCACCACATCTTCACCCTTCTTTCCGTATGACTTCACAATGAACTTCTTCATCTGCTCTACAGCCAAGTCTACGGGAATTACCTCGGTGATGCGGAAGAATGCCGATTGCAGGATAGTGTTGGTGCGGTTACCCAAGCCGATTTCCTGTGCAATTTGCGTTGCATTGATGTAGTAAACGCTGATGTTGTTCTGTGCAAAATAGCGCTTAACCTTGTTCGGCAGGTTCTTGGCCAGTTCGTCGCCTTCCCAAATAGTGTTCAGCAGGAAAGTACCATTTTTGCGCAAGCCACGGGTTACATCGTACATGTGGAGGTAAGCCTGAACATGGCAAGCTACAAAGTTAGGCGTATTTACCAAGTAAGTAGAACGGATAGGCGTGTCGCCGAAACGCAAGTGCGAGCAAGTGAAGCCACCGGACTTCTTGGAGTCGTAAGAGAAGTAAGCCTGACAATGCTTGTCTGTATTATCACCGATAATCTTCACAGAGTTCTTGTTAGCACCTACCGTACCATCGGCACCCAAACCATAGAACTTAGCTTCGAACATACCTTCGCCGCCCATGGCAATTTCTTCTTCCTGAGGCAGAGAGGTGAACGTAACATCATCGACAATACCTATCGTGAAGTGGTTCTTCGGTGTGTTCATCTTCAGGTTGTCATATACAGCCAGGATTTGCGCCGGCGTGGTGTCTTTCGAACCCAAGCCATAACGTCCACCCACGATGAGAGGAGCGTCTTCTGCGCCATAGAAGCAGTCTTTGACATCCATATAGAGAGGTTCGCCGTTGGAGCCGGGTTCTTTCGTGCGGTCGAGCACAGCAATACGCTTGGCAGTCTTAGGCACAGCAGCCAGGAAATGCTTGGCAGAGAACGGACGGTAGAGGTGAACGGCTACGAGACCCACTTTCTCACCCTTGGCGCGGAGATGGTCAATTACCTCGCGGATAGCCTCTGTAACCGAACCCATAGCGATAATAACACGGTCAGCTTCGGGATCTCCGTAGTAATCGAAGAGGCCGTATTGCCGTCCGGTGATTTCGCTGATTTTCTTCATATAATCTTCTACAATGGCGGGCACTTGCTCATAGAACGGGTTACAAGCTTCACGGTGCTGGAAGAAGTGGTCGGGATTCTCGGCCATACCGCGAGCTACGGGATTCATCGGGTTCATGGCACGCTGACGGAATTCAGCCAAGGCCTCCTGGTCGATAAGCGGAGCCAGATCTTCGTTGTCCAGCTTTTCAATTTTCTGGATTTCGTGTGAAGTGCGGAAACCATCGAAGAAGTTGATGAACGGCACGCGGGCTTTCAGCGTAGCCAAGTGAGCCACGCCAGCCAGATCCATAACCTCTTGTACGGAGCCTTCGCACAGCATGGCAAATCCGGTTTGGCGGCAAGACATAACATCTTGATGATCGCCAAAGATACAGAGGGCGTGGCTAGCCAGTGTACGGGCTGATACGTGGAACACGCAAGGCAGGTTTTCACCGGCTATCTTGTACATGTTCGGAATCATCAGCAGCAAGCCTTGAGAGGCTGTGTAGGTCGTAGTCAATGCACCGGCTTGCAAAGAGCCATGTACGGCACCGGCAGCACCGGCTTCCGACTGCATTTCCTGTACGAGCACCGTCTCGCCGAAGATATTCTTGCGACCGGCGGCCGCCCATTCGTCTACGTGCTCAGCCATCGTAGACGACGGAGTGATGGGATAGATAGCCGCAACTTCTGAGAACATATACGAGATATGCGCTGCAGCTTCGTTACCATCACAAGTGATGAATTTTTTCTGTTTAGTCATAACTAATCACGAATTATAAGTAATGAACATATATGTTGGTTAATTCTCTATTTCGTCTTTTCTCTTCATTTAATAAAGAAACCCGAACAACCACAACGGAATCTGGTTTCCCCTTCCCACCTCCGCGCGGTGTACAGCGTAGGTAACGTCTGGATTGTTTTTGATACGCAATCCCTCCGTACATATCTTAAAGGGCATACTTCCATCTACCAGGAATGAATAATTCTTATTTCCCTGATTGACCCGGTGGTCTTTCCAAAGCGTGTTCACGAAGAACGTGTTCAATATATCCAACTGTTCTACCTTAATGGGGTAAATGGAGTACATCAGATTGGGGTTATGCATCATAATGACTCCCGGTTTCTTAGGAAACTCTTCCCCGTTGGGGTAAACCATGTTAATAAGGCGTGCATCGGCCAGATATTTGATATAATTCATCACTGTAGCACGCGAAGTCTGTATATCACATGCCAGCTGGCTGATGTTTGGAGCCTGAGGACCGTCTACAGCCAGCAGGTAAAACAGTTTCTTTATCTTCGAGAGATACTTCAATTCTATTTGCTTAATGAGCAGTATGTCTACCTCCACCATCATGTTCATGGTTTTGAGCAGATTCTCCGAAAAGTTCCGTTTCTCCAAGAAGAACGGATAGAAGCCGTGGTGCAGATAATCCTGGAAGTAATCCAGCGGCCGCACCTTAGCCAGTACCCCGCGCGCAATCTGTTCGTGCTTTGCAAGAATCTCTTCCAGCGTAAAGGAATGAAATTTCATGCCCGTCTGCAAATTAAGGAATTCGCGGAAAGAGAAGCCACGCAGGTTGTAACTCTTCACCACATCGCCCAACTCCGGGTTCTCCTCCTTGAGGCGCATTACCGACGAACCGGTAAATACAATTTTCAGGTTGGGAAACCGGTCATAGCACTGACGGAGTTCCCGGCTCCATCCGGGATGTTTGAACACCTGGTCGATGAGCAACACTTTTCCTCCCCGATTCTGGAATTCAGCAGCAAACTCCACGATGCCGTGCCCTGAGAAATAGAAGTTGTTCATGTTGATAAAAAGACATGAACGGTCGTCTGTCCCGAACTTTTCCTTGGCATACTGAAGCAGGAAAGTCGTCTTACCCACACCACGCGTTCCCTTGATGCCTATGAGGCGGTCGCTCCAGTCAATCTCATCCATGAGATCGCGGCGCACGGGAGCGTTGGTATGCTCCACCAGATAAGCGTGTGTGCGGTAAAATGATTCCATGCCTTTCTTCTTATATCAGGGGGCAAAGATATGTCTTTTTTATCTAATTGCAAAGTAGAGTTAGCAAAAATAATGTGTAAGTTTGCACCATGAATCTATATCTTTTCAATCCTGATGCCGATTTGGCCTTGGCCGACGGAAGAGTCAACTACATACCTCCTGCCTCTGCCCGTCAGATGGCCTGTGACTTAGCATTGCTCCCGGCTTGGTATGCCTTGCCCGGCAGCGGTGTATTGGCTGCATCGGCCTATAATGATGTGTTTCTGGAGCGTATGTCTGACCTTTGGGGGATGGACGCTCACTTGGTGACCGAACCAGAACTGGGAGAAATCGAATTAGAGAGTATGATTCCCTGGGGATGGAATGCTGCGTTGCGCAATCGCCTACTACGCAATGGTGTATCAGAAAAGGCATTGCCCACTACAGAAAAGCTGGACTCATGGCGGATACTGGCTTCGCGTGAACGGATGGAAGAAGCCCTGAAGGCATTCCGGCATTTGTCTTTTTGTGTGGGCGAAAGCAGAAACCTGTATAATATAGAAGAGTGCCGCACGTATGTGGAAACCCGCAAGCAAGTGGTGCTGAAAATGCCTTGGTCGGGAAGTGGGAAAGGTTTGTTCTGGTGCCTGGATGGTAGTTGCACGCAAACTGTTCAGAACTGGTGTACGCGGGTGCTGCGCACACAAGGATGCGTAGTGGCTTCCCCTATATATAATAAGGTGTCGGACTTTGCTCTTGAGTTTTACATGAATGAGCAGGGAGAAGTTTCTTTTGAAGGATATTCTTGTTTCAAGACGACTGCAAGAGGAGCCTACACAGGCAATTTACTGTTTGCAGACAAGGAAGCAGAAAAATACCTGTCCGCACACGTGCCTTGTGAATGGCTGCATCAGGTGTGCTGGGAAGCCAAACTGATGTTGCAGAAAACTTTTGCCGGTTATGTTGGCTATTTAGGCATTGACATGATGGTGTGCCATACAGAAGATGCTTACGCCATTCACCCGTGTGTTGAAGTAAACCTGCGCATGAATATGGGGTTAGTGGCAAGCAACTTGACCAGACGCCTGCTCGCTCCCGGCGCCTGCGGTTCTTTTTCGGTGGAATACCATCCGTCCGCCGACGACTTGCGCGCATGCCACGAACGCGACATGGCGCTGTCTCCGTTGGTCGTATGTTCCGGACGCATATCGGAAGGCTATCTACCCTTGGTGCCAGTCACTCCTTCCGCACATTACCGGGCTTTTGTGCGGGTTGCCCCTCCTGACAAGGATTGCTTTCGTTCCCATAACGGTCAATAGCCGTTACAGCAAAGTGTTTGAAACCTTCCCAAGGCAGAATAGGAGCGTAAACAAAACAGGTATCGCGTATTCCCGTAGCCACGATGTAATGAGGGTTACGGATGTCCACCGGCAGAGAGTCGGAAGCATAAACCACGTAAGTGGGCGCATTGGAGGGGTCATTGTCCGCAGCCGCCTTCCAGACCAGGGAGGTGGTTCCATCATCCCGACGATTTACCTGCAATGCCGAAGGGGCAGAAGGAGCCTGATTGTCCAGCCAAGGCATGGCGGGTTGCAGGGCGGGACAGGTATAAAATTCTTCCTTCAGCAAATCATAGAGCCCTTGCGTATTGTCCATGAGGAAAGCTACCCGATAATGTGCTTCTCCGGCCATCTGTTCGGTACGGACGAAGCGAAGCTGTCGTTCTATTTCATCAAGGCTCCAGTTTCCTTCGCTCGGGTGCAGGAAGTAAATGCCCAGCCCTGGGACGATATGCCGTCCGTTGCTCTGTTCCTGCCAGTCGAGGGCAAAGGGATAAAAGTGATTGCCCCGGAAATACATCATCGGATAGATTTGGTCCTGAATACCTTCTCCGAGCCAGCCCTGCACATCTTGGTAGACGGCATGATAGGCGTTCCAACCGCGGGAGGGATAGCGGCTTGTATCCCTGTATTTACCCACGGGGCTGGTGCTGACTTTTACCCACGGCTTCAGTTCTTTTACTTTCCCATAGATATATCGGAGAATTTCCGTCAGATTATCCCGCCGCCACTGTTCCAGGCTCCGTCCCCTGCTCCGCTTGTTGTAGTCATAGCTGTCGGGGAATCGGCGGGCATGTTCGGGATAGCGCAAAAAGTCGAAGTGCACGCCATCTACGTCGTAGCGTGTCACCACCTCACGCACCAGGCTCATCAGATATTCTTTGGTTTCAGGGTTTCCAGCGTTGAGATACCATTGCCGTCCGTAAGGCACACAAATGTTGCGGTGTGTCTTGGTGACGGAGCGTGCCCCCAGGTAATTCACATGTTTGCGGTTTCCCAAAGGCAGCGTCACCATCCAGGCATGACACTCCATACCGCGCTTGTGGCACTCTTCGACGGCGAAAGCCAAAGGGTCATAGCCTGGGTCACCGTACTTTTTTCCGGTAAGCACGGAATTCATCGGTTCGATGTCTGAGCGATAAAGCACATCGCCCCGGGTGCGTGCCTGAAAAAGCACGGTATTGAAATGGGCAGCTTTCAACTTGTCCAATATTTCGATGAGTTCCTGTTGCTGGCGTTTCATGGTGGCGGGGGAGGTGGCACGTGTGCGAGGCCAGTCCAAGCCGTATGCAGTGGTCACCCACGCCGCACGCACTTCATATTTGGGCTGGGCTTTCACAGTCAAAGGCAACAAAAGCATCAAGCTTAGAAAACCCAGTAGGATATTCGTTTTTTTGCTCATAACTTGTCATTTTGGCGGCGAAGTTACACAAAAGGTTGGACAATCTTGCGCAGATAGGAGGGAAAGTGTTACTTTTGCGTCCATTATCTTTAAAAGAAAAGCATTATGAAGAAGTTAGTGTTATTGATTTGCCTGTTGGCCAGTGTGGTATCGGCTCAGGCTCAGTTCGAGAAAGGGAAATGGGTAGTCAATCCTTCGCTTACGGGAGCAGGATTGTCATACGATACCGGATTGGACAAGGCTTCATTCGGATTGGATGTAAACGGTGGGGCTTTTGTGGCCGACAACCTGGCTCTGCTCATCCGAGGTGGCTTGGGCTGGAATGAAAACGGAGGAGATACCGATGTTTATTACCTGGGTGTGGGTGGACGCTACTATTTCAGCCAGGTAGGCATTTATCTGGGCGCCAATGTCAATGTCGACCGTTTGGACTGGGGTAACCATAGCGACACGAAGTTTTCTTTCGGCATGGAGGCAGGTTACGCATTCTTTCTCTCGAAAACTGTAACCCTGGAACCAGCCGTATACTGGAACATCAATGGTGACCGTTCGAAAATCGGACTCAAATTAGGATTCGGACTTTACTTTTGATAGTTTATCTCATGCCTTCACTGCTTTTCCCCTTTTGTATCATAAAATAAACAGCTGATGCTGCTATATAGGGGAAAGAAACTTCCAAGGTATGAGAAGCAAATTTCCAAGGTATAAGAAACAGGCTTCCAAGGTATAAGAAATATACCTGTGAAGCCTATGCCCCAAAATGACTTCATTGAACACAGAACTGCCGCAGCCCGTTTTTCTGTTATGCAACCGGAAGAGGGCAGAATGCCCCATGCATGAGAAGACAGCAAAAGGAGCCTCAGGACCTCCACCTACCCCAGCTTCTCCCACCGGAAAGGGAATGCAGACAAGACTTCGCGATGCAGCGGTTCTGTGTTCTGAATAAAAGACCACTTCTACTTGACAGGCAAATCCATCAAATCCAGCATGTTGAAAACGCACAGCCACTTCCCGACAGACAACAGCCTGCTTCTGTTTCAGCCTCCCAAGAAAAGAAAGCATAGAAAATCGCCGACAAGCATCAAATCCGAAAAAAATGTCTACCTTTGCGGCCATGAAAGTAAGCCAAGTTTTTATTACCGCTCTCATAGCCCTGCTGCTCTTGCCCTTTGCCGGGAAGGCGGCACCGACGCGCGACATAAGTCGCGACTCCGTGCGCATCAGTCTGCTGACATGCGCGGCGGGACAGGAGATATACAGCCTGTTCGGACATACGGCCATCCGGTATGAAAACTTCACGACGCAGACAGACGTAGTATATAATTATGGTGTATTCGACTTCAGCTCCGACGGCTTTGTATTGCGCTTTGCATTGGGAGAGACAGACTACCGGCTGGACAAAGAACCTACGGACTACTTCTGCCAGGCCTATTACTTCCACGGACGCGACGTGTGGCAACAGGTGCTCAACCTGACCCCGACAGAAAAGCAACGGCTCGTCAACCTGCTGGAAACAAACTACCTCCCCCAAAACCGTATTTACCGTTACAACTTCTTCTACGACAACTGTTCCACCCGTCCGCGAGACAAAATAGAGGAAGCCGTGGAAGAACGCGTAGACTATGGAGCCGACATGTCGGACACCGATACGGATACCACCTTCCGCGACCAGATAGACCGCTATAGCAAAGGGCACCCGTGGTCGCGCCTGGCCATGAACCTGTGTCTGGGCAGTGAAGCCGACAAACCCATCAGCCGGCGAATGATGGAATTCGTCCCTTTCCTCCTGCAAGCTGATTTCTCACGCTCACAGATAGTAGACTCTGCCGGACAGGCCCGCCCCTTGGTGACAGCTGAAGGAAGACTGGTAAAAGCCATGCTGCAGGAAAGTCCTCGGCAAGAAGGCCTCACTCCAATGAAGTATGCCTGGCTTTTGTTCAGCATGACATTGGTACTTACCCTCTGGGGCATCCGAAAAAGAAAATCCCTCTGGGGCTGGGATGTCTTGCTCTTCGGCACGATGGGTATCGCCGGATGTATCCTTACCTTCCTGGTGTTCTTCTCACAACATCCGTGCATGAGCCCTAATTATCTGCTCTTTGTATTCCATCCCTTACATCTGTTCTGCCTGCCCTGGTTGGTTTACGAGGTACGAAAGGGGCACAGAAGCCGTTATTTAATGCTGAATCTGCTCGTTTTAACTTTATTTATGGCGTTTTGGGCTGTCATCCCTCAAAAAATCCCGCCAGAGGTAGTACCTTTGGCACTATGTTTGTGGATGCGGAGCATGGGTAACTACGCCCTCGCAAAGAAAAAGAAATGAAAAAAGGACTGATAACATCCATATTGGCACTGACCATCGGCGGGCTTCATGCCCAACCGTTGCCCGTCCTCCCCCGATTGGTGGTGATGCTGACGGTAGACCAATTGCGCACAGACTATCTGGAAAGCTTCGAGTCGCTGTATGGCGAAGGCGGATTCCGTCGTCTGTTGCACGAAGGGAAAGTCTACCGCCAGGCTGATATGCCTTTTGCCGGAGCCGACCGCGCCTCGGCCATCGCTACCCTCTATACGGGCAGCACGCCATCGGTGCACGGAATCATCGGAGACAATTGGATGGATGCGAAGACCTTACGTCCTGTAAATTGTGTAGACGACCCGGCTTTCATGGGCAACTACACCAACGAGAGCAGTTCGCCCTCCAAACTGCTGGTATCGACTTTGGCAGACGAACTGAGAGTGGCTACCAGCAACCGCAGCATTGTCTACGCGATTGCTCCTACCCGCGAAGCTGCCATCTTCGGCGCAGGCCATGCAGGCAACGGAGCTTTCTGGCTCAATCCGCAAACGGGGAAGTGGTGCAGCACCACCTACTACGAGAACTTGCCGTGGTGGATGGAAGGCTATAACGAAACCCATGCACCCGACAAGCAACTGAAAAATACCACATGGACGCCCCTTTATCCTGCAGGACGGTACACTTGCCTGCCGGGCAAATCCAGAGAGACATTCAAATATGGCCTGAGAGGCGATGGAGTCAACAAGTACAGCCGACTGGCTGCTACCCCGTTCATCAATGATGAGGTGAACCGGTTGGTAGAGGAATTGTTGGACAAGAGCGAGATGGGCCGCGACAGTGTCCCCGACCTCCTGTCGCTGACCTACTACACGGGAATTTTCCATCCCTACCCCACCCTGAGCCAAGAGACAGAAATACAAGATACCTATGTACGCACAGACCGCAGCCTGGCCCATTTGTTGGAATTGCTCGACCATAAGGTGGGCTTACGCAACGTGCTGTTCTGCCTGACATCGACGGGCTGCACAGAACCCCAAATGGCCGATACCGACCTCTACCGCATACCGGGAGGCGAATTTTACCTGAACCGGTGTGCTACGTTACTGAACATGTTTCTGATGGCTACATACGGCGAAGGACAATACGTGGAAGCCTATTACAACCAACAAATATATCTCAACCATAAACTCATTGAAGACAAGCAACTGGACCTGACAGAAATTCAGGAGAAAGCAGCAGAATTCCTCATGCAGTTCAGCGGTGTGAATGAAGTCTATTCGGCTCATCGCCTGCTGTTGGGCTCGTGGTCGCCCAAGGCCGACCGCATCCGCAACAGCTATCACCGCCTGCGCTCGGGCGACCTGCTCATCGAGGTGCTTCCCGGCTGGACCGTGATGCACGAAGACGGTTCGGAACATTACACCATGCGCACGGCTGCTGTTCCCTCTCCTTTCATCCTGCTGAATCCCGGCATACGTCCGGAAACGGTCCGCATCCCTGTCAGCGCTGCACGCATAGCCCCCACTGTGGCCGGTGCCTTGCGCATCCGTGCCCCCAATGCCAGTACAGAGGCATCCCTCGACCTTTAAAGAAAACTTCCGGGAAAATATCACTACCCCGAAGGTAAATCAAACACGTACTGTATTTTCATCAGATTTTATTCCCGCAGATGCGGGTTATCTGTAAGGAATTAAGTAACTTTGCCGCGCCATTCCAAATGGTGCACCCAACAAGTAGAATAATAATAAAAACAGAATAAAAAAGAATGGGATTCAACGATTTTTTAAGCTCGATTTTCGGCAACAAGTCCACGCGAGACATGAAAGAAATTCAGCCGTGGGTAAATAAAGTAAAAGCCGCCTATCCGGAAATTCAAAAGCTGGATAACGATGCCCTGCGCGCCAAGACACAGGAACTGAAAGAATATATCCGCAATTCGGCTGCCGAACAACGGGCCAAAGTGGATGAGCTCAAAGCAAAGGTGGAAAGCACTGAACTGGAAGACCGCGAAGAGCTCTTCAACCAAATAGACAAGATTGAGAAAGAGATACTGGATATCTATGAAAAAGCGCTGGATGAAGTGTTGCCTACCGCCTTTGCCATCGTAAAGGATACGGCACGGCGCTTCACCGAAAATGAAGAAATTGTGGTAACCGCCACCGATTTCGACCGTCAACTGGCTGCTACCAAAGATTTTGTACGCATTGAAGATGACAAAGCCATCTACGTGAACCATTGGAAAGCCGGTGGCAACGAAATCACCTGGAACATGGTGCACTACGACGTACAATTGTTCGGCGGTGTAGTATTGCACAAAGGTAAGATTGCCGAAATGGCCACGGGTGAAGGTAAAACATTGGTAGCGACTTTGCCGGTATTCCTCAACGCCCTCACTGGCAATGGTGTACATGTAGTGACGGTGAACGACTATCTGTCCAAACGTGACTCGGAATGGATGGGACCGCTCTATATGTTCCATGGCCTGAGCGTGGACTGCATCGACAAATATCAGCCTAACTCCGATGCCCGCCGCAAAGCCTATTTAGCAGACATCACTTTCGGTACGAACAATGAGTTCGGCTTCGATTATCTGCGTGATAACATGGCTATCAGCCCCAAAGACCTCGTACAACGTCAACACAATTATGCTATTGTGGATGAGGTGGACTCAGTGCTGATTGACGATGCCCGTACACCGCTGATTATCTCCGGGCCCGTGCCTAAAGGCGACGACCAGTTGTTCGAACAGTTGAAGCCGCTGGTAGAACGTCTGGTGGAAGCCCAGAAGAAACTGGCTACACAATACCTGGCAGATGCCAAACGCCTCATCGCTTCGGATGACAAGAAGCAACAGGAAGAAGGCTTCCTGGCTCTCTACCGCAGCCACAAGTGCTTGCCTAAAAACAAGGCCCTCATCAAGTTCTTGAGCGAACAGGGCATCAAGGCCGGTATGCTCAAGACCGAAGAGATCTATATGGAGCAGAACAACCGCCGTATGCACGAAGTGACAGACCCGCTGTACTTCGTCATCGACGAAAAACTGAATAGCGTAGACCTGACCGACAAGGGAGTGGACCTTATCAGTGGCAAGACCTCCGACCCTGAATTCTTCGTTTTGCCGGACATTACTTCCCAACTCTCGGCCTTGGAAAATGAAACAGACTTGACGGATGAAGAACGCTTGGCCAAGAAAGACAAACTGCTCACCAATTATGCCATCAAGTCAGAACGCGTTCACACCATCAACCAGTTGCTGAAAGCTTACACGATGTTCGAGAAAGATGACGAATACGTAGTTATCGACGGGCAAGTAAAGATTGTAGACGAGCAGACGGGCCGTATCATGGAAGGACGCCGTTACTCCGACGGTCTGCACCAGGCTATCGAAGCCAAGGAAGGTGTAAAGGTGGAAGCTGCTACGCAGACCTTCGCCACCATCACACTGCAGAACTATTTCCGTATGTATCACAAATTGTCCGGTATGACGGGTACGGCCGAAACGGAAGCCGGCGAATTCTGGGACATCTATAAATTAGATGTAGTGGTTATCCCCACCAACCGCCCGATTGCACGTATCGACATGAACGACCGTGTCTACAAAACGAAGCGCGAAAAATACAAAGCCGTCATCGAAGAGATAGAAAAGATGATTGCTGCCGGCCGTCCGGTACTGGTGGGTACCACGTCGGTAGAAATCTCTGAAATGCTGAGCAAGATGCTGGATATGCGCAAAATCCCGCACAATGTATTGAACGCCAAATTGCACCAGAAAGAAGCTGAAATCGTGGCTTTGGCCGGACAGAGCAGCACGGTGACCATTGCCACCAACATGGCGGGCCGTGGTACGGATATCAAGCTGAGCCCCGAAGTAAAAGCTGCCGGAGGTTTGGCCATCATAGGTACGGAACGACACGAATCACGCCGAGTAGACCGCCAGTTGCGTGGACGTGCAGGACGTCAGGGTGACCCCGGTTCATCTGTTTTCTTCGTATCACTGGAAGATGACTTGATGCGCTTGTTCTCTTCCGAACGCATTGCCAGCGTGATGGACAAGCTGGGTTTCAAGGAAGGAGAAATGATTGAGCACAACATGATTTCAAAATCCATTGAACGCGCACAGAAGAAAGTGGAAGAGAATAACTTCGGTATCCGTAAACGTTTGCTGGAATACGATGACGTCATGAACAAGCAACGTACCGTGGTGTACACCAAACGCCGCCATGCTCTGATGGGTGAACGAATCGGTATGGACATCGTAAACATGATTTGGGACCGCTGTGCCAATGCTGTAAATGCTCCCGACTACGAAAACTGCAAAATGGACATTCTGCAGACACTTGCCATGGAACCTCCTTTCACCGAACAGGAGTTCCGCGAAGAGAAGAAAGAAGCATTAGCCGAAAAGACGTTCAATGCAGCTATGGAACTCTTCAAGCGTAAAACAGAACGCATGGCTCAGATTGCCTACCCCGTCATCAAACAGGTGTATGAAAACCAGGGATTCATGTATCAGAACATTCTCATCCCCATCACCGACGGCAAGCGCATCTACAATATTTCCTGCAACCTGAAGACCGCCTATGAAACGGAAGGCAAGGAGATTGTCAAATCGTTTGAAAAGGCCATCCTTCTGCATGTTATCGACGAAGCCTGGAAAGAGAACCTGCGCGAACTGGACGACCTGCGCCACTCGGTACAAAACGCCAGCTACGAACAGAAAGACCCGCTGCTTATCTATAAGTTGGAGTCTGTCAACCTGTTCGACGCCATGGTGGACAAAATCAATAACCAGACCGTTTCTATCCTGATGCGTGGACAAATTCCGGTACGCGAACCTCAGGAAGTACGACAGGCAGCTCCCGAACAACGTCAGGACATGAGCCAGTATCGCGAACAGAAACAAGACCTAAGCGACCCCAACCAGCAGGCTGCAGCCGCACAGGATACTCGCGAAAAGCCCAAGCGCGAACCTCTCCGTGTACAGAAAACCGTAGGACGCAATGATCCTTGCCCTTGCGGAAGCGGGAAAAAGTATAAAAATTGCCACGGAAAGAATCTGTAACTCTCTGTCTGGCACAAAATCAATCAACCCCGAACGTTTTTTTAACGGTTCGGGGTTTTGTTTATCCGCACAAAAGCGTACATTTGTCCTATCAACTGGAAAAGATGCTTCCATACGGTCACAGCCCACTGGAAACAGAACAATTCCCGCAACTAAATGCAGATGATAATGAAAAAAGAACTCTACAGCTCGCTAATAGCCATTATGCTGATTATGAACGCCTGCCAAAGCGTTGAACAACTTTCCATAGACTATATGCTGCCGGCCGAAGTCAGCTTCCCGGCTTCTTTGAAACGGGTGGCCGTGGTCAACAACATGCCTGATTCCCCGGAAAACGCCTCACAGGCATTATTGAAAGAAAAAGAAGAGAAAAGCGAAAGCGAAATAGCCCGCCAGACCAATTATTATACAGGCAACGCATCACTCACAGCCCAGGCACTGGCAGAAACCCTGGCCGACAGAAACTATTTCGACCAGGTCATCATTTGTGATTCGGCTTTGCGCACCAAAGACAGGCAGCCTCGTGAGGCGACTTTATCAACCACAGAAGTAAACGAACTGACGCGCAGTTTAGGGGCCGATTTCCTTATCGCTGTGGAAAACGTACAACTACGTTCTGTCAACAAACTGAGTTTCCTGCCCGACATACAGGCTTATTACGGCACAGTCGATGTTACTGTCTACCCGACCCTCCGCATCTACCTCCCCAACCATCCAGGTCCCATAACTACCATCAGCAGCCCCGACAGCATCTTTTGGGAAGAAGCAGGAATTAGTGAAGCAGAAGTACGTTCCCGCCTCATCGCCAAAGAGGATCTGATAGAAACGGCTTCCGAATTTGCCGGTTCCTCCCCCGTACAATATCTGCTTCCACATTGGAAGACCGCTCCCCGCTATCTTTTTACTGGCGGATCTGTAGAAATGCGCGACGCTGCCGTCTATGTGCGTGAGCAGAATTGGGAAGACGCCATCCGTTTGTGGAAGCAGGTCTACGAAACAAAGAAAGGCAAACGGAAAATGTATGCCGCGTACAACATTGCTTTAGGCTACGAAATGCAAGACAGCATACACACTGCCGCCCGGTGGGCAGCCAAGGCACAACACATAGCCTACGACATTGACAGGGTGGAAGAAAAAACACCACAGGGCTTGGATGGCAGCAACATCCCCAACTATGTGTTCACTACCCTCTACGTAAACGAACTGACGGAACGCGACCAAAGCATTGCCCGCCTGAATCTACAAATGCAACGTTTTAAAGACGATTTTTAACCCTATATGGTCTAAGTTATCATTTTCTTTTATAACTTTGGGCCAACCAATAATAAGCAGATACCCATTATGAAACTCAGCCAAGCATCATTAGCACTGATAGAATCTACCATCGGTAAAACCATTGCCAAATACCACGGTTGCGAACAAACTATTGTGACGGACATTCACCTGCAGGCCAACGCCACGTCGGGAGAACTGACCATTTTTGATGATGAAGATACCGAACTGGCCAATACAACCATAGAGGAATGGACAAACTACAGCGAGGAAGATTTCTACGACGGCGCAGAACGTGTGCTCACCTCTGTGCTGAACACGATGAAGACAGCCGGCGACTTCGACAAACTGACTCTGATGAAGCCCTATTCGTTCGTTTTAGTAGACGATGATAAAGAATCTATTGCCGAACTGCTCCTGATGGATGACGACACATTGTTGCTAAACGATGAATTACTGAAAGGTCTGGATGAAGAACTGGACGCTTTTCTGAAAGAACTGCTGGAGAAATAAACCGGAATCGTCCCGACGAGCAGAAAACTTTGTATTCCATTACATTATCTCAAAATGAAGAATTTCAAGCCGTTTCTTTTCAGAAAGGAAATATCTAATTTTCAGACTAATAAAGTTTAAAATACACACATCCCGAAAAAATAGTCTGAAATATATTTCTTAGAGCCGCAGAAAAGCTATATATTTGCAGTCCAAAAAATTAGGGAAACATTAGTAACAATATTTTTTTTAAAGAAAATGACTAAAGCTGATATTGTAAACGAAATTACAAAGAACACCGGGATTGACAAGGTCACAGTACTGGCTACCGTTGAAGCATTCATGGAAGCCGTGAAATCATCTTTAGCAAAAGATGAGAACGTATATCTCCGCGGATTTGGTAGTTTTATCGTAAAGAAAAGAGCACAGAAAACGGCTCGTAATATTTCCAAGAATACAACTATCATCATTCCGGAACATAACATCCCGGCCTTTAAGCCTGCCAAAACTTTCACTCTTTCAGTGAAAAAATAATAAACATGAGTATTAACCAGTAAAATTTCAAGAACTATGCCAAGCGGTAAGAAGAAAAAAAGACATAAAATGTCAACGCACAAGCGTAAAAAAAGACTAAGAAAGAACAGACACAAAAGCAAAAAGTAAATTTTTTAGTCTGGAAGACAAAACAAAGAACAAACTTGTGAAGCACATGTCTCGCGGGTTTGTTCTTTGTTTAAGATGTGGAGCCGCTTGAAAAGAGCGGCTATAAATTGGATTTAACAATAAAAAAGCGATTATTATTGTGACAAACGAACTCGTTGTAGATGTACAGCCCAAAGAAGTTACCATCGCCTTGTTGGAAGACAAGAGCCTGGTGGAACTGCAAAGCGAAGGACGTAACATTTCCTTCTCGGTGGGCAATATGTATTTGGGACGCATCAAGAAGCTGATGCCCGGCCTGAATGCCTGCTTCGTGGACGTGGGTTATGAGAAAGACGCTTTTCTTCACTACCAGGATTTAGGTCCTCAATTCAACTCTTTAGAAAAATACGTAAAGCAGACTTTAAGCGACAGGAAGAAACTGAATTCCATCACCAAAGCCACTATTCTGCCCGACCTGGAAAAAGACGGGACTGTAGCAAATACCCTGAAGGTAGGCCAGGAAGTAGTGGTGCAGATTGTCAAGGAACCCATCTCTACCAAAGGGCCCCGACTGACCTCCGAACTGTCTTTTGCAGGCAGATACCTGGTTCTCATCCCTTTCAACGACAAGGTTTCCGTATCACAAAAAATTAAGTCGGGTGAAGAACGGGCACGCCTGAAACAGTTGCTGATGAGCATAAAGCCCAAAAACTTCGGTGTCATCGTACGCACTGTAGCCGAAGGCAAACGCGTAGCCGAACTCGACGGAGAGCTTAAAGTCTTAGTGAAGCACTGGGAAGATGCAGTCGTGAAAATACAAAAAGCGACCAAGTTTCCGACGCTCATCTACGAAGAAACCAGTCGCGCTGTCGGCTTGTTGCGCGACTTATTCAACCCTTCTTTCGAAAGCATTCACGTTAACAACGAAGCCGTCTTCCACGAAATCAAGGATTACGTCTCCCTCATTGCCCCCGAACGGGCAGACATCGTGAAGCTCTACAAGGGAAAACTTCCCATCTTCGACAATTTCGGCATTACCAAACAAATCAAGTCGTCATTCGGCAAAACCGTTTCCTATAAAAGCGGAGCCTACCTGATTATTGAGCATACTGAGGCGCTTCACGTAGTAGACGTGAACAGCGGTAACCGCACCAAGAATGCCAACGGGCAGGAGGCCAACGCGCTGGAGGTGAATCTGGGAGCTGCCGATGAACTGGCAAGACAGTTGCGACTCAGAGATATGGGAGGTATCATCGTGGTGGATTTCATCGACATGAACCTGGCCGAAAACCGACAGAAACTTTACGAACGCATGTGCCAAAACATGCAAAAAGACAGAGCCCGACACAACATCCTGCCGCTCAGCAAATTCGGACTGATGCAGATTACGCGCCAGCGCGTGCGTCCGGCCATGGATGTCAATACCGAGGAAACGTGTCCAACCTGTTTTGGCAAAGGCACTATCAAGCCATCTATCCTCTTCACCGACACGCTGGAGAGTAAAATAGACTACCTGGTAAACAAACTGAAGATAAAGAAATTCTCACTCCACATCCATCCCTACATCGCTGCCTATGTCAACCAGGGCATTATGTCGCTGAAACGCAAGTGGCAGATGAAATACGGATTGGGCATCAAGATCATTCCTAACCAGAAACTCGCATTTCTGCAATATGTCTTCTACGACCAGCATGGCGAAGAAATAGACATGAAGGAAGAAATCGAAATCAAATGAAACTAAAAGAAAAGAGGGTATGTTAATGACAACATTACCCTCTTTTTTATTATACAGTTCAAACAGGCCCGCTGTTTTCCATAGACAACCTCTTATTCGGTTTCGGTCACAACAGCCCGCTTCTTCCGGAACACTATGGCATCGGCCAGGAAATAATTGAAAAGACCGGAAATAATCAGGGCGGCAAAGTTACAATAAATAACATCCCATCCGAAAATCTTCTCGAAAAGCAACAGGAAAAGCATCTTCACCAGGAATCCCACTCCCGAAGAAAGATTGAAGATGACAAAACGGTAGCAGAAATCACGCGTGCTCCGCTGCCCGATACGGCTTTTCCAAATCCAGCAATAAGACCATAGAAAGTTGCTCAATACGGCAAACTCAAATGAAATGATGGGAGAAAGTACATATATCGTCCAATAAGTGCTGAACAGGAAATCAGAACAAATCCAAAGCACCAGCGTATCAATACCGGTACCAAACAGACGCGTTGCCAAAAACTCCAAGTATGTTTTCAACAGTCTCATCACATTCTTACGCCTTATCATCCGCCTTCGAGTTAAATGGTTTTAAGGGGTCACGCAAAGACAAAACCTTGCGGTCTTTGACGAACTGACAAAAATGTATAAGGAAAAGAAAAGCGGCAATAGCCAACCCGATGAAATCGAATACTCCGAAATCGCATCCCAAAACCAGATAACGGGTATCCGTCCCCGGCGTATACATATAAACCGTATTGAGAATAATAACTACCAGACGGAATTCTGTAGGCCCGAAACTGCTGTAAGTCAAACGGAATTCATCCTTCAGTATCGTACAAATATATGTATAGATGGAAAGAACCAGATAACCGGCAAGTACCAGCAAAGTAACGTCCAGCCTGAAAGCCGGAGAAAGCCCGAAGCCCACACACATGATGCAAATGGTAATGGCATCCAACGTATGGTCTATGAAGAAACCGTAAACCGGTCTTTGGGCATTCCTCACACGTGCCAGTGTGCCGTCCAGACTATCACCATACCAATTGATAACCAATCCCAAAGAGGAAATCCACAAGAAATTTTTATCTACATTAGACAACAGGCATCCTATAGCACAAACTACAGCCCCCATTACTCCCACATAAGTCAGGAAATCTGAAGTAACCCAGCGAGGCTGCCTTTCGGCCAACCATACCAATGCCTTCTTCTCTGCCTTATTTAGAATAGAGGTCTGTATCCGAGAGGACATTTCTTTTCCCATCTTTTCTTCTTTTTCTATTTTCTAAATTATTTTGCAAAAGTACATCATCTTTCCCGAACTGATGGGAATTTTCTCTATTTTTTGCGACTGTTTAACAAATTAGTTTTCGGGAAAACAATCCGGAAGCGCGTCCATCCGTCATCACAGGTTCGCAAAGAAAAAGAACATCCGTGTTTGCTAAGCACTTCGCGAATGAAAACCAGCCCGATACCCTGTCCGTCGGGTTTAGTGGAGAAGAAAGGGGTAAACAATTTGGATTCTACCTCCTTACTGATACCCGGGCCATCATCGGCCACTTCCACAACGGCAGGCGCCTGGGTACGTACCAGGATATGTCCACCCCTTCCCTGCCCTTCGGCTGCATACATCAAGCTCTCGGCTGCATTTTTAATGATATTCACCAGTGCCTGCTCAAAAAGTGATGCGTCCATCTTCACCTCTCCCACCGCAGGGTCGCACTCCAGCTGCAAGGCAATGCCCGCATCGTTGCACATGCCTTCCATAAAACGCTTGCACGAAGCCGCCATCCCGTTCAGCGATACAGGCAACAGGGTGGGTTCGGGAATTTTCACCACATCGGCAAAGCGGGTGATGAAGCGGCTCATCGAATAACAGCGCTCCATGCAGACACGCATCACCTCGCAAATATCCTCCATCCCCTCCTCAGCAGCCAGCGTCTGCTCCACCGTGTCGAGCGTAGAAGTGATGCCCGCCGTTGTGTTGTTCACCTCGTGGGCAATCATCCGGATAACTTTCTCGTAGGCTTTTTTCTCTACCCGCCTCACCTCGTCCGTCATCCGCTCAATCAAGAAAAAGGGATGCTTGAAACCACAGTCGATAAAATAAGAGCGTGTACACTTATACACATTGGCATCGTTCAGACGAACCACGCGCGTTTCTTCATTGGGCAATTGCGCCAGTTCGGCAGCCAGCGGAGAATCCAGTTGCTCTATTTTTTTCCCTGCCACAGGCACAGGACCTATATCCAGCATCTTTACCGCCATCGGATTCATCTGATTGATTTCCTCGTTCAACGTCAGGATAATGACTCCCATCGGAGAGGCCTGGATAAGCAGGTCCAGGAAATAGTTCTGCTCACGCATGCGGAGACGCTCGTTTTTCAACTGGTCCATCATCCGGTTAAAGATGTTCACCAAACGGTCTGCTTCATACTGCCCCACGGGAGCCAGACGGCTACTGAAATCCTGTTCGCGCAACAGTTCCATGCCATTGCCGATGGTGTTCAGCGGCTTCACTATCCGCTGATAGAAAACAGAAAGATAAACCAGAAGGAAAAAGATGGCTCCTTCGGCCACAAATCCGTAAATAGGGGGCATCTGGTGAAAGAAGTAACCGATATAGACTCCCAAGCCCACCAATACAATGACCAGAATAAAAAACAAAAACTTAATGCGCACGGTTCAGACAGATTTAAATTCCGCCGGCAGTCATTCGCCACCGGTCCATTCTATGATGCCCCATTGATGTTTCCCAATGCTATCCCATATTTTTCCAGCCTCCGATAAAGCGCCGCCCTGCTGATGCCCAAAGCTTGTGCCACCTGGCTGAGATTGCCTTTGTGCAAGTCGAGCGTCTGCAGAATGGTACGGCGTTCAATCTCGTCCAAGGTCAGGCCAGCCCAAGGCAGCGCATCCGTCTTCTTCTTTTGCTCGCCCAGATACTGGCATTGTGCCTCGAAGTCTGCTGCTTCCAAGACTTTTTTCCCACAGACCAGGATGGTGCGTTCCACCAGGTTTTTCAATTCACGGATATTTCCCGGGTAAGGCAGCCGCTCCAGAAATTGCAGGGCATCGGCAGCAAACTCAGTCCGGGGCAGTCCGTTGGCTTCTGCCTGGCGGTCGGCAAAGTGTCTGGCCAGCAGGGCAATGTCCTCCTTCCGCTCGCGCAAGGCAGGCAAATGAATGGTAATCAGGTTGATGCGGTAAAACAGGTCTTCCCGGAAAGTATGTTCCTGCACCATCTTGCGCAAATCGGCATTCGTTGCCGAAACGACACGCACATCCACCTTCCGCGGACGGCTGTCGCCCAAGACCTCGAAGGTCTGGTCCTGCAACACACGCAGGAGTTTCACCTGACACGACAAATCCAGGTCTCCGATCTCATCCAGAAAGATGGTACCCTTGTCTGCTAATTCAAAACGACCGACACGATCGGCCACAGCATCCGTAAAAGCCCCCTTCCGGTGACCGAACATCTCGCTTTCAAACAGGCTCTGCGAGATACCTCCGAGATTCACCTTTACAAAAGGCTGGGTTGCCCGGCGACTATTCCGATGAACGGCCTCCGCTATGAGTTCCTTACCCGTACCGCTCTCGCCGGTCACCAGCACAGAAGCATTGGTGGGAGCAATGCGTGCCACTGTATCGAGCACCTCCATCAGCCCCCTGGACTTACCGATGATGCGGCTGCGGTCAAAAGAGCGGTCTCCGACAGTCTGCCCGACAGGAACATTGAGTTGCAAGGCTGTTTCTATGCGTTGCAGCAAAGCAGCATTGTTCCAAGGCTTGGTCACAAAGTCAAAGGCTCCCGCCTGCATTCCCTGCACGGCAAGCTGAATGCTTCCCCAGGCAGTCATCAGGATGACAGGCACCTTCGGGCAAAAAATCTTCACTTGCTTGAGCAAGGTAAGCCCTTCTTCACCACTGGTGGAAAGAGAAAAATTCATATCCATCAAGATAAGGTCGGGAGCTTCGGTCCTCACTTCCTGCATGGCATCGCGCGGACCGGGCACTGCCTTGGCCTGATAGCCCGCCCGTTTCAACATAAACAGAAGCGAGGAACGCACAGCATTATCATCATCTACAATCAATATCATAAGCCATTAATCAATAAGCTATCCAAGTTTTACACAGACTCAACTTTTTATCAATCGACAAGGATTCTGCCTGCAAAGCACAAGGCAGGACCAATCTGACTACAAAAATACATAAAGTTATCCACATCACCACTTAAGTAATCCATTAGATTTAATTTACATCAAACGCAGAGACACAGAGACACAAAGTACCGTAACTTTCTGTCGGGAAAAAATGATGAGAGGAGGACACGGAGTTCACGGCTTCGCCGCACACGAAAGAGGGGAATAACCCTGCGCCTCCATGGAGATATGTTTAACAAAAAAATAAAAACTCTGCGCCTCTGTTTCTCTGTGTTTAGTATCACTTAATTTTGCACATTTACTCATCCGGCAAGAATATGATCGCTCCATTGCATCCTCTCCGTTCATCTCACCACAGCCTCAAAATCAGCTTCCAACTCCCTGTTCTGCTCGAAGTCCCAAAGCGTCAGGCTTCTGATCTGATAGAAATAATACCAATAATAATACAGTTCGGAAATATGCTTCTGCCGCGCCTCATCCTTTGAATTCTGCGCATCATTCAAGTCAAGGGTACTGATACGGCCAATCATGAAAGTCTGCACGCTGGTATTGTAGCGCTGTTCGGCAATCTTATCCGCTTCTTCGGCGATGCCCAACTGTTGGGCCTGGTTGTTGAAATTGGCTACCAGCAGGAAAATATTCTGGTTGAAGTTCATCTGTTCTTGTTTGATGCGCGACATCTCCAGTTCGCGGTTACTCTTGGCCACCTGCACCTGTCCGCGCCTCTTGCCCCAGTCCAGCAGAGGAATGGTGAATCCCACCTGCACAATCTGATTGTCCAGCAAGTTCTGGTATGACGGCCGTAAATCCTTATTCTGCCCAGTAAATCCGACACTGGCAAACAGATTGATGCTTCGCATATTCCCCTTAGCGGTCGCCACCTGATAGTCAGCCTCCAACTGTCTCCGTCGGATGTTCTGCGCAAACGAATTCCGCTCCAAAGCCTTACCCAACACATCATCATAATGTATATCCACCTCAGGGACTTTCTCCGGCAGCACCGGATTCAGGTTTTCCTGTTCCGATACCCCCAGGAAAGAACGTAGCTGGAACATCTGCGCGTTGAGGTTACTCTCGGCTGCCGTCACATCGGCCTGTCCCTGCAAAGCATTCAGTTTCAGTTGCAGCAGGTCGTTTTTGGAGATTTGTCCCCGCTCCCGCTTGGCCAGAGCCACCTGGTAAAGACGGTCGGCATTCTCCTTGTTCTGCCGTGCCGTAGCCAGGTTCTCCTTGGCAAGCAACAAGTTGAAGAAATAAGTGATGGTGGTCATCGTCACCTCTTCGGTAGCGCTGATAAACTTCGCCTTGGCCTCCGCATAACGCACAGGTTCTATGCGGCGGTCCCACTTCAGCGTGTTCACTCCGAAGATGGGCTGCGTCAGTTCGAGGCTAACGGGTACCGACATAAACTGGTGGTAACTTCCTCTGCCCAACTGACTGACATAATCGAGCGACGAGGTAAGTGAAAGTTTCCCGCCGGTCAGCCAGATGTTCTGGTCAATGGAAAGTTCCCCGGAAAGCCCCAGCGTATTGTTGCGCACAAAGGTATAGGAACCGTCTGAATTCTGATACGAACTGTACGACTTGTTGTAGTTAGGCAACTGCCCCGTGAAATTGACCTCCGGCAAAAGGTTGGCACGGAAAGTGCGGTATTCCCAATAGGCCGTCTTCAACTCGTTCAGTGCCACGGCAGCATCCACAGACTGTACCCTGGCCAAGGCTATGGCTTCAGAAAGGGTAATGTCACGCTCATAGCCCGTCGAATCGTTGTCTTCCTGAGCGACCAATGCCGCCGGCATCAACAGACACACAACCAATAATAAGATTTTCCTCATATTTCTATCCATATTTTATTTCTTAAACGTATGCCAAACACAGAGACGCAAAGACGCGGAGTTTTTTCTGCCGCACCGGAACCGAACCGCTCTGCACTTCCTCGGTCCCGTACTCATTGCAAGGCAAAGACCGTGCCAAGTGCTCCACAAGGCCTCTGAAGAGGTTTGGTGTTCGAAAACGGACAATCCAAGTGTCCGCAAACGGACAATGTACGGACTCACTCCGCTCTATCCTTTTGGCGGTTTAAGAATTTATTCGTACCTTGGCGCATTGAAAAGCAGAAATAGACAATTAAGAAATCAATATGGACATCAACCAAGTCAAAAAAGAATTTACGGAATTGTTGCGCTCCACCGGGCGCGACGGCGTAGAAGATGTGTTGGAAGGTCTGGAAGAGATGGGGTTCTTCACCGCCCCCGCTTCGGCCAACCATCACCTGAACATCGAAGGCGGCCTGCTCATCCACTCCGTCAACACGTGTAAAGCCGCCCTCATGGTATGGGAAGGCATGAAAGCCCTGGAGCCGGGACTGGAAAAGGAGGTGCAGCGCGACAGTGTTATCATCGCCAGCTTGCTGCACGATGTCTGCAAGAGCGACATCTACATCCGCTCGGTGAAAAAGCGCAAGAACGTGCTGGGACAGTGGGAAGACTGCGAAGGATATAAAGTGTCCTACAAGAACTTTCCCATGGGCCACGGCGAGAAATCCGTCATCCTGCTGCTATGCAACGGACTGGAAATGACCGATGACGAAATGCTGGCCATCCGCTGGCACATGGGTGCCTGGGGCATCAACATGAATAGTTTTGAGGACCAACGCAGTTTCGACACTGCCCAGAAACTCTATCCGCTGGTTTCCATTGTGCAGGTGGGCGACAAGCTGGCCGCCTCTATCATGGAACGCAGTGGGGAGGAAATGGACGAGCTTTAATGTTGAAGGACTATCCGGAACCTCAATCCGCTATACGAAACGCTTTTGATCGCTTTATAAATCGAATAAACAATTTTATAAAGTCAAGCGAGATATAGAATAAAATGGATTTCTGAACCTACACTTCATTTTTTACTATTTGTATCATCCGAAACTTTCCAATATCCTGTATTTTCATCTCCTATGCGTTGGAGTCTCTTCTCTGCCTTCAGTTTATCTATGTCACGCGAAATGGTACGAGGAGAGACTTTCAATAATTCTGCTATTTTTGAAACAGAATAGTCTTTATTCTGTTTAACCAAATTGATAATAGCATCCCTACGAGCATTAGCAACTGCTATTTGGGCTTTAATTCCGCCACTGACATCACCACTGACATCACCACTGACATCACCTTTAGAATCTTCTTTTTTAGCCACATACTCAGCATTGCGTACAACGACCTTGAACGTAGTTATATCGTCCAAGACAAATTGCGCGGAAGTGTTGCCGTTTTCGATCAGTACATCTTGCACCATATTGATGCCACGCCCGAACTTGTTGACATATCCCAATGTTTTCATGGCTTCGGCCACTACAGGATTACGGTAATCGTTCTCATTGGGGAAATTTTCTATGCGGGCTTTGCCGTACAGGTTTCCAGGGTTGTCTATTTCGATGCGGTCTGAATACTCATAAAACTTTGTCGGGGCATTACTACCCTCGTATGAACGGTGCATAACTGAGTTCATAAGTAGCTCACGTATAGCCACATACGGATAGTTTATCTTCTCTTCTTCACGTAAGGCCGACACAAGGACCGGACGTTTGTTCTCGATGGTATATTTCACGAAAGAATCCAGTTCCTTCAGCATTTGTATCAAGTTGTCGGAAAAGCGGTTCTCTTTTACGACCTTGGCAGCCCTGTTCAAGCCGTCAAAACGCACATATTGGATATAGGCCCCGAAAATATACGATTGTGGATTATGTCCCAATAACAGCATCCCGGCATTGGTAGGACAGTTGTAATTCCTGTCAAACAACCTTAGCGAGGCCAGTTGTTGAACAACATCCCTTTTGTCATTTTTCAAAATCTCCGGAGAAATGGCTTTCGGCAGATAATCACTTTGAAACAAACCTATATCCAAGTTGGACGAAGGCTTACATTGAAGCATATATGTAAGTTTGTTTCAGACATTGGGCAAATCCATCCTTTTGGAGAAGGGAACACACGTACCACTGCCGTGTTCACCATGAAATACCTTCATACATTTGGATTCACATTCGACGACAGCGTATTTCAAGAACACTCAAAGACAATCCCGAAGCTACTCAAACTGAGATTGCAGCACATATCGGCAAATCTCTCCGAACCGTTAAGCGAATGACCCCCTCTTTGATAGAACATGGTTTGCTGGAACGGGAAAACGGGAAAAGAAACGGAAAATGGATCGTCAAGAAGTGATTCCAAACACAGAGACACAAGTTCCGTAACTGTCTGTCGGAAAATGATGAGAGGAGGACACGGAGTTCGCGGCTTCGCCGCACACGAAAGAGGGGAATAACTCTGTGTCTCTGTGTTTAGTATCATTTCATTTTACACATTTACTTAAGGTAATTATTTTTAAGTTCTTTCCTGCAACTCCCGTATCACATCCTCCACGATGTAGCGGTCTCCCATCAAATAAAGAGCTGTACTAGGATCATGCAGTCGTTCACAAGTCCGCGACGAATAAAATATATCCAAAGCTCGCTCTGAAGAAACACCGATTCGTTCTGCCAATAACACAATAATACGTCCTATCTTGTTCCACAAGAGAAGGTCATTCAACATAACGACCTCCTTTCTTCTTCAACTGTACGATAAAACTCTCTTTAAAATGAAGACATCTATCCACCAATCGTTGATTGAGCAAACACATCTGATGATTAGGCTGATGCTGTGCCAATTGGGCTATAGCAAAATCGGCAGACATCATACCCGCCATATAACCCTCAACCGTATCAATGACTCGGTCATTAGCCACTCCTCCTTCTATGAAATCATATTCCACCCACGGCCTCTCTCCCGAACGACTCTGCACAATAAAATCTAACCATGCCCGGTCGTAAGCCTTGAAAATCAGACAATGGAAATGATTATATACATAATCTATATCTAATTCATAGATGTTAAGTATAGCATCTGCCCGTGGCACACGCATGGCAACAGTCCTAGCCCATTGCTCAGCCTGTTCACGCAAAACAGTTACATAAAACCCTTGTCCAAAATCCAAATCCGACCGTTCATATCCAACAATGGGCTTTTGAACCTCACAAGCTGCACCATGATACACTTGCATCATCTCTCACCTCCTTCCTCATCCACCATAGACATCCCCGCCGCCTCCCAGTTATGCAAAGTTTCCAGCAACGTATCTGTCACATATTGCCGACTTTGCGTATGCAACACATCATAATAAGGGAGAATATAATGGTGTATCATTCCCACCCGAGACATACGCCTATACATCTCCGTAGCTGGAATATTCTCCCGGCGTGCAACAGCCTCGATGCATGAAGCGACAAATATCATGCGCGATTGCTCATCTGTCATTTGGCGTAACTGTTCCATCATTTGATCCTCCGTCGACAAAGATAGTAAAATTCTCCATATCACAGATTCGTTTTACTTGATTTTTCTCACGGCTAACCGACATTCTATTCTTCCCATACCTGCCTATTAGTTATCTTTTTTTATCGCTACCAAACCATACTATTCCAATGCCTTCAACATTTAAAAAAGTCCTGAACGCATTCTACTGTTAAGCGGCAAACCACTCTAACTAAACACATACTTATAATCTAACACACAGACAAACATTCAACGCAAAATATAAATGGAAATATAAATGTTTTTGTGATATGTTTCACAGCATCTTACTTATAAACAGATATTTGATAATTCAAAAGTTACCTTTTTTAGTAAAAGATAATACAAAAAAGTGAGATACTGAGCAAATCACGGAAATATGATTGAAAGTTAATGATTTATGGGGTTTTGGCGATTTGGACGGGTGCCAACTGAAACCGTGAAAATGCCAACTTGAACCGAAATTACGTTACCATCTCGTTACTTAAAATCGGAACGGGTAACAGGATGGAAAAGCCCGGCAAAACATGGCAAGAACTGCAATTATACAGGCAGTTGGCAAGGTTCGGGATGAAAAAGTCTTGCGGCAGATTCGATTGCGTTGGTCTGCTGCGGTTTACATACAGGCAAACAGCTCTACACAAGGTAATTTTGCAACCATAAAAAAGTATGAACTATGAGTAGAGCGACATTCAAGATTTTATTTTACCTCAAGCGCAACGCGCCGAAGAAGAACGGGCTGATACCGGTCATGTGCCGTATCACGGTGAACGGGAAAATCGCACAGTTCAGTTGCAAGCTGGACGTGGAGGAAAAGATGTGGAGCGTGGAAACCGGACGGCTGACCGGAAGGAGCAACGTGGCTCTGGAAGGCAACCGTATGCTGGACAAAATCCGCGTGGGTGTGAACAAGGCCTATCAGGACGTGTTCGACCGTGACACTTATGTCACGGCGGAGAAGGTACGCAACGAATACCTCGGCATGGGCATGAACCACAAGACGCTGCTTGCCGTGTTCCAGCAGCACAACGAGGACTATGCCAAATTAGTGGGCAAGATGAAGAGCCAACGCAGCTATTGGAAATACTGCGTGGTTTACAAGCACCTGTCGGAGTTCATCAAAACCCGGTACAAGGTGGAGGACATCGCCCTGAAAGAGCTTGCGCCCGCCTTCATCACGGACTTCGAGCTGTTCCTGCGCGTGGAGAAAGGGCATTGCACCAACACCGTGTGGTCGTACATGATGCCTTTCCGGAGCATCATCTTCACCGCCATCAACAACGGCTGGTTGCAGCGCGACCCGTTCTATGCCTACCACATCACGAAGGAGGAAACGAAACGCGGCTACCTGACGAAAGAGGAAATCACGCAGATGATAAACTGCACGTTCAAGAGGAAGAACTATGAACTGATACGCGACCTCTTCATCTTCTGCTGCTTCACCGGTTTGAGCTGGCGTGACATGGCGAACCTCACGGAAGAGAACCTGCAAATTTCCTTCGACGGGCATCTGTGGATAAAGACGAGCCGCCAGAAAACGGGAGTGGAAACGAACATCCGCCTGCTGGACGTGGCGAAGCACATCATCGACAAATACAAAGGCGTTTCCAAAGACGGCAAGCTGCTGCCTGTCCCATGCTATAACATCTGTAAATACGGCATCAAACAGGTAGCCAGACAATGCGGGATAAACAAAAACGTGACCTGGCACCAAAGTAGGCATTCGTATGCCACGACGATATGTCTTTCCAACGGCGTACCCATTGAAACGCTGTCGAAACTGATGGGGCATACAAGCATCCGTTCGACCCAGATATACGCGAAAATCACGGCTGAGAAGATGAGCCGGGACATGGAACTGCTCTCCCAAAAACTCGCCCCGATGGAACAGTTCATCTGCCAAGCCATTTAGAAGTTGAACCCGAAAACGAAAAGAAGCATGGAAACGAGAGGCATCATAACAATAGAAGAAAAGACGGTAGTCCTGCCCGATGCCGAAGTGTGGATGACGACCGGAGAAATCGCAGGCCTGTTCTATGTGCGCGGCGTGTCGGTGGAAGCCGCCATAAGGAAACTGAAAAAGGACGGCATCGCGGACGGCGGTTCATGCCGGCGCATACGGCTACAGGAAGCAAAAGGTTATACGGAGATTTACGGCATGGAAACGGTCATAGCCCTGTCGTTCCGGTTCGACACGGGGCAGGCGGCACTGTTCCGCAAATGGCTCGCCCGGACGGTGGCGTGTTCCAAGAAAGAGCCTACGGTCTTGTTCCTGCATCATCCGCATGGGGCATACTGCTGAACGGCACAGGCACGGTCTGAAATGAACATCGGGAGCGGCAACCCGCATGAGGGTATCCGTCTCCCGATGTTTTTTACTTGCCGCAAGCGTCAGTATGCCTTGCGGTAGTTACGTTCCAGTACCTTCTGGATGTCGCTCTCGCGGTAGAGCGTCTTGCCGCCGAACAGGAAATAGGGCAATATCCCCTCGTGGCGGTACTGCTGCAAGGTGCGCCGGCTCACGTGCAGCCTTTGCGCCAAGTCCCTGTCGGTGAGGTAACGCTCGCCGCCCATCGGTGGGATGTATCCGTCGGCGAGCCTGTCCGCCATTTTCAGGCTTCTCCGGACGGACTGCATGGCGTCGGCAAGTACGCCGCAGTCCTTTGTCAATACATTGTCATTCATCTTACATAGGATTTAGTGGCACACTTCAAGTGTCAGACGGACGGTTGTCCCGTTTCGGGAACGGGCAACAGCCGTTCCACATCCTCCGGCCTGTAATAGAACTTGCGTCCGATTTGGGAATATGCAATGCCGTGCCTGTCGCGCATGGCCTGCAAGGTCTTCGGGGTTATGCTCAGCATACGGCACACGTCCTCCGTGTCCATCCATTCGGCAAGGCGGCGGTCGCCGCCCTTTTCGGCAAGCGTCCTCACCCTGTCCTCCAATGCCTTCACTCCGGCAAGGAGCATATCGAAGGCGGTCTTCTCAATGATTACTATTTCCATTCTTTCAAAATTTTATCGGTTTGCCGCAAAGTTACACAGCCGTGGGCCGGAACCGACCGGGCAAGGAAACAGTGGCAGCTTGTGGCTCTTTTTATTGTGCCACATCAGGACATGAGGGAAACAGACGGCTTGGAATGTCCGTTTGGCGGTTTTCCATGATAAAAATGCCCGTTGAAGCCCCTGCAAGGTGGAAAATCCATAAAAATCTCACGTAAGTTACGGGTAAGTACCGTGCCCGCCCCTTTGGAATAGCCGAATTTTGCTCCCGACAAATTGATTCATTAACGATTAAAGCGATTGAGAAATGGAAATCATCACGATGGAAAGCGCCGCCTACAAGGACATCGTAGGGCGCATCGAGGAAATCGCCTCCCATGTGAGGAGGCAAGGCATGGAGGGACAGCGGAACGATACCGCCTGCCTTCTGGACAGCCGCGAAGTGATGCGCCTGCTCTGTGTCAGCCGCCGCACGCTGCAACGGCTGCGCGACGAGAAGCGCATCGGGTATGTCATCATCCGGGGCGACTGCCGTTACCCTCCGGAAGAAGTGGAACGCATCATCCGGGAGAATGCGGTCAAGACTTCACCGGAGAAACCGGAGGAACTGAAACACAACTACCGGCTCCGCACGGGCGGAAAGGCGGGCTGGAAATGAAAGGAGGAACGGCTATGGAGTTTTTAGACAGACGCACTTTCGAGGACTGCATGAGGCAGGTGTTCAGCCGCCTCGACCGTCAGGAGGAGATGCTCTCCGCCATGCGCGGTGACGTGAATGAAAAGCCGCAGGGCACCGCCTTGTTGGAAGAGGACACGATGGACAACCAAGACGTGTGCATGCTGCTCCACGTGAGCAAACGTACCCTGCAACGCTACCGCAGCGACGGGCTGCTGCCCTACCGGATGCACCGCCACAAGACCTATTACCGCAGGGCGGACGTGGAACTGTTCATCAGCACCCACATGCGGGAAATACTCCGTGACAGGGCTCAGGATAAGGCGGACAATACCAAAAGAAAATCAAACGACAAAAAAACGAACCGTAAAAATTAAACTGAAATGGAACAGAAAAAGAAAAACGAGAAAGACGTGCTGGTCGTCCGCGACGAGAAGACGGGCGAAATCAGCGTAGTAGCCGGGCTGGACAGCAAGGGCTATCCGAAGACGGCTCCGGCAAAGGCGGAACACTCGCAGGACTTCCTGCGCTTCGACCGCCACGGTGACATGGTGGACAACTTCTTCAGGAACTTCTACCGCCAGTGCAAGGAGCCGACACGCTTCGGCTTCTACCGGGTGGCGGCAGACATGGCGGATGCGGTGCTGCCGGTCATCAAGGATTTGCTGAAAGACCCTGCGGCAAACGCAGAAATGCTCGCGGCGCACAAGGTGGACACTTCGGAATACCGGAAGCAGGCGGAAACGGAGAATGTAAAACAAGAAAGCGACAATGAACCCCTTAAAAAGACAGAAGAAATGGAACAGAAAAAAGAAGAACAGAAACAGGAAGTGCAACAGCCTCAAACGGCTGAAGCGCAAGATGAGCAGCAACCGCAGAAACAGGAGAAGCCGAACCTGATAGCGGATGACCAAGTGGACTGGGCGGAATTGCGCAAGTGCGGCATCGACAGGGAAAGCCTTTCAGAAAAGGATTTGAAAGCCCTGATGAATTACGGCAAGACGGGGCTGGTGACGGTGAAGCCGACCTTCGGCTACGAGAGCTACGAGTTGCAAGCCCGCCTTTCGTTCCAGAAAGCGGAGGACGGCAAACTGAAACTCACTCCCCACTTCGTGCGCCACGAACCGCGTCTTGACATCCCCCACAACGGCTACACCTTTACGGACGAGGACAAGAAGAACCTGAAGCGCACGGGCAATTTAGGCAAGGTGGTGGATGTGGCGGATACGAGAACCGGGGAAATGCGCCAGTCGTATATCAGCATCGACCGCCTGACGAATGAAATCGTGGACGTGCCCGCCGACAAGGTGCGCATCCCCTATCAAATCGGACAGACCGGCTTGACAAAGGAAGAAATGGACATCCTGCGTGCCGGGCTTGCCCTTCCCAAAGAAGTGACATTATCCAACGGGCGCAAATTTCAGGCATTACTTCAGGTAAGCGCCGAAAAACGCGATGTGGAGTTCGTGCCGGGGCAACGACGTCAGCAACAGTCGCAGCGTCAAAGCAAGAAGCAGGACAATCCCGATGCACAGGGGCAGACGCAGGAAAACGGCGAAAGGCAACCCCGCAACCGTTCGTGGACGAACGAGGACGGCAGCATCCGCCCGATAAGCAAATGGAAAGACGACCTGTTCAACGAACAGCAAATCGCCGACTACGTGGCGGGCAGGACGGTGGTACTCGCCAACGCAAAGGACGACCAAGGGCAGCCCTGCACGAAGTACCTGAAGTTCAGCTTCGAGAAAGGCCGTCCGCTGACCTACTCGCAGAACCCCGACCTCGCACAGACCGTCGCCCCGTCGAACGAGAGCAGGACGCAGCTTGCCGTGAACAACGAGGGCAAGACCAACGAGGCGACCAAGCACGTGAAAGAGCCGTTGCAGCAGGGGCAGACCGCACCAAAGGACGAAACCCAGCAGAAACGGCAGACAAGAAAATCCAAAGGTGTGAAGGTGTCCTGATTGCCGCCACTAAATCCATCCGACAATAATCAACGGATTGAAACGGGGAGCATACACCGCCCTGTACCGCATATCCCACGGACAAGGCCGTGCCCCGTTTCATTTCCACCCGAAAAGAAACAAAAGTATCAACAAATTAGACAGAAAAAGATATGATTACCATATTGGCAGAAAAACCGAGCGTCGCCCGTGAAATAGCACGGATTGTCGGCGCGATGAAGAAAGAAGAAGGGTATTTCACCGGAAACGGCTACCACGTGACATGGGCATTGGGGCATCTGGTACAGCTTGCCATGCCCGACGGGTACGGTATCAAGGGCTTCCGGCGCGACAGCCTGCCCGTTATCCCCGAAAGGTTCGGGCTTGTCCCCCGTCAGGTGAAGACGGACAAAGGCTACAAGGCGGACGCGGCAGCGGTGAAGCAGATTAAGGTGATTACCAAACTGTGGAACGAGAGCGACAGTATTATCGTGGCAACCGACTGCGCCCGTGAAGGAGAATTGATATTCCGTTACCTCTATGCCTATACCGGCTGTACCTTGCCCTTTCAAAGACTGTGGATAAGCTCGCTGACCGATGCCGCCATCCGCAAGGGACTGAAGGAACTGAAGGACGGTCACGAGTACGACAACCTCTACCAAGCCGCCAAAGCCCGGAGCGAAGCCGACTGGCTGGTGGGCATCAACGGCACGCAGGCATTGACCGTCGCCGCCGGACGGGGCACGTATTCCGTAGGGCGTGTGCAGACACCCACGCTGGCGATGGTCTGCAAGCGTTTCTGGGAGAACAAGCGTTTCACGCCCGAACCGGTACACCAGCTTCATTTTACCGTACCGTCGGTAAGCGCAAGTGAAGTGGTAAAGTTCGCCTCGGTGGAGAAATGGAAAGACAAGGAGGAAGCCGCCGCATTATATAATAAGGTAAAGGCACAAATGTGCGCCACCGTCGTAAAAACCGAAAAGAAGGAAAAGGTGGAGAACCCTCCGCTGCTGTACGATCTGACCACGCTCCAGAAGGAAGCGAACACGAAGCACGGCTTCACGGCGGAACAGACGCTCGACCTCGTGCAGAAGCTCTATGAGGCGAAGCTCGTCACCTATCCGAGAACGTCGAGCCGCTACATCCCGGAGGACGTGTTTGACGAAGTGCCTGCGCTGTTCGACCGTCTGGCAGGTCATTCGTCCTTTGCGGAGAAGATTGCAGATATGGGCGAACTGAACCGCCGCAGCGTGGATGCCTCGAAAGTGACCGACCACCACGCGCTGTTGGTGACCCCGAACCGTCCGCTGGCTCTTTACAAGAACGAACAGTTCATCTACGACATGATTGTGGGGCGCATGATTGAGGCATTTTCCCCGGAGTGCGTCAAGGACACGACCACCGTCCGTGCGGAGTGCGAAGGCGTGGCGTTTGAAACCAAAGGGTGCATCGTCCGCAAGGCGGGCTGGCGTTCGGTCTATGGCGAGGACAGGGAGGACACCGTACTGCCCGACTGGAAGGAGGGCGACACGCTGGCGATGAACGGCTGCACGATGAGTTCGGGCATGACCCGTCCGAAGCCGCTGCACACGGAAAGCACCCTGCTGGCGGCAATGGAGACCGCCGGACGCGAGGGCGTGGAGGACGAGGAAGCGCGGCAGGCGTTGAAGGACTGCGGCATCGGCACGCCCGCCACCCGTGCCGCCATCATCGAGACCCTGCTCCGACGCGAATACATGGTGCGCGTGAAGAAGTCGCTCGTGCCGACGGAGAAAGGGCTTGCCCTGTATTCCATCGTGAAGGAGATGGACATCGCCGATGTGGAAATGACCGGGCGTTGGGAGTC
>NZ_NFJV01000031.1 GCF_002160055.1 Mediterranea sp. An20
ATCTCTGCCGCTTCAAACAAACGGGTGAACACGCGTTCCTGCAAGGCGACGGGACGTTCCATCAGGCGGGAAAGGTTGCGGAGCACAAACAGCCACTTGTCGAACATGGTTTCCAACTCAGACTCCGTCTTGTTGAACTTGGGCATCTCCAGGTAGACGAAGGTCAACTTGTCAAAGAATACATCTTTCGTGCGGGTGTCCATCAGTTTCACCTCCCGGCGGTAATAGGAATCGGCACAATCATCCATCGTGAAGTTCAGGATGCCTATCACATAGACGGCTTTCAATCGGTAGTCCCAATCGTTGCCGCGACTAGCCTGCTCACGGATGGGGAAGGTGGCGTAGTACAGGCTGCGGTCCTTGAAGAACTGCTGCTCGCCCCGCTGCATCTCCACCAGGAAACGTTCGCCTTTCTCGTTCGTGCAATATACGTCGAAAACGGCACGGCGCTCGACGGGCTGGTCAGACAAATGTTCCGTGTTGAGATACGTCACGTCCATGATCTGCTCGCGCTCCGGTAGCAACGCATTGAGGAAGCTGATTAGCAGTTCCTTGTTCAGTTCGGTTCCAAACAGCTTCTTGAAACCAAAGTCCGTATAGGGATTGACAAAACGTTCTTGAAAACCTTCCGAGCCCATCGTTCTTTCTTCTTTATCGGTTGATACCAAACACAGAGGCACGGAGACACAGAGTTTTTTGTTTTCTTCTCCATAGCTCACAGAGTTAATTTCCCTTCTCTCGAATGCGGCGAAGCCGCGGACTCTGTGCCCTCCCGTCATTTTTACCGACAGACAGTTACAGAACTTTGTGGCTCTGTGGCTCTGTGTTGGATATAAATTAAATCTAATTGATTACTTATGTCCTGCAAATTAACGAATTCATCGGGGAAATTCCAAACGATGAAAGGCATTTTTCACTGCTCAATCTTCCAGTCGCTAATCGTCCGTTTCTCCCTGTCGAAATTGATGCCTACCTTGACGATGGGCAGCCCGCACAAGGCGAAACGTTCGGGATAATTCTTCAAATCTATCTGCTGCATCGCCGTTTCGGCGGTTTGGTCCAGCTTCAGTTCCACCACATAGAGGGTGTCTGCTGTGCGCAACACCATGTCCACCCGTCCATGAGGCGTGCGGACTTCCACATCCACGTACATGCCCAGCAGGCTGAAGATGACATATAGCAATTGCTGGTAATGGCCCTCGTAATTGGTATTTTCCGCATAGGGAACCGTAGCGAGGAACTGCTGCAGGTGCTGCAATGCCATATCCATGTTCCCCACACGGAGGGCACGGTACATATTTGCCACCATGTTCTTGCCTTCTATGCTTCGGTGAGGCAAATAAAGCGGGAGCAGGCTTTTTAACAGGCCGATGCGGACTTCCTTGTTGGGGAGGTCAAGCAGGTACTGTCCGGTAATCTCGTCACAATCCTTTATGGTGATGTAACCGCTCTGATAGAGCAGCGGGGTGATGTCGGTCATCCGTTCGGTGGGGGCATCAAAATCTTCCACCATCGTTTCACGGCCGCCTATTTCCTGGGGAGAGACATGGTATTTCCGGAGCATCTCAATCAGGTAGGTCGGCGTGCCGCTACCGAACCAGTAGGAATTCAACCGTCCTACGCTGAAGGTATTCAGCAGACTGAAGGGATTGTAGATGTCGGGCGATGGCCACGTGAAGTGATAGCCGTCGTAGTTGTCCTTCAACTGTTGCAGCGTCTCTTCGCGGCTCAGTTCCAGGCGGGAAGCCAGCACATCCAGGTCCTTGTCCATTTGCGTTTCCATCTCTTCCTGAGTGATGCCACAGACGGCGGCATATTCGGGCAGCATACTGATGTTCTGGATGTTGTTCAGTTCGCTGAAGATGCTCAGCTGCGAGAACTTGGTGATGCCGGTCAGGAACACGAAGCGCAGGTAAGGGTCGCAAGCCTTCAGCGGACTGTAGAAGTTGCGCATCACGTTACGGAGCACGGGAAGGTCTTTCTCTTCGTGCATCACGTCCAGCAAGGGAGCATCGTATTCGTCAATGAGGACCACTACCCCTTTGCCGGTCTGTTTATAGGCACGCTGTATCAGACCCTCCAAGCGCTGGTTGGGCAGTATGTCACCTTCACCGCGCCCGTATATCTGCTCATATTGCAGCAGCTTACGTTCTAATTCCAATACAAGCGCTTCCTTATCCGTATGTTTGGCCGTACTCATGTCGAAATGCAGCACCGGATGCGGTGTCCATTCCGTCTCCGACTGTTCGATTGCCAAACCCTTGAACAATTCTTTCCGGCCTTCGAAATAGGCATGCAGCGTGCTGGTGAGCAGCGACTTGCCGAAGCGGCGGGGCCGGCTCAGAAACAGGTATTTGGAATTGCCGTGTGCCATGCGGTACACGTATTCTGTCTTGTCAATGTACAGATATTGCTTGTTTACAAGCTCGGAAAATGTCTGTATCCCTATGGGGTAACGCCTTGGCTGTTCCATGTTGTTGAAGTTTTTTCGGGTTCTGTAGCACAAAGATAATGAAAACGGTTGAGACGACCAATCTTTTTGCGTGAATTCATCCTTCACATAAACCTTAGGTTTAGTGTGCTAACTCTAAGGTTTATCGTACTAACCCTTAGTTTGAGCGTGCTAACCCTTTACATGCTCTTTTTATATAAAAGAACCGTGCCGTCCGTGACAGACGTGACAGTGGTTTTGCAACTTTCTCTGCGTATATACGTAATATAAGATTATAAAAACGTTTCTCGCGTACATACGCGTAAAAAGTTATAAAAGTACTGTCACAACTGTCACGCCGCCGGTGCAGAGCTTACCTTAAACGGCTAAGGATCAATCTCATCCAAGTGCTTCCTTTCGTCCGAACTCAGCAGGGTGTCGCGGTAAACATCCGTAACCACGTTTGCCAAATGCCGTTTGAGCCGGCTAAAATGGCATTTGAGCGTTCTAAAATGCCATTTTAGGATACGCGGATAGCAGTTTATGCTTTTCTGTTTTTCACTTTCTCCATATCCTCCAGGAACCACTCCAGCTTTTTCTCCCTCCATTGCCGGTACCGTCCCATGTCTACATGGGGTGCCGGGAGCGTCATCCTTTCCAGGCGTTGGCTGCAGGCCGGAAGGTCTTTTCTGTGGACACAGGCTGCGAGGACCGGGTGGGGCACCTCCCTGATCCGGAGCGGTATGATGCTGGCACCTGTGCACCGGCATGCCAGTTGGAAGGCGGAAGTCTCGAAAGCCACCCAGTATGTGCCGAGGCTGTACAGGTACATCGCTTCCCGGTTTCCGTCCTCCTTCCTCAGGATGGGACGAATTTCGTTTTGTATCAGTTGTTTCAGGTTGTATCCGGATGGCATGTCTGGTTGTATTTTAGAATTTCTTTCCGAATATGATGTTTCTGAAAGTCATCCAAAGGATTTTGAAATCGAACCACCAGGACCGGTGCTCCAAGTAGAACAGGTCATACCTCAGCCTGCGGAGCATCTTTTCGATGGTGTCCGTGTAGCCGTTGTAGAGTGTGGCGTAGGAGGTAACTCCCGGCCGTATCTGGTAGAGGTACCGATAGCGCGGGTCACGCTCCATTATCTGGTCGATGTAGAATTTCCGTTCCGGCCTTGGTCCGATGAACGCCATTTCCCCGATGAAGACGTTCCATAGTTGCGGCAGTTCATCCAGATGGTGTTCCCTGAGGAACTTCCCCACCTTTGTCAGCCGTGGGTCACATCCGCTTTTGTATAATGCCGGTCCGGACTTTTCCGCATCCAGCCTCATGCTTCTGAACTTGTAGATGTAGAATGGGCGTCCGAAACGTCCGATGCGCTCCTGCTTGAAGATGGCCGGTCCGTGGTCCTCCTGTTTTACTGCTATGTAGCAAACCAGAAAGAGCGGTGCGAAAATGATCAGGGCTGTCAGTGCCAGGATGCAGTCGACAAACCGTTTTACATTCCGTTCAAACCCGTTCATTCCGTCCCGTATGAAGCGGTCGTCGTTCATGTTATTATTTTTTTCTTCTTTCATTGTGGAGTCATTAAAGAGGATTTATAGAGATTGTATTCAAGGGCTTCCTATCTATTCCGGCAGGTTCCACCGTTTCATTTCCCGTTCAGCGTTGCTGTATTTTTTCTGTCCCATCCGGCAAAGCCTGTCAGCGGTTTTCTGTGCCTCTTCGGGTTTGAATGGGATTGCGTTTCCTTCGGTGCAGAGTGTGTACCATCGTTCCAGCACGGGTACGGAATGCTTGGACAGGTTGTGGATGCGTTTTGCATAGCAGGCGTAAGCTCTGCGTATGTCCGCGTCCCGCGAATGGTCGAGCAGCATGTAGGATATTCGGTTCATCACCTCGATTCGCTCCAGGGCTTCGGGGATGGTGATGCCCTGCCAGAGTCCGTCCGGTGTGAGGGAGTCTACCCATTCATCGGCCGTTTGGGTGAGGTAGGCATACCATTCGTCGTCCCGTTCGGCGTGCGACAGGTAGAAGTAGCAGGTCAGGCAACGGCACAGTGCTGTCCGCACCATCCCGTTGTTTCGTGCCGTTGCGAAGCTTCCTTCCACGGCCCGTTCTGCAGCCTCATACCAGCGTTCCATCCGGCGGAAGTCCACGATGAGTGAGTCCTTTCCCATGCGGTCGTATGCTGCGCACAGGCGGCGCAGGGTGGGGAGCGGGGTAAACATATTGAATATTTGTATCTTTATATCGTTATACCAGTTTGATATACTCCGGTTCCACTTCCACTGCTGCAGCCAGGAGCATGGGTATTTCCACGAGCAGCCTTTTGTGTTTTGATCCCCGGACGGTGACCAGTGTCCCCGTGTATCCGTCCAGTGGTCCTCCAATGATTCGTATTTTTCTGTCCCGCATGTCCGGTGTGATTTCTTCCGGGGTATAATACCTGGGCGACTGTGTACTTTCCACGGCCCGTATGAACCTCTCCATCTCCCGGTCCCTGACCGTCATGGGTTCCCTCCAGGTGTTCCTCAGGTACCGGTATTGGAAAGTCCGTATCCGCTCCACCAGGGGGTCAATCACTTCCCTTGTGTCGTACACGAATATCAGGTCCTGTATATAGGGCACCAGTCTGGGCTGCCGTTTTCCGTTTGCAGTGGCCATCAGCCAGACCATCGGCGTGAAATGCCGGATGTTTTTTTCCCTCAGCATTTCTCGTGCCGGCAGTTTGGCATTGCTCCGGCTCAGGTCCCGCATCACGAACCATTGCCTGTGGCCTGTTCCCGCCTGGTTGTCGGCCGGAATCTTTATGCCCGTTGTGGCTTCCATTTTTCGTTTCAAGACAATTTTATCAATCCTGCAGACGGTTGTAATCTGCAGATACCCAAACGGTTATTTCGGGCTCCTGAAAAAGTTCCGGCATCAGCCCGACCGGTATTTCCCGTTGTGCGACGGTCATGTGTACAACTATTGTTGCAGTACATCTCTTCGTAGGAGATGTACGATTTGTTATAACCGTATGGAAATCAGATAGTAGAAAGGGGAAAGGCAGAAGGGAATGCTAAACAAGACCAACAATGCTAAACAAAAAAATAAACAGAATTTGATTTTTAAATGTCCTGGAAGTTGCTCTAATCAATATTTTGCCTAACTTTGCACCGCGGTACATCTCCTACGAAGAGATATACCTATTCGTACAACACAAAGCCTCCATGAAGCAGTGTATGGATGGCGGTTCTGAACCTCCAGTTTTTCCCATCTTGTTTTTCTTTTTGTCTACGGCATAGTAAGGGTGCGTCTGGCACGCAAGGAAGCATCGGCTTGCACCTTGCAGGCGGTACACACCACTCTAATCCCGTTCTTGAAATGGAAATTCCCAAAGGCGAGGGCCAGAAACACAGTCGGGCACCCTGACAGCAGCAGGATGCCCGAACAAATAATAGTGTGGAATTTGGAAAGCGCTTATTTCCTCATAAATTCGCTCTTATTCCGGAAAGCGCAACAGAGTTTCCAGCGCAGGGACTGCAGGGGTTGAAGCAGGTCGAAGACGGGAAGTGTGAAGTAATAGCGCCGTTCTTCGCCCAAAGCCCGTGCATTATGGTTGATGACATACAACTGGAGAGCCAGACGGAGGAAGAATGCAGTCAAAGCCACGGCTGCCATCAGCCATTGCTGCAGGAGGATGCCCATGACAAGAGCCGTCAGCCATGACAGATGGAACAACAGGCGGGTCAGCGTCTCCAGACCGGCGGCATATCGTTGGGTACCTTTGTAAAAACGGGCTGTAGAGGCATAGCCTATTTTCTCTTCCCGCCAGTCTTTGGCACGGGCGCAGGGTGTGCGGCGCACCACCGAGGCGGTGTCAATCTCTACGCGTGTATTTTCGCCCATAGCCACTTGGTTGATGAAAAGGTCGTCGTCGCCGCGCACCAGGTTGAGGTATTCTGAAAAACCTTTGTTTTGATAAAACAGTTCCTTGCGGTAGGCCAGGTTGCCACCCAATCCCATGTAAGGGTGCCCGCCGAGAGCGAAACCTAGATAGCGGATGGCTTGGAACAGATTATCGTAAGCAATACGTTTGTGCAGCCATCCTTTTCCCCTGGCATAGCCGACGTGTCCCAGCACTATTTGAGTGGAGGGGGTGAAGTTACGTGCCAGCAGGCGGAGCCATTGGTTGCTTTCAGGGTGGCAGTCGGGTTCGGTCATCACCAGCCAGTCGTATTTGGCAGCCCGTATGCCCAGAGTGAGTCCCAGCTTCTTGTGGCTGATGTATCGGGATGAATTAGGCACGAAGCTGTGGTAGAGGTGGGGATACGATTCGCGGAGTTGGGTCAGATAGTCGGCTGTGCCGTCATCGGTTCCGTCTGTAATGACAATGACTTCGAAGCGCGGATAGTCTTGTGATAAGATGGAGGTCAGGTTGGCACGGAGATATTCGCAAGCTTCGCGGGCGTATATGACAACAGACAGTGGAGGGTATTCCGTGGCAAAAGATATGTCACCTTGCCTTGCGGCTTTGGCATGACGGGGTATACGCAGGTAGAGGCAGGCGTAATAGAGTGCCTGAATGAGCAGAAGACCACCCAGCGTGGCCAGTAGAAGTGTTTCGTTTTTGTCGAAAGTGAAAGCTTCCATAGGATGATATTATGAGTAAGAGCGCTGCAAATTTACAAAAAATCCGGAGATTGGTGCGGGTGCAGGACCATTTAGTTTCTATCAAACACAGAGATACAAAGTTCCGTGACTTTCTGTCGGAAAAATGACGGGAGGGCACAGAGTCCGCGGCTTCGTCGCATACGAGAGATGGGAAACTAACTCTGTGAACCGTGGACAAGAAAACAAAAACTCTGTGCCTCCGTGTCTCTGTGTTGTATCACTTAATTTTGCACAATTCCTTAGAAATTCAAAGCGATGTTTTATGGAAGAACCGGCACTACATCAAAGCGTGTTCCCGTAAAATGCCGTTCTATGTAGTGCTGCAGATAGTGCATTGTGTCATCGCGGATGGTTGTGTCTTTTACTTCCGGATAGAGGTTGTATAGCACAGTATGGAGTGGGATACCGCGTTTTTGGATGGCTTCGAAACTGAGCAGGGTGTGGTTGATGCTGCCCAATTTGCCCGAAGTGACAAAGATGAGAGGGGCATGCCGTGAAGCGATGTAGTCGATGGTGAGGAGTTCGTCGGTGAGGGGAACCATCAGTCCGCCGGCACATTCTACAAGTACCGTATCATACCGTCGTGCCAGTTCATCGGTGGCCAGTCCTATCTTTTCGAGGTCTATGGGACGTTGGTCGATGCGTGCAGCCAGGTGTGGCGAGCAGGGATAAGAGTAGATTTCCGGGGCAGTGAGCCCTTCTTTGTCTTCCGGCAGTAGACCGGTACCCATCAGTTTTCGGTGCAGGTCTATGTCTTCGGAGTGACCGGTGTTGCCAGTCTGTACGAGTTTCTGGGTGATGACGCGCAAGCCTGCCCGCTGAAGTTGTTGGGCCAGCCAGCCTGTGCAATAGGTCTTTCCGGCATCGGTATCAATGCCGCTGATGTAGAAAATGTTGTTGCTCATAGTCTTTTATTGTTTATGAAGAATGTTCGACTTTCCGGGTTACTATATAAATAGGGTGATAAGTGAGTGGAACCTTTCCGTCGTCTTGTGCAAAAAGCCGGATGTAATTGTCGGTGAAGTGCTGGAGGCGGGTACGGGTCCAGATACGCTTCTCGGTGCCGGTCACTCCCGTTTGCTTCAAATGACGGAGTACGTCTGCCGGCGTGGGGAAGGTAAGCGTGGCTATTTCTTCCGAAGCATGGAGCAACTTGAGGTCCGGAGGAAACATCGCAGCCAGCTCATCGGGGGTGAAATAGGACAGTCCGTTGCCTGTGAGTGCCCGTATTTCTTGCAGGTTGGATGGTCCGAAGGTGCTGAAGGCCAGTATGCCGGCCGGTGGCAGGACTTCGGAGCACCGGACAAAGAACTGACGGGGCGAGGTGAACCATTGCAATGTCGAGCACGAGGTGATGACTCGTGTTCGGGGGGGCACGGGCAAAGTCTCGGCATCGCCTGGCAGGAAATGTACATCGGGCAGGCTTAAAAGGTCGTTGAGACTTTGCTGCATCTCCGTGCACAAGTCGTTGAGCCACATCTCTTGTGGGTGGAAGGCTTGTTGCAGGAGGCGTGAGTAAATGCCCGTGCCGCATCCCACCTCCAGCAAAGCACCATCGGCCAGGTCGTCGGGGGAGGCATAATCCCGGAGCAGTCGGAGCATTTCGGCGGCAGCTTGGTGTTGTACACGTGCTTCCCGGTCGTAGGTCTTCCGTGCCCGGGCAAATCCGGCGGCTATCTGTTGTTTTTCCATACGTCTTGCAGATAATGTTGAAACATGGGTACACTATAGTGCGCATCATCCAGTGTATGGACAGCCACTCCCTGTTTTTGCCAGGCGCGGAGTTGGTTGTCGGGTGGAATTATGCGGTCCTGTGTGCCTACTACGGCTTGTGTCCAGCTGAAAGCAGGAGCGGGCAGGGACAGACGCAGGCGAGAGATGGCACGCATCTCGTCGGCCAGTTCGTCTACGGGACGGTGGGGAGTAACGCGCAGGAAGTCGTGGAAGGCTTCGGTGTTGAGGCACATGCGTCGGCAGAATTTATGCAGGGAGGCAGGGCTCAGGTGCTCCAAGGTGCCTTGCCAGATGTCGGGATGGATGCCGCACTCCGGGTCTATGGGAAAGGGGGTACCGTTCAGGGCGATGCTTTGTCCTAACTGTACATGCAGGCGGGGTACTACATAGGTGGCAGCCCATACACCCATCGACCAGCCTACCACGTCGATACTTTCGTAGGCATCGAGAGGAGCAAAATTGGCGTCCAAGGTACGGTAGTCGTAGCAGAGCAGGAAGTCCCGTCCTCCAGGCCGGTAAGTACGGAAAGGAGTAGCATCCGAAGCCCACCCTGCAAAGAACAGGAGCAGGCGGGGATGATGTTCTTGGATGAGAAATTCGTGTTGCATCAGAATTCTATTTCTTGGAAGACAGATATTTGATTAGTTTCTCCACCTCTTCGTCCACCAGGTCGGCTCGCAGCGAAAGACGCAGGCGGGCGGTTCCTTCGGGTACCGTAGGTGGCCGTACGGGCAGGAGGTAGAAGCCGTGTCGTTGCATTTCTTCGGCCAACTGCAGGGCTTGCGTGCTGTCTCCTACGGGCAGGGGAATGATGTGGCTACGCGAGGCGGTCTGAATGCCTTGCCTGTTGAGGGCATCGTGCACATGCCGTGTGATTTCTGCCAGACGCTGCCGCCTTCCTTGCATTTCCGGCAGGTGACGGACAATGTAGAGGCTCCATGCGGCTACCAGCGGGGGCAGGGCAGTGGTGAAGATAAAGGGGCGCATGTGGTTTACTAAGTGGTTGCGTAGGGTCTGGTTGCATGCTACGAAGGCTCCGGCCGAGGCAGCTGCTTTGCCCAGTGTGCCCACCAGCAGGTCTATGTCAGGAAGTACCCCTGCTTCTTCGGCGCATCCCAGTCCTTTCGGACCGCGCACCCCGAAGGCGTGTGCTTCGTCCACGTAAAGCAGGACATGGGGATACTGCCGTTTCAGTTGGACGATGTCGCGGAGTGGAGCTTCATCGCCATCCATGCTGAAAATGCTCTCGGTGACGATTATGATGCGGCGGTAGTTGGCAGCATTACTTTGGAGGAGGCGCGTCAGGTGCGTCAGGTTGTTGTGCTTGAAGCGGAACCAGTGGGCTTGGCTCAGTCGCATGCCGTCGATGAGACTGGCGTGTACCAGTTTGTCGGCCAGGATGAGGTCGCCGCGTTGGGCAAAGGCAGGCAGAATGCCGGTGTTGGCATCGTAGCCGCTGTTGAACACGAGGGCTGACTGGGTGCCGTAGAGGCGTGCCAGAGCCACTTCAAGTTCATCGAACACGGGATGGTTGCCGGTGAGCAGCCGCGAAGAGGAACTGGAGGGTATGAGGTGTTCGGGAGGCGCATTGTGGAGAAATTCGGCGTAGAGCGCATGGTCGGCAGCCAACCCCAGATAGTCGTTGGATGAGAGGTTGAGCATGCATTCGCCCTGTTTCAGTAAGTAGCGTCCTTCCTGTACCGCATGTGCGAGGGAACGGTAATTGCCCGCTATTTTCAGTTCCTCCAGGTTGGCTTGCAGGTCGTTTATCAGTTTATCCATATTAGATGCCTTTTACTACTTTGATAAGTCCTTGTGTCAGTTTAGATAATTCTTCGGGTTGAATGACATAAGGCGGCATGACGTAGACCAGCCGTCCGAAGGGGCGCACCCAGATGCCTTCGTCTACAAAGCGGCGTTGCATGCGGGCCATGTCCACAGGCTGTTTCAGTTCGATGACACCGATGGCACCCAACACCCGGACATCGCTTACTTGCGGCAGGGCGCGGGCCGGTTCCAGTTCTTCTTTGAGCTGGCGTTCGATGCGGAACACCTTGCCCTGCCAGTCGTATTCCCGTGAGGTAAGCAGACGGATGGAGGCACATGCTACGGCGCATGCCAACGGGTTTCCCATGAATGTGGGGCCGTGCATGAACACCCCCGGTGTCTGTGCCGAGAGCATGTCTGCCACTTCGTTGGTGGCCAGCACGGCAGCCATGGTCATATAGCCTCCTGTCAGTGCCTTGCCGATGCACATGATGTCCGGCTCCACTCCGGCATATTCCCAGGCAAAGAGCCTTCCTGTACGTCCGAAGCCAGTTGCAATTTCATCGAAAATGAGCAGAATTCCGTATTCCTGGCAAAGTCTGGCAGCTTCCACCAAGTATTGCGGATGGTAGAACCACATGCCGCCTGCGCCCTGCACGATGGGTTCCAGAATGAGGGCGGCTAATGTATCGGCATGTTCTTCGATAAGGAAGCGCAGGGGGATAATGTCTTCTTCATCCCAGATTTCGTCAAAACGTGAGCGGGGTTGTGGGGCGAAGAAGCGTTTGGGCAGGGCGGGGCCAAACAGTGAGTGCATGCCTGTGACGGGGTCGCATACCGACATGGCATTCCAGGTATCTCCATGATACCCGCTGCGGATGGTTACAAAGTTCTGTTTCTGTGCCAGATGTTCCAGTCCGGGGTGGGAGCGGCTCTTGGCATACCAATATTGCACGGCCATCTTCATAGCCACCTCCACCGAGACAGACCCCGAATCGGCATAAAATATCTTCTGAAGTCTGGGCGGTATCAGAGGCAGGAGCAGTTGTGCCAGCTCGATGGCGGGTTCGTGTGTCAGACCGCCGAACATTACGTGCGACATCTGCTCCAGTTGTTCATGGGCTGCCTGGTTCAGTTCGGGGCGGTTATATCCGTGTATGGCGCACCACCACGACGACATGCCGTCTACAAGTTGTTGTCCTGTCGAAAGCGTGAGGGTTGTTCCCCGTGCGCTTGCCACTTTATATACAGGCAATGGGCGCGAAGTAGAAGTGTAGGGATGCCACAGATGCAAGGTGTCTGCCTGTGTGTCGTCCGTCTCATAACCTGCTTCTTGGGCCAGCCGGTGGTCTTCGGTAGAAGTGGAGCCGGTAGTTGTGAGCAGGTCGCCTGTAATGGCTGCATTGATACCGATGTACATGGCCCGGCGCTGCACGTCTTTGGAGAAGCGTTTTCGTCCTCCGGCAAATCGCAGGGCTGCGCGAGGCAGGATGAACCGGAAGATAGCCACAGATGTCAGCAGTTCTTCATCGTCCAGGAGAGGTTGATGTTCCAAGGGGGTGCCGGGAATAGGAGCCAGTACGTTGAGGGGGACGGAAGTGATGTCCAACTCCCGCAGTTTGAATGCCAGTTCTATGCGCTGCTCCATGGTCTCGCCCATGCCGATGATGCCTCCGCTGCAAACTTCCAGTCCGGCGCGTCGGGCAGCCTGCAAAGTGGCAATTTTGTCATCCTGGGTGTGTGTGGAGCAAAGTGTGGGGAAAAAAGAAGGCGCTGTCTCCAGGTTGCAATGGTAACGCGTGATGCCAGCATCGGCCAGTTGGCGCATGCCTTCTTCGTCTACCAGGCCCAGCGAAGCGCAGAGTCGGATGGAAGTATAGTGGCGCAGGTAGCGGGCCGTGTCGCAAATGCGCTTCAGCAGTTGTCGGGAGGGGCGTCGTCCGCTGATAACGAGCGAGAACCGTCCAATACCCTGCAACTCATGCTGGTATGCCTGATTCAGGCAATCGTCCGGGTGTGCCAAGTCATAAATTTCTGCGTCCGTCCGGTAGTGGACCGACTGGGCACACCACTTGCAATCTTCCGGGCAACGGCCGGAACGTGCGTTGATAATGGAACAGAAGTCTACGCGCCGGTCGGCCAGACGGAAGGTTATCTCGTGGGCGGCTTCGTACAGGGCTTCTTTATCAGGCTGTCCGGCCAGAAACAGGGCCTCCGTCAGGGTGATGTTCCCGCCCCGGAGGACTTTCTCTTTCAAGTCTTGTATTTTCATAAGGGTCTTCTTTAAAATCAGAGGGTTCATGTTCGGTAATGAAGGCGACCGTGCCCGTATTCACCTGCTTGCAGAGCGCGCGGTCGGCAACGTCATGATGCAGATGTCCGATGGTGACACACCGCCCCATGCTGGCAAAGGCGGCATATCGCCCACGGTTCCAGCATCGGAAACGCAGGGCAGGGCGGTTGATAGATTGCATGGTCTGCTTCATTTTCCGGATTCTTATTGTTTAATGCGGATGCAAACTTACTCATTTTTTCGGTGATTCTGGTGTCTTGCGGATAATTTTGTGCATTTGCGGGTGGCGGTTTGTGGCCGATATATAAGAGGGCTGCTCCGCAGCGCTTAGAAGTTTGCTTCGCAACGCTTAGAAGTCTGCTCCGAAAGGCTTTGCAGCAACCAGCCTGGCAGGTGCCTGTGTTTCAACGGGGTTCCTGCATGAGATTCAGTGAGGCGCGGATAGTGCCGGACAGGACTTCCGCCGCTTTTTTTCACACAAATCTTTCTTACTTGATTTGCTTTCGGTTGAAAATTCGTAATTTTGCGCCCTTGTAATCGGAAGCTAAAAACATTAAAAGAACAGAATAAAAATGGCAGTAGAATTAAAGAACCTTACCAAACGGAGCGAGAACTATTCGCAATGGTACAACGAACTGGTGGTGAAGTCCGACCTGGCCGAACAGTCCGCCGTGCGCGGATGTATGGTCATCAAGCCTTACGGATACGCCATCTGGGAGAAAATGCAGCGTCAGCTGGACGATATGTTTAAGGAAACAGGTCATGTCAATGCCTATTTCCCCTTGCTCATCCCCAAGTCTTTCCTCAGCCGCGAGGCCGAACATGTAGAAGGATTTGCCAAGGAATGTGCCGTGGTGACTCACTATCGCCTGAAGAATGACCCCAACGGAGGAGGCGTAGTGGTTGATCCCGAGGCCAAGCTGGAGGAAGAACTTATCATCCGCCCCACTTCGGAAACCATTATCTGGAATACTTATAAGAACTGGATTAATTCCTATCGCGACCTGCCTATCCTGGTCAACCAGTGGGCCAATGTGTTCCGTTGGGAGATGCGTACCCGCCTCTTCCTGCGCACAGCCGAGTTCTTGTGGCAGGAAGGCCACACCGCCCATGCCACCCGTGAGGAGGCCGAGGCCGAGGCTGTGAAGATGCTGAACGTCTATGGTGACTTTGCCGAGAAATACATGGCTGTGCCTGTCATTAAAGGCGTTAAATCGGCCAACGAACGTTTTGCCGGTGCCCTCAATACCTATACCATCGAGGCCATGATGCAGGACGGCAAGGCATTGCAGAGCGGCACTTCTCATTTCTTGGGGCAGAACTTTGCCAAGGCTTTCAATGTGCAGTTTGTCAACAAGGACAACCAGTTGGAATATGTATGGGCTACTTCGTGGGGAGTATCTACCCGCCTGATGGGAGCGCTCATCATGACGCATTCGGATGACAACGGACTTGTATTGCCTCCGCATCTGGCTCCTATCCAGGTGGTGATTGTTCCTATTTATAAGAGTCAGGAGCAGCTGCACCAGATAGACGAGAAAGTGGCAGGAATCGTAGCTTGCCTGAAAGATTTGGGCATCAGCGTGAAGTATGACAATGCCGACAACAAGCGCCCGGGATTCAAGTTTGCCGATTACGAGGTGAAGGGCGTGCCCGTGCGCCTTGTCATGGGAGGACGCGATTTGGAGAACAACACCATTGAGGTGATGCGTCGCGACACGCTGGAGAAAGAAACCCGTACGTGTGACGGCATCGGGCAATATGTGAAAGATTTGCTCGAAGACATCCAGACCAATATCTATCAGAAGGCACTGGCTTACCGCAATGCACGCATCACTACAGCCGATACCTACGACGAGTTCAAGGAGAAGATAGAGGAAGGCGGCTTTATTCTGGCTCACTGGGACGGCACTACCGAAACAGAGCTCCGCATCAAAGAAGAGACCAAGGCTACTATCCGTTGTATCCCGTTCGATTCTTTCGTGCCAGGCGACAAAGAGCCGGGCAAGTGTATGGTGACAGGAAAGCCTTCGGAGCGGCGCGTCATTTTCGCACGTTCTTATTGATTCTGATTCCGAGGTTATTAGCATTGGGTGTGTCTCCGATAGGTTTTATTACCTTGCGTGGGGGCACACCCTTAGCTTTTAGTTCTTCACTTCTTCGTAACTCTCATGTCACACCGTTGCAACATCCCCTTCCTATCTTTGCAGTGCAAAACCAATGAAGGAGGACACTATTATGAAACTGAACCAAAACGAATGCACGGTGGAAGCCGCTACAGGCGGAGGATTCTTCGCTTACTACAAAGACAATCTTTTGTGTAGTGCTTATGGGGAAACACCCGATGAAGCCTTCGAAAATTTGGAACGGGTCATCGATGATTTCATCAGTGACATGTACATGGTAGAGGAGTATGTTTAATCTCATGACATACAAGTCGCTGTGGAAGTAAGGAACTTCTTACGTAATATTCCATAAATTCTCTTCGGAACCGTGCCCGCGTGATGCAGGTACGGTCTGTTTTGTATAGTTTCTTCCCTAAAAATAAATGTTTTGTGTGATGCGTGGATTGAAATATAAATGCTAAATTCGCGCAGAATAAAGCGGTTGTTGGATACAAGCTTGAAGACACGCTGAGGAACTCTCCATGCCTCAGCGCGTCAATAGACTGATATTTAATATTTAACAGATATATCAATGGCTAAGACTATCAGCAAAAAAGGTCAGCCCGAGACCTATATCGACCGGGACCTTAGTTGGATGTATTTTAACCGGCGCATCCTTCAGGAAGCAACCAAAACGCAGATTCCGCTGTTGGAGCGTCTCAGTTTTCTGGGCATCTATTCGAACAATCTGGATGAATTCTTCCGGGTGCGTATGGCTACACTGAGCCGCATAGCCGAGTGCGATGACAAGAGCGTACGCCGGGAGAGTGAACGTGCTTCCCAGCTCATCAAGCAAATCACTCGCCTGAACAACCGGTATGCCAAGGAATACGAACAGGCAATCCGCGATGTTACTCAGGCCTTGCGCGAAGAAAACATCTTCTTGCTGAAAGATGATGAACTGAGTGAAGACCAACAGGCTTTTGTACGCCAGTTCTTTCGTCAGAAGCTGAGTGGATTTGTCAACCCCGTGTGGCTCTCTGCCGTGCGAGAGCTTACCGAGGCTGCCGACGACAACATCTTCCTGGCCGTAAAGCTCCATACCGATGCACGCAAAGCTGCCGACTATGCCCTCATCGAACTTCCCGTGGCTGTATGCGGACGATTTATACATTTGCCCGACAAGGAGGGGAAGAGCTATCTGATGTATCTGGACGATGTAATCCGCTTCTGTCTTCCCATGATATTCAGCGGCATGGATTTCGTAGCCTATGAAGCTTACGCCTTCAAGTTTACCAAAGATGCCGAGATGGAGATAGACAATGACCTGCGCAATGGTATGCTGCAAAAAATTTCCAAGGGAGTAAAGAGCCGGCGCAAGGGCGATGCCCTACGTGTCATTTACGATGCTGGTATGCCCAAGGATTTGCTGAAGCGGGTGATGAACAAACTGAATCTGGATAAACTGGATACGGTGTTGGCTGGAGGTAGGTATCATAACCACAAAGACCTTATGTCGTTTCCCGATTGTGGCCGTAAGGATTTGAAATATCCGGCTTGGCCACCCCTTATCAAGCATGAACTGGACGAGAATGTCAGCCTGCTGAAGCTTATACAAGAGCATGACCGATACATACATGTGCCCTACCACAGTTTTGACTATTATATTCGTGTACTTCAGGAAGCGGCTATCAGCAAGAATGTAAAGAGCATCAAAACCACCCTTTACCGTCTGGCCAAAGGTTCGAAAGTGGTCAATGCTCTTATCAATGCCGCCCGAAACGGCAAGAAGGTTACAGTAGTCATCGAACTGCTGGCACGCTTCGACGAGGCTTCCAATATCAGTTGGTCCAAGCTCATGCAGGATGCCGGTATACATGTCATCTTCGGGGTGGAGGGACTGAAGGTGCACTCTAAAATCACGCACATCGGTATGAAGACGGGAGCTGATATTGCTTGCATCAGTACGGGTAACTTCCATGAGGGGAATGCCCGCATCTATACGGACTTCATGCTGATGACTGCCGCCAAGAGCATCGTAACCGATGTAAACGCGGTGTTCAGCTTTATTGAAAAGCCTTATACGCCTGTGCGGTTCAAGGAACTGCTCGTGTCGCCCAATGAGATGAAGAAGAAGTTCCTGAAGCTGATAGATGATGAAATCAAAAACAAAAAGGCCGGGAAGCCTGCCTATATACGCATGAAGATAAACCATGTCACCGACGAGACCATGGTGAAGAAACTTTACGAGGCTTCGGCTGCGGGCGTGCCTGTCGACATGGTGTTGCGGGGCAACTGCTCGCTGGTAACGGGCATTCCGGGGGTAAGTGAGACCATCCGCATCAACGGCATCATTGACCGTTATCTGGAGCATTCGCGCATCTTTATCTTTGCAGCCGGGGGAGAGGAGAAATGCTTCATCGGTTCGGCCGACTGGATGCCGCGTAACTTGGACAACCGTGTAGAGGTAGTGACACCGGTCTATGATCCTGCCATTAAGGCAGACTTGCGCACGGTGGTGGACTATGGCTTGCGTGATACCTGCCAGGGACGCATCGTGGACGGACGGGGCGAAAATCAGCCGTGGACTACAGGTGAGGAACAACCGTTCCGTTCGCAGGAAGAACTCTACAAGCATTATTGCAGGTTGGAGAAGGACACACAGCAAGACCTGCATTAACCTCTCACTTCCTCCTGTCATCTGTCGGGGGCATTTTTACATCTGGCAGGAGGAGTGGTTCTTCCCATAACCGGAGATGCCATTCTTGTTATTGGACTATCGCGGTTATGGGGAGCGGAAATACCAGTTAGGGGTTCTTGTTAGGGTACGACTAAAGAATAACCATTTATATGATATGAAGAGAATAATATGAGTAAGAAGTGTTATGCCGCCATCGACATCGGTTCGAATGCAGCGCGGCTATTGATTAAGCGGGAAGAAGAAAACGAGAATCTGGTGAGCCGCAAGCTGGCCAAGGTATTGCTGTTGCGTGTCCCCCTGCGTTTGGGTTTCGACGTCTTTGCCTTGGGTAAGTTGTCTGACGAACGCATCATCAAGATGCGCCGCCTCATGAAAGCCTATCGCCAGCTGATGAAAATCTATGAGGTGACCGACTACCGGGCATGTGCCACTTCGGCCATGCGCGATGCCAAAAACGGCAAGGCTGTCATCAACAAAATCTTGCGTGAGACGGGCATTCACATTGAAATCATCGACGGCCAGGAAGAGGCCCGCATGATATACAACAACCATGTAGAATGTTTGGAGGACCGTACGGGTAATTTCATTTATGTAGACGTGGGCGGTGGAAGTACCGAGATTAACCTGATGGTTAACGGCGAACTGGTGCAGTCGCTCTCTTACAACATCGGTACGGTTCGTATTCTGAGTGGAGCCGTGAAGCCTGAAACGTGGAGCATCATGCAAGACGACCTGCGGAGGCTTACCGCCGGTTTTCAAGGCATCAACATTATTGGGTCGGGCGGCAACATCAACAAACTCTACCGCATGGCTGCAGACAAAGACAAGAAGACGCAGCGTTTGCCCGTTGCCTCTCTGCAAATGCTCTATGACCAACTCAAGCCCCTTACCCCCGAACAGCGTATGAAAGACTTTTCGCTGAAGGAAGACCGGGCGGATGTCATTGTGCCCGCAGCCGAGATTTTCCTGACCATTGCCAAGATCGTTCATGCCGAATACGTTCACGTGCCGGTTATCGGTTTGGCTGACGGCATTATAGACGCCCTTTACCTGCGCGACCAGGAAAAGAAGAAATAGCATTGTGCCTTTCCGTGTGAAACGGGACGGAGGCAGGCTGGAAATTGACATACGTCAAGGCCTGTTTCCGCCCCGTTTTTTACTTTTGCACGCTCAAACAAACTACTGGTAAATTAACTGTTCGCGAATTATGAAGAAGAGTCTTATAGCATTGGCATTCGGCACCTTAGCCCTGGGCATTGCCGAATTTGCCATGATGGGCATACTGCCCAGTGTGGCTTCCGATTTAGGTATCAGCATTTCCACTGCAGGTCATTTCATCTCAGCTTACGCTTTGGGCGTATGTGGGGGTGCTCCTATTCTGTTATGGGCGCGCAAGTATTCTTTGAAGCATATCCTGATAGGTCTGGTGGTCCTGATGGCAGCAGGTAATCTTTGTGCCGCTTTCTCTTCCGGCTACTGGATGCTTCTGTTGTCCCGGTTTGTCTCCGGTCTTCCTCACGGAGCTTATTTTGGAGTGGCCTCCATTGTAGCCGGGAAGCTGGCCGATGAGGGGCGTGGCTCAGAAGCCGTTTCCATCATGATTGCCGGCATGACGGTAGCCAACTTGTTTGGCGTACCCTTGGGCACTTCGTTCAGCCACCTCATCTCGTGGCGTGTAACCTTTCTTTTGGTTGGCTGTTGGGGGATTATCGTGCTTTATTACATCTGGCGTTGGATTCCCCATGTAGAAGCCTTGCAGGATACCGGTTTCAAAGGCCAGTTCCGTTTCCTGAAGAAACCAGCTCCCTGGCTCATCTTGGGAGCGACGGCCTTGGGCAACGGGGGAGTGTTTTGTTGGTACAGTTACATTACGCCCCTGCTCACCCAGGTTTCCGGATTCAGTGCCGAAAGCGTTACTCCGCTCATGGTGCTGGCTGGCTTTGGTATGGTGGTTGGCAATCTTGTCAGTGGCCGCCTGTCCGACCGCTACACACCGGGGCGTGTAGGTACGGTTGTGTTGGGCATCCTCAGTATCAGCCTCGTGCTTGTCTTCTTTTTCTCTTCCAATCCCTGGTGTTCGGCCTTGCTGATGGCTTTATGCACTGCCGGCCTTTTTGCCGTGTCTGGCCCGGAGCAGGTGCTTATTATCCGTGTGGCTCCTGGCGGAGAAATGCTGGGCGGTGCCGCCGTGCAGATAGCCTTCAATCTGGGCAACGCCGTGGGAGCCTACGTGGGTGGGTTGGCAGTGACGGGCGGATACCGTTATCCGGCTCTGGCAGGTGTGCCTTTTGTGTGTGTCGGTTTTCTCCTGTTTCTGGTCTTTTACAAGAAATATCAGAAGAATTATTGAAGTTTCTCATTTTTTTCCGTATGTTTGTCCTCGCTTATTCCTTCTGTATCTTTGAGATGAGACGGAATAAGCGGGGACTTTTATGTAAAACTGAATTAAAACAAAAAGATTTATGAAGACATTGAATGCTTGGCGGATGCTTTGGGTGTGTATATTTGTTTTTACGCTTTCATCCTGTGGCGATGATGTGTACTACACGCTTGAGAATAATGATAATGACTTGTGCAACAAGCTTTGGATTACAAACTATACAACGGATGAAGGGCTGACGGGTACCTACCAGCTTCGCTTCTATAGCGGAGGCAAGGGCCAGGAAGTAGTGATTCTGCCCGTTACGGGAGGTACCAATACCACTGATAAAGAGATTACCTGGCGTTGGACGGATGAGAGCAAGGAGTGTTTGCAGTGGGTTTATACCGACGGGACAGTGCGTTATATGGACAATGTATGGGTGCGGCAGCATTATTTGTCCGGCGAGTTAGATGGCGAGCAACTGACGTTTGTGGAAGCTAATTACCAACATTGATAAACGGAGAAGCTTTATGAGGAGAACATCGTTCTTGCAATGCTTTCGAATCTTGTCTGTATGTGCTCTTCTTCTGTCGTTCACCTCATGCGAACAAGACGAAGACGTAGTGTTCGGCCGCCTGGTGCGCTATACTTGGGTAGGCGATTTGGGATTCTCCGATCCTTGGGGAGAACCATTGGAAAGCGGTCTTTATTTTGACAGCGACGGCTTTGGGCAGGATGAGCAGTGTTATTACGGAAGCGGTCGGGTAGCTACGGTAGAGCGTTTCCGTTGGATGTTGCAGGGCAATACGCTTTCTTTGGATTATGGCAACCAGTATCCTTTGATTGAGATTTCCCACCTCTATGTGGGAATGGATGAGCTTACGGGAGATTTGTTTGTAGGCGGGCGTTTTGTCGGTTCTGTAATTCTGTACCGATATTGAGGAGTGAATTCCGGCCATTTTTTTCATGCTTCTCCAGTTGTGGGGAAGGCAGCTCCGCAGAACTGTGTGGGATAGCGTAATTTCCTGAAAGCTGTTTTTAAGCGCGTGCTGAGCTATAAGAAGCCTGCTTCTAAGCGATAAAAGGTATAGGCCTTATATATAAGAACCAATCCGCTGTGGGTCAGCGGGATGAAAGGCAATTCATTTGCAATTCATTTCATTGTCCATTTACAGACATCGGGTATGTCTGCATACAGAGCCACGGAGGTACAGGTTATCCTTCCATGAACGGATGTAAAACCTGTGTTTCCGTGGCTCTGTGTCTGTTGGGGGCGTGTCTGTCTGGCAGAAGCAGATTGCTCCGACAGACAGTCTTATTTTGTAATATCAAACAGATAAGTTATTTTTGCTGTAATGGTTCCGTGGGCAGAGCGGGCAAAGTAGTCTTTCTTGGTGCTGCTGAAGAAGTCGGACAAGCCGAAGTAATACCGGCCTTCCACCAGAAAATTTCCGGCTTTGGTACGTAGTTCCACCCCCAGTCCTCCTGCAATGCCATAGTCAAACTCATTATCAATGGGTTTGCCGTGTTGTTCGGTGTCAGCGTATGGGTTGTTTTCCAACATGCCGTCCATATCGCCCGACTGTTTTTCGCTGTCGGAGATAAGGAAACCTATCTGAGGGCCGATGTTGATGAAGAACTGCATTCCCCGGTCTTTTCCAAAGGCGAGGTGGGCCAGGAAAGGAATCTCCACATAGTTCATCGTGCGTGTATAATGAACGTCCGGGTAGTATTCGTAAAATTCATCCCATCCGCGTTGCGAGAAGTTTACTTCGACTTGGGCGCCGCATATCATGCTGAAATATTTTTCGCAGATGTAGCGTGCCGTGAATCCGCCATTTATACCCAGCAGATTCTTTTGTTCTATGGTGGGAGAGAAACTTACCCTGTTCAGGTTGATACCGCCGTTCACTCCCAAGGCAAGGTTATAACGTTGTTCCCCTACCTGTGCCCCGGCACGGGAGAGGCACAGGAAAAAGAAAGCGAAAGCGGTAAATAATAATTTTGTTTTCATCTGTATCCGGATAATTATTGGGATGAATTAGTCGAAATCGAGTTTGAGGAGTTCGAAATTCTTAGTAAAGTGTACAAAGAATACTTTGCGGTTGATGAATCCTCCCCAGTTATTGACGCGCTGGAATTTGAATCCCGTCTGTATGGGGATGAGGTCCAGCTGCTGAATATCTTTTTCAAACTCCGAACCGTAGTTAGAGAGACCTTTCAGGAAGAAATAGCCCGTATCGAAGCCTAACATGCCAAACTTGGGGTAACGCTCGTCCATATCCTTTCCATACCATTTCTGGTAGCTCTTGGTGAAGTGTACGGCGGCTGGCAACAAGTTGTTGGTATAGAACGATGAATAGAAATAAGTGTCCAGTTCGAAGAAAGCGTCCAAGTGGTCCTTGGTATAAGTCTGCCATTCGGGATAGCCGAAGAGGTGAATGCTCTGTTCGGGCACCTCGCGTACCAGCATGGTGAGCTTGGGCAGCAGGTTGATGAGAGTAACGTTTGTGCCCGAGGTGGGTATGAACACGTTCTCACGCCCGGCAGCCAGTACAGACTTGAGCGATTCGGTTGTGGCATCTTCCTTCAGGCTCGATGTGGTAATGCCTTTGCGGCGCAATTCCTCTTTCAATCCTTTGATGAACTCAGCCTTGTCGCGTGTGCCCTGGCTGGCTTCGATGAAGATGACATTGGCACCGGCGAATTGGCGGAGGAAGTGGTCGTAAACTTCGGAGTAGAGGTAGGATTGGGGAGTGTTGATTTGATATACATTAGGGTTGCGGAACACCGTATTATCCTTGGAGGTGAAAGGGATGACCAGCCGGATGTCGTTTTTCTGCGCAAAGTCTGCCAAGGGCTGAATGTGCGACTGGTAGAGCGGTCCGAAGATGATGTCCATCTGTTTCATCTCAGGTTTGGAGAGCAGTGTAGAGAGCGACGCACTTTCGTTTCCGGAGTTATACGTATAAAGGTCGATAGACGTACCGGTGCGCTTCAAGCTGTCTACAGCCATTAGAAAGCCTTCATAATATTCTATCATGCGTGCCGCTTCGCTTTGAACCACATCGTAGAAGGGCAGTACGATTGCTGCTTTTATGGATTTGAATCGTCGGGCCTTCTCTGTGTTGGCCTGAAACAGTTCGGCATCGGTGGGGATGCGGGCAGGCTCTTGCGTAGGAGTTTGTTCGGTTTGTTTTTGAGGGTAGGGGATGCAGAGCCAACTGCCCCGGTCCAACTTCTCTTTATCCTTGATTTCAGGATTGGCTGCGATGAGTTGCTCTTCCGTGATGCCGTATTTGCGACTGATGCTAAACACGGTTTCGCGGCGTTTCACCTTGTGCATGTCGCGGCAGGGCGATTCTGCTGGGTTTTGTACATTCTGCTGGGGAGCACTCTTCTTGTCTTCGGTTGCCAGGTTCTTGTCGGCCACGGGGATGCAGATGACCTGTCCTGCGCGGAAGTTTTGGGCACTCAAGCCAGGATTGGCGTCGCAAATGGCTTTAGCCGTGGTATGGTAGCGGCGGGTCAGCGAGTAGAGCGTTTCCCCTTCGACAATGGTGTGGAAAGTAGGAGCCAGCGTATTGTCTGTGCTTTGGGGGATGCGCAGGGTTTGTCCGGCGTATATTCTTTCGTCAGTGCCGGGGTTCAGGCGTACAATGTCTGCCTGGCTGATGCCATACATACTGGCTATGGAGTAGAGACTCTGTCCTTTTTCGATGGTATGCAGGAAAAAAGTTACGTTTTCCTGTGCGTAGGCTTGCATGATACACGAACCTGCCATCAGGAGGGTGCAGATAAGTCGGCTAATCTTTTTCATTCCTTTATTCTTAATGTTTCCTTATATATGGTTTTACGGGCATCGGTTTTTAGGCTTATGCTTTTCCCAATTAGCGGCAAAGGTAAGAATAATGTGTCATTCCTGCCAACGTATTTCGTTAAGAAATAATATTCTGCTTTTTTAGGCTTAAAAACTGAAGAGGGAAGATGGAAATTCGGGGGGAAAGACGTATTTTTGCAGGGATAATGGGATTTTAGCTCATGACTGGCACAAATTGTACGGATGGCCATTGCCCGGCTTTATGCAAATTCATTGATACAATATTGTGTTTTCTGCACTCGACCCGATAATTTAACTTTCATGCAAGAAGAACAAGAATACATAAACGTTTATGGTGCCCGCGTGCACAACCTGAAGAATATCGACGTATCAATCCCCCGTGATAGCCTGACGGTCGTTACCGGCTTGAGCGGCAGCGGCAAGTCGTCGTTGGCTTTCGATACCTTGTTTGCCGAAGGGCAGCGCCGGTACATTGAAACCTTTTCGGCTTATGCACGGAATTTCCTGGGCAATCTGGAACGCCCCGATGTGGATAAAATTACGGGATTAAGCCCGGTCATTTCCATCGAACAGAAGACTACCAACAAAAATCCGCGTTCTACCGTGGGGACCACTACCGAAATCTACGACTTCCTCCGCCTGCTTTATGCCCGCGCCGGTGAGGCTTATTCTTACCTCTCTGGCGAGAAGATGGTGAAGTACACGGAGGAACAGATTATCGACCTTATTCTGCACGAATACAAAGACAAACGGATTTTTCTTCTTGCTCCGCTGGTACGCAACCGAAAGGGGCATTATAAAGAGTTGTTTGAACAAGTGCGTAAGAAAGGGTATCTTTATGTGCGTGTGGATGGAGAGGTGCGTGAGGCTCTGCCGGGCATGAAGCTGGATCGTTACAAGAACCATGATGTAGAGGTTGTCATCGACAAACTGATTCCCCAAGACAAGGACGATACCCGCCTGAAAAACTCTGTGGCCACGGCTATGAAACAGGGAGACGGTCTGCTGATGGTGCTTGACACCATGACCAATGAAGTGCGCCACTATAGTAAGCGGCTGATGTGTCCTGTCACCGGGCTTTCCTATCGTGAACCCGCCCCGCATAATTTTTCGTTCAATTCTCCGCAGGGGGCGTGTCCTAAGTGCAAGGGGTTAGGTGTGGTGAACCTGATAGACATAGACAAAGTCATCCCCGACCGTTCGCTTTCTATTGCCGAAGGTGCCATCATTCCTTTGGGAAAGTATAAGAACAGCATGATATTCTGGCAGATAGCAGCTTTGCTGGAGAAATACGAAGCCACGCTCAAGACTCCCGTGCAGGACTTGCCCGACGAAGCAGTCGATGACGTGCTCTATGGATCGGATGAACGGCTCAAAATAAAAAGTTCGCTGGTGGGTACTTCTTCCGATTACTTTGTAGTGTTTGAAGGCGTGGTGAAATACATACAGATGCTTCAGGATAGTGATGCTTCCGCCACAGCCCGCAAATGGGCCGAGCAGTTTGCCAAGACTGATGTATGTCCGGAGTGTCACGGTGCACGTCTGAACCGCGAGGCGCTCTCATTCCGTATACACGATAAGAATATCTATCAGCTTGCAGCCATGGATATAAGTGAGTTGTATGACTGGCTGATGCACGTGGATGAATTTCTGACTTCAAAGCAGAGACAGATAGCTGCCGAAATCTTGAAGGAAATCCGTACACGCCTGAAGTTCCTGCTGGACGTGGGATTGGATTATCTTTCGCTCAACCGGACTTCCATGAGCCTTTCCGGTGGGGAGAGCCAGCGTATCCGTCTGGCCACTCAGATTGGTTCCCAGCTGGTAAATGTGCTTTATATTCTGGATGAACCGAGCATTGGCCTGCACCAGCGTGACAACGAACGGCTTATTCACTCTCTTAAGGAATTGCGCGATATTGGCAATACGGTCATTGTGGTGGAACACGATAAAGACATGATGCTTTCTGCCGACTACATCATTGATATGGGGCCGAAAGCCGGTCGTTTGGGAGGTGAAGTGGTCTTTGCCGGTACACCCCAAGAGATGCTCCGCACACATACCCTTACCTCGCAATACCTCAACGGAGAGCTTGCCATTGAAGTGCCGCCCACACGCCGAGAAGGAAACGGTCACTCGCTTTGGCTGAGAGGAGCACGGGGCAACAACCTGAAAAACGTAGATGTGGAGTTCCCACTTGGGAAGCTGATATGCGTCACCGGTGTGTCGGGAAGCGGCAAATCTACTCTTATCAACGAAACCTTGCAGCCTGTTCTCTCGCAGCGGTTCTACCGTTCCCTCCAGGAACCTTTGCCTTATACGTCTGTAGAAGGACTGGAGTATATCGACAAGGTGGTCAATGTCGACCAGTCTCCCTTAGGGCGTACCCCCCGTTCGAATCCTGCCACTTATACGGGTGTCTTTCAAGACATACGCGACCTGTTTGCCGGGTTGCCGGAGTCGAAGATGCGTGGCTACAGGCCGGGACGTTTCTCTTTCAATGTGAGCGGCGGGCGGTGTGAGGCGTGCCAAGGAAATGGTTACAAGACAATTGAGATGAATTTCCTGCCTGATGTCTACGTGCCTTGCGAGGTCTGTCACGGAAAACGCTATAACCGGGAGACATTGGAGGTGCGTTATAAGGGTAAGTCTATAGCTGATGTGTTGGATCTTACTATCAATTTGGCTGTGGAGTTCTTTGAGAATGTTCCTTCTATATTAAATAAGATAAAGGTGTTGCAGGACGTGGGCCTTGGATATATCAAGCTGGGGCAACCGAGCACTACATTGTCCGGTGGTGAGAGCCAGCGTGTGAAACTGGCGACCGAGCTTTCCAAACGTGATACGGGCAAGACTGTTTATATATTGGACGAGCCTACCACCGGATTGCACTTCGAAGACATACGGGTTTTGCTGAATGTGCTCAACCGGTTGGTGGACAAGGGAAACACCGTGATTGTCATCGAACATAACCTGGATGTTATCAAGATGGCCGATTATATCATTGATATGGGTCCTGAAGGAGGACGGGGCGGAGGAGAGCTCCTTTCGTGTGGTACGCCCGAAGAGGTGGCTATGAGCGACCGTGGGTTTACGCCAAGGTTCCTCAGGCAGGAACTGCACGGATGACGTGTGCAACTTATAAAATACTTACGTATGAAACAGAAAATCAATAAAACCAATGTCGCCCGTCTTTTAGACAGAGATAAGGTGGCTTATGAACTGATTCCTTATGAAGTGGACGAAAACGATCTTAGTGCCGTGCATGTAGCTGCTTCGTTGGGTGAAGATATCGAATGTGTGTTTAAGACGCTGGTCTTGCATGGAGACAAGTCGGGATATTTTGTCTGTGTTATTCCTGGTGAACATGAGATTGACCTTAAATTGGCTGCCCGGGTAAGTGGTAATAAGAAGTGCGACCTCATTCCCGTCAAGGAATTACTCCCACTGACCGGATATATCCGTGGAGGCTGTTCGCCTATCGGCATGAAGAAAGCTTTTCCGACCTATATCCACCGCACTTGTCTGGATTTCCCCTATATTTATGTCAGTGCCGGTGTACGCGGACTTCAGCTGAAGCTTTCTCCTCAGGACCTGATTCGTGAGTCAAATGCAGAAGTTTGCGAGTTGTTTGTTTGATAATCCTACAAAATGTTTATATTTGCACCTGATTTTAAAAACTTATTTAATTTAACTCATCTAATATCTAATTCGTATGTTTGAAGGACAACCGAAAGGTTTATATGCGTTGGCGCTGGCCAATACCGGCGAGCGCTTTGGTTACTACACGATGTTGGCTATTTTTGTATTGTTTTTGAAAGCCAATTTCGATTTGTCACCCGGTACGGCGGGTACTATTTACTCTACTTTCCTGGCATTGGTTTATTTCCTGCCGTTTATTGGTGGTATTCTGGCCGATAAGTTTGGTTATGGAAAGATGGTTACAGTGGGCATTATAGCCATGTTTGTAGGATATGTGCTTCTTTCTTTGCCTTTAGGTAACGGCATGGCAGCTTGGGTATGTATGTTTGCCGCTCTGTTTATTATCAGTGCAGGTACGGGACTTTTCAAAGGAAACCTTCAGGTTATGGTCGGCAATCTTTATGATTCGCCCGAATATGCCTCGAAACGCGATTCTGCATTTTCTATTTTCTATATGGCAATCAACATCGGCGCACTTTTTGCCCCGACGGCTGCGGTTGAGATTATGGATTATGCCCAGCACACCTGGGGGGTGAGCGTGAATGACTCTTATCATTTCGCTTTTGCCGTAGCTTGTGTGTCGCTTATTGTTTCCATGGCCATTTATTACGGTTTCCGCCGTACTTTCCGTCATGTGGAGGGTTCTACCAAGCAGGTTGAAACAAAGAATACGGTGGAACACCACGAAGAACTTTCTCCACGCGAAACCAAAGACCGCATTGTGGCTCTTTGTCTGGTGTTTGCCGTGGTTATTTTCTTCTGGATGGCTTTCCATCAGAACGGTTTGACGCTGACTTATTTTGCCGATGAATTCACTGCCAAGAGCTCATCCGGTTTGGAGAGTATGATGTTCGATGTGCTGAACCTTGTAGCAGTCATTTTCATTGTGTATTCTCTGTTCTCTCTTTTCCAGAGCAAGACGGGCAAAGCCAAACTCATTTCTGGTATTGTCATAATCCTGTCTGTGGTTTTCCTGATTTACCGTTATTCTATTCTTGAGGGAAGCATTGCTGTCAGCGCTCCTATCTTCCAGCACTTCAATCCTTTCTTTGTGGTGGCTTTGACTCCTGTTTCCATGGCTATTTTCGGTTCTTTGGCCCGCAAGGGTAAAGAGCCTTCAGCACCGCGTAAGATTGGTTTGGGTATGTTGGTTGCCGCTTGCGGATATGTAGTGATGATTGTTGCTTCCATGGGATTGCTTTCGCCCACCGAGCAGGCTGCTGCTGGCGATGCAGGTACCTTTGTTTCTCCTTCCTGGTTAGTTTCTACTTACTTGGTGCTGACCTTTGCTGAACTGTTGCTGTCGCCTATGGGCATTTCGTTTGTGTCAAAGGTTGCTCCTCCCAAGTATAAAGGTATGATGATGGGAGGCTGGTTTGTGGCCACGGCTATTGGTAACTACCTGACAGCTGTTGCAGCCTGGTTGTGGGGCGACATGCCTTTGTGGGTAGTTTGGGGTGTGCTTATGGTACTTTGCCTGTTGGCTGCCCTGTTCATTTTCTCCGTCATGAAGCGTCTGGAGAAAGTAGCCTGATTGATGTTTCGGCAGCGATGGGAAAAGGTTTATGACGCTAACCCTGCATTTGAGCGAGCTAACTCTGCATTTGAGCGAGCTAAAATGGCACTTGAGCAAGCTAACTCTGCATTTCAGAAGCGTTGAATGCCTTTTCCTGATGTGATTAAGAATTAGGGCACGCAGATGACACGGATGTGACAGGCGGCTACAGATTACAGGTGATTGTTTTGTACCTGGCTGAATCTGTTGGAATCTGTTTTAGTCTGTGTCATTTGCGTGCCAATATTTTCTAACCTTCACACCACAAACAAAGAATTCCCTTTATTGCCTTCACGCCTTCACCATCCTGCAAATGATTGCTGTACAGCAAATTGCTGTGAAAGATACTTCCTTCACGCATCTTTCACAACCTTGGCGTGTGGTTTCCTTGTGTGTCCGCTGCTTAGCTCCTGGAAACGGACTGCTTAGCGCTTGGTTGTTTTCAGTGAAGAGCTTATCATTAAAGCTTGAGAACCACCCGGTCCCCCAGTCTCCTGGCCATGAGGCTCTGCACTTGTCGCAGGTCGTTGTAGCGAGTCAGTACGGCGGTACAACGGTCGTTGTCGGCCAGTACGGCGGGGTCTTGCAGAGCGCGCATGAGGTGAGTCAGTTCCTCGCTGACAATGGCGTACTTGAAGTTAATCATCAGCAAGGGCACCAATTCGTAGAGTCGCTCTTCATCGGTGACGATATGCTGGTTCTTGTAGTGGTATTTGCTCAACTGATAGCGGTCGCTCACTAATTCGGCGCTAAGTCGGCTGATAGCGGGGTCGGGATGGTTGAGGAAATAGTGTTCGGCGCAGAAGCCCTCGGTGTGGATACGTTCGGCAGCTTCCTGAAGCATCCGGCGGTGAAGGGGGTTATGGAAGGCCAGTTCGTCTTGCTGCAGGTCGGAGATAATGTATTCGGTGACAGTGACGGGCACCTCATGGCCTTCGTCATCGGGCACGTTGCACATGACGCGTTCGCCATAGCGGACAACCATCTGGAGGATGAGCTGTTCGTAACGGTAGAACTCGCGGCCTTCCTTGTCTTCCTGGGGGATGAACGACTGGTAGTTGTCCACGGGGGCAGGAGCAGGGACATCTTCTTCGGCAGGAGGAGGCGGAACATCGGTGGGCGCGGTCTCTCCTTCCTGGGTGGCAGTGGCACGTGCCTGGGCCTGGCGGCGTTCGCGCTCGCGCTGTTCGGCACGTTGCTCGGCCTGCTTTTCGCGTCGCTTGGCCACTTCAGATACCAACAGTTTGTCTTCAACGTGTAGCAGTTGGGCGCACTCCTTGATGTAGACATCGCGCACAATGGCTTCGGGGATGACGGCAATGCTTTGCACTAAGCTGCCGATTAGCTCGGCGCGTCTGATAGGGTCGCGACCCGCGTCTTCCATCAGCAGGTTAGTCTTGAAGCGGATGAAGTCCGTTTCGTGCTCGCGGATAAATGTCTGGAATTCTGTGGAGTTGTGCTTGCGTGCAAAGGAGTCGGGGTCGTCGCCGTCGGGCAGGAGGCAGACCTTGATGTTCATGCCCTCTTCCAACAGCATGTCGATGCCACGCAGAGAAGCCTTGATGCCCGCAGCATCGCCGTCGTAGAGCACGGTGAGGTTGTTGGTGAAACGATGTATCAGTTTGATTTGATGGGTGGTCAGGGCAGTTCCCGACGAAGCGACAACGTTCTCCACACCGCTCTGGTGCATGGAAATGACATCCGTGTAGCCTTCCACCAAGAAGCAGCGGTCTTGCTTCACGATGGCCTGCTTGGCCTGGTAGATGCCATACAGTTCATTGCTTTTGTGGTAAATCTCCGATTCGGGTGAGTTGACATACTTCATCTTGACACCCTTGGTGGCAGAGGCCAATACACGTCCACCGAAAGCCACCACCTTACCGCTCAGTGTATGGAAAGGGAAGATGACGCGGCCCCAGAAGCGGTCGCGCAAACGGTGGTCGTCTGTTTCGTAGCAAAGACCCGTTTTCACCAGGTAGTCTTGCTGGTAACCTTTTGCCAGGGCCTCCTTGGCAAAGGCATCGTGGCTTTCGGTACAGTAACCCAATTGAAACTTCTCAATGATGTCATCGCGGAAGCCACGGCTACGCAGGTAGGCCATGCCGATGTTGCGCCCTTCGTCCGTGTCGCGCAGGGTGCGGCGGAAGTAGTCGCAGGCAAACTGGTTGACGATGAAAAGGCTGTCGCGCTCGGTCTGTGCGGCTTTCTCTTCGGCGGTCTGTTCGCGTTCCTGGATTTCGATGTGGTACTTCTTGGCCAGGAAACGCAGGGCGTCGGGGTAGGAAAGCTGTTCGTGCAGCATGATGAAGTGCACGGGGTTACCTCCCTTGCCGCAAGCGAAACACTTGCAGAGGTTTTTGGCAGGCGAGACATAGAACGACGGCGTCTTGTCATCGTGGAAGGGGCACAGGCCCACGTAGTTCACCCCGCGCTTGCGCAGGGTGACGAAGTCGGACACGACGTCATAGATTTGCGCCGCGTCCATGATGCGGTCGATGGTGGAGTGGTCTATCATTTATTGCAACCTTCTCCTTATAAAATTACATCCAGAGACGATCGTTTCATCACTAATGGATAGCGTTCGGGATGTTTCAGACTTTCGATTTCGAGGTCAACATCCAACTCCGGCCATTCGATGGCATTCTGGCCACACATCCGGACGTTCAGCGCACTGCTGACCCGGGCATCGCGCAACCAAGGTACGCGGTTGTAGGATACAAAGTAGTCTTGTCCCAGGACAGACAGCATCATGCCTTGTGAATTAATCATCAAGACGCTTACCGATGTGGGCTGCAAACTGTTGTTTGAATTCGTTTCCATATTGTTCTATGATTTGGGTTATCTTCTTCAAATCTTTGGTGTTGAAGCCGTAATTCTCGGCCAGTTCTATGTTTGGCTCTAACCAAAACTTGGCTTCATATTCGGCTTTGACCACATGGATATGTTTTCTCTCTTCCTCGTTTGAGTAGATTTTGAAAGTATATCCGTCTTCTTGTCTGAACTTGGGACTCATGGCCTGTGCGTTGTTTTTGTTTGCGAAGATAAGTATAATCCTACAATAATCACTTTATCTTCCCCCGAATCTTTGTCAGATATTTCTTCATCCCCTCGGCATCGCGGTTGGTGATAATCTCCAGCAGTTGCTTCAGTTCAAGGCGGACGTTCTCCACTTGGGCGGGGGTACGGGGATTGAATAGGATTTCCTGCAGCAAATAGTCGTCTTCGCTGAGCAGGCCGCGGGCGATGGCCATGTGTTTCTTGAATGTGGTGCCGGGCGCTTCCTGGTGCTTCATGACGGCAGCGAAGACAAAGGTGGAGACAAACGGGATGGACAAGGAGTAAGCCACCGTCTCGTCATGCTCATCGAAGGTATATTCGAAGATGTTGAGTTTCAGCGTCTGGTATAGGTCCTTGAAGAAGATGCGGCCCAAGTGGTCACCCTCGGTGATAATGATGGCGTTCTCGTTGCTCAGGTTACTGAGGCTGGCAAAGGTGGGGCCGAACATCGGGTGGGTGGAAACGTAGCGGAAGCCGCTCTCGGTGTAGAACTTTTTCAGTCCGGTCTTCACGGAGGCGATGTCGCTGATGATACAGTCTTTAGGAAGGACGGGCAGCACCTGGCGGAAAGCGTCGAGGGTGTATTTGACGGTGACGGCATTGATGACCAACTCGGGTTCGAACTCCTTGATTTCGTCCAGGGTGGTGAATCGGTAGGTGTTGTAGACAAACCGCAACTGATGCGGGTTTGTATCGTATACGGCTGTCTCGTGCTGGAAACTCAGCAGGTCTGTAAAGAAGGAGCCCATCTTGCCGGCTCCGAGGATCAGTATTCTCATAATTAATAGTCCCTCCCTGACCCTCCCCCGAGGGGAGGGAACTTAGGAGGATAGTTTATTAAAAGGTTGTTACTTAATGACAAAACTACATATTTCTTGCCGTTCGCAAGCCTCCCCCTCGGGGGGAGGTTTGGAGGAGGCTGTGTTACTTGTTAATGATTTCCATTTGCTGGCGTACGCTCTCTTCGTGTACGGCCTCAAATACTTTCTTGATGCATTCTGGGTCGATGCCGCAGAGCGAGGCCTGCGAGCCACGTTTGTCCAGTATCTCGTTATAACGGCCCGTCTGGAGAATGGTCATATCATGCTCTTTCTTGTACGTGCCGATTTCGCGGGCGATGCGCATGCGTTTGGCCAGTATCTGGATGAGGTCGTTGTCGCACTCGTCTATCTGCTTTCGCAGTTCGCTGAGGTTTTCGGTGCTCTGTTGGGTGTCGCGTATGACGAGCAGGTTGAGGATGTAGTCCAGCACATCGGGTGTCACCTGTTGGGCAGCGTCGCTCCAGGCCTGGTCAGGCGAGCAGTGGCTTTCGATGATGAGGCCGTCAAAGCCCAGGTCCATAGCCTGTTGGCACAGCGGGGCGATAAGTTCGCGCTTGCCACCGATATGGCTGGGGTCGCAGATAATGGGCAGTTGCGGGATGCGGCGGCGCAATTCAATGGGGATGTGCCACTGCGGCAGGTTACGGTAGATTTTCTTTTCGTAGCTGGAGAAACCGCGGTGGATGGCGGCAAGCCTTTTCAATCCGGCCTGGTTAATACGCTCCAAGGCGCCAATCCACAGTTCGAGGTCTGGGTTGACAGGATTCTTCACCAATACGGGGATGTCCACACCGCGCAGTGCGTCGGCTATCTCCTGCATGGCAAAGGGATTGGCTGTGGTGCGTGCACCTATCCAAAGCAGGTCGATGCCAGCCTTGAGGCATTCGTAGACATGCTTGGCGGTAGCCACTTCGGTGCAGACATACATGCCTGTCTCCTGTTTCACCTCTTTAAGCCAAGCCAGGCCTTCGACACCCACACCTTCGAAGCCGCCGGGTTTGGTGCGGGGCTTCCAGATGCCGGCGCGGAATATTTTCAGCCCCTTGTCGGCGAGTTGGCGGGCGGTGTTCATTACTTGTTCTTCTGTCTCGGCGCTGCATGGGCCGGCGATGACCAGCGGGCGTTCTTCGGGGACGCCGGGCAGCTTGATGGGTTCGAGTTGGAGTTCCATAATTGTTTTGTATTTATAGGTTTTGTATTTCTTTCTTAATTAGTTTGAACCGCGTGCACGGGCTTTTCAGAAGACTCGTTGGATGCGTTCCAGTGCTTCTTGCAACCGCTCATCTTTGCAGCAGAGCGAAATGCGGATGTACCGCGCCCCATTCGAGCCGAAGATGAAGCCAGGGGTCAGGAAAACGCGGGCTTCGTGTAGTACGCGCTCGGTCAGTTCCTCTACATTGTTGTATGTGTCGGGAATCTTCCCCCAGAGGAACATGCCGGCCTGCTTCGGGTCGAATGTACAACCTAAGGCGTGCATGATATTTTCGGCCAAGGCGCGGCGGCGGCGGTAGTTCTGGTTGTTACCCTCGTACCAGCTTGTGTCGGCCTCCAGGGCTGTGGCAGCAGCCAACTGCATGGCGCGAAACATGCCGCTGTCTATGTTGCTCTTCACCTTCAGGACCCACTGGACGAACTGCGCGTTCGAGGCGAGCATGCCGATACGCCAGCCGGGCATGTTGTGACTTTTACTCATAGAATTGAACTCGATACAGCACTCCTTGGCACCGGGCACAGCGAGGATACTCAGGGGATGGTCGTTGAGGATGAAGCTGTAAGGGTTATCGTTGACGATGATGATATGCCGCCGTCGGGCGAAGTCCACCAGCTGTTTGTACAGTTCTGGTGTGGCGGGAGCACCGGTAGGCATGTTCGGATAGTTGGTCCACATCAGACGGACACCCGTCATGTCCATCGCTTCCAGCTGTTCCCAGTCGGGCATCCATCCGTCCTCTTCCTTTAGATCATAGGGAACAACGTCTGCGCCCAAAAGCTTGCTGAGCGAGGTGTATGTGGGGTAGCCCGGATTAGGCACCAGCACCCGGTCGCCGGGGTTGACGAAGGCCAGCGTGACGTGCAAGATGCCCTCTTTCGAGCCAATCAACGGTTGGATTTCCGTTTTCGGGTCCAGCTCCACGCCATACCAGCGGCGGTACCAGTCGGCAAAGGCCTGCCGCAGTTCGGGTATGCCCACGTAGGGCATGTAGCCGTGACCGTCGGGGTTGTTGGCGGCCTGACACAAGGTATGTATCGTCTCTTCCGAAGGCGGCATGTCAGGGCTGCCGATGCCCAGGCTAATGACGTCCATGCCCTGTGCGTTCATCTCGGCCACTTCCTTCAGTTTACGCGAGAAGTAGTATTCGCTCACGCCCGACAGGCGGTCGGCCGGCTTATAATTCATAGCTCGTAGCTCGTTACTCGTAGCTTTACTGGATGCTTGCTTTTCCATCTTCGTATTCTCCTAATATTTTAAGTTGCTTGGTTAGTGGACTGATGGCCGCGATGGCCTGTTTGTAGCGCAACATCTGGTCGAACATGACGTCCACGTAGAATTCATATTCCCATTCGCGCCCGATGATAGGCAGCGACTGTATCTTGGTGAGGTTGATGCGGTAGAACGACAGGATGCTGAGCACCTGCGAGAGACTCCCTTCCTGGTGAGGCAACGTGAATACCACACTGGCCTTATTGGGTTCGTGGGTACGTTGGCGGTTCAGGTCATCCACCTGCCAGGGATCTGCCACGACGAGGAAACGGGTAAAGTTGTGCTTATTCGTTTCGATACCCTCTTCCAGCACCTTCATGCCATACATTTCGGCAGCATGTTTCGAGCAGATAGCTGCATGCCCGCATAAGTGTTCGCGGTGGATGATTTCGGCACTTAGGGCGGTGTCTTCGGCTTCTACCACCTTAATCTGTGGGTGGCGGTTCAGAAACTCCCGGCACTGCATCAGGGCGATGGGGTGGGAGTTAACTTCGGTGATGTCTGCCCAGTCTTCTTCGGGTAGGCAGACGAAGCTATGGCTGATGCGCAGTTTGTATTCACCCACTATCTGCGTGCCGCTCTGGCGCAGCAGTTCGTAGTTGTGTAGCAGGCTACCGGCTATGGTGTTCTCTATGGCCAGCATGCCTATGGTGTGGCTGTCTTCTCGGATGGCCCCGAACACTTCTTCGAAGGTAGCGCAACAAATCAGTTCGATGTCTTCGCCCTCGAAGTAGCGGTGTGCCGCGATGTCGTGGTAGGAACCCAGCGTTCCTTGGATAGCTATTCGTTTCATACGTTGTTGTGTCTAACAAAAAATCCCGCTTCCAGTCGTGGGAGCGGGATTCATATTTTTTTCATTTAAGTTCCTGTTTCAGTTCTTAAGCGTCACTGTCACTTGACACATACAAACTCCCGCTCTACTTTGTGGCTAAAGTAAAAGTAAAAGAAGAAGTAATATGCGTAGTTAAATGACTTCATAATCTCTGTTTTTTATTTCTCGGTTTAATTACGTGGCAAAAGTAATGCTTTTCTTTGAAATACAAACAAAAGTTGGCGTTTTTTTCGCGAAATGTAGCAAAATTACTGTTTCTGTACTTGGACGGTTACCAATACCGGTCGGTGGTCCGATGCGGCAGTCTCTGCAATGACTGTGTCTTGTTTCACCTCAAAGCGGTAATTATTGCCTGAAAAAGCATAGATATAATCAATGCATCCATTGGGTTGGTCGGCGGGGTAGGTATTGGCAGCTGTGTCGTTTAGGGTAGTGAAGTGTTGCCTCAGGAGTTGCTGAGGAGTTTCATGCGGCTGTGAATTCATGTCTCCAGCCAGGAATATGGGCTTTCCTATACTGTCAAGGGCCTGTAGGATGAGTGGGACAGAGGCCTCTTGGTCTTCTGGTGTCAGCGACTGGTGTGTGGCGCAGAACACATAGTCATTGAATTCTGCCAGAATCAGGGTCCGTGCCTCTTCTCGTCCGGGCATGGGCAGCGTCCGGCAACTGATTGGTGCTTCTTTAGAGAGAATTCCGATGCCGTAGCTTCCTCCATCATAAGGGATAGCTGCGGAGAAGAAAGCATTCATGCCTGTCATGATACGTAGGCTGTCAAGGGCATATATTCCACCGTTACGCCCCGTTACACTATCCAGTTCCTGCAAGGCCACCACATCGGGATTGGCCTGACGGATGACTTCGGCAATGCGTTGGTAGTCGCGTTTACCGTCCAAGCCGATGCAGTTGTGTACGTTGTAGGTCATAAGACTGATGTCTGTAGCAGGATTGCTTTCTGCTACTTGTGGTTGTTTCTTTCCGTTGCATGCCAGCAGCGTGGCGGCCAGCAGCATAAGTAAAACTGTTTGGTATTTCATATTTCTTTTGTTTATAATCCCAGAATATCTCCTGTTTGTACCAGTGGTTTGTTGTTATATTCCCCGTTGAAAGCTTCCGCTTCTTTAGGGTTCAGTTCCAGTTCTTTCTTCAGGTCCTCCACCGAACCTTCCTTATCGCCGTTCAGCAATTTGGCTCGTCCCCGTTCGTGATAGAGGGCAGGGCTGTCGGGGTTCAGTTCAATGGCTTCATCCAGCAGTCCGATAGCTTCTGTGGGCTTGCCTTGTGACAGATATAGACGTCCGAGGCTCAAGAAAGCTTGTTCGTTGAAAGGATTTACTTCGCTGACGTGGCGATAGTCTTCTTCCGCTTTCGCAGTATTGCCTGTAGCTTCATTTATTTTCCCACGCAGTAAGAGAGCGCTTTCTTCATCGGGTTCTTGAGCCAGAATGGCCTCAATGTCTTCCGAAGCTTCTTTGTATTGTTTCATTTGTGTCAATGCCTCGGCACGGAGCAGCCTGGCTTCGTTGAAGTCGTCTTTCAGGGTGATAGCTTGGGTGAGATGGGCGATGCACATCAGACTGTTGCCCTGTCCGTTGTCTGCCTTACCCAGCAGATAGTGTGCCATGGCGTTGCCTTCTTCAAGAGCAATGGCTTTCTGGGCAGCTTCGGCCATAGCCGGATAGTCTTCCTGCATGTAGCAGATGTTGGCCAAGGTTAGGAAAGTGGAGGTATGTTCAGGTTCGAGCTGTACCATCTGCTCCAACTGTTGCCGGGCTTGTTCCAATTGGTTGGTTTGTGCGTAAGCCTGTGCCAAGTAGCTGCGTGTCTCAAAATCTTCGTGGATGGCCAGTGCTTCCGTGAAGCATTTGATGGCATAGTCTTGCCGTCCCATGCGTTGGGCACGCATTCCGTCGTACTTGAATATATCGAAGTTCTTTTGTTTGGCCTTTTCCTGTTCGGCCATCGGGTTGTCGGGTTTGCCCGAAAAGAAAGATTTAAAAAATCCCATGGTTGATATTTGTTGTTAGTGTTTTGGTTGCAAAAGTAATGAATTATTTGGTTACTTCCTGCATTTTCAGCAGGCCGTTTTCGCAGGTGAGGATTCTTTCATCCATTAAGTCGCGCAAGATGCCTGCCACAATATCTTTATCTGTTGCTACCGTGCCTGCCACTTGTGCGGGAGTCAGGTTCGGGGTGCTCTTCAGTGTCTGTATGATGGCTGTGCGGATAGACTTGGGGCTGGGCGTGGGGTTTTTCTGCTTGTTGCGCAATGTCAGACACGTGTCGCAGAGTCCGCAGTTGTGTTCATTTTTCTCTCCGAAATAACGCAGCAGCATCCGGCTGCGGCATACCGTTTCGTTTGCAGCATAATCCAGCATGGCTTCGATGCGTTGTTCGTAGCGTTTTCGGCGCTCTTCGTAGACAGAGGGAGGGATACTGATTTCCGAAATGTCGACTCTTTCTCGCGTATATATAATATGTGGAATTTTTTTCCGGGGAATGTAACTTACGATGTGCAATCGTGAGAGTCGCAGCAGCAGTTCATAGACATGTTGCCGTTTAAAACCGGTGCGTGTGGCCAGCGTATCTTCATTGATAAAAGCGTAGTCTGTGAACAGCCCTGTGTAATTGCGGAGCAGGGTACGGATGAGCAGTTCTGTGTCGGCATCTGTTTCGTGCAGGCGATAAAGCTCATCGCGTCGGATGGTGAAAAGCAAGCGCGAGGTGTTGTCCTCTTCGTTGGTGTACTCTAAATAACCTGCTTGTGTGAGTATCTTCAAGGCGCTGTCTACAGGTACGGGAAAGTATTTGAACTTGCGGCAGAAGTCTTCGATGTCGAACTCGCGTACGCAGCCGGCTCCGTCACCCATGGCCATCTGGTAATAATATTGCAGGTGTTCGTACACATCTTTAATATATTCTTTGTCGGGGAACGCATCAGGGATGCGGCGTTTCAGTTGGGTCTTGTCTGATTGTGCATAGAGTATGACGGCATAAGCTTTTTGTCCGTCTCGTCCGGCACGTCCCGCTTCTTGGAAGTAAGCTTCGATAGAGTCTGGCAAGTCTATGTGGATAACCAGGCGTACATCCGGTTTGTCGATACCCATGCCGAAAGCGTTAGTAGCCACGATAACCCGGCTGTCGCCCCGTTGCCAGCGTTGCTGGCGGAGGTCTTTCGTGGCATCATCCAGCCCGGCGTGATAGTAGTCAGTCGTAATACCTTCGGCGGTTAGCAGTTCTGCTATTTCCTTGGTGCGTCGGCGGCTGCGTACGTAGATGATGGCGCTGCCAGCCATGCTGTGCAGGATGTGTAGTAATTCTTCTTGTTTGTTTTCCGTGTGTCGGACGATGTAAGCCAGATTAAGCCGTTCGAAGCTCATGCGGAATACATTGGGGCGGGCGAAGTGCAGCCGCTTCTGTATGTCGTCCACCACCTGGGGTGTGGCGGTGGCGGTGAGGGCAAGTACGGGTACGCCGGGGAGCAAGTCACGTATTTCGGCTATCTTCAAGTAAGCAGGACGGAAGTCATAGCCCCATTGCGAGATACAGTGGCTTTCGTCTACGGCTATCATGTTGACGTGCATTCGGCTCAGTTTGGCGCGGAAAATATCGGTGTCGAGCCGTTCGGGCGAGACATAGAGAAACTTGTAAGGACCGAAGATGCAGTTTTCCAGCGTGGTGATAATGTCTTGCCGGTTCATGCCAGCATGTATGGCCAGGGCGCGTATGCCTCGGTTCTTGAGGTTTTGCACCTGATCTTTCATTAAGGCGATGAGAGGAGTTACAACGATGCATAACCCTTCTTTGGCCAAGGCAGGTACCTGGAAGGTAATCGACTTGCCACCGCCTGTAGGCATCAACCCCAAGGTGTCTTCACCCCGCCCGATGCTGCGGATGATGTCCTCCTGGATGCCCCGGAAAAAATCGTAGCCCCAATATTGTTTCAGGATGCGGCGATAGATATTTTCCTCTTGTGGAAGCGAACCGTTCTGTACAGGTTCTTCTCTGTGCAGAACGGTTCCGTTATTCCCTGTTACCTGCTTCATCTTCTTTCCAGTTGGGTTTGATGTCTTCTATCTGGAGTTGCACTTCACCTCTTTTGTGGGTATTTTCTTCGATGGTGTAGCAGATGTCAAACGAGCGTTTGGTCTTGATGAAGCGTACGTGTGAGCTTTGTCCGAAAGCAATGCCGTTCATCACATTGTTCGACTGGTTGTCTACCAATTCCAGCTTGATGTGTTCCTGTTCGCGGCCCACTACCTTGCTGGTCCCATAGTCGTAAACATTGTGTGTGCAGAAGATAGGTTTTACGTTTTCCGGTCCGAAGGGATTAAACTTCTTCAGGTCGCTGAAGAACTTGGGTGTGATATCACGGAAGTTTATCTCGGCATTAATGTCAATGACAGCACTGGTCTGTTCGGGCAATATATGCTGCGACACAAATTGCTCAAAACGTTGTGTGAAAGCAGGCACATTTTCCACCTTCATCGACAGTCCGGCAGCGTAAGTATGCCCGCCGAAGCTTTCCAACAGGTCGCGGCAGTATTCAATGGCTTTGTAGACATCGAAGCCCGACACGGAACGTGCCGAGCCTGTGGCCAGTCCTCCAGTGCGGGTGAGTACCACGGCAGGCCGGTAGTAAATCTCCGTCAGGCGTGATGCCACGATACCTATGACGCCGCGGTGCCATGCTTCGTTGTAGAGCACGATGGAACGTCGGTGAGCAAAATGCGTCAGCCCTTCCACAATATGGTTGGCTTCTTCGGTCATCGTCTTGTCCAGATCCTTGCGCGTTTCGTTGTAACCGTTGATGCGCCGTGCCTTTTCGAGGGCAGTCGAAAAGTCCTTTTCCGTTAGCAGGTCCACGGCCTCCTTCCCGTTTTGTATTCGTCCGGATGCGTTGATACGTGGTCCTATCTTGAAGACAATATCGCTCACTGTCAGTTCTTTGTCTGTCAGTCCACACACATCAATAATGGCTTTCAGCCCTACGCTGGGGTTGGAATTGAGTTGTTTTAGTCCGTGGAAGGCGAGAATGCGGTTTTCGCCCATGATGGGCACAATGTCCGATGCGATGCTCACCGCCACCAGGTCCAACAGAGGAATGAGGTGGTGGAACTCGATGCCGTTGCTCAGTGCGAATGCCTGCATGAACTTGAAGCCTACGCCGCAGCCCGACAAGTGTTCGTAGGGATAGGTGTTGTCTTCGCGTTTGGCATTAAGTATGGCTACAGCGGGGGGCAATACGTCGTCGGGCACATGGTGGTCGCAGATAATGAAGTCTATTCCCTTTTCGCGGGCATAAGTTACTTCGTCTACAGCCTTAATGCCGCAGTCTAGCACGATAACCAGCTTGACACCTGTTTCGGCGGCATAGTCCACTCCTTTCATCGATACGCCATATCCCTCGTTGTAGCGGTCCGGGATATAGTAGTCGATGTTGGAGTAATACTGCTGGATGAATTTGTAAACCAGTGCCACGGCAGTAGTTCCGTCCACGTCATAATCTCCATAAATTAATATCCGTTCTTTCCTGCCCATAGCCTTGTTCAGGCGGTTTACGGCCACGTCCATGTCTTTCATCAGGAACGGGTCGTGCAGGTCGGGCAACTGGGGGCGGAAGAATTTCCGTGCGGCTGCAACCGTGGTAATTCCCCGTTCCGTCAGTAGTCTGGCCAATATCGGACTAATGCCCAATGCTTGTGCCAGCTGCCGGCTTGCTTCTGCCTGTTGGGGTGTGATGGTAGGATAATTCCATTTGTACGTCATTTTATATTTTGTTTTTTCTTTTTTCTTTCTTTAATCGCTGAAAACGGCCTCTCGGCATACTGTACGGGCACATTGCTTACGTGTCGAATCAAATATTATTCCGTTCCGACAGGGCCTTTTGCTTCAACAAGTCGTAAAGGTAGCAAAAAGTATTGAGAAATATGGGACAATCGCATCAAAATTTTAGAATCAGTCTAAAATAGGTCACTCTGGCTCATCTCTGTGACAGATTTCATGCAGGTTGCCGCAAGGTAATTGCCGATGTGGTGAGCCTGTAAAGCTCAATGTTTGTTTATCACAGAAGTACATTCACCCATTTGTCATGACGAAACAATCAGAACTTCTCGGTGTATATAAGCAGAGGAGTGTGTATATTGTTGATAATCAGCGTTCTGCTCCTAATATAACGTGAGTTCGATATAAGGATTGAAATTATTCCTTTGAAAATTAGGAACATAGCGATAAAAGCATTAAATTTATAGTGTCCAAGTATAACATTTAAGCAATTACCACTATGTTCTCA
>NZ_NFJV01000032.1 GCF_002160055.1 Mediterranea sp. An20
GGTGTGAACGCCCAAAGGAGGGCTGTTGCCATCCATCACCTCGACACGCCGTGGCGCCCGTCCGACCTCGCCCAGCGTGACGGACGGGCAGTACGGAAAGGCAACGAGATTGCCAAGCTGTATGCGGACAACAAGGTGGATGTCATCATCTACGCGGTGGAGAAGTCGCTGGACAGCTACAAGTTCAACCTGCTGCATTGCAAGCAGACGTTCATTTCACAGTTGAAGTCCGGCGCATTGGGCGCACGAACCATCGACGAGGGGGCGATGGACGAGAAGTCGGGCATGAACTTTTCAGAGTACATGGCGATACTCTCCGGCAACACGGACTTGCTGGACAAGGCGAAGCTCGAAAAGAAAATCGCCTCGCTGGAGGGCGAACGCAAGTCGTTCCACAAGGGCAAGCGGGATTCGGAGTTGAAATTGGAGAGCAAGACCTCGGCGCTTAGGAACAACCAAGCGGTCATCGCCGGCATGACGGAGGACTGGGAGAAGTTCACCGCCGCCATACAGACTGACAAGGAGGGCAACCGGCTCAATCCCATCAAGATTGACGGGCTGGACACCACCGACGAGAAGGCCATCGGCAAGCGGTTGCAGGAGATTGCCAAGAACGCCACGACGGGCGGACAGCCTAAACGTATCGGCGAGCTGTACGGCTTCCCCGTCAAGGTGGTGAGCGAGCGGACACTCAGCGAGGGGCTGGAGTTCACCGGCAACCGCTTTTTCGTGGAAGGGAACTACAAGTACACCTACAACAATGGGCATCTGGCAATGGCGGATACCCATGCCGCCGCCGTGAACTTCCTGAACGCGCTGGAGAAGATACCCTCTGTCATCGAGCAGTACAAGGCGAAAAACGAAACGCTGGAGCGCGAGATACCGCAGTTGCAGGAGATAGCGGGCAAGACATGGAAGAAGGAGGACGAACTGAAACAGTTGAAGTCCGAACTTGCTGCCCTCGACCGCAAGATACAGTTGGAACTGGCTCCCAAACATGAAGAAACGACAAGCCAAGGGCAGGAACAAGGTGGCGGTCAGGATTTACCGAAAGCGGAGAACGTACCGAAGCCGGACGATGCAGCCCGTGACTACATCCGTGACCATATTATAATAGGCAGGCCGGGCATTTCCGAACACAAGGAACCCCGTGGAATGAAAATTTGAGAAGGAGCCGATGGCGGAGTCAAGTATCAGCCTTCGGCTCTTTTTATAATCATATCACCCTTTCTTGTGCTCTATATTCATTCGGCGTACACCCCACCACTTTCTTGAACATCCGGCTTAAATGGTGCGGATACTGGAAGCCTACTTGATAGGCTATCTCGCTCACGGTCTTGTTCGTGCTTGCCAGCAAGTCCTTGACGCGGTTGATGACGGTAAGGTGGATGTATTCAATGGCGGACTTGCCGGTTTCCTTCTTCACAAGGTCGCCGAAATAGTTGGCGGAGAAATGAAGTTGGTCGGCACACCACGCCACGGTGGGCAGACCGATTTGCTCGGGCTTGTCTGAGTCGAAGTAGCCGGTCATCAGTTCTTCGAAGCGAGTGAGGACATCGCGGTTGATAGCCTCACGGGTGGCAAACTGGCGGTCGTAGAAACGGAGGCAATGGTTGAGCAGGACTTCGATGTTGGAGGTGATGATGCTGCGGCTATGCTTGTCGATGCGGTGGTGCAGTTCTTCCTCTATCTCGGTGAAGCAGTTGAAGATGGTCTGCCGCTCGCGCTCGGACATATGCAAGGCTTCGTTCACTTCGTAGGAGAAGAATGTGTATTCCTTCATTTTCTTTGCAAGGCTCGTGCCTCGCAGCAGGTCGGGATGGAACAGCAGACAATAGCCTTCGGGATTGGGCGTTTCACCGCCGTCGTCAATACCTGCCACTTGTCCGGGAGCCACGAATACCAACGTGCCTTCCTGATAGTCGTATTGGCTGCGCCCGTAAGTCAGCTTTCCGTGTATCTTCTCTTTCAGGTAGATGCCGTAGAAGCCGTAAAGTTTCTTTTTATGCTTCAAAACATTGACGTCCTTGAAGTCGATGAACGTGACCAACGGATTGAGCGTTTCAATCCCTAAAAACTCATTGTAATCGTGGATGCTGTTGATATTTATGATGTCGCCCATATCTTGTTTCCTCCATTTATTAAAGTATGATGCCACAAAATTAATCTTTTCTTTACTCATTCAGCAAGGAGGGAAGGCATTTCTGTAAAATGGGTGCAAGATTCTGTGATTTGTGTTATCCTGTTGATTGGACGCTACTTGCGGTGAATGCCATTCGTTGATATTGGTGCTTCAATCCGTAATCTGTGTATGGACGAAAGACATACGCTGCTGTAATTTTGCACCTGACAAAAACAAAGTTCAAAATGAAAATGATTATCAATATCTGTCTGCTTATGGCAATTTTATCTTTCAACAGTTGCGATGAGAATACGGCTTCATCATACATACCCTCACAGGAAGGGAATGATTCTATTCCTGCAACAACGGGACATCTGACCACCCGTAGCACTATCGCCGATGTCTTGGCTCATCCGGCTTTCGAGGGATTCAGCCAATACATCTTGCCTTTGGAATGGGGATATGACGAAGATATGCCGCTCTCCGAAGTGGAGCGTTTGCTTCCCTACCATAATTATATTGACGCGGAGCGGTGCGTGGGTTATATCAATCAGATGATAGATTCGGTGGCAGCCGGACGCAGGATTTATTACGACTTGGGGCGCAAAGATGCCGGGTTGTTCTTCTTCCGTGGCAGGTCGGGCGCACCGTTTGCGGTCGTCTGTCCCGGAGGCGGCTTCTCGTATGTCGGCTCCATCCACGAGGGCTTTCCCCACGCCTTGGCGTTGAGCCGGATGGGGTATAATGCGTTTGTCATTCAGTATCAGACGGGCAGCGCACAGACGGCTTGCGAGGACTTGGCGGCGGGCATCGAATACATCTTCCGCCACGCCACGGAGTTGCAGGTCGATACGGCAGGCTATTCCGTGTGGGGCAGTTCGGCGGGGGCGCGTATGGCTGCATACATCGGTTCATACGGCACGGCGACTTTCAGTGCGGCAGAGCTTCCCCGTCCGCGCACAGTGGTGATGGCCTACACGGGGCATAGCGAGTACACCCGGCAAGACCCGCCGACCTACGCCGTGGTAGGCTCGAATGACGGCATTGCCAATCCGAACACGATGCGCCGCCGCACCGAAGCCCTGCAAGCCATCGGCATCCCGGCAGAGTTCCACCTCTATCCGAACCTCCGGCACGGCTTCGGGCTGGGCATCGGTACGAGTGCCGAGGGCTGGATAGACGGGGCTGTCCGGTTTTGGGAAGCGAACAAATAAAAGATGACCTCGGAGGTGAGCCTACATCAACCCGGACTTGATGTACCATGAGGTCGGACTTCATCCTACATCAGTTCCGGACTCATCTTTATTAACATTTGCAGCCCAAAGCTCCGACAATGCCAATCCGTCAGGATAAGCACCGTCCGAGCCTCGGATAGCACCAATCCTGCAGGATAAGCATCATCCGAGGGGACGGACAGCGGTTCTCGAAGAAAATAAGCACTGTCGGAGGCTCGGACAGCCCTTATTCTACAGTTTTAGCCCTGTGGAAGCCCTCGGACAGTGCTAAAAATCTTCCGCAAGCCTTGTCCGAGCTATTTTCGGCGTTTCGGTGAAATGGGTGCTTCTATCTGTAATCTGTGTATGGACGGAGAAGCCTTGCCGATGTAATTTTGCATCAGAAAACAATTAATAGACAAAAGAATATGGATACAGTAAAATTAAGTAACGGCGTGGAAATGCCGATTTTGGGTTATGGAGTTTATCAGGTATCGCCGTCGGAGTGCGAGCGGTGCGTGAGGGATGCCATCAGCGTGGGCTACCGGATGATTGACACGGCACAGGCTTACGGCAACGAGCAGAACGTAGGCAACGCTATCCGTAATTGCGGCGTACCCCGCGAAGAATTGTTCATCGTGACGAAGGTGTGGATTTCCAATGCCGGATACGAGCGGGCAAAGGCAAGCATTGACGAATCTTTGCGCAAATTGCAGACCAACTACATCGACCTGTTGCTCATTCACCAGCCTTTCAACGACTACTACGGCACGTGGCGGGCGATGGAGGAAGCGTACAAGGCGGGCAAGCTCCGCGCCATCGGCGTGTCGAACTTCTACCCCGACCGCTTCATCGACTTGGCGGAGTTCAGCGAAATACCTCCGATGGTCAATCAGGTGGAAACCCACGTGTTCAACCAGCAGGTAGAGGCGCAGCAGATTATGAAGCAATACGGCACACATATTATGGCGTGGGGACCGTTTGCCGAGGGACGCAACAACTTCTTCGGCAACGAAACGCTGATAGCCGTCGGTGCCATGTATAACAAGAGTGCGGCACAGACCGCCTTGCGCTACCTCATCCAGCGCGGCGTGATTGTCATCCCGAAGTCCGTCCGCAAGGAGCGTATGGAGCAGAACTTCGATGTGTTCGACTTCACGCTGACCGATGAGGATATGCAGCGCATCCGCCAATTGGACTTGGGTCATAGCCTATTCTTCTCGCACTACGACCCGCAGACGGTGAAATGGCTTTGTGATTATGGAAAGAGCAAATAAAGATGAAAAGGATATTTCAACTCATCTGTTTGCTGCTTGCCGCCAACTGTGTGGCAGCTTGCAGCAACACGGAAAATGACGCGCCCCTCGGTCCGATAGGCGAAACGCCAGCCGAGGAAGACCCGAATGCAGAACACATCTACCTGTGGCCGGAAGGCAATATGCCGACCGAAACAAACTACACCGTAAACAACGGCAACTATCAGGACGACCCGGATTTCCGTCCCAATATGGTTTGGTATCCCGTGCCGGACGGGACGGAAGTAAAGGGAGCCGTAATGGTATGCCCCGGCGGAGCGTTTATGTTCCGTAGTGGAAACGAAGGCGCACCTGTGGCGGAGCGTCTGGCGGAACTGGGCTGGCAAAGCTTTGTGGTGAACTACCGTGTCCGTCCCTATACGATGGAAGAAGGCAGTCTGGACTTGGCACGTGCCATCCGCTATGTCCGCAGCCACGCCGGGCAGTATGGCATCGACCCTGACCGTATCGCGTCGGTGGGATTTTCCGCAGGCGGCATCCTCTGTGGCGATGAAGCCTTGCACTTTGATGGACAGGTGAACGGCACGGCATTGGATGACAGCTATGTCCCCGATGCGCTCGATGATGTGTCGGCTGATGTATGCGCCATCGGTATGATTTACTCGTTCTATGGACGGTTGAGCGTATCAAATAACAACGTGGACGACCTGCGTGCCGGGAATATTCCCCCGACATTCTATACCTACGGTACGGAAGATCCTTTCTACCGCCAGTTCATCGCCAATGCTAACGCTGCCCGTGAAGCCGGTGTGCAAGTAGAAGAACACGTACTGGACGGTTGGCCGCACGGCTTCGGCGTACAGGGAGAATGGACTACATGGTTCGACAGTTTCCTAACCCAGATAATGTCGCATTGATTATGAAAACAGATAAAGACAACCCCAAAGGCATCTCCCGCCGTGACGCACTAAAACGGATGGGATTGTTCGTGGCTGGAGCAGCCGCATTGAGTATGCCCACGGCATTGACTTCTTGCGATAACGAAAAGAAGAAACGTATCATCCTCTATTTCACCGCTACGGGTAACAGCCTCTACATCGCCCGGCAACTGGCAGACGAAGAGACCGAACTGCTCAGCATCCCGCAGATAGTAAAGCAGGGCCGCCACGACTTTGAGGCGGACGAGATAGGTATCGTCTATCCCATCTACGGACACATGCCGCCCAATATGGTGCGGAACTTCATCAAGCAGGCACGCATCAAGGCAGGTTATAAGTTTGCCGTCCTCACCTATGGAATGCTTGACTTCAACGCCGCTGAGCTGTGGGACGGCATCTCACAGCAGGCAGGTACGAAGTTCGACTACATCAACACCCTCGTGATGGTGGACAATTGGCTGCCCAATTTCGATATGGCGGAACAGATGAAGATGGACAAGCACATTCCCGAACAGTTGGAAAAGATAAAGGCAGACTTGGGGCAACGTATGCGGTGGGTGAAGCCTGCCACCGAAGAAGCCCGCCGCGCCCACGACGGCTTTGTCGCCTTTTCGCGCCTCGACCCGGAGGTTGGCTTCCTGATGCGGAGCGAGAAGTATTTCCAAGTGACGGATGCCTGCATCGGCTGTGGCGTATGCACCGAAGTCTGTCCGCGCGGCAACTACGAACTGACTTCCACGGGAGTAAAGACCGAGGGCGATTGCGACTTTTGTTTCGCCTGCATCCACAACTGCCCGCAGAAAGCCATACAGTTCCGGTCTTTGCCCGACGACCCGTTGCTTGCACGCGGCGAGGTGAACCCTAATGCCCGCTACCGCAACGAACACATATCGTTGTGGAGCATCAAAGAAAGTAACAGACAATAAAACAACTAAAATCAAATAAGTATGAACACATTCAAGAAAATCCTGCTGTCCGCCTTGCTTGTTTGCGGCGGCGTATGTGCAATGAACGCACAAGAGAAAACCACCACGGCGGGCGTGCCGTTGGTTACATTGAACAACGGCGTGGAGATGCCCCGCTTCGGGCTGGGCACTTTCCTGCAAGGGTCTAATGAAATCTGTCGGCAGTCTTGTCTTACGGCACTGAAGGCCGGTTACCGACACATCGACACGGCACATGCCTATAATGATGAGGAGGGTGTGGGACAAGCAGTGAAGGAAAGCGGCATCCCGCGCGAGGAAATCTGGATAACCAGCAAGCTCTGGCCCAACGAATACGGCGAAGGCAAGACCCTGAAAGCCATCGACGATATGTTGAAGCGTCTCCAGCTGGATTATATAGACCTTCTCTATGTCCATCAGCCTTTCGGCGACTTCGTGGGAGCGTGGAAAGACATGGAGAAGGCTGTAAAAATGGGCAAGGTTCGCGCCCTCGGCATCAGTAATTTCGATGCCAATGACGAGGTGTGGAATACCATTATGGACAGCGCCACCATCAAGCCTGCCGTGCTCCAGATAGAATGCCACCCCTACGCCCAACGTCTGGAGATGCGTAATAAAGCCGCCAAGGAAGGCATACAGGTAGAATGTTGGTTCCCTTTGGGCGGCGCAATGAGCAATGGCGCACTATTCAAAGACCCCGTCATCAGGAAGATAGCCGAAGCACATGGCAAGTCGCCGGCACAAATCATCCTGCGCTGGCACATTCAGGAAGGTTTTTCTGTAATCCCCGGAGCCACCAATCCCGACTATATCAAGGAGAACATCCAGATATTCGACTTCGCCCTCACCGATGAGGAAATGCAGCAGATGCGTTCGCTCAACAAGGAGCAACGGTTCTTCACTATGCCGGAAGAGGGCGTTCGACGGATGGTAAGAGAGAACAATCTGTAATCTGTGTATGGACAGGGGGCTTTGGCGTAACTTTGCGACATGAATCAAAAACAGATTGGATATGAAAGAACAAATCATCCGTTTCTTCAAGATGTGGACGCTTCCGCTCGGCATGTTTGCAGGGGTGGGTGTCTATCTGATGTTCCACTACATCCCGTGGCTCAGTCCGCTGAAAGTGCTGGCGAAGGGAGCTAATGATTATATCCTGCCGCTGATGGTATTTATCCAGCTGTTCACCACCTTCTGCAAGGTTAATCCCCGCAAAATGAGAATCTGCAGATGGCACATCATCATGATAACGGTGCAATTGGTTTGCTGTCTGGCAGTGGCATTGCCCATTCACTTTTTCCCGGACTTCTCTTATAATGTGGTGGCGCAAGGGGCGTTGGTCTGCCTGATAGTTCCCACCGGGACGGCTGCTGCGGTGATTGCCGGACGGCTTGGCGGCAACGAGACCACACTGACCACCTACACGATTCTCAGCAACTTAGTGGCGGCGGTGATGATTCCGGCGGTGTTCCCATTGGTGGAGATGCAGTCCGCAGGCTCGTTCGGACATCAATTCCTGATTATCCTGCGGCGTGTGTTTCCGTTGCTCATTACGCCGTTCCTTGCAGCGTGGGCATTGAGGGAATTTCTGCCGAAGGTACACGCTGCGGTCGTGCGGCTGTGCGGAAGCCTTGCGTTTTATCTGTGGGGCATTTCGTTGATAATAGCCATCGGACTTACACTCCGCTCGGTGGTGAACAGCCATTTCGACCCTCATGTCATGTGGTTGCTGGCCCTGTCCGCATTGGTCGCGTGCGCCTGGCAATTCGGTATCGGGAAGCTGGTGGGCAGACGCTTGGGCGATTATATCAGTTGTGGCCAGGGATTCGGCCAAAAGAACACGATACTTGCCATCTGGGTATCCTACACCTACCTCACGCCAGTCATTTCCGTGGCGCCAAGCTGTTACATCGTCTGGCAGAACGTGGTGAACTCGTGGCAACTGTGGTGGAAAGAAAAACGTGATACGAAACATTGAAAAACAGATAAATTATGAATTACAGAAACTTGGGAAACAGAGGACTCCGCGTATCAGCCATCGGCCTGGGCTGTATGGGAATGAGCCACGCCTACGGTGCGCCTGCCGACCATCGGGAAATGGCGGAGCTGTTGGCAAAGGCAATGGATATGGGCTACGACTTCTTCGATACCGCCGAAGTGTATGGCACGCCGGACAATCCGCACGACAACGAGGAACTGCTTGGCAGTGCCTTGAAGCCGTATCGAAACAGAGTTGTCATCGCCACCAAATTCGGCCTGCGATTCGACTTGGAAAGCGGACGGATACCCTATCCGTTGATACCCGATTCTCGTCCCGAAACCATACGGAAGTCGGTGGAAGGTTCGCTCCGCCGGTTACAGACGGACCATATCGACCTTTATTATCAGCATCGTCCTGACCCTGATGTACCGGTAGAAGAGGTTGCAGGCGTGGTACAAAACCTGATAAAGGAGGGGAAGGTGCTTTATTGGGGACTTTCGGAAGCCTCGGAGGAGGACATCTGCCGTGCCAACGCCGTCTGTCCGCTCACTGCCGTGCAAGACCGCTATTCGATGATGGCACGCTGGCACGAAGCCTTGTTCCCCGTGCTGGAGGAACTGGGTATCGGCCTGGTGGCATTCTCTCCGCTTGCCAACGGGCTGTTGTCCGACCGTTACAACGCCGCCTCTCATTTTGAGGCTGGCACGGACTACCGGGCAGGAATGCCGCAGTTCCAGCCGGACAGCTACGACAAGAACCACGATTTGCTGCAACTCATACGCCGCATTGCAGCAGAGAAGAATGCCACGCCTGCTCAGATTTCACTGGCATGGATGCTCTGTAAGAAACCTTGGATAGTGCCCATACCCGGCACACGGAAACTTGACCGGTTACAGGAAAATGCCGGAGCAACAGATGTCATGCTGACGAACGCGGAAGTCAAACAAATAGATAAGGCGTTGGATGCGATGCCTATGTCCGATGTATTTGGTGGAACAAAAATAAAAGCATAACAATATGAAGCGATTGAATTATTTTATCCTGTCTGCTATGATTGCCCTGTGTACAAGTTGTGGAGGACAATCATCACAGACACAAGTGGAGATGACGAATGACAGTATCCTGCCCATCCGTGAGCAAGGCAGTTTCTTAATTGGTGGAACGGTAAAGACTGCACAAGGAACTTACGACACGCATCAACCCATGAAACCGGACGGACAGACTCTGCACGGCGACCACGCCTATGTGTCTTACCAGATTCCGGCAAATGCCCGCAAGAATCCGCTTGTATTTCTGCACGGGGCCGGACAGTCGGCAAAGACTTGGGAAAGTACGCCCGACGGTCGTGAGGGCTTCTCTACAATTTTCCTGCGCCGGGGATTCAGTACCTACCTGATAGACCAACCTCGCCGTGGGCGTGCCGGACGCAGCACGGTGGACGAATCCATCAAGGCTACGACAGACGACCAGTTCTGGTTTGAGAATTTCCGTATGGGTGTGTGGCCGGAGTATTATGACGGCAGCCAGTTTCCACAGTCGGAGGAGGCTTTGGATCAATTCTTCCGTCAAATCACGCCCAACACGGGAGCTTACGATGAGCAGTTGATTGCTACCGATGTGGCCGCATTGATGGATAAGATTGGCGGTGGCATCCTCGTCACCCATTCGCAAGGTGGCGGGCCGGGCTGGCACGCGGCCATCAAGAGCGACAAGGTACGTGCCATTGTGTCCTACGAACCGGGGAGCGGCTTCGTCTTTCCTGAAGGTGAAACTCCCGAACCGTTACAGACCATCAGTCCGTTTGGGGCATTGGGTGCTACAGCCATACCTCTTGCCGATTTTGAGAAACTGACACGTTTCCCCATCATTATCTATTACGGAGATTACATTCCCGACAAGCCAAGTGATAATTGGGCTATGGACAGCTGGCGTGTACGCTTACAGATGGCACGCCTGTTTGCCGATTGCATCAATCGTCACGGTGGCGATGCCACGGTGGTACACCTGCCGGACGAGGGCATCAAAGGCAACTCGCACTTCTTGTTTGCAGAAAAGAACAACGTGCAGCTTGCCGACTTCTTGTCCGCTTGGTTGAAAGAGAAAAGTCTTGACTAACTACTCTTCTTAGTCTCATAACATATAAACGTAGGGCATCTTCGGAATGAGAATTTCGGGGATGCTTTTTCTTTTGAGCACATACGGCGTATGAGACCACCTCATACGCCGTTAGAGATACCCTTATACGCCGTATGAGGTATGCTCGAAATACATTCGTTGATATTGGTGCTTCCTTCTGTAATCTGTGTATGGACGGGCGATGGCTTACGGCGTAACTTTGCACACAGAATAATAATTAAAACAGAATGATTTATGAAGACAGCTATCTTATCCCTGACACTTCTTTTGCTTGCCCTCTGCCAGACGGCACAGGCACAGCAAACGGACACGCTGGACATCCGCCAGCAGAACATCGTACTCATCGCTTCGGCCACGGCGCGGGGAGACTTGAATAATCTGAAAACATCCCTTTCCCGTGGATTGGACAATGGGATGACAGTAAATGAAATCAAGGAAGTATTGGTACACGCCTACGCCTATTGCGGATTTCCCCGCAGCCTGCGTGCCCTGCAAACCTTTATGGAAGTATTGGACAGCCGCAAGGCACAAGGCATTACCGATACCGTAGGCCGCGAGGCATCAGCCATAACCGACAAACGGGAGAAGTACACCCGTGGAGCGGAATTGCTTGAAAAGTTGAGTGGCACACCAGCCGATGCGCCCAAGACTGGTTATGCCGCCTTTGCCCCCATCATTGAGCAATACCTGAAGGAACACTTGTTCTGCGACATCTTCGAGCGTGACTTGCTTACGTGGCAGGAGCGCGAACTGGCCACCGTGTCCATCCTTACCGCAATGGGCGAGGGAGTAGAACCGATGTTGAAGTCACATTCTGCCATCTGCCTGCGTCAAGGCATTACCGAGGGGCAGCTTAGGCAAATGACAACCTTAGTGAATGGGCTGGACGATGACGACCCGTTCGCACGCGGTACGCTGATGCCCGACAATCCGAATTTTACGGGCAAGGCCTGGCTGCAAGGCTATGTCACTCCGCAGGACGGTTTCGGCTGCACAGTGTCCAACGTGACCTTCGCACCCGGATGCCGCAACAGTTGGCATAGCCACAAGGGAGGACAGCTCTTGCTCTGCACTTCCGGCAAAGGCTATTATCAGGAGAAAGGCAAACCCATCCAACTGCTCCTGCCCGGCGATGTGGTGAAGATTGCCCCTGATGTCATCCATTGGCACGGAGCGGCTCCCGACAGCGAATTTACGCATATAGCCATCGGCACACAGCTGGACAAAGGCGGCGTGACGTGGCTGGAGCCGGTAACGGACGAGGAATACAATAGTTATAAGGAGAGTAATAACCGATAAATTATAAGAACGATGAAAAAGTATTTTGTTTACCTGATGATGGCGCTTGCCGCCTTCACTTTCAACGCCTGCGGGGACGATGACCCCGTGACGGAAGAACCGGGAACAGAACAGCCCGGCACACCAGATGACCCGAATGACAACTCTGATGATTCAGACGAACCTGAAGGTCCTAACGACCCGGACACACCTTCGGGAGACAGCAACATCCTTGTGGCCTATTTCAGTTGGGGAGGAACCACACAGCGGATGGCACAGCAGATTGTCGAACAAACCGGGGCTGACCTGTTTCGTATAGAGCCAGTCACGCCTTATCCCGAAGATTATACCGAATGCACCGAAGTGGCATTGGAAGAACGGGACAGCGATGCCCGTCCTGCCATAAGTTCTACCATCGATGAAGAAGCGTGGGCGGCATACGACACTATCTTTATCGGTTGTCCCGTATGGTGGCACACCACACCAATGATTATCTGCACTTTCGCCGAGAGTTATGATTTTGCAGGAAAGGCTGTAGTTCCGTTCTGCACCTATGCATCAACCTACCGTGACGAGACACTGGCACGCATCGCAGAACTGACTTCAGGAGCCGAGGCGCATCTGGACGGATTGGGATTGACCAGCGGAAGCCTGAGCAACGAATCGAATGTGGAAAATTGGCTTCGTGAGATTGGAATCATTGAATAATAATACTAAACAATAAGAACGAATGAAAACAAAGATTATCGCACTCATCGCCCTGCTCGTTATGGGCGGAATGAGCCTGTACGCACAGGACAACAAAATCTTAGTGGCTTATTTCAGTTGGAGCGGCAACACACAGTATGTAGCAGAACAGATTGCCAAGCAGACTGGCGGCACGCTCTTCCGCATCGAACCCGTCAAGCCTTACCCCACGGAATACACCCCTTGCACCGAGGTGGCAAAGAAAGAAAAGGAGGACAATGCCCGTCCCGCCATCAAAAACAAGGTGGAGAATTGGGACAGCTACGACACCATCTTTATCGGATGCCCCGTATGGTGGTGGACTGCCCCGATGATTATCAATACCTTCACTGAGAGCTACGATTTCAAGGGCAAGACGGTCATCCCGTTCTGTACGTATGGAGCCACCTATCGCGACGAGACCCTCGCCAAGATTGTGGAACTGACACCCGATGCCAAACACTTGAAAGGATTTGGGGCGGTGAGCCGCAATACGAAAGGGATTACGGAGTGGCTGAAAGAGATTAAGGTCATCAAATAATGAGAGGAGGAACAGATGAAACGGTATTTTATCCCTTTCGCCTTGCTTTGTGCAACGCTGACATTCGCCTCTTGTGGCGACAATGAAGATAACGATATTGATGTCCCTACCGAAGAGGTAGTACCCGGAACTAATCACAATGTGCTTGTTGCCTACTTCTCCGAGCCTTTGCCGGACGGTGTGGATGCCAGCACTTCCGCCAGCCGTGTGATTGTAAACGGCGACTTGTACGGCAGCGTGGAATACATGGCAACGGTCATTAGCGAAACCACCGGTGCTGACATTGTACGGATACAAACAGCAACACCCTATCCGGGCAATTTTGATGATTTGGCATCACAGGCCGATAACGAGCGGCAGAACGATATTCACCCCGCTCTTGCCACGGATATTGAGAACTTCGATGATTACGATGTCATCTTCGTGGGCTATCCCATCTGGTGGTATCAGATGCCGATGGCAATGTATTCGTTCTTCGATGAATACGACTTTACGGGCAAGACGCTCATTCCTTTCTCGTCACACGGCGGAAGCGGATGGAGCGGAACGGTGGATGACATTGCCGGAATGGAGCCAAACGCCACGATGGTGGACGGTTACAGCATCTCGCGTAATAGCGTGGAAGGTTCAGCAGACGGCATACGTGAATGGCTCGGACGGATAGGAATGTCGGAACAATGAAAACATCTCGTTTATATATGGTATGGCCGTTTCTTTTCGTAGCTTTCCTTGTCGGGTGTGGTACGGATGAAACCTTGCCGGAAACGGGCAATCCGTCCGTCCCGGACAACTCAGGCGCATCTTCGTCCGAAGTGGAACTTGTCAGCGAAACAAATCCCATTCCCAACGGATACGAACAGGAAGCGGAACAACGTGGCAGCATTGTCCGTATGGATTATGACACACGCGACTATGCGGAAGGCAGTGGTGCATCCCGGACAAACACGGCATACGTCTATCTACCTTATGGCTATGACGAACAGAAAAGGTACAACATTATGTACCTCGTACACGGGCATTACGGCACGGCTTCCACCTATTTCGAGACAGAGGACGGTATGCTCCGAAATCTGCTCGACCAGATGATTGCCCACGGTGACATCGCCCCGATGATTGTAGTCACGCCGACTTACAACTACGGCCAGCCCACAGCCAACTATACAGATGCCGATCCGTATTGCAGGGCTTTGCCGCAGGAACTGGTCAACGACTTGATTCCTGTGGTGGAAAGCCGATATCATACATACGCCGAGGCCACGGATGCGGAGGGCATCGAGGCATCCCGTGCACACCGTGCCATCGGCGGCTTCTCGATGGGTGCAGTCACCACTTGGTATGCCTTTGACGAGACACTCGATGCATTCAAATGGTTTATGCCCGTCAGCGGCGACTGCTGGTCGTTAGGCCGGTTTGCCGGAATGAACCGTCCCGATGAAACGGCGGCTTATCTTGCTGACAAGGTGCGACAATCCGCATACGCCGGCACTGGGTTCTATATTTGGGCGGCAAGCGGAACAAGTGATTCGGCATACAGCGAAACCTTGCTGCAAATCGAAGGGATGGCACGCTTGCCGGAGGTGTTCAACACGGACAATATGACTTTCCACGAAAAAAAAGGGGCACGGCACGAATACCGTCCGACAATGGAATACATCTACAATGCGCTTCCGTTCTTTTTCCCGAAAAATGATGAATGATAAAAAATAGAAAAAAGATGAACAATTTTACATATCAATATCCCGTCCGCCAACATTTTGGCAAGGGGTGCGCCGAGGGCGCGATAAAAGAAGAAATGAGACTTGTGGGCAAGAATGTGCTGTTAGCATACGGTGGCGGCTCGCTGAAACGCACGGGATTGTATGACAAGGTTGTGGATTGGCTGCACGAGTGCGGAAAGGATGTGGTGGACTTCGGCGGAATTATGCCCAATCCTACCTATGCCAAGGTGCAGGAGGGTGCACGGCTGGTGCGTGAAAACAGTATAGACTTCATCCTTGCCGTGGGCGGAGGTTCGGTCATCGACTGCTGTAAGATAGTTTCGGCACAAGCAAAGTTAGACGAGGACATCTGGGAGATGCAGTACACGAAGCATCGGTATCCCAACGAATTTGTACCGATGGGTGCTGTCGTTACGGCATCGGGAACAGGTGCGGAGCAGAACAACGGGGCGGTCATCACCCACACCGAAAAGAAGCTGAAGCAACCGTTGGTCGGAGCATATCACAGTTTTGCCATCCTGGATAGCGACCTTACCAAGACACTCCCGATGGGACAAGTCATCAGCGGAGCATTCGACACATTGAGCCATTGTATGGAGACCTATATGGGCAAGCCGCAAACCGACAACCTTTCCGATGAAATCAACGAGGCGGTGATGCGCAATGTCATCAAGAATCTGCGTGCCCTGATTGCCGACCCGGACAATGACTTTGCCCGTGGCGAACTGATGTGGAACTCCGCCCTTGCCGAGAACAGCCTGCTGAAACTTGGCAAGCAGACCGACTTCCAATGCCACATGCTGGAGCACGCTGTCGGCGCTTATACCGACTGCAATCACGGTAGGGCATTAGCTATCATCCATCCCACACTCTACCGTCACCTGCTGACCGAGGGCAAGGAGAAACTGGCGCGTATGGCGGAACGGGTGTGGAACGTAAAGGGCGATACCGTGGAGCAGACCGCCGCACTTGGTATTGATGCTCTTGAAGCCTTCATCAAGGAAATCGGCCTGCCTACCCATTGGAGTGAGTTAGGTATTACGGACGAAACGGTGCTCCGTGCCGCTGCCGATACCTGCCTGTTGATGCCGGGCTGTTGCAAGCAATTCACAAGGGATGAGTTGTTCGAAGTATTAAGGGAATGTAAATGATATGCTCGTAAAATTTATCAAATAACAAAATATGAAAGCAACCTATTTATCAAAGCTCATGGTAGCATCCATTTTGCTGCTTGGCATGTTTCTCCTGCCCTCATGTGGGGATTCGGAAAACACTACGGAAGAACCGGGTACTGAAATCAACGGTGAAGAGAACGATACCATTGCTGTCAATTTCGACCATCAGGTGACCCAGCCTGCACCGGGCGGAGACACTCCCGACGGAGGCCCTCAGGCGGTATCCCGTATCACATCAGTTGCTGGAGTTCCGCTTGTAAGGCTGAACAATGGTGTTATGATGCCTCGTTTTGGGCTTGGCACTCAAGTGCAAAGCATGGAAGGAGCCAACCAGCGGCAGGAACTTAACGAGACGGTTCGCGGCATGGTCATCTCAGCACTTCAGTCGGGGTATCGTCATCTGGACGATGCCATGTTTTACTATAATGAGCGTGGCGTCGGTTGGGGAATAAGGGAAAGCGGCGTTCCACGAGAGGAAATCTGGTTGACGAGCAAAATATCGGGAGACCTTGCAGATGCACAGAATGCGTTTGAGGGAATGCTCCAACGGTTACAGGTGGATTACATCGACCTCGTATATATACACCACCCGGCCGGCACTTTGGAAGACATCCTTGCCTGTTGGCGGGTGATGGAAAACGAGTATAAGGCAGGCAGGATACGTGCGCTCGGCATCAGCAATTTCGACAACCGCATGGAGGCATTCAACTATATCATGGAAAATGCGGAAATCAAACCGCAAATGGCACAGATAGAGTGTCATCCGCTTGCCCAAAGAAGGGAGGCCAGACAACTCTATGCGGACAACTACGATATTCAGGTGGAATGTTGGTATCCGCTGAACCACAACAGAGGTGACGTTGATAATGCCACGCTCCAACAAATAGCTGACGCACATGGGAAGACGGTGTATCAGGTAATTCTCCGCTGGCACATGCAGGAAGGTCTTTGTCCTGTTCCCGGTTCGACCAACCCTGACCACATCCTCGAAAACATCAGCATCTTCGACTTTGAACTCTCCGATGAGGAAATGGCTGCCATCCGTGCCATTGACCTTGGCGATGCGGGAAGGTCATTCAACATTTCCTACGGTGACTGGAACTTCGGAAACTTCCAAGATTACACATACGACCATACTTATACGCCTTCTGCATCGGATGCGTCCAATTAAATAGGTTCTAACTGAGTAAACTCTATATAATAAAAGCACTATGAATATGAATAGATTTTTAACGGCTGCGTTGTGCCTCTCACTGTTTTTTTGTGGCACGACCAATGTCATGGGAAAGACGGATCAAAAGGTAACAGAACCTTTTACCACAGTTGATTTCAACACGATAAAGAGTCACAACTCCAATCCTTTCGGGTTGGCCTATCAAGGAGCCATTACCAAGAACGAGCCGGGCAAGGTGAACATTCATCGCATCACCTACGAATTGAACGGTTTGACGATGGTTGCCAATGTTTATACGCCTGCCGGTTATGACACGGCGAAAACCTATCCCGCTCTTGTCGTGGCGCATCCCAACGGAGGCTGTAAGGAGCAGGTGGCAGGTCTGTACAGCCAACGGATGGCAGAGCAGGGCTACATCTGCCTTGCCTTTGATGCAGCCTATCAGGGCGGAAGCGAGGGAGAGCCGCGCAACGTGGACAAACCCGCCAACCGCATAGAGGACATCCACCGTGCCGCCGACATCCTGGCACAATATCCCGGAGTAGATGTAGCCCGCATCGGCATCCTCGGCATTTGTGGAGGTGGCGGCTATACGCTGAAAGCCGCGCAGACCGACAAACGTTTCAAGGCAGTCGCCACACTCAGTATGTTCAACTCCGGACTGGTGCGCCGCAACGGATTCCTCGATTCACAAATGGGCGATGTGCAGGAACGTCTGACCGATGCCTGTGCCGCCCGTCAGAAAGAAGCCAATGGCGAAGCACCTGAATATGTGGGCGACATGAGTGGTATGACACCTGAGCAGGCCAAACAGCTTCCGTATGACCTCTACCGCGATGGCTACGAGTACTATCTCCAGACACATGCACATCCCGGCTCCACCTTCCGCTACACAAAGAGCAGCTTAGTGGACCTGATGGCATTCGATGCCAGCGAGGGGATGTATCTCATTAACCAACCGCTTCTGATGATGGCGGGCAGCAATGCCGACACGTTCTATATGACCGAACAATGTTTCAGCAAAGCCACGGGAACCAACGATAAGGAACTGTATCTTATCCCCGGCGCACGGCACATCCAAACGTATTGGGTGCCGGAGTACGTGGAAAAGGCGGTGGGCAAGCTGACGGAGTTCTTTGGAAAACATCTGTGATGAGCCTATCTCATCCCGGACATGAGGCAGGCTCAGGTCGGACATGAGATACCCTAAGGTCGGACCTTAGCCTATCAAAGGTCTGACCCTTGATAAAACCCTCTTGCCGCTTTCGTTGAATTTGGTGCTTCAATCCGTAATCTGTGTATGGACGCGCCACGGCGGAAGCGGTATTTTTGTATCAAGACATAAAACAAATAGTAATGAACGATATACGGACATTTACCATAGACGAGTTTAACAAACAGATGCGGCAGCCGACGTTGCACCCGGAAGTGGCCGTCATCGACCCGGCACGCTTAGAGGACGACGATACATTATGCTTTACGGGCAACTTCTACGCCATCCGCTTTGTCCAGACACGATGCGGCGAAGCGCGTTATGGCAGAAAGTGCGCCGATTTCCAATATGGCACGCTGGTATTTACGAAGCCGGGCGACATCGTGCGCGTCAGCCGGGAGGATGCGGTGGACGGAAGCATATCCGGCATCCTCTTCCATCCGGAACTGTTCAGCACCAAGAGCCTTGTATTCAAGAAAGCCGACTATGCCTTTTTTGATTACCGGGAAAACGAGTCGCTGCACCTATCCCTGCAAGAGAAGCGAATCGTGCAAGACCGTCTGGAACATATCCACGAGGAACTGCGGCGTGACATCGACCGGCACAGCCTGCGGCTGGTATCTGCCGGGCTGGAACTGCTGCTGGACTACTGCGTCCGCTTCTATGAGCGCCAGTTCGCCTGCCGTACCGACATCGACGGGGAATATCTGGCGACTTTGGACAAGACGCTTGTCCGATATTTCTCCATAAGCGGACAGAAGTCCGTGGACGGCGGTATCATCAAGGTAGAATCCGCCTTGCCTTTCCTCTCGCCCGCTTACCTGAACGACCTTGTGCGGGCAGAGACGGGAAAGACGCTTGCCGAGTATGTCCGCGTCAAGATGATGGAATACATCAAGAAGCGTGTCCGCAACGGTGGCTGTCCGTTGGAGCAGGTAGCCGGAGAGTTCGGCTTCCACGAGCCACGCATATTGGCTCTTTTGTATCGGCAGGTGTTCGGACAGCAGCCCAAGCACTATCTATTGACCCCGGATTATAAACTAAATTGATAACGATATGTACCCGCAAATTATTTGTCACGTAATGAGTTCCGTAGATGGCCGGCTGCTGACCAACCGCTGGACGGAACCGTTCAATGGAAAAAACAAGGGCGAATTGATGGGCATCTATGCTGCCATTGGTCGCCAGTTGAATACCGATGTTTGGATGTTCGGCAAGAACACGTTGTGTGAAGGCTATTTCCCAAAGAAATTTCATACGCAGGACACCACGCCGTTAGCTCATCCTGCACCGTTTATTGCCGAGCGCACTTCAACCCGTCTCTTTGTGGTAGCCGACCCGGATGCGGACATTCTCTATGAATCCGCTACCGTAAGGGGCGACAGCATCGTCTGCATCCTGCCTGAAACGGCTCCTGCGTTCTATTTGGAGTATCTTCAGAAGAAAGGAATCTCCTATCTGTTTGCCGGATCAAAAGGCGATGACCTCCGCACGGCGATGCATACATTGGCGGAGACCTTTGGCGTGGAATCACTCTCGCTGCAAGGCGGAGGCATCATAGACGGTGCGTTCCTGCAAGCCGGACTGATAGACGAGTTGAGCCTTGTCATATATCCGGGCATCGACGGTTCAGCAGGCTCCACATCCATCTTCCATTATATTGGCAAAGGAAATCCCTCGCAAGGGCAGTCGCTTGAACTGCTATCTGTGAAAGAGATGGAGGACGGGGTGGTTTGGTTACGATATAAGTTCCATAAAAACAGTTGAGAAGTATGTTACGCAAAATCAGACTGACGCTCGCCGTCCTGTTCTTCACCGCCGTCACGCTGTTGTTCCTCGACTTCACGGGGACGCTGCACGCTTGGTTGGGCTGGACGGCCAAAATACAGTTCCTGCCTGCGCTCTTGGCGTTGAATGTGGGAGTTGTGGTGTTCCTCGTGCTGCTGACACTTGCCTTCGGACGGGTGTACTGCTCAATCATTTGTCCATTAGGCGTGATGCAGGACATCATCGCTTGGGTGGGCAAGAAACAGAAAAAGAACCGTTACGGCTATTCTCCCGCCAAATCGTGGTTGCGGTATAGTGTGCTGGCGGTCTTCATCATTGCGATGATAGCCGGGATTGGCTCATTAGTGGCATTGCTCGCGCCGTACAGTTCATACGGGCGGATAGCCGGCAACCTGTTCGCCCCGATATACGGCTGGGGGAACAACCTGCTCGCTTATTTTGCGGAGCGAGCCGACAGTTACGCCTTCTATGAAACGGAGGTGTGGCTGAAAAGCCTGCCGACCTTCTTTATCGCTTTGCTCTCCTTTATTATAATAGGAGTATTGGCGTGGCGGAACGGACGGATTTACTGCAATACTATCTGTCCGGTAGGTACGGTGCTGGGGTTCCTTGCCCGTTTCTCGTGGTTGAAGCCGGTGATTGACAAGGACAAATGCGTAAACTGCAAACTGTGTGCCCGGAATTGCAAGGCGGCTTGTATCGACATCGCCAACCATCGGATTGATTACAGCCGTTGCGTGGCTTGTATGGATTGCATCGGAAAATGCCATAAGGGAGCCATCAGCTACAAGCATCCGGCAAAGGAAGCCGCACAACCGAAAGCTGCTGAATCTAAAATTTCAGCAGAGCAAATCAACGATGCCCGCCGCTCGTTTCTGACCGCCACGGCTTTGGTTGCCACAACTGCCGCGTTAAAGGCACAGGAAAAGAAAGTGGACGGAGGCTTGGCGATTATCGAGAGCAAGAAAATCCCCGACCGCAAGACCCCGATAGTGCCACCGGGAGCATTGAGCGCACGCGACTTCGCCCGGCATTGCACCGCCTGCCAGCTCTGCGTGTCGGTATGCCCCAACGGGGTACTTCGCCCGTCCACCGACCTGACGAAGCTGATGCAGCCAGAAATGGGTTATGAGCGTGGCTACTGCCGACCGGAATGTACGAAGTGCAGCGAAGTCTGTCCTGCCGGAGCTATACGCCCGATAACCGCAGCGGAGAAATCCGCCACGCAGATAGGACACGCCGTATGGGTCAAGGAGAATTGTGTGCCGCTGACCGATGGCGTGGAGTGCGGCAACTGTGCCCGCCATTGTCCGACGGGAGCCATACTGATGATACCCTCGGATGCCGCCAATCCCGATTCGCCCAAGATTCCGGCCATCAACGTGGAGCGTTGTATCGGCTGCGGGGCTTGCGAGAACCTTTGTCCGGCACGTCCGTTCAGCGCGATTTACGTGGAAGGGCACGAGGTGCACAGGGAGATATAAGATGAGGTCGGACTTGATGTACCATCAGTCCGGACTTCATCCTACATCACATCCGGACTGATGTAGGATAAGTTCCGGACTCATCTCAGGATAGTTGGCAAGGCTAAAAATCTTCCGCAAGCACCATTGTCGCCCGTCGACAGCACTTATAATTTTCTGCAAGCACTGTCGTCGCTGGCGACAACGCTTGAAATTTTCCGCAAGTGCTTTCGTCAGCCTACGACGGTGCTTATAATTTTCCGCAAGGGCTGTCGGAGGCCCAGATAAGGCAAGAAATAAATTGTAATTACAAAATGCAGATATATGGAGAACAAAAACAACAGAACAATCTCCCGCCGCGACTTCTTCAAGATAGCGGGAGCGGCTGGAATGGCGACCGCAGGACTGACGGCTTGTGGTGATAGGCAAGGCTCATTAACATCAGCCAATGCAGGCGAACCCGGCGGAGAGATGACCTACCGGACGCTGACGGGTGACCGTGTGTCGCTGCTCGGCTACGGCTGTATGCGCTGGCCGATGATGCCCAATCCCGACGGCGAGGGGCAAGTGGTGGACCAAGAAGAAGTAAACCGGCTGGTGGACTATGCGCTGGCGCACGGCGTGAACTATTTCGACACCGCGCCGCCTTATTGTCAGGGGCTGTCGGAGGAAGCGACGGGCATTGCCCTCAGCCGACATCCGCGCGACTCGTATTACATTGCCACGAAGATGTCCAACCACCGCCTCTACGGGGCAGGGCTTCGTGGCAAGGAGTTGCACGATGCCAGTGTGAAGATGTACCGGGATTCGTTCAAGCACCTGCGGACGGATTATTTCGATTACTACCTGTTCCACATCCTCGGCACGGGCGCGGGAATGGAGGAAATGCGCGGACGGCTGTACGATTGCGGCATTGCCGACTTCATCCTCAAAGAGAAAGAGGCGGGGCGCATCCGCAAGCTGGGCTTTTCGTTCCACGGCGATGTGCGGGTGTTCGACTATATGTTGCAGGAATCCGGCATACCGTGGGATTTTGTGCAGATACAGCTCAACTACCTTGACTGGCGGCACGCATCGGGCATCAACGTCAATGCCGAATACCTCTACGGCGAACTGGCGAAGCGGAACATCCCCGCTGTCGTTATGGAACCGCTGTTGGGCGGACGGCTCTCCAAAGTACACGACCACATCGTCACCAAGTTGAAACAGCGTGAATCCGGGCAGAGCGTGGCATCGTGGGCGTTCCGCTTCGCCGGAAGTTTTCCCGGTGTGCTGACTGTCCTCAGCGGTATGACCTATATGGAGCATCTGCAAGACAACCTGCGCACTTATTCGCCTCTGCATCCCCTGTCGGAAGATGAGTTCGCCTTCCTGCAAGAAACGGCAAACCTGATGGTGCAGTATCAGACCATCCCTTGCAACGACTGCAAGTATTGTATGCCTTGCCCTTACGGAATAGACATACCCGCCATCCTGCTGCATTACAACAAATGTATCAACGAGGGGAATATGCCCCGCAGCGGTCAGGACGAGGACTACCGCCGTGCCCGCCGCGCTTTCCTTGTCGGTTACGACCGCAGCGTGCCGAAGCTCCGCCAAGCCAACCACTGTATCGGGTGCAACCAGTGTTCGCCCGACTGTCCGCAAGGCATCGACATCCCCAAGGAGATGCAACGGATTGACCACTTTGTGGAACGGTTGAAGCAAGATAATCTGTAACACCTAAAATTATATAGAGATATGAAAACTAACAAGTACATTCTGTTCTGCCTTTTCCTGCTGTATTTGGCTCCGGCAAAGGCTATCAACATTCCGAAAGATGAAAACAAGTATGTAACCATCAGCGGTACGGTAAAAGACAAGTCGGACAAGCGGGTCTTGTCTTACGCCAATGTGTCCATCGCCGGAAGCACGGAGTCCACCGTGACCAATGCCGACGGCGAATTTACGTTCAAGGTGAAAGAACCGGTAGGCAATACCACGCTCGAAGTGTCGCATTTGGGTTACGCCAATGCCCGTATCCGTCTGAAAGAAGGAGATTCGGACTTATCCACCGTCTGGCTTACACCCTCCACGTTGATGCTGAATGAGGTTGTCGTCAGCGGACGCAATCCGCGCGAGTTGGTAGAGGAAGCTATCCGGAAAATACCTGCCAATTACAGTACCGTGGCCGACCGACTGACTGGTTTCTATCGGGAAACCTCCCGCAAGCGCAGACGCTACATCAACATTGCCGAAGCCGTCATCGACTTACACAAGACACCCTACACGCAAGATGCCGGCCACGACCGGGTACGTATCCTCAAAGGCCGTCGCCTGCTTAGTCCGAAGGCAAGCGATACTTTAGCCGTAAAGCTATTGGGCGGGCCTAACGCATCCATTTATCTGGATGTGGTGAAGAATCCTGACTTGTTGCTCAGTCCCGAAGTTCTCCCGTGCTATGACTTCCATTTTGAGGAACCGACCGCCATCGACCAGCGTCCGCAATACGTGGTGAGCTTCACGCCCAACCGCAAACTGCCTTACGCCCTCTATTACGGCAAGTTTTACATCGACAAGGAACGCCTCTCCTTCACCCGTGCCGAGTTCTTCCTCGACACGAGCGACCGTTACAAGGCTACGCAAGCCATCCTGCACAGTAAACCTTTCGGCTTGCGCTTCAAACCTGTGGAAGTAGCTTATCAGGTCAATTACACCGACCACGATGGCAAGACCTACCTGAGTTATGTCCGCAACGAACTCCGTTTCAAATGCGATTGGCGGCGCAGGCTGTTCTCCACCAGCTATGCTGTTGTATCAGAAATGGTAGTAACGGACATCAAGCCGTCCACCACCGATATTCCCATCCGTGAAGCCTTCGGGAAAGACCAAATTCTTTCCGATGATGCCTCGCTGTTCTTCGACAAGGGCTTTTGGGGAAATTACAACATCATCAAGCCGGAGGAATCGTTGGAGAAGGCGGTGGGTAAGTTGCGAAAGATACAAGAGAAATAAAGTTTCAATCAAATGAAATTAAATCAGAAAATATTATTGGGCTATGTGTTATTACTGCTTATTATTGGTAGTATGGTAGGTGTTATTGTATATGAACGTAAGCGTATGCGTAATATTGAAATGGGTGTAAGTGAGATACAACAGGTACGCCGCGACATCAACACCGCCCACCGCCATATCACCCAGCTTGCCCTGTTGGGCGAGGGTGTCATTGGGTGGAATGATACGGATTATCGTAATTATCATAACCAACGACTGCATACAGACAGTTTGTTGCGAGCTTTGAAGCTCCATTGCATGACGTATGTACATCCAGAACAGATAGACACTCTTTGTACCCTGCTATCAGATAAGGAACTTCACTTGTGCCATATCATGGAAGCGATAGAACAGCAAGGCGAAGCGGACAGCCTTTTGGTGAACCACCTGCCCGAAGTAGCAAAGCGAGCAACACGTATTCGTACCGTGAAACAGAAGAAAAGCGGACTGGCAGGAGTGTTCGGAGGTAAGAAAACCGTTCAGGTACTCCCTTCCGCCAAAGAATTGCACCAGTTCAGCGACAGCTTGATAGCCCTGCAACTGCGGCAAACGGCGGAAATGGATGCCTACGCCGACAGTCTGCGCAACCGCAACAGGACACTGAACATCCAACTGAACAGATTAATCGGTGACCTTGATATACAGGCGCAAAACGCTTTTGTTCAGCGTGAACGGGAAATAGCCGAGGCGCAGGCGTTGTCCGTGCGGCTGTTCACCGCCACCATATCCGCCGCCATCATCCTGCTGTTCCTGTCGTACCTCGCCATCCACCGGGAAATGAAACGCAACGACAACGAGCGGAAGCGGCGCGAGAAGCTCATCGGCGAGTTGCAGGAGAGCAACGAAGAGAATGAGAAGCTAATCAAGCTGCGGCGTAACCTCATCCAGAACGTCACCCACGAACTGCGCACCCCATTGACCGCCATCAGCGGCAACGCCGAACTGCTACAGAACGACACGGAAGCGGACAGCCGGATGCGCCACGCACAGACCATCCACGATGCCGCTAGACGCATGGCTTGGATGATTAACAGCCTGCTTGTGTATTTCCGACTGGACAGCGGCAAGGAAACGCCAAGTATCAAGCCGTTCAAGCTATGCTCCATCGCCGAGACCTTGAAAACGGAATTTGCGCCTTTGGCGAAAGGTAAACAACTCACATTCACGGTGAAAAAACAAGCGGACGAGATAGTAGGCGGCGACAAGAACCGCATCCTGAGCATCGGCGGTAACCTGCTATCCAATGCCATCAAGTTTACACAAAGCGGAACAGTCACATTAAGTACCGATTATAAGAACAATGTCTTCACGTTAGTAGTGGAAGACACTGGTACGGGCATAACAAAGGAACAGCAACAGCGGATATTCATCCCTTTTGAGCGGCAGGGCAATGCCGTGACGGAAGACGGCTTCGGGCTGGGGCTTGCCATCGTAGCCGATACGGTGAAACTGCTGAAAGGAAGCATCACAGTGGAAAGCGAACCGGGCAAGGGAAGCCGTTTCACCGTGAGCCTTCCTTTGCCTAAGGCGGAGGAAACAACGGCCATCGAAAAGACAAACGCTCAACGTTCCACGCTCTCCGGCTGCTCCGTGCTGGCGATAGACAACAACGGGATGTTGCTGGACATGATGAAGGAAATGTATAAGCAAAGCGGCGTGGAGTGCGACACCTGCCTGACGGTGGATAAACTGACAGACCTGATGCGCACAAAGGATTACGACCTGCTGATAACCGACCTGAAGATGCCGGAGGTAAACGGCTACGAGGTATTGGAACTGATGCGCACATCGGAAATCGGCAACTCGCAGACCATCCCCGTTGTTGCCGCCACCGCCGCAGGCTACGTGGAGGAAGAGGAACTGAAAAGGAAAGGTTTTGCTGCCGTGCTATACAAGCCCTATTCCATAGACGAACTGCTTGCCGTCACGGAAAACTGCATCGAGCGGAACAAAACAAGCCGCATAGACCTCTCGCCTCTGCTCGCTTTCGGTGACAAACGGCGCACATTGGAAAAGTTAGTGACCACTACGCAATCCAACATGGAGGAAGTGCGCAAGGCGGAGGAAGCAAAGGACATGAAGGCGTTGGATAACTGGGTACATCATTTGAGAAGCTCGTGGATGCTGATAAAGGCGGAACAGCCGCTGAAAGTGCTGTATGATGTTATCCATAAGGAGAGCGTATCGGATGAAGAATTGAGTACAGCCGTAGGTGCAGTATTGGCACAAGGTGAGTTGATAGTTGATTTGGCAAGAAAGGAGGCGGAACGATGGGCAGAATAATCGTCATTGAGGACAACATCATCTATTCCGACTTTGTGTGCCGCCTGTTGGAAAACAAGGGATACCAAAGTGTAGCCACTTCCACCTGCAACGGCGCACGGAAGCTGTTTGCAAAGATGCAGGAGGACGACATCGTGCTTGCCGACATGCGCCTGCCCGACGGTGACGGCATCGCCCTGCTGGAAGAACTGCGGAAGCAAGGCAGGAACAATCCCTACATCGTCATGACCGACTATGACGAAGTGCCCACCGCCGTCCGGTCTATGAAATTGGGTGCGGAGGACTACATCCCGAAGAAGCTGATTGAGGACAACCTATTTCCGCTCCTGAAAACCTTACGGAAAAGGATGGAGCGGCACGAAGCACCGATTTACGAGCGGCAGAGCGCGGCTTTCCGTGAGATAGACCACAAGATAAAGCTGGTTGCCACCACCAACATGAGCGTCCTGATACTGGGCGAGAGCGGCACGGGCAAGGAACACATAGCCGAGAAGATACACGCAAGGAGCAAACGGTCGGCGGGGCCATTCATACCCGTGGATTGCGGACTGCTGTCGAAAGAGCTTGCTGCATCCGCCCTGTTCGGACACGAGAAAGGGGCGTTCACGGGAGCCGAAAGCAAGAAGCAAGGCTTTTGGGAGGAAGCCGCCGGAGGCACGTTGTTCCTCGACGAGATAGGCAACCTGCCACCGGAAGTGCAACAGATGCTGCTCCGTGCGCTGGAAGCCAAACGGTACAGACCCACGGGCGGCAGCAAGGACAAGAAAGCCGATGTGCGTATCATCGCCGCTACCAACGAGGAATTGCAGACCGCCATCGCCGAAAAGCGTTTCCGGGCTGACCTCTACCAACGGTTGAAGGAATACACCCTGCATATACCGCCATTGCGTGAATGCAAGGAGGACATTATGCCATTAGCTGACTTCTTCCGGCAACTTGCCAACGAGGAATTTGAGAAGCAGGTGAAAGGCTTTGACGCGGAAGCGAAGAAACAACTGCTTGCATACACATGGGGCGGCAACGTGAGGGAACTGAAACGGGTCGTGCGCATGGCGGTGCTGCATACAGAAGGCAATACGGTCACGGCGGACACGTTTGATTTTGACGAAATGCCGCCGGCGGCTGATGATATTTTGTCATTAAGCGACATGGAAAAGACGCGGATACTCCGTGCCTTGGAACAGTCAAAGGGCAACCGCACGTTGGCAGCAAAATTACTCGGCATCGGGCGTACCACCCTGTACAACAAGATAGACGCATACGGAATAGAATAGAAAATAGTAAAAAAATGAAAGGAATTACAGGAAAAAGGCTACCTTTGTAGCAACATTTGAGAAAAATCGGGTGTGGAAAGTAAAGATTTCTGCCCGATGAAGATATAGTATAGAATAAGACCGCAAGGCGTTTCAAGCGAAAATCTGGTAAATTGGAACTACAGAGGCGATTGCGTGATGCTTATGCTATGCCTTGGCATAGCGTGCAGTCACGTACTCTCTGTAAAGGCTTTACCAGAGCCGTCGCTTGAAAGTAGTGTGCATTGCACGCTATTTTTGTCGGCTTCGGTCATAACCACTAAAAAAGACCGAATGGGAAAAGTCGTATTATTCGCCGTCCTCACGATGGACGGATGCCTTGCGGACAGTTCAGGGGAAGCGCAGAAATGGCTTTCCAAGACCGACACGCCGGACAGGTTCGGGATTGCCGAAATGAAGGAAACCGCCCGTCCGCTTTCCGAATACACCTCACTCACCATGCTGGTGCTTGACAAGACCTCTGCAACCTATTTCATAGAAGCCAATACCACCACCGCAAGCATCATCAACGGCATGGCTCGGATGCACCTGCTGGATGAAATCATCCTCTGCACAATACCCGTCATTGCAGGGAATGGCTGCCGCCTGTTCCTTGGGGATTTGTCCGAAAGCGAATGGGTACGGGACGGAATAAAGGCGTACAAGGACGGCTCGCTGAAAGCCGTGTACCGCAAGAGCGATGGCGCAAGTGTTCAGAAAACGGACGCTTCCCTGCTCAAAAGACTGTTCAGATTATGAACAGGTGTTCATAATCTGAACACTTCCGGAAATCCTTTTTGGGGTATCCAAAATTATTTTCATCAAACATATCCCTGTCTATCAGCCTGTTGCAAAACAAACCGCAAAAAAACTCTCTCCGTTGGACTGCCGTTTGCCCGATAGTTTTATGTGCGCACACTTCAACCCAAGTGTAACAACATAAAACTGAAGAAAAATGGAACATCTCATATTGACGGAAACGGAGTTTTTCCGGTTGATAGACAACCCCGAAAGCCGCAACGGGCTAAGTGCGGCATACAACGAGTTCGTAGCAACGGTCATTTCGCTCTGCACGGGAGCGGCAAGCCCCTGCCATCCGTTGCCCGCGTTGAGCTATGCGGAAACGGAACTGCAATACCACAAAGCCCTGCAAGATACGGGCACCCACCACAGCGTGTACGTGCGCAAAGCCCTCGCCTTCGTGCGCAAGATGCTGAAGCACATTTCCATGCCACATAGCCAAGTGCCGCCACTATCCTTCATCCCCTCCCAAGACGAAAAGAAAAATGACATACCTGCCGATGCCCCTTCCATGCGGTGGACGGGCAGCACCGTGGACCTGATAGAACTGCTGTACGGACTTGACACATTGAAATATATCAATGGAGGAGAAACCGGCATGGGGGAACTGTTGGGGCACTTCTCCCGTATATTCGGGCTGGAAATCAAAGACAGCCAATGCTATAACACCTATGCCGCCATCAAGGGACGGAAAAACGGCAGCCGCACCTATTTCTTTGACCGGGCTTCGGAGAAACTGAACCAGCGTATGGTGCAAGACGAAGAACGGGAACGGATGCGGAAAAGATAAACCATGTTCTTTTGTATATTTCCTTTTGAGTTGGGGCAAGGGGGCGCGTGAAGCGTCTCCTTGCCTGTTTTTTATACGTCTCCATGAAGAAAAGGCTATTTCTTGTCTGTTTTCTCCATGAAAAAGGTTACTTTTGTATCCATCATCGCCCTTAGATGGAAAAAGCTAAGGCTCGCCACTTCAAGAAGTGGCTCAATTTTATAATGCACATACAGAATGGAAACATATAAGAAACCGCCTTTGAGCTACACGGAACAAGTCGCCCTTTTGCAGTCAAGGGGCATGTCTGTTCCGGACATACCGCGGGCGGAAAGACTGCTCGCCAACATCAGCTATTACCGGCTCAGTGCCTATATGCTGCCCTATATGAAAAAGGAGAACGGCACAATCATTGACAGTTTCAAGGAAGGCACGACATGGGATATGGTGTATGACTTGTACGTGTTTGACCGAAAATTACGCCTGCTCGTATTCGATGCCATTGAACGGCTGGAAATAGCCATCCGGACACAAATCATTTATCAGTTGAGCCACAAATACGGTTCCCATTGGCAAGATAATCCTTCCATATTCAAAGCTCCGGAACGACGTGTGTTGCGTGACGGCTCCATCGTGACATTCGATGTGTATGCCGAAATCCAGAAACATATCAGCGACCAATTGCACAGTAACCGGGCTGAGGTGTTCATCCAGCACTACCGGAACAAATATGACAATCCGGTCAATCCCCCTTCGTGGATGAGTGTGGAAATCATGTATTTCAATCACCTGTCACGTATCTGTACGGGATTGAAGAGCAGGGCGGACATCAACGGCATAGCCGATTATTTCGGCTTGCCTCCAAAGACATTCTGCTCATGGCTGCATACCATGAACTACGTGCGCAACTTGTGCGCCCACCATGCAAGGCTTTGGAATAGGGAAATGAGCATCGTGCCTGAAAAACTGCATTTTTCCAAAAGGCTGGTATGGATAAGCAATCCTGATACGGTACAGCGTGGCAAGGTGTATTATTTCTTCTGTATGTTGGGATACCTCTTACAGACAGCCAATCCCACTTCTTCATTCAAGGATAGGCTGAAAGCGTTGGTCGATGAATATAAAGGCGTAGCGTCACTTTCCGCAATGGGCTTTGCCGAAGGTTGGGAAAACGAAAAAATCTGGAAATAGTCATTTTTCCGGCTTCATGCGCTTGCCATTCAAGAAAAAATGCCTACCTTTGCATCACAAGATTAACAAGACAGTTATAAACTAAAAGATAATAAGCCTCCCAGGCGAGCCGCAAGGCAGCATACTTGGGGGGCGTTCTTCATTATAAGGGAAAATCCGTAACCCGGTCTGAAAAGAACAGCCGAGTTACGGATTTTCCTTTTTTCGCCTGTGGCGTTTTTTACTTGCCCTGCAAGAGGTGTTGCAGTTCCGGGTCGGACTGGATGCGCTGCAACTCGTCGGCGACAATCTGCCGTACCTCGGCACGGATGCGGTTGTAGTTCTCCTGAATCATCTCCTTCATGCGGTCGTTGCCGTCGGCATCGGTGAAGTCCGTGATGACGGGGATAGGCTTGTATGCCTGTTCCTCGCGTTTCACCTTTTCGGCATCCACCACTATTTCGCAATGAAAGATTTTCTGCTCGATGCGCTCATTGAAGTTGTCCGCCACCGCGCCGACGAACATGCCCTGCGTGAGTGTGGAAATCTTGCTCGCCGGGATAAGGCTCTCCATCTGCGTGTTGATGGAGGTGGATTTGTCCTCACGGTTGATGGTGATGCTCTGCCGCTTCTGCAAGATTTTGCCGAAACGCTCCGAAAGGTTTTTGGCGGTCTCGCCCACCACCTGACCGGAGAAGATGTTGCCCACCGTGTTCATCACTACGGCGGCTTCCTTGTCGCCGTAGTCGCGCTTCAACTGTGAGAAGTCCTGAAAACCGAGGCAGACAGCCACCTTGTTGCTTCGGGCGGTGGCGATAAGGTTGTCCAGCCCCTTGAAGTAAATGGTGGGCAGCTCGTCAATAATCACCGCCGACTTCAGCTTGCCCTTTTTGTTGATGAGCTTCACGATGCGTGAATTGTACAAGCCCAATGCCGCGCCGTAAATGTTCTGGCGGTCGGGATTGTTACCGACACAGAGTATTTTCGGCTCGTCGGGATTGTTGATGTCGAGGGTAAACTCGCTGTCGGACATGACCCAATAGAGCTGCGGGGAAATCATGCGGGATAGCGGTATCTTCGCCGACGCTATCTGCCCGGCAAGCTGTTCCATTGCGCCGCCTTGCCATGCGTCCATAAACGGGGAAAGGTAATTTTCCAACTCCGGATAGCTGGTGAGAATAGGAAACACGTCCTCGTAACGGCGGTTCAAGAGTTCAATGGCATGGGGAAAGGTGCAATACTTACCGTCCTTGTAGATGCGCAAAAACCATATCACAGCGGCAAACAGGATAATCGGAGACTCCACAAAGAAGTCGCCCTGTTTCTGCACCCAAGTCTTGTTCAAATTGAGCATTATCGTGTAGGCACTCTCATAGGCATCGGTGATGTCCTCCATGAAATCGGGGTGAATGGGATTGCAGCGGTGCGAGCGGCGCGGGTCGTCGAAGTTTATCACGTAGAACTTCGGCTTGACCTTATATCCCTCCGGGTGGTTCATCAGGTGGTTGTAGGCAATGGTCGATAAGTCGCTGAATTTGAAATCATAGATATACATTGAATAACCTTTCTCAATCTGTTGCTTGATAAAACTGTTTACCACGGCATACGACTTTCCGCTGCCCGGCGTGCCCAGCACGATGGACGCACGGAACGGGTTTACCACGTTGATGTACCCGTCGTTCCACTTCTTCCTGTAATAGAAGCGTGTGGGCAGGTTCACCGAATACTCGTTTTCGATGAGCCGCGTTTCCTGCATGAAGCTCTCGTTTTCCACGTTGAACACGTCTTCCATGAGGTTGGTGCGCAGAAGGCGGCTCATCCATGTGCCGGACATCAGCAGGCAGACATAGCCCGCCGCAACGGTGGCGGTGTACAATGCCGCGTTTGCCTCTACGGGCAACGGCAGGGACAATATCCACCAGTTCAGAAAAAACAGCACCAGCCCTGCGGCAAGCACCGTCCAAATCCTTCCCCACGTGATTTTTTCCTCCTTGACACCTTTCGTGCCCAGACACGAGAGTGCCAGCAGCGCCAACGCAAAGAGTTTCGTATAAAGGATGGAGCGGAACAATCCTGCGGTACGGTCGAAGTTCAACAGTACCCTGTCCACCACGCCGATGTCGATACCCCACAGCCTTACGGCTTCATAACAATACCAATAGAGGTGGATGACCACCAGTAAAATGCTTACGGCACGCAGAAAATCCATGATTTTCGCCAATGCCCTCAAATCGTCTTCCTGTTGTGACATAAATCTGTTTCTGTTTTTAAGTTGAACAATATCTCCGCAAGGCACGGTACGGAGGCGAGCATACATCACCCCGGACTTCATGGTACATGAGGCCGGACTTGATGTAGGATGAAGTCCGACCTCATCCCCTATGCCCTGCGGAGGGATAAATTACAGCCCCAAACCCTTGCGGCGTTTCTTCCGCCTGTGTTTGAGGTCACGCTCAAAGGCGGCTTCCTGAGCCTGTGCGCCCGACGCATCGCCACCGAGCAGCCCCAAGCCGGTGGAGTGCCCCTCGTCGTGTTCCTCATAGGAACGGATGTCTGCCTGTGGCGTGTCCTCCGTAATGGTGAACGGTATCGGCGGAGTGCCGGCATACGGCAGGGTGAAATGCTCCTGCAAGGCGTTGGCGGAAAACTCCCTGCCCAAGCGTGAGCCGTTCAGCACGCAGCCCGTGCGGTGGTCGATGAAGGTCGCCCCGTAGATGCGCCCCTCGTCCGTGTGGCGGAACACCACATCCACGCCCTTTGCATGAAGCAGGGCGATGAACTCCTCCTTGCGGTATGTCCGGGCGAGCGCGGCGGCGACGGTCTTGCGTGTCCTGTCCGCCGGACGCTTGTCGCGGATCTGCCCTTTGGAAAATTCAAACCTGCGCCGCACAGCTTCATAGCCGACGGACTTCCCGATACGGGACGCCTTGAAAGGATTGCCCACCCTGTTCCCGGCATCGTCGGTGGCGGCATAGACCAGCCCGTGATACTCGCGCCCGTCCACGTTGCCACGGGCTTCCTCCACCGTGACGTTGTAGAGGGAGAGCAGGGCGCGGTATTCGCCCATCGTCTGGAACCTGTAAGCCGCCATGACCGCCTTGGCGGTGTTCGCCACCTGACGCTTCACGTCGCCCTGCGAAACGTCCACTTTCCGCAAGGGGTTGTCATGGCGGTGCTGCCTGCGGTCGGCGGGGTGCAGGCCGTACTTGCGTTCCAGTTCGGTGGTGATACGCTTGCTGCGGCGGTGGATGAAGTCCTTGTTCAGCCGCCTGCCCCGCTCGTCCACATTGACGGAAACGATGTGCAGGTGGTGGCGTCCGATGTCCTCGTGTTTGAAGATAAGAAAAGGCTGGTCGCCGTAGCCCAGCTTTTCCAGATACTCCCGTGCGAGCTGTTCCATCTCCATGTCCGTCAGACGGTCGTCGGGATGCGGATTGAGGGAGATGTGGATGACCTTGTTCCGTGTACGCACGTTCTCCGGCATATAGCGCCGGAAGTCCTCCACGGCACGGGCGATGTCCACCCGCCCGCTGCCGTCGTCAAAGACCTTGTTCACGGCAAGCAGCTTCCCCTCACCCTCGTTCACCTTCATGCCGTTGTAGGCGAGCGCGCCGTACAGCGACGTTCCTACCGTGATTTTTGCGACCATCTTTCCTGAAACTCCCTTGACAGTTCAACGACCTGCCGCGTGATTGCGGCCAGTTCCTTCGTGCACTGCTCCAGCCTGTAGAGCAACGCCATCGCCTTCTTCTCGGAGAAATGGCAGCGCAGCTCCTTGACCACTTGGTTGTAATTGTTGCCCACCATGCGGTACTGCGCATGGAAAGCGGACAGCTTCGTGCAGTAGTCGAGCAGTGTCTTGTCCGTGACCAGCACCCGAAAGGGCTGCCCGAAGAAGTGCGCCTTCAGAAATACCGCCCTCGCCTCCACGCCGGACTTGCCGTGCATGGCGAGAAACCTGAGCCATTCCCCGTCATCGAAACGCACCATCACACAGTGCGACTTGCGGCTTTCACGTGGGTGCCGCCCCCACTTGGGCGTTTCCGCCCTGTCTTTCGTCTTGTTCTCGTTCATATTACAATGGATTTAGTGGTGTCACGGCATAAGCGCAGCTTCGGCATACGCACCGCAGGTGGAAACAGGCTTCCCGACTTCGGAGAGGAAGCCCCTCCCCGCAAGGGGCAAGGTCGTTTCGGGAGTAACCCGAAACCCTTTGAGTAACTCAAAGGACACCTTGCTGTGTCTTTGAGGACACAAAAATCCGTAGCAGACGGATTGAGTGTTACTCTTCCTCCTCCTTGCAAGACATAGTTCAAGCGAGCTTGACTCTGTTCTTGCTTCGTTCGTCGGTTGGGGATATACCTGTTATAACAATCCCATAAAGGTATCGGTCTCCCGATACCCTCCGGCTGCCCAAAAGAAGGACGGAGCCGGGGCCTGCGGTACGCGCCGGGAGCATTGCCCTGCCGCTTGGGTGCAAAGGTAGGGGGTAAATCCGGGTCGGAAAGGGGCTGAGGAACGCCACAGGCTACCACATCGGCGCCAAATGCTGCCACGCAAGGGGCAAGTGATACAAGTAAGCTGAAATACCTTTTCCTTTGCACACAGAAACAACGGACCAACGATTTGCAGAAATGAAAATGAACGGAAACAACCATGCAATGCGGCAAGTCCGCATGAACGGACAGAAACGAACTTTTACTGCGGCGCTGATTCATTGTCGTGCTGTTGTACGACAATGCGGAAACAGACCAAGAGCGCCATAAGCAAACAGCACCGTAACGGTACAAGGACAGGAATACGGGACGAAGCAAGCCAATGGAGCAGCAGACCTGTAACCCTTCATGGGTACATATCCGTGTACAGGTACGGGAAAAAAGGAATGAACAGGCGGCGCAACAGACCGCTACGGATTGAGAATAACAATAATTTGTAACAACAACGATTAAAACAAGCAGGAAAATGAACAAAGAAACATTCGTTGCTTTCGCAACACAGAAAGGCGGTGTCGGCAAATCGACCGTCACCGCTCTCGTAGCCAACTATGTCCACAACGTAATGGGTTACAATGTCGCCGTGATTGACTGTGATGAACCGCAGCACAGCATCGCCGGACTGCGTGACAAGGAAACTGCCCTCATTGAGCAGAACGACCGGATGAGAGCCATCGCCTGCGAGCATTTCCGCAAGTCGGGCCGCAAGGCGTTCCCGGTCATCCGCAGCAATGCAGTACAGGCATTGGACGATGCGGAAAGCCTGCTCGCAGAGGGTGACTATAAACCGGACATCGTGTTTTTCGACCTGCCCGGCACGCTGAAAAGCGACGGGGTAATCAAGACGCTCTCGCAAATGGACTACATTTTTACGCCCATCAGTGCGGACCGTTTCGTGGTGGAGAGCGCGTTGCAGTTCGTCATGATGTTCAATGACAACCTCGTGACTACCGGCATTGCCCGGACAAAAGCCATATCCCTGTTCTGGACCAAGGTGGACGGACGGGAACGGACAGACCTGTATGACCTCTACGGAAAACTGTTTGCCGAAAACAACTTCCATGTACTCGGCACCAAGTTGCCGGACAGCAAGCGCTTCCGCCGGGATATGTCCGACGACCGCAAGACGGTGTTCCGCTCGACCATCCTGCCTGCGGACAACGCCATGCTGCGGGGAAGCCGCATCAAGGAACTTGCCGAAGAAATCTGCGATGTCATTAAATCCTGAAGGTCATGGCAAGCCGCAAATTGAATACGGAAGGCATTGACGAGAACCTGCTGCTGGCTTCTATCGGCAAGTCCCGCCAAATGGCAGGCGCATCTCCGCCACCACAGCCAGACGGAACCGGCAGTGCCGGGGAGACACCCGCTAATGCAGGACAACCGTCAAAAATGAAGGGGCAGTACGAACAGGTGAAGGGGAAAAGCCGGGATTACGGACAGACTTTCCTCAAAGGGCATGAGTTGAAAACACGGAAATGTGTGTACATCAGTGCAGAAGCCCACGGCATCGTGTCCAAGATAGTGAACACCATCGCAGACAAGGAAATCACCGTAGGCGGCTATATCGACACGGTGCTCATGCGCCACTTTGAGGAGAATAAGGAGGAAATCAACAGCCTGTACAGACGTGACAGGGACGACCTCATCTGAGAACAGACAATTATTGTAAAACATTAGAAAAACGAAGACAATGAAACTGAGTATCAACATTTTCAGAAGAAAGCAGAAAGAAGAAGCCTACATAGGCAAGTACCTCACCCGCCGCAAGCCGGAAGGCTGTGCACAAAAAGCGGTATATATCAGCCGGGAGAACCATGAGGCGGTCAAGCGGATTGTGGGCATAGCCGGAGGGCACGGGATGACCATATCCGGGTACATTGACCGTATCCTTTCAGAACACCTTGAACAGCATGGGGAGGAACTGGAAAGCCTGAGCAGCCGGAAAAGACACGGAGTTGTCGAACAGATAACGATAAGCCAATGGTGACGCTACTTATTATCCTGATGATGGCGTGTAACCTGTGGATACTTTTTTACCTGACATGTGAGCGTAAGGAAGAACGGACCGGAGATTTTTCCGGCAAGGCAGGAAAGGAGGAACAACAGCAGAAACCTCTGGCTGACATCATGGGCAAAAGCCTGTTTCGGATGCCGGAAAGGACGCCACAAGCTACCACAACGGCGCCAAATGCTGCCACGACAGTCCGAAGTGAAGCAGTGGACGAAAAGGACGTTACCTTTGCCGACGAGTTGAAGGACACCGGAAACCATGCCGCAGAAAAGGACGCATCACGCCAAGTGCCTGACGAGGATTTGGACAAGGTATTCGAGGACAACCGCGCCTATGACACGGACGAGGACTTTGACGAGGAGCCACCGCAGGCAGGCGGAAGCACCTTTGACGAAATCGACCGTGCCGCAAAGACGGTGAAGGACGCAAGGGCGGAGGAAACCGATGTCCTGCAAGCGGGCAAGGTGTTCCATGAACTGGAAGGCACGGAGTTCTACAACATGTTCCGGCGTAACAACGCCCGGTACGAGGCAAGGGTGTCGGGAATGGTGGATGCCTATCTCGCAAGCATCCGTCCCGTGCAGAAGAGACCAAGGATGAAAGCGGCTGCGCAGAAGGAATACGAGAACTTCAACATCCGCGACTATGTATAACGAACAAGTAAAACGTAACAATGATGCGAAAAAAGAAAATCGACTACGGCTAAACTTCGGCTTGCCACCGAACCACTAAATCCACAAGCCGGCTTCATCCAAAGCCGCAAGAAGTAAAACAAGTATCAACCGCCAAAGGGACTATCCAACCCGGAGGCACAAAAAAGAAACGATTATGACAAAGACATTGAAGAAAAAACAAATCATTCTCGCAGCCATTCTGCTGGCTGCAAACATCTCAGCGTCCGCACAAGGCAACGGCATGGCGGGCATCACCGAAGCCACCAGCATGGTCACTTCATACTTTGACCCGGCGACGAAACTCATCTACGCCATCGGCGCTGTCGTCGGGCTTATCGGGGGCATCAAGGTATATGGCAAGTTCAGCGCCGGCGACCCCGACACCTCGAAGACCGCAGCAAGCTGGTTCGGGGCGTGCATCTTCCTGATTGTGAGCGCGACGATTCTCCGTTCGTTCTTCCTTTAATAAACG
>NZ_NFJV01000033.1 GCF_002160055.1 Mediterranea sp. An20
TATGTAGTAGACCTTGACCTTGAGCGGTTCTTCGACACAGTGTGCCACAGTCGTCTGATAGAAATACTGAGCCGTACAATAAAAGATGGAAGAGTGGTCAGTCTTATTCACAAATACCTCCGAAGCGGAATAATGAATCATGGTATGTTCGAGGCGAGCAGCGAGGGTACTCCCCAAGGTAGTCCCTTAAGTCCCCTTTTAAGTAACATCATGCTTAATGAACTTGATAAGGAGCTTACCCGAAGAGGTCACCTCTTTGTGCGCTATGCCGATGATTCCATGATATTCTGCCGAAGTAAAAGCGCAGCGGAACAAACCAAAGAGTCCATTACCCGATTCATAGAGGGTAAGCTTCATCTGCGAGTAAACAGAGAAAAGACAACAGTCTCCTATGTCAAAGGTGTAAAATACTTAGGTTATTCCTTTTATAACTCCAAAGGTAAATTTGAATTATGCGTGCATCCCCAATCCAAAGCCAAGCTGAAATCCCGTCTGAAAGCACTGACAGGTCGTAGCAACGGAATGGGTTATGAACGTAGGAAACAAAAACTAAATGAGTATATAAGAGGCTGGATGGGCTATTATCACCTTGCCCATATGAAACGTCTTCTCTTGGAAACAGACGAATGGCTACGTCGTCGCATACGTATGTGTATATGGAAATCCTGGAAGAACCCTAAGACGAGAATATCAAACCTGATTCGCTGTGGAATCCCTAGAAGGAAAGCCCATGAATGGGGTTATAGTCGATTGGGTTACTGGCGTATAGCTGACAGCTGGGTAACACACAGTTCTATGACTAACGAACGATTGAAAGTCGCCGGATATCCAACACTCTATGCCGAGTACCTCAAATGGTATCCCAAATAAAGAACCGCCACGTGCGGAACCGCATGCGTGGTGGTGTGAGAGGTCGGAAAACGAAAGTAGGAAGAAAACTGCTTCGTTTTCCTCCTACTCGATTAGAAATTTTCCCGCTCATATTCAGCAAAACTAACCTTCCGGTAACTACCTTACTTTTTAGTTACCTCTTGTCCATAAATTTAATCTACCCTATATTTGCATTCAATATCAACTAATTAAAATTCAAATCAAATGGAACAGAACAAAAAAGTAATGGAACGCTTCGTGGAGTTTATCAACACTGGCAACATGGAAATAGGGCGGGAAATCATCGCGCCCGACGTCATCTTTTATGCACCCACCTCGCCCGAACCGATGACGGGGCTGGAGGGATATGCCGCCGTACTCGACATGATGCGCGGCGCCATGCCCGACGTGCATTGGACGGTGGAGGAAACAATTGCGGAAGGCGACAAGGTAATGATTCGATTCACAATGAGCGGCACGCAGACACAACCCCTTATGGGAATCCCCGCCACCGGAAAACCCATCCGCGTCACGGCGATGAACATTTATGAACTGCGCGATGGTAAAATTATTCGCGAACACGGACTGCCCGACCTGTTTTCGCTCTTGGGTCAGCTCGGTGTATTGCCCCTGCCCAAAATGTAAGTTAAGTAAGGAATATACTACTCCTATCACGCATAGCTGTATTGGTAGGTTATTTCCGAATAAAAGTTCATAGCAATAAAAAAATAGAGTATGTTTAACCCGTCTTTCTGTCAAGAATTATCCAAGCAACAACCCGCCCGCAGACACCCCAATTTCCCGTCAGGGACACACGGGGTGCTCGTGGGAAAAGTAAGATTGTATAGCTATATGACCTTTCTATATCCTGTTTGAATAATGCGAATCAATAGTATTCCGGGAGAGCTTGACAGACAGATATTATATAATCAATTAATGAAGTAAAGTAGAAAATATCATTCCAAGTTCTTTAACTAATTTTTCCAATTCTTCTTCCGAAAGCGAAGCGTAGCCTATCCGCATCCCGGTTCTTCCACAGCTATCGCAAAATACTGGGATGGAAAGGTGATGCTTTTCCAATGTATCTAGAAGCTGGTCTGGACTGATTGGTTGCAAAGGAATAATCCACAATGCCAATCCACCTTGCGGAATGGAGAAAGTCGCATAATCTATCAGATGTCGTTCCAACAGTTCGATGAAATACATGCGTTTCTGCTTGTAATATTTGGTGGACTTATTGATATGCCGATGGATGACTCCGTCTTCTATCAATTCAAGAATAGCAGCTTCCATCACCATATCACCCTGTATGTCAATAATCCTACGAAGATTACCAAGGGCTGAAACATTTGCTTCTGAAGTAGCAATATAGCCTACACGGATGGCTGGGGCTATGATTTTGCTGAACGTACCAATATAAACGTATAAATCAGAAGGAAGCATGGCACTCAAGGGCATGATGGGAGTAGGCCGGAAACTAAAATCGCAATCATAGTCGTCTTCTATCATTAATAAGTGATAACTCATTGCCAATTCAACTAATTGCCTGCGGCGTTCGGTTGAAAGTTCCACCATGGTAGGATATTGATGGCGGGGAGTCAGATAAACAGCCTTGACATTTTCAAAAAGATGTGGCAGCATGTCATTTACTATGATTCCATTTTCATCCACATCAATGGGAATCACTTTAATTCCGGCTTGTAAAAAAACCTCGTAAGCTTTTTCATAACAAGGTTGCTCCATAATTAAACAGTCATCTGGTCTCAATAGAGCATGTGCCACCAGATAAAGCCCCATCTGACTGCCGCGTGTGATAAATATTTCTTCGGTCCGTGTGCGCATCCCCCTTTCGTGATTCAACATAATGGATACAGCTCTACGGAACCTGAAAATACCGTTCGGATCGTTGTAACCCAGCACGTTGTGTCTGCCTTTCATACGGAGTAAACGGCGATAAGCCCGTGCCAATTCATTCACTGGAGCAATACGTGTGTCTGGTGCGCCATCGTCCACTCTTAATATAAGGGACGATGGTTTGATGTCCTCTACTTCTTCTGCTCGTATCACCTGTTTGTCGTCATGGAATACAGGAATAGCCACATATAACCCTGATCGTTCTTTGTTGACTAACCAACCGGACAAGATCAACAAATCCATTGCATTGACAACACTCTTTCGGCTCACACCAAGTTCTGTTGCCAATACTCGACTGCCGGGTAAAGCATCACCGGGTTTCAGACCACCGGACATAATCTGTGCTTGTATCTTTTGTGCAATCTGTTTATAGAGAGGAATCTGTTTATTCTCTTTGTCCAACTCTATCGCAAAATACCATGGTCGTATCATCTGGACTCCTTATTTATAATAGTTCTGGATATAATCTGGAGGCCAAATATACACTACTTTTGCAACATAATAAAGGCAAAACAGAAGAATATGAAGCTATTTGAAGTTTATTCCCTATATGACATCAACCTGACACATGCCAAAGGATGCTATGTGTATGATGCCTGCGGACAAGAATACTTAGACTTATATTGTGGGCATGGAGTAATTTCTGTCGGTCACACGCATCCTTATTACGTTAATAAGCTGACAGAACAGTTGAACAGAATAGGGTTCTATTCCAATGCTGTAATCAATGGATGTCAGCGTGATTTCGCAATAAAACTTGGAGAAATTACAGGTTATAAGGACTATGCGTTATTCTTATCAAACAGTGGAGCGGAAGCTAACGAAAATGCCATAAAGCTGGCCTCTTTTTCCAATAAGCGGAAAAAGGTACTTAGTTTCAACGGAGCTTTTCATGGACGTACTGCCGCCGCTGTTATGGCAACGGACAATCCAACTATTGTTGCGCCAGCAAACCAAAGCAGCCACTTCACCAAGATATCTCTGAATGATATCACCTCGTTAAAGAGAGAACTGCGGACCGAGGAATATTGTGCTGTCATCATGGAAGGCATACAAGGGGTGAATGGCGTAAGATTCCCTTCGGCAGAATTTGCAAAGGAGGTGCAAGATAGTTGTGCGGAAACTGGAACCGTCTTTATTATGGATGAAATCCAGTCCGGCTGTGGACGGACCGGGCGTTACTTCGCCCATCAGCATTGGAATATCAGGCCGGACATCATTACGATGGCTAAAGGCATAGGAAATGGCTTCCCTCTTGCAGCTACAGCTATTAGCCCCATGTTTACCCCTGTAATCGGGCAACTGGGAACGACTTTCGGAGGGAATCATTTAGCTTGCGTGGCTGGTTCTGCCGTTATCGACATCATGCTTCGAGAACATTTGATGGATAATGCCAAGACAACGGGAGAATATTTGTTAGAAGAACTTGGGAAACTACCTTACATAAGTGAAGTGCGGGGAAAAGGGTTGATGATAGGAATAGATTTTACTTTGCCTGCCTCAAAAGTACGGAATGCATTGATAACAAAAGAACATGTCTTGACTGGCATATCGGGACAGAACACTCTTCGCTTACTTCCTCCTTTATGCCTTTCTATGGAAGATGCGGACTTATTCATTCATAAATTGGCTCATTGCCTTTCTAAGATTCATTGATAGACAAACAAAAAACAGAGAACGATGATTTACGATAATTCAAATGTAAGAAGGCAAAACCGTCTTATGCCTGAAGATAAGGCTTACCAACTTTTGCAAGAAGGGGAATACGGAGTTATGTCAATGATTACTCCGGAGGGTATGCCCTACGGTATTCCGATTAATTATGTATGGGATGGAAATGATAGCCTGTATATCCATTGTGCTCCAGAAGGAAAGAAATTACGTTGCTTACAGTCTTCGCCACAAGTATCCTTTGCCATTGTAGGCCATACGCATGTCATTTCCGGGAAATTCACGACCAATTACGAAAGTATTATTCTCACTTGCCATGCCCAAATAGGATTGACTCCGGAGGAACGTATGGAAGCCCTACGTCTGTTGGTCAGGAAGTATGCGCCTTCGTTTCAGGAATTGGGAGAGAAATATGCACATGGTTCTTTCCATCGCACGGAGATTATAAAACTAAGCATACTGTCGTTTAGTGGTAAATGTAAAAACATCCCAGAATAAGTATGGAAAAGACATTGCACATACCTAAAATTCTGCTGATAGGAGGCAGCGAACCGCTTGGATGCGCAGGTATTCAAGCGGACTTAAAAGCAGTGTGCGCTTGTGGCGGATATGGAGCCGCAGCCCTTAGTTGCATAGTGGATGAGGATACACATCAAGTAAAAAGTATTCATCCACTTCCCGCACAACTAATTGTCGAACAATGCATCTCTTGTCTGCAAAGCATGGATGTAGATTGCATAAAGACAGGATTGCTTTATTCCGCAGAGACCGTCAGGACCATAGGGGAAATCTTACATCGCTTCAACAATATTCCGTTAATCATTGACCCGGTATTTGTAGGCTATGCCAAGACGCTATTGATAACACCAGATGTAATCGAAACTTATCAGAAATATTTGTTCCCTTTGGCCGCCCTTATCACACCTAATGCGACCGAATGTGAAATCTTACTGCAAAGGTCTCTTAAGACAGATAACGTCCAAAGCGAATTGAAAGAATTATGCCAATGGGGAAATTACAGTATAATAATGAAATCAGTCTTTATGGAGGGGAAGGTCTGTGATTATTTTTATGAAAGTAAAACAGATTCCCTGAAAGCTTATTCCAAAGTTCCTATTAGAAAAAAAGATGAAGGAATCAGAGGTGCAGGCGACAGTTTTGCATCATCTATTGCAACTTATTTGGGGAAATAATATCCACTATCAGATGCCATATGGAGAGCCGAATTTTTCATAGACAATTCCATTCAGTTTGGCCATAAAATAGACTTCTCCTCAAAGTTCAACGTGGTACATTCATTCGGAAGCGATGATTTCAAAAAGATAAATTAGCCAACAATCAACTTTATGTTTAACCCGTCTTTCTGTCAAGAATTATCCAAGCGACAACCCGCCCGCAGACACCCCGTTTTCTCGTCAGGGACACACGACATCCTCGTCGGGGACAAACGGGGCGCTTGTCGGGGACAAACGAGAGGCTCGTCGGGGACAAAAGACAACCGCTTGTCAGTCAGTTGATTGCAAAGGCGTTTGATAAGGAGGGACAGAAGACACAAAAAAGGTGGTTTGTATGATTTTTTGGAAAAGAGTACAACAAGCAATCAACGACCTGTGGTATCCCCGCAGCGTCACCGTTGGCAAGCCTGTGGAGACGCAGGAACTTGCCAACCGCATCGCACGTGAATCGACCGTGTCGCCCGCCGACACCCACGCCGTGTTCCGTGCCCTGCCCAACATCATGGCGGACTTCATGAAGGAAAGCCGCGCCGTGCATTTTGAAGGACTGGGCTGGTTCCGCTATACCACCGTTTCGGCAGGCAACGGCGTTGCCACGAAAGAGGAAGTGAGCAGCGACCAGGTTACCGGCCTGCGTGTGCAGTTCACGCCCGACCGTACCCGCAACATGAGCGGCGGCTACACCCGCGCCCTCATTGCCGACGAAGGCATCACCTTTATGGAGTGGCTGGGCAAGGAAAGCGATGAGACGCAGGTGCCGGATGATGATGATGACGAAGGGCAGACGGAAAATCCGTTGGGATAACTATCCGGCAACTTTATTGAGTAATCCTGCAACGGATTGTCCCACGTTGCGGGATTTTTTGCGCATATATTCGGGATGGGATGGGGATTTATATTACCTTTGCGGACAAGACATAAAAAAACCCGGATTCATCACCAGTAACTAAAAGCTGGGAGAGGAACGCCCGGGACTGCGATGCAAAAGTAGTAAAACAATGGAATATAACAAAGCATTTTTTGAGAAAGTTTTCTCGTGTAAACGTATGGAACGGTATTTCAACCTCTATCCGAATGATGAGACACGTGCTATCTTACATTACCAATGTAACCTGCAACTGGCAGAAACTCTTTATGTTAGTCTGTCGGTGTTTGAAGTAACGTTGCGTAATGCTCTATGCCGTGAGTTGGAAACCATGACCGGTCGTGAAGATTGGTATGCCATATTCCCCACAACTCCGGGCTTGGCAAGGTTGAATCATTACATAACACAAGCTTGCAAGCAAATTGCCGGACGGCACGAAAGTATTACTCCACCTAAAATAGTCGCAGAATTGACATTAGGCTTTTGGGTTTCTCTGTTAAACAGTGAATATGAACGACTGTTGTGGAAAGATTTACGCCGCGCTTTCCCATTCATGCCCAAGCGAGAAAGGCAGCGTAAAAATGTATCTGCCCCACTGAATATGTTCCGTACATTCCGTAATCGTGTATTCCATAACGAATCCATTTGTTGGAATTTGCAACGTGTCGAAGAAATTCATCAAGAAATGATTACTGTAATCGGCTGGATGAATAAAGATGTTCCCGGCTGGTTACAACTCACTGATCGCTTTAATGATGTTTGCCGACAAATCAGACAAACGATGAACTGGACATAAGCGCAATTTCCATTCTTTCATTTATTCCACCTGCCCTTCCGTACAGACACAGAAAGGCAGACGTTTTTTATGCTCTCTCCCAAAAACTGAAATATTGGTACGAACTCCGAATGAATGGATACGTCCGTCTTTTATGACCTGCATAACTTTGCATTGTCATAAAAGAAATGAGTATGAATACTGAAAATTTCACCTTCCAAGACATGCAAGAACTGGTCATTGCGGTTGCGGAACTCTTCGGATTGCCAGATGAAGATAACTATCAGGCTGTTATCAACAGGGATTTTTCTTCCCACTTTTTAATTCACGTTAATCTGCCGATTTTCGTCGGATCTCCCAAAGTTTTTTCTTATTTTTGCACATACTTTATTTGTGTTTGTTCTATATGAAACATAGAGGCACAGGACACAAAGAACCGGCTTTTTTACTATGTAATCATTGTTAGAAAAATTAATATCATGAATGGATTTCTATTGAATGTGTTGGCAAAGAAGAACCGACACTTGACTTCTGGGGTAAGTCTGCTGTTTAAGAAGACTTCTAAACTGTTTTGTCTGCTGGCTTGTCTGTGGATGGCAGGCGGGTTGCTGCAACCGCTCCATGCGCAAAGCGCCCCACCGTCTGACGAGTTTGAAATGCTGATGGAGAAAATCCGTCAGGACTTTGTATCCAATCCGGATATTGAGAAATCATTGGCTAAGTATAATGAAAAGGATGGTTCGTTTGCAGATGTAGACTATGCCAGCGAACAGCGTACCAACTGGCCTCCCTTGGCGCATGTGGACCGCATCAGCCGTTTTGTTTTTGCCTATACCAACCCGGCGAACAGGCATTACCGCGAGGTGGATCTGTATGATAAGATAGTGAAGGGACTGGAATATTGGCATGCACGCAACCCGCATTGCAACAACTGGTGGTATAACCAGATTGCCGAGCCGCAGAAGTTGGGTGTGTTGCTCATCCAGATGCGTGTGGGCGAGAAACAACTACCGGCAGAACTGGAAGCGAAAATCCTGGAACGGATACGACAAGATGGCGGGAATCCGGCTAAATGGACCGGCGCCAACCGTACGGACATCGCTTTGCACTGGATATACCGTTCTTGCCTGTCGCGCAATGCCGAAGACCTTGCTTTTGCCATGGATAATGTTTATAATCCTGTGGTATATACGACCGGCGAAGGATTCCAGTTCGACAACAGCAATTTCCAGCACGGAACGCAATTGTACATCGGGGGATATGGCGATGAAATACTGAAAGGAGTGACTCAGGTGGCCATGTATGCCCGTGGTACGCGTTTTGCCATGCCATCGGAGAAAATCGACCTTATCAGTAAGTTCATGCGCGAAACCTATTATGCTACTATCCGGGGCAAATATATGCTGTTCGATGTGATGGGACGCAGCATGAGCCGCCCCGGTGTGCCGGACAAGTCGGCTACGGCCCTGTTTGCCAAGCGCATGTTGCTGCTCGACCCGGCGCATGCCGATGAATTCCAGGCTATTATTGATCGTCTGGAAGGCACACAGCCTGCCGGATATGCACTGACGGGCAGGCATACCCACTATTTCCGGGGAGATTATACGCTGCATGTCCGTCCGACTTACACGTTTGATGTGCGGATGGTTTCCACCCGTACATGCCGTTGTGAGTATGGCAATGGAGAGAACCTGAAGACTTATTTCCTGTCCGATGGATGTACGAATGTGGTAAGGCGCGGCGATGAGTATGAGGGCATTTTCCCCGTGTGGAACTGGACCCGCATCCCCGGCGTGACGGCCCCGCAAGTGAAAGAGATTCCGATGGCTGCCAGCGACTGGCAAACCCGAGGTACGTCGACCTTTGCCGGTGGTGTGTCCGACAGCCTGTATGGAGTTTCAGCCTATGCTTATATGGATACCTTCCAGGGCATGAATGTGGGAGGCCATAAAGCCTGGTTCTTTTTTGACGATGAAGTGGTCTGCTTGGGAGCAGGCATCTCTTCGGCTACGGCTGAACCCGTGTACACGACTGTAAACCAGTGTATCGCCCATCCGGAAGGGGCTTTGGTATCTGCCGGGGGCAGACAGACGGGCATCCCGGAGGTGGAAACAAAGTATGAGAATCCCGACTGGGTGTGGCACGACGGAGTGGGGTATTTCTTCCCGAAAGGCGGACAGGTGGTGGCTGCCGTGCAGAAGCAGACAGGAACCTGGTATGACATCAATCATAGCATCAACCGGAAAGAACCCATTGAAAAGAATGTATTTACGCTGTGTGTAGACCACGGCACACAACCTCGTGACGGCTCGTATGCTTATATTGTGCTGCCCGGGAAAACGGCGCAGGAAATGGAAAATTACCGTAGCAGACCGCATGTTGAGATACTGAGCAATACAGCCGATGTGCAAGCTGTCTGCAACCGGAAACTGGATGTCTGGCAGATTGTCTTTTACCGTCCCGGCACGTTCCGCAATGGAGACCTGACCGTTGAGGCCGATAAGCCTTGTGCTTTGATGCTGAAACAGGTGTCCGGCGGGCATGCCCAACTTCACATAGCCGATCCCGGACAAACCGGACAGCCCATTCAGCTGCAGATAACATTGCCTGGCAAAGAACAACAGACCGTTGTGCACCGTCCCGGTTCAGACCCTGTGTATGCAGGAGCATCCCATGCATATAACTTATAAATTATCAGATGTTATGAAAAATATTTCTATCGTTGCCCCGATGACAGTCATGGCTGCCGGGGGATTGCTGCCGGCACAGATGCAGGCACAACAGAAACCTCACATTATCCTTATCATGTCCGACCAACACCGTTGGGATGCCATGAACTGCATGGGCAATGAGACTGTCATTACGCCTCACATGGATGCCCTTGCTGCCGAAGGTACTTTGTTTACTAACGGCTATTCGTCTACTCCGAGCAGTACGCCTGCACGTTCCGGGCTGCTGACGGGGCTTTCTCCCTGGCATCACGGTATGCTGGGGTACGGCCGCGTGGGGCTGCACTACCGTTATGAAATGCCGCAGATGTTGCGTGACCTGGGTTATTACACCTTTGGTATCGGAAAGATGCACTGGTTTCCGCAGAAAGCCTTGCACGGCTTCCACGGAACACTTGTGGATGAAAGCGGACGGGTGGAATCGCCCGATTTTATCAGCGATTACCGGTTGTGGTTCCAGATGCAGGCGCCCGGTCTTAATCCGGACTCTACCCACATCGGATGGAACGATCACGGAGCGGCCGATTACCGGCTTCCCGAACGTCTTCATCCTACGGCCTGGACGGGCGAAACTGCCTGCGAGATGATACATAATTACCGCAACGGCAACGGGCAGCCTCTTTTCCTCAAAGTGTCGTTTGCCCGTCCGCACAGTCCTTACGATCCGCCGAAACGTTTCTCTGACCTCTACCGGAACCGCGAGATTCCCGCACCTTTTGTGGGCGAATGGTGCAAGGATAAGGACTATGCGACCCTGAAAGATGCTTCGCAGGCACCGTCTGATGCCGCATACGGCAATTTCGGCGAAGAATATGCTCTCAACTCCCGCCGGCATTATTATGCCAACGTCACTTTTATAGACGAGGAGATTGGGAAAATCGTGCAGGCACTCAAGGATGAAGGCATGTACGACAATGCGCTGATTATTTACGTTTCTGACCACGGCGATATGCTGGGGGATCATTATCATTGGCGGAAGACTTATCCGTATGAGGGTTCTACGCATGTGCCTTATATCGTGAAATGGCCGGCTTCCCTGGGTTTCACGCCAGGCGGAAAAGTGGATGCGCCGGTTGAATTGCGCGACCTTTTGCCTACTTTCCTCGAAGTGGCCGGAGGGACTGTTCCTGCAGATATGGACGGGCAGTCGCTGTTGTGCCTGTTGGACGGACGTAAGGATACGTGGCGGCAGTACATCGACCTGGAACATGCCACTTGCTACAGTGCCGACAACTATTGGTGTGCTTTAACCGATGGAAAGATGAAGTATGTATGGCGCTTCCATACCGGAGAGGAGGAATTGTTTGACCTGGAGGCTGACCCTCACGAACTGCATAATGTCGCTTCGGAATCGGCATATCGTCAGCGTTTGCAGGAATTCCGGCAGGCTATGGTGCGCCATTTATCGGAGCGCGGTGATGAATATGTGAAGGATGGCAAACTGCAGATATTGAAGCGTACCATCCTGTACAGTCCCAACTTCCCGGACAAAAATCCGACAGATACGGGCATCTGAACCGGTCTGACTTTTTGACGCACCCTGTTCCCTTGTCCTGCCTGAGTCTTATTGAGCAGAAGTGGCAGGTGCCTGCCAGAACCATTCATCGTCGTTCACACGCAGGTTACGTGGATTTTCCACCTTTGTGTCGAAACCGGTGGGCATCAGGTTGACGTAGAGTTTTTCGTTGTAGCCGTTGCTCTCGGTATTGAACTCGTAGCGCAGCCAGCAGTTGAGGTAATAGAGGTTCTTGGCCATGTATTTGTAGAGGTACTCCTGGACGGTCTTCTTGCTCTTGTTGTTCCAGTTGGCTTCTTCGTTCAGCACGAGGGGACGGCCGTCGCGCAGGCGTTCGCGCACTTCCTGGATGCCCAGCAGGTTGCCGGCTTCATCCATCACCCAGGCATTGTTTGTGGGGTCTATCCACAGCCATTTGCCAAGGGTGGTGGAATAGACGGCGTTGATAACGTGGCAGTCGCTGATGAATGTCTTCGGCATGCAGGTCACTACGCGTGATGGAATGCCCAGCGACAGGTAGCACTCATTGAGCACGGTTGCCAGTCCGCGGCAGTTCAGTCCGCGTGAGCCGTCTTTGCAGGCTTCGGCCATATTGATGGAATTCTGTTCGCCGGAAGGATTCGGGTGCTGTCCGTCATGTAGGATTTTGTTGTGGATATAGGTCAGCACATTCTTTATCTTCGACACCTCGTCTCCGGTTCCGGCCACACTGTCCAGCCGGAAGTATTGGCGGACACGCACCAAGTTGGGGTCGTCGGGCAGGGCGTAGGTGAAGCGGGGCAGGGTGTCGGGGCGTGTGCTGCGTGTGTAGGCGGGAGCTTGCTGCAGAATGTAGAGATAGTCGCTGGCTTCTTTTACCTTTTGGACAATCGTCTCGAATTCTTTGTCGCCATACAACAGCTTCAGTGCATTGTCTTTGCTTATCGTGGGGTATTCCATCCCCGATTTCCCGTTGTCATACGCTATTTTGAAGGCTTCCAAGGCTTCCTCCTTTTTGCCTTGCAGGCAGAGGCAACGCGTCAAGTGATAGGCAAAGTTATTCTTTTGCCAGCCGTAGTCCTCTTTCAGTTTGGCGGGTAACTTCTCCACCTGTGCCATGGTGGCACGGCAAATGTCGGCTCCCTGTGCGTAGTCATCTTGCCGGTAGGCGGTTGTCAATAGTTGGGCTTGTTCCTGCAGGAAGGCTTTGAACTGCTCCTCGGTCATTTCGTTCTGGGCCTGTGCTTGCCAGGCGTTGCCTGCTGCGATGCAGAGCAGGAGCAACATGAGTTTCAGATGTTTCATAGGTTTGTCTTATTGAAGTTATGTGGGTTTACAGCAAGTGGTTGCCGGCGAAGTATTTCCACAGTGGGGCAGCCATGAGCGACTGTTTAATCCGGTCGGTCTGCAAAAGAGTGCGTACCTCGTCCACGGTCAGCAGTTCGATGCTGATGTCTTCCGTCGCCTCCTGGTGTTGGGCGGCGATGGGTTCTACGTCCGTGGCCAGGAAACAGTGGCACAGATTGGTCATGGTACTGGTGTTCGCCGAAATTTCCATCCAGGGTTGCCACGTGCCGCCTCCGTAACCGGTCTCTTCGTGCAGTTCGCGTTGGGCTGCCAACAGGGGCTCTTCTCCTGGTTCGCATACACCGGCACAGATTTCATAACTGGTCAGTTGCAGGCCGTGGCGGTACTGGCGTTCCATTAGGAAGCGGCCGTCGCGGGTCAGAGCAATGACGTTCACCCAGTCGGGATATTCCAGCACATAATATTCATTGTTTTCCACACCGTTGGGCAGTCTCACGTGGTCTTTTCTTGCTGTCAGCCAGGGTCGGCAGATGAGGTATTCGCTTTCCACAATGGTCCATTTCCGGTCTTGGTCGTTGGGTTTCAGCATGGCCTTTCAAGTTTTGTTTCCGCAAAAATAAGAAGAATGTATGGCTTCACGAAGTCTTTTCCTATTTTTGCGTCTGTTTGAAATCTAAAAAACACCTTGCCTGTATGAAAGAAAGCAATGTACAACCTGTCATCCTGAACACTTCCCGTCTGATTCTCCGTCCCTGGCAGGAAACCGATGCGGCAATTCTCTACCGATATGCCAAAGACCCTGCCGTCGGTCCCATAGCCGGATGGCCTCCGCATACCTCCGTAGAACACAGCCTTGAAGTCATCCGCACCGTCTTTGCCGCTCCCGAGACATACGCCCTGGTACTGAAAGAAACGGATGAGCCGGTGGGGAGTGCAGGTATCATGTGGGGGGATGGGGTGCACAGTGCTGCCATGCAGCCCGATGAGGCCGAGATTGGCTATTGGATTGGCGTGCCTTATTGGGGGCAGGGACTGGTGCCCGAAGCCGTGCAGTGCCTGCTGCATCGGTCTTTTACCGACCTGGGTGTGTCGGCCGTATGGTGCGGCTATTACGACGGCAACAGACAGTCGCGCCGTGTCATGGAGAAGTGCGGACTGACCTACCATCATACGGAAACCGGTAACGTATCTCCTTTGGGGGATGTACGTACGGAACACTTCATGCGTATCACTGCAGCGGAGTGGAAGGCATTCGGACAGTTGCGTGAAATAAGTCGGAGTGAACGCACAGAGAAACTTGTCAACCAATTGGTTCAGTTGTGGGAATCGTCTGTTCGTGCCACACATCACTTTCTGACCGAACAAGACATTCAAAACATCAGACCGATTGTAAAGGAAGTGTTGCAGACCATCGGCATTTTAGTCGTGGCGTTTGAGGATGATACGCCTGTCGGTTTTATGTGCATGCAGGGTCAGAAGATAGAAGCGTTGTTCCTTGCTCCTGCCTATATGGGTAAAGGAATTGGGAAACGACTTATCCGATTGGCCATATATACATACAAGGTTCTCTATGTCGATGTGAATGAGCAGAATGTCAAAGCCGAAAGCATCTACCGACATCTGGGCTTTGAGACCTTCCGTCGTGATGCGGTAGATGACCAGGGTAATCCGTTTCCCATATTGCGCATGAAGTTGAATTATCCTCTTTAAAATTTATAAGTAATCAATCAGAATTAGTTTATATCAAACACAGAGACACAGAGACACAAAGTTCTGTAACTGTCTGTCGGTAAAAATGATGGGAGGGCACAGAGTCCGCGGCTTCGCCGCATACGAAAGAAGGGAAATTAACTCTGTGAGCTACGGACAAGAAAACAAAAACTCTGTGTCTCCGTGTCTCTTGTTTAGTATCATTCAATTTTGCACATTTACTAAAATGCCCGATGCCTTTACAAATCTTTTTTGTACATCCGTATCATGTCACCGCTTTCTTCCTGCACCATGCCAAAGAAACTCCACCCATAACGTTCATAAAACGCAGTGTGTTCGGTGACAAGATAAAGTGAAGCCAAGGAACGCTTCTTCATATCCCGGCACACCCGTTCCAACAGTTGCCGGGCAATGCCCTGATTGCGGAATTCTTCTTCCACATACAGAGCACAGACATTGGGAGTAAGTTCTTTCCGCAAGTGGAAGTCGTTTTCTATCAGTCCTATGCCTCCGATGATGGTGTTATGGTCAGCCAGTGTTACATACCATTGGGGAATGTCGTTATTACCGTCAAGGCATTCGTCTATGCTGCTGAGGTATTCTTCTGTTGGGATGTCCCATTTCCGGTGGAACCATTCTGCCGCCTGCATGCGCAAGTCGGGCCGTTCTGCCAGATTAACGGTGAGGTACTTATTCATATTCCAGTTGTTAGCGGCACAAAGATAATGAAAGGTAAGCGCCAAGGGAAAAGAAAAACATTTTTTTTCGATTTCACCTTGTCGAACCGCATGGAGATGTATCCTTAGCCTAACTCCCGGTTCCTGTGGTCTTAATCAGCTGATTGGCTTTGGTTATTCCAGCGGTAATGCTTATTTTTGCAAACCAAAGACTGGCAAAATGTATTTAGAAACCCTTTCCCCGGATATAAATCTCGTGACCGCAGATAAAAAGCACTATCTGCCTTTGCTGCTTCTTGCAGACGAACAGGAGTCGATGATAGATGCTTATTTGGAGCGTGGCAGTTTGTATGTGATGTCGGACAAGTCGGGCGATGTCCTTGCCGTAGCAGTAGTTACCATCGAGGGTGAAGGCATCTGCGAATTAAAGAACCTGGCCGTTAGCCCTTTGTATCAGCGGAAGGGGTGGGGACGCAGACTGGTGGAATACCTCTGCCGGATTTACCGGACATCCTGCCATACGATGCTGGTAGGTACGGGCGAAAGTCGGCAAACGCTCAATTTCTATCAGAGTTGTGGCTTTGTGTATTCGCACCGTGTCCCTGATTTTTTCACGCAGAACTATGACCATCCGATTGTGGAGGAAGGCAAACTGTTGCGGGACATGATTTATTTCCGGAAAAACTTGTCATGAGGATAGCCAAGGCGCTTACCTATATCTGTATTCCGTATTCATGTTTTACCTCATCCATCACAAACACGCTTTCCAATGAGCCGAGATGTTCTATCGTGCCTAAAACATTCAGCACAAAAGCCTGGTAATACTTCATGTCCGGTGCGTGAATCTTGAGCAGATAATCGAAACTGCCGGAGATGTTGTAGCATTCCGTCACTTCTGGAATCTCTCGGATAATGTTGGCAAACTCTTGGGCAATGTCCCGGTTGAGGCGGCTCATCTTGACGTGGCAGAAGACGATGAAGCCCCGGTGCAGTTTGTCGGCATCCAGTACGGCGATGTATTTCTGAATGTAACCGTTTGCCTCCAACCTTTTCAGGCGTTCGAACACCGGAGTAGACGACAGGCTGACCCGCGCGGCAAGTTCTTTGGTGGTCAGTCTTGCATTTTCCTGCAAGGTACGTAGTATCTGCAAATCTGTTTTATCCAATGTATCCATATCGGAAGAATTTTATTCTGCCCGGCGGGCTTTTTCTGCCTTTGGACAGTGTGAATATTCTGGTTTCTCCTGCAAAAATAGAGATATTATCTAAATATCCTCTATATCTTGTGTAATTTATCTGCTTGTTGTTACTTTGCACCGAACAAATAAGTAGCCGTTCATAATTAGTTTATATTATAATGGAGAATGAGGTGTCTGTCATTCTGAGCGAAGCCCATAGGGCGTAGTCGAAGAATCTCATGACATGCACTATCCAAGGGAATCGTGTCTTTCGGGAGATGTTTCGACTTCGCTGCGCTCCGCTCAACAAGACAGATACACATCATATAAACTAAATATCAACAACTACTTAGTATCATTTAATTTTGCATAGTTACTTAAATGATTATCCTATGGAAAGAAAGCATTTACATTTCGAGACATTGCAGTTGCATGCCGGTCAGGAACATCCGGATCCAGCCACCGGAGCCCGTGCCGTACCCATTTATCAGACAGCCTCATACGTATTCCGCAGTGCCAGTCACGCGGCCGACCGTTTTGCCTTGCGTGACGCCGGAAACATCTACGGACGCCTGACCAATGATACCCAATCCGTTTTGGAGACCCGCCTGGCAGCCCTGGAGGGAGGAGTGGCGGCTCTGGCTGTGGCTTCCGGTGCGGCCGCTGTGACCTATGCGCTTCAGAACCTGTTGCGTCCCGGTGACCATCTTGTGATGGCAGACAACCTGTATGGAGGTTCCTACAACCTGATAGTGCATACCTTGGCAGCGTGGGGCATTACCCATACCATCGTGTCTGTCAACGATCTGGCTGCACTTGAAGCAGCCATCCGTCCGGAAACCAAGGCGGTGTTTGTAGAAACCTTCGGCAATCCCAATTCCGATGTGACCGACATTCGGGGAGTGGCCGACGTGGCACACCGTTATCAGGTGCCTCTGATTGTCGACAATACCTTTGCTACTCCCTTCCTGATTCGTCCCATTGAACACGGTGCCGACATCGTGGTGCATTCGGCTACCAAATTTATCGGCGGTCACGGCACTACGCTGGGAGGCATTATCGTAGACGGAGGCAACTTTGATTGGAAAGCCTGTCCGGATAAATTCCCCACGTTGGCACAGCCCGAACCATGCTATCACGGAGCTGTTTTTGCCGATGTGGCAGGAAAGGCAGCTTTTGTCACCCGTGTCCGTGCCGTGCTGTTGCGTGACACCGGTGCTTCGCTTTCTCCCCTCAACGCATTCCTTTTGTTGCAGGGGCTGGAAACATTGTCTCTTCGGGTGGAGCGACACGTGGCCAATGCGTTGAAGGTGGTAGATTTTCTGAAGAACCATCCCCTTGTACAGCTGGTGAATCATCCCTCTTTGCCGTCGCATCCCAGTCACGGTCTTTATCAGAAATATTTTCCTCATGGAGGAGGCAGTATTTTTACCTTCGAGATTCGAGGCGGGCAGGAAGAAGCCTGGCGATTCATCGACTCGCTGCAGATTTTCTCTTTGCTGGCCAATGTGGCAGACGTGAAGAGTCTGGTCATCCATCCTGCCACCACCACCCATTCGCAGCTTTCGTCCCGCGAACTGGAGGAACAGCACATTACGCCTGCCACCATCCGCCTTTCTATCGGTACTGAACACATTGATGATTTGCTGGCCGACTTGCAGCAGGCGCTGGAGAAGTCTAATCGTTCATGACTACCCAGTACCCATTCCCATACCTTGTATGCACCCGCCGCCCCATCTGCGCCAGCAGTCGGCTGAAGGCCGTACACGAACAGTCGCGCAGGGCTGCCGCATTCTTCCGCTTCAGCACGGCATACATGTCGGCGGCAGACATCAGGCGGGCGCCCGGCTCTCCCGGTTCCACGAAGCGGAAGCAGGTGCCGACCAGTTCTTCGGCAGGCGTTACGCGGTAAAATTTCCGGTTGGACTGCTGGATGGCGGCTTCTTCCTCCTTGCTGAACCAGTAGCGTTCGCCCCGCTCTATCTCGTGCTTCAACTGCGCGTAAAGCTGTCCGTAGTCAATGGGCGTGGTGCAGTCGATGGCACGCTCCACCTCCACGCAGATGAAACGTCTGCTGCCGCTCAGGTCCGTCAGCAGGTCCAGGCGGTTGCTCGTGCCGATGAACGAGGCGATGCGGGGCAGGGGCTCGGCATTCCTCTTGTAGGCACGGCGGATGCGCAGGCTCTCCATCTGCATCAGGTTCTTCAACTGGGGCAGACGGGTAGCTGGCAAGCGGTCGAACTCATCAATATTAATCAGGCCGCAGGCTGCTAACTTGTTTTCCGCGCCGGAGGCGTTGTTCAGGTCAAAGCTTTCGGTGAAATAGTCCTGCAAAGGCTTGGGCAGGAGCATGCGGCAGAAGGTGGACTTGCCCAGACCCTGCTGCGTGCTGATGAGGATAGGGGCTACGCTGTTGGCGCGACTGCCATACTCCTCCCTGCCCATCCACTGGGCGGTACAGGCCAGCATCCAGCGGTGGAAGGAGTTTATCCAAAGGCTGTCGTCCGATACGCGCCGTGCCAGTTCTGACACCCGGTCCTTGCCGTCCCATTCGGGCAGGTTATCAAAATAGTGTGTAAAGGGATGATAAGCCGGCACGTGTGCCGATTCAACGTAGCGTTTCACGTCGCGGTCCCAGCAGGCGATGCCCTCGTCCATGGCGCGGAGCACGATGCTGTTGAGGGCACGTTGGTCTACGGGCATATAAGCTGCTTCGCCTGAGTTCTTTGCGGCACATTCCGTGCGGTCTGCCAGGCGGTTATAGCGGAAGCTGTAGTGTTCCTCCAGGTGTCCGATGAGCTGCTGCATGATCTGTTGCTGTTTCGGGGCTTTCTCTTCCTTTTTCGGGGAAGATTCCTGGACAGTTGGGGGCTGTGTGGGCTTTGTTGGCTGTTCCTCAGCCATTTCCGTTTCTTGCTGTTCCTCCCATTCAGTTGCTTTTCCGTTGCCCTCTATACAGTAGACTTGTTTGGGCGTGGCAGGAGCGGTTGTCTCCGGAGTCCAGGTCAGCCGGATGCCGAATTCTCCGTTGCCGCAGATAACGAAGGCTTTCCCACCGGGCACGTTGGCACACGCCTGCTGCAGGGCAGACAGGAGTTGTTGATAAAGAAGGGTGTGGTCTGCTGCGGCATTCTTCGCAGTGTTCGGCAGTTGGGGTGTTTGTGTCTCATAGAAGAAGTTTCTCAAACGGGTAATCAGGTTCATGGGCTTTCTGTTTTTGAAATGATTTTCCGCAAATATACAACTTGCCGATGGCATTTGTCAAGCGGGAAATTGATTCTGTACCACAAAATGCCGGTTATAGTTGGTTAGAGCGGATTGTCGTTGATTATCCCTCTATGTGCGTGGAAATATATGCCTGTCGGCTTCACGCCTTCACCGCCTTTCAAACCCTTGTAGTTTAGAAGGTTGCTGTGAAAGATGCTGCCCTCACGCATCTTTCACGGTCTTTATTTGGGTGCCGGACTGCCGAGGTATGGAAGAGCGGTACGGTCTATATGGGGAGCCGACTTGTTATACCTTGCCACTGAAGGCTGAAAGGCCCGTGAAAGCAGCGTGAGGGCAGCATCTTTCACCGGAACTTTCCGGAAATCAATGGGTTGGAGGACGGTGAAGGCGTGAAGGATGCTGCGGGCAGTTGATGATACAGAACACAGAGGCACGGAGTCACAGAGTTATTTTTCCCTCTTGTGTGCGGCGAAGCCGCGAACTCCGTGTCCTCTCCCGTCCTCTTTCCGACAAACAGTTACGAAACTTTGTGTCTCTGTGTTCATTTAAGCTTCACCAAAGTCAGAGTTACGCCGCTAAACGTCAGAGTTACTCGGCTCATTCTTGGCGTTAGCAATGCGTGCCTCAAGCGGAGTAGTGGTGAATCCTATCTTATAGAGGTTAGGGATAGCCGCTATTCCGGGGTCTTTTTCCCAGATTATTCACTGCCATTTTTTCTTCCCTTTCTGTTTAATTCATCTGAAAATTCTTCGTAGAGAGCCACAGGACCAAAGTGCCAGAACTTTGTAGTTTCCTCTGCCAGTTTTTTATAGGTATCCGAGCTGTAAAACCGATAAAGGGCTTCTGTAAGTGGTATCTTTTGGTCGTCGGCATACATTTGTGCTACCAGACTGACTTTGCCGGGTAATAGCAAGTATAGATTCTTATTCGTTATTTCCAGATTCATACACGAACCTCCTTTGCTTCTTTAAATGATATACTTCCAAGAGAACGCTCCGTATGGAACAGCCATTGGTCAACCAGCACGTATGTCTTCAACTCATTGATTAGCTCTGCTTTGTCCAACAGTCCACCTTCATACAAGGCAAAAGCCGCATATACGCGGTCGTTGGCTACCGGGCCTATTACAATGTCGTGCTGATGTTCAAAAACCGCTCCCGTAATCCAATGCTCTATTGGCCTTTCTTATTTCAGGCTTCTAAACAATAATCGCTGTGATCACCGAGAACAAAATTACAGACTTTCTTTCAGAAATCAGCTCATTTTTTAGAAAAAATGACGCGCATAAAGCGATGTATTCCATCCAACCCAGATTGTGATTGGCTGATTTTTAACGCACAATTACTTGTATATATGCAGAAGATATTCTATCTTTGTCCCCGCACGCCCATTGAAGGGCTGTTTTTATAAGTATGAATCATAGCTTTGTTCAAATTTCAAAGAATCTCCGTGCAATGTCCGGTGGAGGGATATAACATCCCACTGCCGTATCTGACTATGTTCGTGTTGCACTGTGTTCTTTGAAATATTGGACACCGTCCGGCAGGTTCGGGGGTATGGATTACCCTTGGGTGATGTGGCCGGAAAGTTCGGCATCTTTTCTGCCGCGGCATGCTTTACCGGTGTGCCGGATTGTTGACGCATCTCTTTAGAGGGTGCGTTTTTTATTCACTTAAAACGGATAGAAGCTATGATTAAAAAACAAGATACTGTTTCGTACAACGAAAAAAAATCTTTTGAACATCTGTTGAATGATTTCCTGCAAGACAAAACGTCTTGTCCGGAATCTTCTTTGTGTACATTCAGCCATAAAGGCTGCACTTATATAGTGCCCGAACACGAAAGAAACTCACTGACCACCGAGTTCTCCGACCTACGTTTTTCGTGGGGCAAACAGTCTTTCGTGCCCGGACAGGGCGAAGCTGCCCGCTTTTTTGTCGGTCCGGAGGCTGGCGAACCGGCTGGATTCTCCCTTAACATGGAAGAAACGATTTGCAGCGATGACGATGCTTCCTGTCCGACAGCTTTCTACATCTATCGGGAAGGGGAGCCGGAACCTCTGGCAGAATGTCAGGAAAAACAGATAACGGGATACGGTTCGCAGAACGATTTCTCTGCTTTGAAGAGCCCGCTGACTCCCGGGTGCTATTTCCTGCTGGCTGACGGTCTGACCGATGACGGGGAAAATGCCGTATTCCAGCCGCTTGGCAATTATCTTTATCTGCCTTTCCGGGTAATGGAGTCGGGAGAAACCTTGAAACATCCTGTGGTGAAAGCCGTGGAAGTGAGCCGCCCGCAGGAAGAACTGGCAGACGGCCCCTATACTTCGGGCATAGTCCGGATGTCGGTTTGTTTTTCTGCTCCTTTGCCTGTGCATCGGGAGTTCTCAGCCCTCTGTTTTACCCAAGACTGGCGGTTGCTGTCGCAAGATGTCCGTCTGTTTACCGGGCATCGGTCGGAAAAGTATTCTTTACATTTCCGTTTCCGTTCTGAGTTGATTTGGATGCCGGGGCGTTATACGGTTATTCTGACTCACAACCGCGAGCCTTTTGCGGCTGTCGTTTTTGAATACGATGGAATGCCGGAAGCTGCTGTTTCCTGGCAGGCTCTTACTCAGACGGATGCCGAATATCTTTGGGGAAAGTATCTGGCAACGGACAAGGACTGGAAATGCATTCAGAATTTCGTCGGAATGGGCAAGCTGAGGCTCCGGTTGGCTGATTTGGCACGCCAGAGCAGTTACAACGATTGTTGCGAGGCTTTGTGCCTGCCCGAACTGCGGGAGAATATATATGCCGCCGTTCTTTCCGATGAACCTTTTTACGCAAAACGTCTGGCTTATTGTCTGCCGTTATTGTTGCATTACTGCACGACGGGGCGTAAGCAGGTAGATTGCGCCGAATGGTTGGAAAACAATTCTCCGGAGGATTGGCTGGAAGAACGCAGTGGCCTTGCCGTTACCTTATATAATATACAGGTACTTTGCACGGATAGAGGGCGTGACCTGCTGGAAAGGCTGGAAGAAGCCGTGGAAGACACTTTTAGATTCTGGGCACTGACGCTGTGCGGCACGGAGCAGGAGGTGGAACAGGTGCTGTCCTGCTCACCGCTGCTGGCCCGTGCTATCCGTCCGGAATACCGTTTCGGCTTGGAACAGCCTTCGGTAGCCGAAGTGGTTCATTCGTTTCAGCAAGCACTGGAGGAAACCGAATACCGGTTGGAGGCTGCCGCCCAGGATGAGTTGGCCCGTCAGGCCGTGGAATATTACGAAGTGCTTGGCCTTTGGCAGAAAGATGACTACACCCGCTTCGTGCTGAAGGGACTGTTGGGACGGGTGAAGCAGCGTGTCCGTCGGAATTATGTGCCGGGCAGTAAGCCTGAACGTTCCGGACTGATTCGGGTAAAAGCTGAAGATGTGGTTATCGGTGAGTGGCTGCAAAGCCAGGGGACAGTGCAGGATTTTGCTTCGGAAAGCAAAATGCTCAGGCGGGTCTTTGAGGAAAGCAAAAAGGAACTGGATGCCATGGTGGGACTGTCCGACCTAAAAGAAGCTCTGCATACCACCTTCTGTCGGATGCTCTTTAATGAACAGCGCCGGCGGATGGGGCTTCCGGTAGAAGATGAAGGCATTCATCACGTTGTCTTTACCGGGAATCCCGGTACGGGAAAGACCACCGTGGCGCGTCTGTTGGGAAAGATTTACCATGCCTTGGGGTTGCTCTCCAAAGGCGAAGTCATCACAACGGAGCGGCGTGAACTGGTGGGCGAATATATCGGGGAGACCGAGAACAAGATGAATGCGCTCTTCCAGCGTGCCCGCGGTCAGGTACTTTTCATTGACGAGGCCTACAGCTTGTGTACGGATTCCAGTGACCGTCGGGATTTCGGACATCACATCATCGAGAGCTTGCTTCCGATGCTTACCAAACCGAATCCGGACATGCTGGTGGTGCTGGCCGGTTATCCGGAGGAAATGGAGCGTATGTTGCAGTCCAATCCCGGTTTGAAGAGTCGTTTTCCCTATCATTTCCATTTTGCCGACTATGGGGCAGACGAACTGATGCAGATTGCCCGCAACACGTTGGAACGTGAGGCTTATGTGTTGGTGCCCGAAGCAGAGGTCTTGTTACGGCAGGCTGTAGAGGAGGCGCTGGAGCACAAAGACCGCCATTTTGCCAATGCCCGTTGGATAAAGACTTTCCTGGTTTCGGGTGTATTGCCCGCCATGGCGCGGCGTGTGATGCAGGCCGGTAGTGTGGCTACGGTAGAGCTTTATCGCAACATAACGCGTGCCGATGTGGAGGAAGCTATGCGCACGCAGGTGAAGGTTCGGGCTTCGGGCACAGCTTCGCCCCGGCGTATCGGATTCAGAGCATAAAAAAAGCTTCCCTGAGAGAGAAAAGCTCTGCTTTGTTGGGATAGAATCGGAGAAAGAAGTATATTTGCGAAAACAAACTTCATTTTATTACATCACACTATGAGCAATATCTTAGAACTGGCTCCACAGAATGTGTGGAAGCATTTTTACGCATTGACCCGCATTCCGCGCCCGTCGGGACACGGTGAGCAAATCACGGAATTCCTGTTGAACTTCGGTAAGGGATTAGGTCTGGAATCGTTTGTGGATGAGGCTGGCAATGTCGTTATCCGCAAACCTGCCACGCCGGGCATGGAGAACCGTAAGGGGGTTGTCCTGCAGGCACACATGGACATGGTTCCGCAGAAGAACAACGATAAGGTGCACGACTTTACCCAAGACCCCATTGAGGCATACGTGGACGGCGACTGGGTAAAGGCCGACGGAACAACGCTCGGAGCCGACAACGGGCTGGGAGTGGCTGCCATCATGGCTGTGCTTGAGGCCAAGGACTTGAAGCATGGTCCGCTGGAAGCCTTGATTACCAAAGACGAAGAAACCGGTATGTATGGCGCTTTCGGCCTGAAGCCCGGTACGCTGCAAGGCGAGATTCTTCTGAATCTTGATTCGGAAACGGAAGGTGAACTTTATATCGGTTGTGCCGGCGGCATTGATATTACGGCCACGATGGAATATAAGGAAGAGGCTGCCGATACCGCTCTGGTGGCTCGCAAACTCACGCTGAAAGGATTGCGTGGCGGTCACTCCGGTCTGGAAATCAACGAGGGACGTGGTAACGCCAACAAATTGCTGATTCGCGTGGTTCATGACCTGCTGATGGAGTTCGATTGCCGGTTGGCTTCTTTCGAGGGAGGAAACATGCGCAATGCCATTCCCCGCGAGGCACATGCCGTGTTGCTCTTCAATCCGGAGGACATTGCCGACTTGGAGGACTACATCAACGACTATCGGGCAACCATCAACGAAGAATATACGCCCATCGAGAGTGACGTGCAACTCTATATAGAGGAGGTGCCTGTGCCCGATACGCAGGTGCCCGAAGAGATTCAGGACAATGTAGTAGATTCTCTGATGGCTTGTCAGAACGGTGTGATGCGCATGATTCCCACAGTGCCCGATACGGTGGAGACTTCTTCCAACCTGGCTATTGTTACGGTAGGAGGCGGCAAGGTGGACATCCGCATCCTGGCACGCAGTTCGTCCGATTCCATGAAAGAATTTCTGGCCGACAGTCTTGGCTCCTGCTTCTCCATGGCAGGCATGAAGGTGGAGTTCAGCGGTAGCTATTCCGGCTGGCAGCCCAATGTTGAGTCTCCCATCCTGCATGCCATGAAGGCATCCTACAAACAGCAGTTTGGCGTAGAACCTGCTGTGAAAGTCATTCACGCTGGCTTGGAGTGTGGTATCATCGGGGCTACTTGTCCGGGCATGGACATGGTATCTTTCGGACCGACGCTTCTTTCGCCTCATTCGCCCGACGAGCGTGCCTACATTCCTTCGGTAGCCAAGTTCTATGAATTCCTGGTGGCTACATTGGAGCAGACACCTTCAAAATAATTAGTTGATGGTGGGCTGATGTTTTCAGGCGCAGATGTTGCGGGAAAGGTAGGACACACTTCCGGTTTCCCTCCTCATCTGCGCCTGTTTTTATGGGTTGTAACCTATCTTTTTATCTTTCCGTTCTTTTTTCTCTTTAATGGCAGTCTGTTCTGTCATCTTGGCAGCCTTTTATGTGGCAGTCTGATAAATGTCTGCCGCTTGCTCTTCTCTTTTTGACGAAAGTCAAGAAATGTGTTATATAACATGTTTTCTTTCTCTTGTCCCTTGTTCTTTTCTGTAAAGGTCCTACATTTGCAGTGTCATAAGCGAAGCAAATAAAGGATAACGAAATTAGCGCCTGTTTAAATTTTGCTCAGCTTTATTTTGAGTGCTGTTTCCAAGGATATTTTTCCACTGTACTGAGGAACGTAGCGGGCTATGTGACGAATTATGCCGGGAATAGAGACCGAAAGAGGCTCAAAAGAAGCTGAATATAAATCTAAAAGAGGAAAATTTAAACAGGCTCTTAGTAGGAGGATTAGAAAATGAAAAAAGTAAAGGACAATTTCATGAAGATGTTGCGTAAAGGTTTGATGCACATCGGCGAGAATGAAGAAAGGGCTTTGGGCCTGCTTCATTAAAACTGTGTAGTGAGCAGTATTTTTTCAGGATAACAATAATAAAGATACAGGATAACAGAAAACATTAATCTAAATTGTACGATTATGAAAAAGAATATGACCAATGCTTTCAAGCGTCTGTTGAACGCCATGGGCAAAAACTGGATGGAATCCATGAGATATTATAGTCATTCATTATAACTACACGGACTTGAGTTAAGAGAGAAGAGGATGCAGCGGATAGCCGTTACATCCTCTTTTATTATATAAGTAATCAATCTGAATTAGTTTATATCAAACACAGAGACACAAAGTCCTGTAACTGTCTGTCGGAAAAAATGGCGGGAAGGCACAGAGTCCGCGGCTTCGCCGCATACGAGAGAAGGAAAATTAACTCTGTGAGCTATGGACAAGAAAACAAAAACTCTGTGTCTCCGTGCCTCTGTGTTTAGTATCATATAATTTTGCACATTTACTTACGTCAGTTCCCACATGGAGTATGCGTGGAAAATCAGCTTCTGGAAAGGGGGAGGGTTGATACAGATTTTCGATATTGACTTATTTTAAGCTGGAAAGAACATTTCTTTGCCTTTTATGTTGTTACTTTGTTATGGTTGTTGAACTAATCCATAGATAAACAATGAAGATAACGAAGAAATTAGGCAGCTTTTTGTTGCTTTTATGGGTAACAAGTATGAATCTGATTTGGGCACAGTCGTATGACAAGTTATGGAAACAGGTGGAGCAGGCCGGTAAGAAGGGTTTGCCGCAGACTGTTATCCAGCTGACGGACCAGATTTATGAGAAAGGTCTGCAGGAGCACAATGCCGGACAGATGTTGAAAGCATACGTCTGTCGGGAAACTTACCAGGAAAGGCTGACACCAGACAGTCTCTACACGCGTTTGCCGCAATTGGAGCAATGGGCAAGGAGCGAGAAGGATGCGGTGAACCGCGCCATTCTGTATTCGTTGCTTGCCGGAGATTATGCCGACTTTGTGCAGCGCAACCGTTCGGCCTTGAGTAATCGTACGGAGGTGGAGGGAGAAATGTCTGGCGAAGATATTCGCTTGTGGACAGCCCGGCAGTTGGTAGACAGGATAGATGCCTGCTGCACGGAGGCTTTGCGCGATTCGGCGGCCCTGTTGGCGGTGTCGGCAGAACAGTATGTTCCTTTTGTGGAGTTGGAAGAAGGAAGCCGCTTCTACGGGCACGATTTGTATCATCTGTTGGTCAGTAGGGCTGTGGATACCTATCGAACGGTGGAAACCTGGGCAGATTCGTTGGCAAAAGAACGTATAGATGGCATTTATAAGAACCAGATAGAGGCTTACAAAAACCGTCCCGGACGGAAAGATGCCCTGGTGCTCAGTACGCTGGATTATTGGCAGAATGACCGGGAACGTTTCCTCTACAACGCACCGGAAGGTAAGACGGGCGAGGCTTATCTGGATGCATTGGATGACTTGATAGCCCGTTATGGCAGCCGCCCGGTTTGTGCCGATGTTTATCTGGCCAAGGCTCATTGGCTTTATACGGGTCATCCGAGAAGGGTGGCACAAGCCTTGCAGGTGTGTGAGGAAGGCATTCGCCGCTATGCTTCTTATAAGCGGACCAATGCGTTGCGTAATCTGCGGGAAGACATTCTGCAACCTTACCTGAGCGTATCTTCCGGCCAGATTGCCTATCCGGGTGATTCGCTGGACTTGCGGGTAGATTACCGTAACCTGAAAGGATTTACGCTGCACTTATATAAGACGGACCTTACGAGCTTTGACCTCCCGAGCGAAGGCTTTAATCAGAAGTTCTTGCAGAAGCATGCACGCCGTGTGGCTTCGCATCATTATGATTTGCAGGTGCTTCCCCTGGAGGGCGTTCCTGCCGAAGATTGGCAGTACTCACAGAATGATACGACATTCCGCCTGCCGGTGCCTGATGAGTTGTCGCTCTATGTGGTGCAGGTCGTGCCTGATGACAAACGGACCGAGGGAAGAGACCGGACATATATTGTTTCGTCGCGGTTGATGGTGCTGACTCTTTCATTGCCCGATAACCGCATGGAGGTGTTGGCTCTCGACCGGAAAACAGGACATCCTGTACCTGGAGTGACGGTGGCTTTCTATGCAGCTTCTTATAATCTCAGCCAGGATCAGAAGGTGACAGAAGTCATTACCGATGCCGACGGCAGGGCTGTCCTGACGTGGAATAAGAAAATTCTGAGTTATGTTGCCCGCAAGGATGCTGACGTTTTCTTGGCTCCTCAGCGTGTATATAACAATAGCTATGGACGCAGTGTGGAGGAATCTTCCGAATGTCTTTCGCTGCTGACCGACCGTTCGCTTTATCGTCCGGGGCAGACAATTTATGTGAAAGGCATCGCTTACGAGAAGGGTAAGGAGTCGGCCCGTGTGCTGGAAGGCAGGACTTATACTGTTTCACTTTTGGATGTCAATGGTAAGGAAGTGTCCAAGCAGGAAGTGCGGACCAACGATTTCGGCTCTTTCTCGACGGAATTCATGTTGCCGACCAGTTGTCTGAATGGCAATTTCCAATTGCGGGTAGGCAATTTGGCCACCAGCACGGTGCGTGTGGAAGAATACAAGCGTCCCACCTTTACCATCACTTTCGATCCTGTGAAAGAAGCATACGCCTGGGGAGATACAGTGAAACTGACAGGCAAAGTGGAGGCCTATAATGGTGCCGCCTTGCAGATGTTGCCTCTGGCTTATACCGTAACCCGGCATTCCGGTATCTGGCGGGGGGAGGACAAGGCGCTGGCTGCCGATACGGTGCAGTTGGATGAGGAAGGACGTTTTTCCATCCCCGTTTTCTTGGAGAAAGCTTCGTGGATGCAGACTGCCAATCATGCTTACTTCCGTGTACAGGCTACCGTGACAGGCGAGAATGGTGAGACGCAGACCGAAGACCGGATACTGAACGCTTGGCGCTGGGCTTATTCGTTCTACTCTGATTTGGAAGGGCAGGTATGCAAGGAAGATACCTTGGCCGCGACTTTCCGGGTGGAGAATGCCGACGGACAGCTGTTGGAGATGGAGGGAACCTATCGCCTGTATCCTGTCGTGGATATAAAGACCGGCCGGACGGCTGATGCACCAATGCTGCAGGGTACGTTCACTTCGGGAAAACGGGTGGTGATGGATAGCTCCCGTTTGCCATCGGGCTATTACCAGGTCGTGCTTTCCGTCAAGGCTACTGATGGCAAGGAGGTAGACAACCGGGAAGTGAATGCCGAACGTTTTCTCCTCTTCTCCAAACGGGACAGGCATCTGCCGGTATTTATGAACGATTTTATATATGAGGAGCAGACGGCGTTTGACGAAGAGCAGCCTGCTGTGTTATATTACGGAACGTCTCATAACGATGCCTACGTCTTGGTAGATATATACAATGAGCAGGGACGCATTGAACAGAGCGTACTGCAACTGAACGATACGCTTACCAGCCTGACATATCCCTATAAGGAAGTTTATGGCAAGGGTGTGGACATCACTTTCTCTTTTGTAAAGAATGGCCAACTGTATACCCGTCGGGTAAGTCTGACGAAGCGGGAACCGGAAAGAAAACTTTCCATGAAGTGGGAGGTATTCCGCGACTGTTTGCGTCCGGGGCAGCAGGAGGAATGGCGGCTGGTAGTGAAGAACCCGCAGGGATTGCCTGCCGCAGCCGAGGTATTGGCCACCATGTATGATGCTTCGCTGGAGCAGATTTACAGTCGCCATCAGGGACTGGCTGTTTACTTCAACCGCTATATACCTTATTATAATTGGCAGGCTGCTTCGTCGGGGCGGACTGCGGTTACACCGTATTTCCCGGTTAAGTCTGCTCAAGTGACAGGTTGGCTCTTCGACCATTTTTATGTTTGCTATCCCAGACTGTATGGCGGTGACAACGTAATAGTCAGTATCGCCGATGTGAAGGGAGTGTCCAATCATTCGGGCGTTTCCAGAGGATACAATGCCAAACGGGTGATGACGGGAGCTGTCGCTCCACAGGCTGATATGGTTCAGGAAGAGATGGTGGAGGTGACGCAACTCTCCGAGATGGAAGTGACAGAAGAAGCTGGTACGGCTTTGGATGCCGGAACTCTGCAGCCGTTGGAGAATCTACGTACCAACTTTGCCGAAACAGCTTTCTTCTATCCGCAGTTGCGAACCAACGAACAGGGCGAGTTGGTGTTTTCGTTTACTGCACCCGAAAGTCTGACACGCTGGAATTTCCGTGGTTATTCGCATACCCGGGATATGCTGACCGGAGTGCTGGAAGGAACCGCTACTACCAGCAAGGAGTTTATGTTGATGCCTAATCTGCCACGATTTGTGCGGGTAGGTGACAAGACACATATTGCTGCCAGCATTACCAATCTGACAGCAGAGAAAGTGAAAGGAACAGCTACATTGACGCTTTTCGACCCGTTGACGGATAAGGTTATTACTACGCTGAAAGACCGCTTTACGGTGGAAGCCGGACGTACGGAGGCTGTCGATTTTGCTTTCGAGGTGAGCGACCGTTACGATTTGCTGGGAGTACGCATCGTGGCAGATGGAGGGGAGTTTAGCGATGGTGAGCAGCATGTGCTGCCGGTGCTGAGCAATAAGACGCATGTCACCGAGACGCTGGCTTTGCCTGTTCGGGGAGAAGAAACACGCACATTCTCGCTCGACAGTCTCTTCAACCGTCACAGCCGCACAGCTACCGACCGGAAACTGACAGTAGAGTTTACCGGAAATCCTGCCTGGCTGGCCATACAGGCATTGCCTGTCTTGAACGAACCGGTATCGGAAGATGCCATTTCGCGTGCTACGGTATGGTTTGCCAATAGCCTGGCCGCTTATATTGCTGCTTCGCAGCCGCGCATACGGTCGGTGTTTGAAGCCTGGAAAGCACAGGGAGGCACAAAGGAAACGTTGCTTTCCCGCTTAGAGCAGAATCCGGATTTGAAGAATATGTTGCTTTCTGAGACGCCCTGGCTGACGGAAGCTCAGGATGAAAGCGAGCAGATGGCCCGTCTGGCTACTCTGTTCGACCTCAATACATTGTCGCTCCGCTTATCTTCTTCGCTGAACAGACTGCAGGAGTTGCAGGACGGCGACGGTGCCTGGAGTTGGTATCCCGGTATGCCGGGCAACCGGTATGTCACCGGTTATGTCCTGAATCTGCTGGTCCGCCTGCCTTTGCTGACGGGTGAAGCACTGACCGATGAGGCGGCACTCATGCGTAGCAAGGCTTTCGATTTCCTGCATCGTGAGATACGGCGGGATTATCAGCGTTGGTTGCAGCAGAAACCGCAGGTGGAAATAGGGCATCTTTCAGACTTTGTTCTGGACTACTTGTATTGTCTTGCTTTGTCCGGCGAAGAGATACCGGCTGCCAACCGCGAGGCTTACCGTTATTATCTGTCGAAAGTGCCCAATGAACTGGCTACGGGCAGTGTGATGCGTAAGTCGGAAGCACTCGTCATTCTGCAGAAATTGGGTAAAAAACAGCAGGCTGAGGAATTTGCCGCTTCTTTGCGCGAACACCTGATTCAGGAAGACGAACTGGGCGCTCATTTCGCTTTCCTTGATTCGCCTTATCGCTGGGGCATGATGCCCATACCGACCCACGTAGCAGCTATGGAGGCTCTGCGCCTGCAGGGAGGCAACGATGCGTTGCTGGAAGAAATGAAACTCTGGCTGTTGCAGCAGAAGAAAACGACATCGTGGGATACACCGGTTTCGGCGGTTAATGCGATTTATGCCTTGCTTTGCACCGGTAGCAACTGGCTGGAGAACCGCGGTGATGTGCGTATCGAAATAGGCAAGGAAACGCTGGAAACGCAGGCAGACGCTTCATCGGTTGCCGGATTGAGTTATGTGCGCCGGACTTATACCGAAGGCTCTTCTGCCGTGAAGGCCAAGACGGTTACGGTAGAGAAGCGCGATGCCGGCTTTGCCTGGGGAGCCGTTTATGCCCAGTATCTTTCACCGATGGCCGACCTGAAGCAGCACGGTGGTGAGTTGTCTGTAGACAAGCAACTCTACCTGGAGCGTGTGAGTGCCGACGGTAGCAAATCGCTGGTTCCTCTGACCGGTGACGTCCGCTTGTCTGTGGGCGATGTGGTGGTATCCCGCATCACCATTCGCTTGGACCGAGCCATGGACTTTGTTCACTTGAAAGACAGCCGGGCTGCCTGCTTCGAACCGGTCAATGCCCTGTCCGGCTACCGGTGGGGAAATATCGGTTATTATGAAGACGTGAACGATGCTTCTACCGACTTCTTCTTCGATAGCATAGGCAAAGGCGTTTATGTGTTGGAACATCGGGACAGGGTGGCTCGCAGTGGTAGCTACGAAACCGGTATTGCTACGATGCAATGTGCGTATGCACCGGAATATGCTTCACATTCGGCAGGAGGCACCGTACTGATCGAAGAGCCGTAAGTGGAAAGGACAACAGTATCGGAACGTATCCGGTGAAACGTCAGGATGCAATAGCCTTTCCCGTTTACTGACAATACAAGCCGACAGCAGGCATAGGGATGAATCTTATTGATTCGGTGGGTGCGTGCTGTCGGCTTGTATTTTGGGATGTGGACAGAGAAAGTAATGCCGTGTGGCGGTGGTATAACGTGAGAAAGCAGGTAAGGGAAAATCGTCCAGACAAGGGAGATTTACCCGGAAGAAGGACTTTTTTCATACCTCACCGACTTCTTGGGCAATCCCCTTATCCTTATTATGTTTATGGACGTTGACTCTTATTGGCCAGCCACCTGTCTATCAGTCGGCGCGCAATGCTTAACTTCTGCGGCAGTTCGGGCAGATGATCCCGGTGGTAAAAAGCCCCTGCACTCAGTTCATCGTCCTGAAGTTTGATGGTTCCATCTGCATAATCGGCAAAGAAGCCCACCATCAGTCCGCTGGGGTATGGCCAAGGCTGGCTGTCAAAGTAAGTGATGTTCCGGATGCTGAGACCGGTTTCTTCACGCACTTCGCGCTCTACGCACTGTTCTAATGTCTCTCCCGGTTCCAGGAAACCGGCTACAAGCCCATAGAAAGTGCCCCGGAAGTTGCGGGCATGTACCAGCAACACTTCGTCTTCCCCCTTGCGGACAAGCACGATAATGGCTGTAGAGATGGGCGGATAAATTTCATATCCGCAAGAAGGACAGCGTTTCATAATGAGCGTTTTCTGCTCGGTGGCAGTGCCGCATACCGGACAGAAACGACTGTGCTTGTCCCAATAGAGTATTTGGTAAGCTTTGCCGCCGGCTTTGTATTCGCGATGCGGCAGATAGTCGAAAGAAGCCCGCAGTCCCGGCATGATCCAAGTCTCGTTTTCTTCTATCGGGTGGTCGATGGCAACAGCCCGCACGGCATTGCCATCGGGCAACATTACTTTCTGAGAAGGGTAGCGTCCCATGTCCAGTTCTTGGGGCAATTCCTCTTCGACTGGCACGTGGCACCGGTTTCCGCTCTCTTTTTTCAGCAGAAGCCGGTCGTTATAGAAAATATAGTGCTGCATAGACTTTAGAGCCAGTTTGGATTTTCCTCTTAAAGAAATCAAAATCAGACTGAACCAAATGCGTAGACCGGCTCTTATTTCCCGACAGGTATCTTTTGTACCCTTCTCAGATGCCTGCCACCTTCAAATTGCGTGGAGAAAAAAGCCTCCATGATGTCGTCTGCCTTTTCGTGGCTGATGAAACGGCCCGGCATGCACAATACATTCGCGTCATTATGCTGGCGTGATAGTGCAGCCAGTTCGGGTTCCCAACACAAAGCGGCGCGTATGCCCTGGTGTTTATTTAATGTCATGCTGATGCCTTGTCCGCTTCCGCAGATGGCAATGCCGGAATGGCATTCGCCTGCCTCGATGGCTTCAGCCATGGGGTGGGCATAATCCGGATAGTCACAACTTTCTTCTGTGTAGGTCCCGAAATCCTTATAGGGCCATCCTTTTTCTTCCAGCCACTGTTTGACATGTTGTTTCAAGGGGAAGCCTGCGTGATCGGAGCAAATTCCAATGGTTTTCATTGCATGAATGGATTTATTGTTATAAACGGCAAGTTACAAATAGTCCGGCTATGGACCGGTATTTGTAACTTGCAGGGGTGATATATTACAGCATTTCTTTCACTTGTTTGTAGACATTCTCTGCGGTAAATCCCAGTTTCTCGTCCAAAACTTTGTAGGGAGCAGAGAATCCGAATGAGGGAAGACCCCATACTTTGCCTTGCTTGCCTACCAGACCTTCCAAGGTGACGGGCAAACCTGCCGTCAAACCGAAAATCTTGGCATCGTGCGGCAGAATACTTTCCTGGTATTCGGGCGTTTGGGTGCGGAAAAGTCCTTCGGACGGTACGGATACGATGCGCACCTTGACACCGTCTTTGCGCAACAGTTCAGCACCGGCAACCAGGGTAGACACTTCTGAACCGGAAGCCAGCAGGATAACATCCGGATGCTCGTCAGAACCGGCTACAACGTAGGCACCGTGAACGGCTTGCCCATAGTCGTTGCCTTCGGGCAGATTGTTGACATTCTGTCGGGAGAAAATAAGGCCGGTGGGCGTAGACATATTTTCCATGGCCAAGCGCCAGGCTATGGTCGTTTCTTCGGCATCGGCCGGGCGGAGAACCAGCATGGAGTTCTGTCCTTTGTGATTCTGCAACTTTTCCATCAGGCGGATTTGTGCTTCCTGTTCTACGGGCTCGTGGGTAGGTCCGTCTTCGCCTACGCGGAAAGCATCGTGTGTCCAGATGAATTTGACAGGCACCTCCATGAGGGCAGCCATTCGGATGGCAGGTTTCATGTAATCAGAGAAGACAAAGAATGTGCCGCAAGCCGGGATGATACCTCCATGCAGAGCCATGCCGATGCAGCAGCAGGCCATGGTCAGTTCGGCTACACCAGCTTGCAGGAAAGCGCCGGTGAAGTCTCCTTTGGCAAAGGCATGTGTCTTTTTCAGGAAGCCGTCCGTTTTGTCCGAATTAGACAGGTCGGCAGAAGCCACAATCATATTTTCCACCTTCGTGGCCAATAAGCCCAAGATATTGGCTGAGGCGACACGGGTGGCCGTGTCGGGTTTCTGCTGGATGTCGTCCCAGTTGATGGAAGGCAGTTTGCCAGAGAAGAACTGTTCCAGTTTGGCAGCCTTCTCCGGATTGGCTTTGGCCCATTCAGCCTTGATGGCATGCTGTCGGGCTGTGATTTCTTTCAGTTCGGCGTTGCGCTTCGCATACAGTTCGGCTACTTCGGGGAAAATAACGAATGGATTTTCCGGATCTCCTCCTAAGTTTTTGATGGTGTTGATATAAGCATCACCACCCAAGGGCGCACCGTGTGTGGCGCAATCATATTCATAGCTGCTTCCGTCGGCTCTGCGGGCACCCTTACCCATTACTGTATGCCCTATGATAAGTGTCGGACGCTCTGTTTCCGCTTTAGCCTCATTCAATGCATTGCGTATGGCATCCGGATCATTTCCGTCAATAGTAATGACTTTCCATCCCCATGCTTCGTACTTCAGCGCCGTATCTTCGGTGGTAACGACCTTGGTTTCGGTTGATAACTGGATGTCGTTGGCATCATAAAACATGATGAGGTTGTCCAGTCCCAGCGTGCCGGCGATACGTCCAGCTCCCTGTGATATTTCTTCTTGTATGCCACCGTCCGAGATATATGCATAGATAGTTTGCGGCATTACTTCCGGGAAGCGGGCTTTCAGGAATTTTGCCGCAATGGCTGCGCCTACGGCAAACGTATGACCCTGGCCCAGTGGACCGGATGTATTCTCAATGCCGTGCATCACATCGCGTTCGGGATGTCCCGGAGTAGGGCTTCCCCATTGGCGGAATTGTTTCAACTCTTCCAAGGTGAATTTGCCGGTCAGTGCCAATGCTGCATAGAACATAGGTGACATGTGTCCCGGGTCGAGGAAAAAGCGGTCGCGGCCTTCCCAGGTAGGGTTCTCCGGGTCGTACACCAGGAATTCAGAGAAAAGTACGTTGATGAAGTCGGCACCTCCCATTGCACCGCCGGGATGACCGGATTTGGCCTTTTCGACCATGGAAGCAGCAAGTATGCGGATGTTGTCTGCTGCACGGGTCATGAGTTTACTGTCATTCATATTAGCAAATGATTTAATTAATGGGTTGTATTTAGGTCATAAGTAATTTTTTGTCTTGACCAGTGCAAAGATAGCGGTTTATGCTTAATTATCCCATGAAAAATGTTTCTTTTCCATTGTTTGTGTGTTTCCGGGGAGTTTTGGGCGGTGTATGATAAGAGGGGATTGGGCTGCGTTTTCGCTCTGTTTGGACAGGGAATGTGTTGTGTATGTGCGGCTTATGACGAATGGTAATAGACCGGGGTATAAAAGGGGGTATATCCCGGTAAAAAACTTAGAGCTTGTTTTTTTATATCAAACACAGAGACACAAAGTTTTGTGACTGTCTGTCGGAAAAATGACGGAGGAGACCACAGAGTTCGCGGCTTCGCCGCATACAAAAGAGAGGGGAATAACTCTGTGACTCCATTATTTTTGCCTTTTCGAGTATAATTACCTATTTTTGCAGGAAATAAGAATGGAACTGCGGCAGAAGGGGAATCAAAAATGGAGGACAGCATCATAGCCGTTTGTCATTACGATGCACCCTCGCAAACCGGAAAACAGACTCTACAAACTCTAAATAGGATAAAGTTACTTATGAAAAAACAGTCTTTATTGAGAAAACAATCCCATGCCCTATGCAGCTTGGGTTTAGTGGGCCTGTTGGCAGCTACCTCAGTAGCTTGTTCACAGCAGGCAGAACCGGAACGTCCGATGCCGGTAGCACCGGAAGGAACCGAACGGTGGGTGTATAACGAAGCCATCAGCGACGAGTTCGAAGGCACGTCGCTCGATACGGCCAAATGGTTTGACCATAACCCCAGTTGGATAGGTCGCCAGCCGTCGCTCTTCCGTCCGGAAAATGTCCGTGTGGAAGACGGCATGCTGATTCTGACGGGCCGCCGCGAAGAGGTGAAAGATGCTCCCGAAGGATACCATACTTTTACCACGGCTGCCGTGCAGAGTACGCACAAGGTGCTGTATGGCTTCTTTGAGATTCGTTGCAGGCCGATGCGGTCGGCGCTTTCAAGTGCTTTCTGGCTCTACATCAGTGACTCGCTCAAGCAGGAGGAGATAGATATTTTCGAAATTTGCGGCCGTCACGAAACCGATTCTACCTATCCGCGCACTTATTTCGCCACATCGCATTATATCCTCAAGCCGCAAAACGTGCAAATCAGTGACCACGTGACGCACATGAGCGATGTGCCTTGGCCCGACCGTACTATTGTGGCGGGGTTTAAGTGGACGCGCGACGAACTGGTGTGGTATGTGGACGGTAAGGAAATCCGGCGGCGGAAAAACGACTATTGGCATTCGCCCGAAACGATTAATTTTGATAGCGAAGCGTTTCCCACGTGGTGGGGCTTGCCCGGTGAACAGGACCAGGGCGGAGAATTCCAAATTGAGTATTTCCGCTATTGGACCGATCCGAAGAGTATGGACGAACTGACTATTTTTGAGAACGACATGAAATAGTCAGTTTTTCCGGCATAGAGAAGAGCTTGTCTGAACTTTTCTGTTCCTGATTTTGCGAACTATTTTTGAGGATCTGTTTCTGTTGCCGTGAGGAGCGTACCGGGATACGTAACAAAAGGCTACAGAAACAGAAAAAGATTCTCAAAAGTGACTGAGTGGAAAACTTCAAGAGTCAAATTTGAACTGGCTTTCTTAGTATTTTCTACCTTAACATTGTGGAAATTCTTAGAGAATATTCCTGGGAAAAAGCTCAGACTTAGAGCCTGTTTAAATTTTAAAGTTTAATATAGAAAGAGTGTTTCTTCTTTCTTCGGAAATGATTATTTTTAAGTTTCCACACTTGAAATAATTATGTATCCGACAGATTTAGAAG
>NZ_NFJV01000034.1 GCF_002160055.1 Mediterranea sp. An20
AAATATGAGGAGATAAAGTGTGCCTATCTGTTCTCCTGCTTCTGCGGCCTGCGCATCAGTGATGTCAAGAGGCTGCAATGGAAGGATGTCTTTATCGACAAGGGGCAGTACCGTCTGGCGGTATCCATGAAGAAGACCAAAGAACCGATTTACCTGCCGCTTTCATCCGAAGCCCTGAAGTGGATGCCGGAACGTGGGGACAAGACTCCGGACGACCTCGTGTTCGATTTGCCAAGCGGAAATGAGATAAACCGCCTGTTGAAACCGTGGGCCAAGGCTGCCGGCATCAACAAGCGATTTTCATTTCACACAAGTCGGCACACCTTCGCCACGATGATGCTGACCCTCGGTGCAGACCTTTACACTACCTCGAAGTTGCTCGGCCATGCGGATGTAAAAATGACCCAGGTATATGCAAAGATTATCAACAAGAAGAAAGACGAGGCAGTCAATCTTGTAAACGGTTTATTCGACTGACAACAGATCCATTATCATGTCAAATTTGCGGACATATTTATTGGGTGTAGCTTCGGTTGTCCATGCAATCGAAGTACATCCTATTATCATAATTTATCAATCAATTAAAAGTAATTCGACATGAACAGACCAGAAAATGGTCTTCTCTCTTTTTGGAGGGAAGCAACACTGCCGTCACATCGCGGCAGAACAGGATGTAACGGAAGAACTTTTCGCACTGCTCGCTGAAGCGAGGGAAATCTATCTACATGATGTCGTGGCAGGCGGCAAACGGTATGGCCGCTTTGTGGATGACTTCATCAACAGTCACCGGTACATTGATTGTGGCAACGTAGTCTGCCGGAACTGCCACGCAATGAACCTTCACATTGCCAAGGTCCTTCTGACCGACCTGGCTGAACGCACCCGCCTTTTATTCGTGGCGGACACCTTTTCATTCGAGAACTGCATGGAACTGAAAAGGATGTATGACATTTCAGACCCCGGCTCTCCCGCCGACCGGGATGAAACCGGCTTTTCCCTGAATGCTCCACCCATTTCTTTTGGCTGTGATTTGACCAAAGAACAGATGACAGGTATCGTGGCTTGCGCCAATACTTATCATCTGTTTTGCGTTTCTACAGTCCGCATGGAGGATATGGAAGCTCTTTTTGCTTGCAAGAGGGGATTTCAAATCCGGGTGAACAACATCCGCCATGTGGCCGTACTCTTCGATGCCCTTCTTGAGAGGTCATACATACAGGCGCACTGGCAGTCTGTTCTCGCTCGCGGAGGGTTCCTGCTGTCGAAAGACGGGAAACGTACCGTCTCGGCTACCAGTCTGTCATCGGCTTTGTCTGCGACAAGAAATAAAATGACCTCGGTGGCATACGGCATCCGAAAAGCCGTGAGCGAACTGGATGAATGAAAGAAACTGCCAAGAAACCAAACATGTGAAAAGTAAAAGCGTGAGAGTTGCCATGACACTTGCTTAGTGTCATTGTCTCTCGTCCGGATATAGCGGACACATCGCATAACTTTGGCCTCCGTCAGCGCAATGCCCGACGGAGGCTTGCTTTTTCATTGTCAAATTTAATCATACACATAATGCAGAACAGAACAACATTCATGGAACGGCTGAGCGAAAGGCTCACCACAGTCGAATCGGTACTGAAGAAACTGGAACCGGTCGAAAACCTGCTGAAAAGGCTGGAGATGCTTGAGGAGTCTTTTTATTCCACCAAGAAAGTATTCACATTCCAGGAGGCGTGCGTGTATATCGGCGTATCGGAAAGCATGTTGTACAAGCTCACCGCCAACAAGGAGATTCCACACTACAAGCCGAGAGGCAAGATGGTTTATTTTGCCAAGGAGGAGCTGGATGAATGGCTCTTGCAGAACTGCGAGCCAGCCATAGACGACGCGACCCGGATGGCCGCCGAATCCGCAACCGTTGAACCATTCTTTAATCGGAGACAAAATGGAAAGCGAAAGAAGGACTAACATTATCGGGGCGGAACTTGATGACAGCCGCCTTTCGGACATCCTGTCCGCCTCGCAAATAAAGGTGACGGACACTTACGAAACACCGCCGCAGATTATCTGGATTGACAATTCGACCATCGCCACGCTCGGCAACTTCAGCGCATCGACAGGCAAGGCGAAATCGAAGAAGACCTTTAACGTGTCGGCCATTGTCGCCGCTTCCCTGGCGGGTAAACAGGTGTTGAACTACCGGGCACATTTGCCCGAAGGGAAGCAGAGGATCCTGTATGTGGACACGGAGCAGAGCCGTTTCCACTGCCACAATGTATTGGAGCGCATCCTCAAGTTGGCAGGGCTTCCGGACACAACGGACAACGACAGGCTCGACTTCATCTGCCTGCGCGAATATTCTCCTGCCATCCGCATAGAGGTCATTGACTATGCACTAAGACGTAGCAAAGGCTACGGGCTGGTGGTCATTGACGGAATACGCGACCTGATGCTTGATATCAACAGTACCAGTGAATCCGTGGAAGTCATCAATAAAATGATGGAATGGTCGTCGAAATACGACCTGCATATCCACTGCGTGTTGCACCTGAACAAAGGGGACAATAACGTGCGTGGGCATATCGGTACAGAGATGAGCAACAAGGCGGAAACGGTGCTGGTCATCAACAAAGACAACGAGAACCCCGGCATCAGTGAGGTGCACGCCCTGCATATTCGAGAAAAGGAGTTCAAGCCGTTCGCTTTCACGATAGACGAAGCCGGGCTTCCCATCATTGCGGAAAGTCATGCCGTGAGCGAACACCCCAGACCGAAAGCACGGACCAGTTTTACAGACCTGAGTATCGAGCAACACCGGGAAGCCCTTGCCGCTGCTTTTGGCGACAAGCCCATTAAGGGATTCGAGAACATGCTTCAGGCACTCATGACCTCCTACGAGGCAATCGGTTTCAAACGCGGCAGGAACGTGATGGTCAAGCTGCTACTTTACCTGACCGACAACCTGAAGCTGATACGCAAACGGGATAAGCTATTCTATTATGACATGAGTCCGGCAGAAGCCATGCTTTTCGACGAGGAATGACGGCGGGCGCGGGCATCTATAATTCAGTTTAATTTAGTACATATATATAGGGAAACAAACTAAACTAAACCGGTTTGATGAAAACAAGTGAAAGAAAAACGACATGAACATATCGGAAGCAAAACAGATACGCATCGTGGATTTCCTGGCACAGCTCGGACACCATGCGCAGTATGTGAAATCGAAACAATACTGGTACCTCTCACCATTCCGGCAGGAGGACACACCATCGTTCAAGGTGAACGACCGGCTCAATGAATGGTATGACTTCGGGGCGGCTACCGGGGGCGACCTCGTGGAACTGGGCAAGCACCTGTACGGAACGGACAGTGTAAGCGAGGTGCTGGCCTGCATCGAACGGCACGCCGGAACCAATGAACTGCCGAGGGTTCGGCTTCCGGCGGTGATGCTCCGGCCGGTGGAAGCGGAAATGAAGGATATAAGGGTGGTGCCGCTACGACACCATGCGCTGCTGTCGTACCTCCATTCCCGGATGATCGATGCCGACATCGGAAAGATATTCTGCAAGGAAGTGCATTATGAGTTGCGCAAGCGATACTATTTCGGACTGGCATTCTGTAATCTGTCAGGAGGCTATGAAGTGCGCAACCCTTACTACAAGGGCTGCCTGAAGAATAAGGATGTTTCGCTGATAAGCCATACGCACGGCGAGACGCAGGGCCACGTGTGCGTCTTCGAAGGATTCATGGACTTTCTCTCCTATATGACCCTGCGGCAGGCCGGAGACAGGGAGATATGCCTTGAAGTTCCTTGCGACCATCTCGTGATGAACTCCGTAAACAACCTTAAAAAGGCATTGGGACACTTGCAAGAATATCCGTTCATCCATTGCTACCTCGACAATGACCTTGCCGGACAGAAAACTGTGGAAACCATCGCCATGCTGTTCACCGGGAAAGTCAACAACGAAGCCTACCGGTACGACGGCTACAAAGACCTGAACGACTATTTAAGAGGCAAAAGACGCTGACCCGGCCAGCGTGTCGGAATTTATGAAGCTCTCCTGACGGAGGGCTTCTTTTTTTGTCTGCCAATGCGCATTTTCAAGTATGAAACAGATGTCAGAATATGATTTTAGAGTATGATTTTTAGAAATACCATAAATCTTATTAAGGAAGCAGCAATTTGTATTTCAATTATTTCTTAATATAGAACAGATGGATTTTCTTTGCAAATCAAATTTTGAATACAAAATAAAATTCATATTAGGATATGAAATCATACTTTATATTCGCAATCATTCTGACGGCAATCTACGTCGTTTACTATGCGGCCAACATCGCCAGGGACCTGTACCGAAAGAGAAGCCAGGGCAGGACGGACGAGGAAGTCTTTGAACTCGACCCCGATAACGGGCAGGACAGCGTGGCGGTGACGGAAAGCGAGACCGGATTCAACGTCGGGATGGAAAAGTACGAGACCGCATTTGATAATTCCGGCACTTCCATACAGGACGGCGCGGCAGACACAGACAAGGAATCGGCCGAAGAGCGGTTTGCCCGTATGAAGGCCGAAGCCGAGGCGAAAATGGAGGACAGTACCCCTTACCTGTCAGAGGCATTCACAGCGGACGATATGTACAAGGCGATGGTTTCCGGCGGCCGTCTGGAGAACCGTCCCGCAATGGCGTGGAAACCGATGGACAAAATTTAACGATGAAAACGAAGAAGACAGTATGCGCCTTGCTGATGCTCACGGTTCCCTGCTTCGCCTTCGCCAAGAGCGGAGCCGTAAACTATTCATGGGGAGCGGATGCGCTTGCCACCATGCACGACTTCGTGGTGACGATGATGCTGTACGTCCTTTACATCTGTTATGCGGTCGCCTCCGTGCTGGCCGTCATATCCGCGCTCCAGATCTATATCAAATGGAACACGGGAGAGGACGGCATCGTGAAATCCATCCTGATGCTGTTCGGGGCGTGCATGTTCATCATAGGCGCCTCCATCGTATTCCCGGCCTTTTTCGGCTACCGCATATAGAAAAGAGATTCAGAATATCAATGATAGTAATCACTAAAAGTAACGAGAATGAAGAAGTTAAAGAATGCAATGAAAAGAATCGTAGGCGCAGTATTGTACAAGGTTGCGATGCTCGCCATTCTGTTGGTGTCGGGGCCTGCCGCACTGATGGCGCAGAACACCGCAGGCGACTACACGGCCGGAACCAACGCCCTGACCACCGTGGCGGAGGAAATCGCCAAGTATGTACCCATCATGGTGAAGCTGTGCTATGCCATCGCCGGAGTCGTGGCCATCGTGGGCGCCATCAGCGTCTATATCGCGATGAACAACGAAGAGCAGGATGTCAAGAAGAAAATCATGATGGTCGTGGGCGCCTGCATCTTCCTGATTGCGGCGGCACAGGCACTTCCGCTGTTTTTCGGTATCGGCGGCTAAAAAGGAGACGCGATGAAAGGCAGGGACGAACGCTATCCGGACTACCCGTTGTTCAAGGGGCTTCAGCGGCCTCTTGAGTTCATGGGCATACAAGGACGGTATATCTACTGGGCGGCGGGTTCGGCAGGCGGAGCCATTGTCGGTTTCGTCATTGCCTACTGCCTTGCCGGTTTCGTGGCCGGACTGGTGGTATTGGCCGTCATCCTGTCTGCGGGCATCTCGCTCATCATCCTCAAGCAAAGGAAAGGTCTTCACACCAAGAAGAACCGGAAAGGAGTGTATGTCTATGCCCGCTCGAAGAAGAAATGAAAAAAGAAAAAGCCATGACGGAGAGCGCGTGGCCTATTGAATGTTGAACCCGGGCAGGCCCGCTTTGGAACAAGCGAGTCTGCCCTTACTTAAGCAGAAAGCAACCGACAATGACACTGTACATCATACTGATTTTCATCGCCCTCTGTGCGGGCATGGCCATTTCGGTCCATGCCTTCGGCACGGGCGGCAAGCGCAAGCGCATCTTCCAGGACATCTATTTCACCGTGGAGGACGTGGACGGCATCGGGGTGCTGTACACCAAGACCGGGGAATACTCGGCCGTCCTGCGGATGGAGAACCCCGTGCAGAAGTATTCGGCCAACATCGACAGCTACTACGAGTTCACAAGCCTGCTCACTGCCGTCGCACAGACGCTGGGCGAAGGCTATGCGATACACAAGCAGGACGTGTTCGTGCGCAAGCAGTTCGAGGATGTGACGGGCGACCGGCACGAGTTCCTATCCTCCGCCTATTTCCGGTACTTCAAAGGCCGGATGTACACGGACAGCGTATGCTACCTGACCATTACGCAGGAATCAAGAAAAAGCAGCCTGTTCTCTTTCGACGGCAAGAAGTGGCGCGACTTCCTCGTGAAGATACGCAAGGTGCATGACCAGCTCCATGACGCGGGCATACAAGCGGAGTTCCTGGATAAGCCCCAGGCGAATGCATTCGTTGACCGCTACTTCGCCATGAACTTCAAGGACAGGATTGTCTCGATGACCAATTTCAAGGTGGACGATGAGACGGTCTCGATGGGCGGCAAGCGTTGCAAGGTGTACAGCCTCGTGGACGTGGACTGTGCCGCACTGCCTTCGCTTGTCAGGCCCTATACCAATATAGAGGTGAACAATGCGGAGATGCCCGTTGACCTGCTGTCCGTCATCGACAGCATACCGGAAGCCGAGACGGTGGTCTATAACCAGATCATCTTCCTGCCAAACCAAAAGCGAGAACTGGCGGCACTCGACAAAAAGAAGAACCGTCACGCAAGTATCCCCAATCCCGGCAACCAGATGGCCGTGGAGGACATCAAGCGTGTGCAGGAGATAGTTGCCAGGGAGAGCAAGATGCTCGTGTACAGCCATTTCAATCTTGTTGTAGGGGTATCTGCCGACACAGACATACAGAAATGCACCAATTATCTGGAGAATGCCTTCGGTCGCATGGGCATCCACATCAGCAAGCACGCCTATAACCAACTGGAACTGTTCGTCGCCTCTTTTCCCGGCAACTGCTATGCCCTGAACGAGGACTACGACCGTTTCCTGACCCTGAGCGACGCAGCCATGTGCCTGATGTATAAGGAACATATCCAGCACAGCGAGGAAACGCCGCTGAAAATCTACTACACCGACCGCCAAGGCGTGCCGGTGGCCATCGACATCACCGGAAAGGAGGGAAAGAACAAGCTGACGGATAACTCCAATTTCTTCTGTTTAGGGTCTTCGGGCAGCGGAAAGAGCTTCCACATGGAGGAAAGCAGGACAAAACGGGAGCAATCGGCTGCAAAATTCAGCGTTGTAAAAACCTGATTTTCAGCTAATATGTTTTAACAAACGGAAAATTCGACTATTGGCGTTTAGTCCTTATTGGAGTAATTTTGTACTACGGTTGTACCTCGCAGGAGGGGTCGCACGGTTCGACTTTCTTTCAGCAGTGTGCAACAGCGTTCAACAATGTGCAACTAAATTTCTTCGATGATGGACCGTCAAAATGAACACAAATTAACAGGTCAGCCCGATTTCGGTCGGGATATGCCAGACAAACCGTTCCTCACCATTGGGGAGGTGGCGGACATACTGCAAGTGAGCAGCCGCACCGTGTACAACCTGATTTACAAAGGTACGCTCCGGGCTTGCAGGATTACATACCATATTACGCTAATCACCAGGGAGGATTTCTTCCTGATGATTAAGGAAACCACCTACTGCAAGCGGAGCGTCTCGCTATTCGCAAAGCAGGGGAAAAAGACAAAGAAGAAAATGAACGAAGAAAGACAGGAAAAAGAGCAAGCAGCCCTCTTCCGACAAGAGGGAAAGAAAAAGACAAAGGGCAGTCCGACTAAACGGCGGCTCATTCCGGCATCCAGCTACAAGCAGTCCGTGCGTGACACGTTTACGGACAGAGAAAATGTCGGCGGCGACCTTTATACGATGGCGGAGATATGCCAAAAGTTCAATTATACCTACGGACGGTTTTACAACCTCCGTATGCGGTACTCAATACCGTGCATCAAAGCCAATTCCACCAAATGCTTCCCGAAAGCGGAAGTGGACAAGGCGATGGCGGAGGAGGACGAGCGGCTGGGCAACAACCTATCGGAACATTGGTATTCGTGCTTCGACATCATGCGCCTGTTCGGGCTGGGCAAGACCCAAGTCCGCAGGTTCGCCCTCACACACGGGGTACGGACGAAGCGCATACACGGCAACCGCCTGTACTACCTGAAAGCCGATTGGGATGCGGCACGCAAGGAAGCGGAGCGGAAAAGCGCAAGCACGAAAGCCAAACGGGAAGAATAAGCATTTATAACCAAAAAAATACATTAGCGATATGACAAACATTTGTACGAAAGTGACGGTCAGGAAACGACCAATCAAGAACGGACAGTTGTCACTCTACCTTGACTTCTACCCACCCGTCAGGCATCCGAAAACGGGCAAGCTGACAAGGCGTGAATACCTTGGCATCTACATTTATGCCGACCCGACAGAGAAGTTTGAGGCGGAGTTCAACAAGACCATGCTGCGCAATGCGGAGCTTATCAAGTGCAGGAGGACGGAAGCCATCATCAATGAGGAGTTCGGCTTCCTCGACCGCAACAGGGGCAAGGAGAGCTTCTTGGAATACTTCCGCTCCAAAATGGCGGACGATGACAATTTCAGGAATTGGAACACCGCCTACAAGCACTTCGAGAAGTATTGCGGCGGAAGCTGCACCTTTGATGATTTGACGGTGGAATACTGCCAGGGATTTCTCACCTATATGCTCTCGCTCACCACGCAGAACAAAAGCAAGATGATGGCTTCCACCGCCAACAACAACCTGAACAAGCTGAAATGCGTCCTGCGCCAAGCTTACGAGGAAAGGCGGATTAAGGAGAACATCGCCCCACGGCTGAAACACGCAAAGGAAGCCAATACAAGGCGTGAGTTCCTGACGCTTGACGAGGTGAAGATGCTTGCCAACACGCCCTGCGAGAAGCCAGTCGTAAGGTCTGCGGCTCTGTTCTCCTGCCTTACGGGATTGCGTATCAGCGACATCATACGTCTGCAATGGGAGAACATCATCAGGGCGGCGGATGGCGGTTGGTGTATGCACATCGTCACCAAAAAGACACGGACGGAAGCCATTTTGCCACTGTCGGACGAAGCACTTGCACTCTGTGGCGAGCGTTCCACGGGGCAGGTGTTCAAGGGTATGACGCAAGCATTGCTCCCCTTGTACCTCAAGGATTGGATTAAGTCGGCGGGCATTACAAAGCACATAACCTTTCATTGCTTAAGACATATTACTTTCTCTTACTCATTGAAAACAAGAAACTTACAAAGATTGTCAGCTTAATAGGTAACGACTTAGAAACCAGCGGGCTTCTATATTCTGCAATGTTCTGCATTAATCAAAAGAACTCTTTTCTCATTTGCAAAAGTAGTGCTTTTATCCCTTATTACCAAAGTTATTTCCCTGAAAAATAGAGAAAATCGGACTTCCCAATAAAATTTGAGCTATCTGTTTATTCCGAGGTGGATATATCTTCTGTAAACTCATCGGCTCATTCCTATCATTTGGATAATGGAATTATAGAATGTCTTTTCCCACCCATGGAAACTGATGCAGGAACGATTGTACATTTCTCCAAACATAGGAATATACCAATCGCCATAAGCTTATTGTGCCGGCCTTTTGTTGCTTCACTGCTACATTGATAGGTGAACCCATTATGCTACCGATTTACATCATCCAAGCTCTGCCCCTCTAAATCCGCACCCCATTGCTAATGCTTCTATTTGAAGTTTTGCTGTTGTAAACCAGTATGACAGCAAAACAGTAAATCAGCATATCATTGGAACTATGTTGTTTCTTATCTGTATGGAATGGCTTTCTTGATTATCCGTTTCTGTTCATCATCATTTTTACAAACCATTGGTTCGATGTGCTTGCAAACAAGCGAGGATGTATTTGCCTAAAATTGCATTTCCATATTGGTCTAAGGCGGATTTTGGCTGTAATTGGCACATATAGACATCGGATTGACGCTATTGCCTGTATATCAAAAGAAAGGAAACACGGTTTTCATCTTCCTGCATCCTCAAACTGAGGTTCAGAGTTATATACTTCCGTTCTTCTTTTGGGCAGCATAGGCATTGGGAAACGATGCTTTGAGAACCGTAATAACAGCACAATTTCCAATCTGTTTACTGGCGGATTGTTGCTTTCACGAGAAAGCAGCAAGGTGTCCTTCGGGTAACCCGAAGGCTTTTCGGTTACTGCCGAAAAGTGGCAGCAGCAAGGTATGTTTTGAGTAACTCAAAACCTTTCGGGTTACTCCCCGAAAGCCTTGCAGCTTGGTTGCTCCTCCGAAGTCGGGCAACCTGTTTCTGACCTGCGGTAATCGTGCCTTATTCCTTGTACTTGATGCCGTATTGTTTCATCTTGCCGTATAGTGTAGTGCGCCCGATACCGAGCAGTTCAGCAGCCAGCGAACGGTTGCCGTCCGCCTGCTTCAGCGCACGGATTATCTGTTTCTTTTCCATTTCCACGTTCTTCAAGGACAAGGATGCTTCTCCCGACAACAGAGGTTCTTCAAAATTCAGTCTGTCAGCCGTTATCGTATCCCCGTCGGTGAACAGCACCGCCGAGCGTACCGTACCTTTCAGTTCTCTCACATTGCCGCTCCACGGATGGACGAGCATACGCTTTCTTGCTTCTGCATCAAAGCCTTTCACCTGTTTGCCGAACTCCTTGTTTGCAAGTTCACGGAAGAAGTCTGCGAGCGGCATAATGTCCTCACGACACTCACGCAATGGAGGTATGTTCAACGTGTATTCCTTAATCCGATGGAACAAGTCCTGACGGAAACGCTTTTCGGCTACTGCTGACTGCATATCCTCGTTGGTAGCGGCAATGATGCGCACGTCAGCTGCCATGTCTTTGTTGCTCCCTACGGGTCTGTACCGTTTGCTTTCCAATGCCCGGAGCATCATCTGTTGTACTTCGGGCGGCAGGTTGCCGATTTCGTCAAGGAACAGCGTGCCGCCGTCAGCTTCCTCCCAATAGCCTTTCCGATTATTTTCCGCGCCCGTGAACGCTCCTTTCTCATGCCCGAACAAGGCGGATGCGGCAAGCTCCTTTGACAACAGACCGCAGTCCACAGCCACGAAAGGCTTACCCAACCGTTTGCTCCTCGTATGTATCTTCTCGGCGATGTGTTCCTTTCCCGTTCCGCTTTCGCCCAATATCAATACGCTCATGTTGGTTGGGGCGACCAGCCTTATCTTGCGGTCTATATCCCGGAAAGCCGCGCTCTGCCGCTCATGGATGGGCGTATCGTGCCGCTCCAGCCTTTTACGCAAGGTTTTCAGGAGCGGGAAGAGGTTGGCTTCAATCAGTTTTTTCGGGATGTAGTCTTCCGCGCCCTGCTTCATCGACCGGACGGCGGTGGGCACTTCATCATAGTCGGTCATGACGATGTAGGGATTGTTCCTGCCCTGTTTCCGCAGTTCTTCCAGCAGACTGATGCCGTCACCGTCGGGCAGGCGCAAGTCGGCAAGCACGATGTCGTCCTCTTGCATCTTGGGAAACAGCTTCCGTGCGTTGTTACAGGTGGAGGTGACCACACAATTGTAGCCTTTGCTTTCCAACAGACGGCACACAAAGTCGGAATAGATGATGTTGTCCTCAATTACGATTACCCGTCCCATCGTTCCGCCTCCTTCCTTGCCGTTTCCATGATGATAGCTCCTTGCTCCAACACTCCGTTTACAGTGGATTGCACATCTTCTTCCGATATGTCATCTTTATGGATTGCCTCATACAGCGTCACCAACGGTTGTTCCGCCTTTATCAGCATCCACGAGCTTCTCAGGTGATGCACCCAATTATCCAACGCTTCCATGTCCTTTGCTTCTGCCGCTTTGCGCACTTCGTCCATGTCGGATTGTGTTGTGGCTACCAACTTTTCCAACGTGCGCCGCTTGTCTCCGAAGGCGAGCAGGGGTGACAGGTCTATGCAGTTTGGTTTGTTCCGTTTGATGCAGCTTTCCGTCACCGCCAGCAGTTCGTCTATGGAATAGGGCTTGTACAGCACGGCGGCAAAGCCTTTGCCTGTCAGTTCTTCTTTCTCCACATAGCCTGCGGCGGTGGCGGCCACTACGGGGATGGTCTGCGAATTGCCTATTTCCGATGTACGCAACAGTTCAAGCACCTCGTAGCCGTTCACCTCCGGCATCTTCAGGTCGGTTATCAACAGGTCATAATCTTTTGTGCGCATCAGGTCTGTCAGTTCTCCTACTGTCTGGCAAGTGTCGCACTCCACACCGTTTTGTCTGTACATCTCTTTCATCATGTCCAGCAACATCCCGTTGTTGTCTATCGCCAGTACGGAGCAGCCGGACAGCGTGGAATGTCCGGCGTTTGTCTTTTCGGCAGCCGCCATTTCTTCCGCCTTTGCCAACGGCAGGCTGACGGTGAAGCGGCTTCCCTTGCCCGGCTCGCTTTCTACCGTGATATTTCCTTTCAACAGCTTTACCGTGTCGGCTACGATGGCAAGCCCCAGCCCGAAGCCGTCCTCCGTCACGGCGTTGCCCAACCGCTCAAACGGGGTGAATATCCGCGCTTGTTGTTCTCCGGTCATGCCCGTGCCGGTGTCTGCCACCGTCAAGGTAAATATGCCATTCTTGTAGCCGGTACTTAATGTGACTGTACCGCTTCGGGTGAACTTGATGGCGTTGGAGAGCAGGTTGCCGCCAATGCTGATAATCCGGTTTCTGTCGCCGCTTACAATCTCGTCCGTTTCACTTCCTGTCTTGAAGTTGAGTCCTTTATTCTTCGCCAATGTTGCAAACTCCGTTTCCAATGTTTCCGCAATGGAGCGCAATTTGAAAGGCTTGACGCTTGGTGTTTCCTTGCCGCTGTCCAACCGGAAATACACCAAGAGGTTGTTTATCATCCCCGCCATGCGCCCGGCGGCATCCCCGATGGTCTGTGCGTGGCGCATACGGTTGTCTGCCTCCGTGTCGTTCAGCAGCAGTTCGGCGTTGCCGCCGATGACGGTCAGGGGAGTACGCAGTTCGTGGGTGACGTTCTGGATAAGGTTGCGCCGAAGCCTGATTAGTTTTTCATTCGCATCATTGCTCTTCTGCAATTCGCCGATGAGCTTCTCGCGCTGTTTCCTTTCGCGGTCATTGCGTTTCAGTTCCCTATGGATGGTGAGATAGGACAAGAACAGCAGGACGATGGCGGCAGATATGGTGATGGTGAACAACCGCACGGACAATGCCTGTGCTTCGGCTATCTTCCGCTCCTTCTGCACGAAAGCCTCCTGCGCCTGCCCGTCAAGTTCGGTTATCAGCCGGTTCAGCTCGGCGTTCAGCCTCCTGCCCAACGTGCGCAAACTGTCAGCATACGCATTCATTTCCGCCGTCCGTTCCTGCTGCATGGCTATCAGGCTGTCGCTGAACTGGTGCAGTTCCTTGGCGGACGGGAGTATCTGTACGGTCTTCTTACCGCCGAAAACCCCGGCAATGCCTTTCTTTTTCTGCGTCACGGTACGGATGCGCGTGGCACGTTTCGCCACTTCAGGCAGATGGTTCACCAAAAGGCTGTCTGCCTTGTCCTGACGGGCGAAAGTTTCCATAAGGTGCAGCAGGTGGGCTTCTTTTTCCGACAAGATAGTGCGCAAGGTGTCTATCTGTGCTGGGCGCACATATGCCGTGCAATGGGGCTTCAGGTCTTGCAACAGGCTGTCCGTTAGTAACCGCTCCTTTTGATAATTTCGATAATCCGCTTCTTCCAAACCAATAACATTTTCACCTAATATGGCAAGTTTGGTAAAATGGTGGTGGACTATATTTATGTTTTGGCGTATTTCACGGATTTCAGAAGTTCTCACCTCTATATCTCGTATCCGTTGTCGCTCATGTAGTAAAATGGCGGCCATACAGCCAATGACCGCCAATAAGATAATGTAGCCTCCAATAATCCTGTGAAGTAAGGGCTGATTCATTAAACCGTCTTTTACTTCAAAGTAATTAGCTCATACTTCTGACTGCCCAGCCCCAACTGTTCGGCATATTCCAAGTTGTGCATCCCATGCTTGGAGTCTATACGTTCAATGAGGTGTATCTTTCCGTGGTCAGTAGAGTTGCGCACGGCATCAATGCAGGCACGGTCAAGGGCAACAGGGTCAAGCGAAGCGAAGATGCCTAAGTCACTCATTTGAGGGTCAGCAGGCGTAGCCACGCAGTCACAATCCACCGAAAGGTTGTTTGCCACATTGATGTACAATACGCGGTTGCCGATATGGTCGATGATGGCTTTGGAGGCTTCGGCCATAGATTCTTGGAAAATTGTATCAGCGGGAACCATATTCCATACTTCCGTCACGTCACGGGTTTTCCCGCCGGAATGAATGTATGCCTTGCCTTCCGGCGAAGCAATACCGATAGAGATGTTCTTCAACGCACCTCCGAATCCGGCCATCGGATGACCCTTGAAATGCGACAAAACCACCATGAAATCATAGTTTAGGAAGTCCTTCCCTACGATGTCCACCTTCAAGTGCTTGCCGCCGTTCACGGGAAGTTCCACCTGCCCCTCGGCATCCATGATGTCCACATCAGCAATGGCGGTGAAGCCATGCTCTTTGGCCACTTCCATGTGATCGGCAACGTTGGTGCGCTTGCCACCGTAAGCAGTGTTTCCCTCGACAATCGTGCCTTTTACTGTCTGTACCAAATCCTTAATCAAAGCCGGTTGCAGGTAATTGGGATTGCCGGCTTCCCCGGTGGACAGCTTGACTGCCACGTGTTCGCCTTCGGCTTTCCTGCCGAGTGCTTCATAGATTTTCATCAGGCTCTCCGGAGAGATTTCCTTGATAAAATACACTTTCGGGAGCGTCGCTTCTGTTGTTACTTCTTTGTCCATCTGGGATTTTTTCTGCGCATTGCCGCACGAGGTTCCTGCCAATAGCATCACAGAGGCCAGCATGACTGTAAAGATTTTCTTTTTCATACCGTTGAATGAATTTAGATGATTAAAATTTGATATTGATTCCCGCCATTACCGTAGCACGTGGCATCGGGTATCCGGCATTGATTTCGTATTTCTGCGCAAGCAGGTTCTCACCTCTCGCCCAAATGTCCAGCCAGCGTGCTGCCCGGAAAGAGGCGCGCAGGTTCCACAGCACAAAACTTTCTGTTACGGCAGGGTCGGTAGAGGTGTACAGCCCCGCGATGTATTGAACACCCGTGGATAGGTTCCACCTCCCCTGCATAAAGTTCGCTCCGGCATACAGTTTGTGTTCAGGGGCAGCCACTACGGGATTCTCCATGTGCAGGAAACTGTAATTACCGTTCACAGACCATGCCTGATTGATGCGGTAAGCCGTCTGCACCTCCACGCCCGTATTGTCTATCTTTCCGGAGTTCAGATTGATTCGACCGCTTCCATTTGGATTGGGAAGCGTCATGATGAGGTTTTTGCCGTCAATGTAGAACAGGTTTACACCATACGACAAACGCCCGTCCATTAGTTTCTGGCTGAAAGCAATTTCATAGTTCCACATGGATTCAGGTTTCAAGTTGGGATTCTGTGGAGGAAACATATACATTTCCCGAAGAATGGGATAACGGAACCCTTTTGAAGTGGATACCTTGAATTCGGCATCATGCGGCAGATGGAAAGCCAGCCCTGCCTGCGGCACCCACTCCGTACCTACACGGGAATGGTGGTCGATGCGAAGTCCGGCATTAAAGGTAAGCCACGAGCCAATATCTTGCCGGAAATCCACATAACCTGCCACTTCGTTTTCATGCTTATTTACGATGTCCTCGCGCGTACCGGCATTTTCACCTTTCACATATTCAGTCCATGCTTCACCTCCATATCGGAACCAGTCAAAACCAAAGGTAGTACGGTTTCCTTTGAACAATTGTACGCTCTGGTACAGAGAGATACCCATCATATCGTCAAACGAATTGAACCGCCCGTCTTGTGGCAATTCTCCTGCACTGGGCGTGTAACCGTCGTTTATCCAGTGGTCACCCCAATTATAGAAGAAGCTCAACGCTCCCGATGTCAGCCCGTAATCATTGGCCACGCCCAATGAAGCCATACCACGGGTGATACGCTGGTCACCTTCCAATAGCGGAGCAGAAACAGGACCGGGATATGTGGCATTGAAGTGGGTTACATTCACATCGGCATAGGCGTTCCAATAGGTTGAAACCTCATAGCCCAGTTTGGCATAACCACCATATTGTTCAAATTCCATGTTGTCGCGGTGTCCGTCCGTACGGTTATAGGAACCGCTGATGACACTTGAAAACCGTCCCTTACGGATGCGGTTGGTTAGTTCCGTCTCCAGCGTGTTGTATGAACCGTAACCTGCGTGCAGGTCGGTGCGTATGCCGTCCTCCTGCATCTTGCGTGTGACGATGTTTATCACGCCGCCCATTGCATTGGATCCGTAAAGTACCGAAGCGGGGCCTCTAAGTACTTCCACTCTGTCGGCAAGCAACGTCTGGTAGGCATCGGAAATGGGATGGCCGAAGATACCTGCATACTGCGGATGCCCGTCGATTAGCACCATCATTCGGGCGTTTCCTCCGCTCAGTCCGCGCAAGGATATGCCTCCTGCCGCACCGTTAGACACTCCGTAGCCCATCACGCTACGCGAGGTGGTGAACAGTCCTGGTACCTGCTCAGTGAGTACAGGCAGGAGTGACGGTTGCAGGCTGCGCTCTATGGTGGTGCGGTTCACTACCGATACAGTTTGTGACAAATGACGGATATCTGTTTCATTCCGGGTTCCGGTTACGACTACTTCTTCAAGAGTATGATTCCGATTCGTCATTAGTGTGTCGTGCGGTGTGTCCTGAGCCCAGACGGTGGTTGCCGCTGCCCATAGCAGCAGGCAAACCATCGGGATTACAATCCTTGCCATCACTTATTTGAATGAACGTTCGTAAATGCCAAGATAATCTTCATCGCTCAACGGAAGCGGGTCGGCGGTGATGTCGCCGCCCAGCACCTCATGGATGCGTCTCGGCCATTTCTTGATTTCCTCACGGGTGATGCCGTAGTCGCTCATCTTCAAATCCGTGCAGCCTACCGATGCTATCAGGTCATCCAACGCGCGGATGAAGTCCTCGCCACTCTGTGGACGCTCTATGCCCATCGCACATGCCATCTTGATCATCGGCTCCTCGGCTGCCTTGCGGTCGGCGAAGAAGCTGAAGTATTCGTGGCTGAGCATAATCAGTCCCGCACCGTGCTCCAAATTGCTGTAGTAAGAACCCATGACATGCTCCATCGTGTGTTGTGAAGTACAGAGCATGTAAAATCCTGCCAGTGAGTTGGCAAGTGCCATGTTCGCACGGGCTTCCTTGTCAGCACCGTTCTTATAAGCTACGGGCAGGTTCTTGGCAATCAGTTCAATGGCTTTCAAAGCGAACATCTCGCCCATCGGGTGCTCGTTCCTGTTGATGACGCTCTCGGCAGCATGGAAAAAGGCATCCATACCCTGATAGGCTGTCAACCGGGGCGGGACGCTCATCATCAGGTCGGAATCCACTACTGAGAGAACGGGAAACATTGACACATCGAACACACCCGTCTTTTCCTCCAGTTCATCATTGGAAATGACCGAGAACATATCGACCTCCGACCCTGTTCCGGCACTGGTAGTAATGGCTATCAACGGTGCACTGGGATTTACAAAGGGCTTGTGTCCCCCTTTTGCTGAGAATGCGTAGTCCCACAGGTCGCCATCGTTTACCATCATCAAGGCGATGCACTTGCCTGCGTCCATCACCGAGCCGCCACCGAGTGCCACCACGAAGTCACAGTCCTGTTCACGTGCCAATCGCGAAGCGTCCATCACATTCTCCCGTGTGGGATTGGGACGCACACCGTCGAAAAGTACATGTTCCACGCCGGCCTGTTCCAGTTCTTTCTCCACAGCTGCAAGATAGCCGTATTTTTTCGTACTCTGTCCGTTGGAAGTCACGATAAGGGCCTTCTTGCCGGGCATCTGTTCCAGATGCAAATTCTTCAACTGTCCTGCTCCGAAAAGGACTTTGGTTGGCAAAAAAAATTGGAATTGTTGCATAATGATTGATATTTGAAAGTCTGTTTTATAAATTATTGATCATCAGATTGTTTTTGATGCGTTTCCCGTGAGGGTTTGACGAGGTGCCCGTCGGGGTTTAACGAGGCCCTCGTGAGGGTTTAACGGGAATCCCGTGGGGGACACAGGTGAAATTCATTGCTTATTTGTCTGAATTTATTACTACTTCGTTTTTGATATAGCGTATCACCCTCGCCGGATTGCCCATAGCCACGGCATTGTCGGGAATGTCCTTTGTCACCACGCTTCCGGCACCGATGATGACATTGCGCCCGATAGTCACGCCCATCAGCACCACCGCATTGCCGCCTATCCATACGTTGTCGCCAATGGTTATCGGTTTGGCGATGCCCAGACGCTGTTCCCTGCCAGCCGCTTCCATGGGATGCGCCACAGCATACAGTCCGACACCCGGTCCGAGCCACACGTTGTTGCCGATGCGGACGGGAGCCATGTCGAGGATGGTCACGTTGTAGTTGGTCAGGAAGTTGTCACCCACGTGGATATTGATGCCCAAGTCGCAAAAGAAGCCCGGCTTGATGCTGAGGTTACGCCCGGCAGAACCGAAGAGTTGGCGCAGCACTTTGTCGCGTGTATCGCTGCCGGTAATGGGCAGGGCGTTGAACTGTTGGCAAAGCATGGCTGCATGATAATGTATGTCTGTTATTTCAGGGTCGTCCATACGATAACATTCGCCGTTTCTGAGTTTTTCTATCTCTTTCATTATTCCTGTGATTTTGATTGAACTGCTTTATCCCATGTCACTGTATTTGCTTGTGGAAGCTCCACTTTTTCACGTTGCAGGAGTTCCACTACCTTTTCACCCATGCAAAGGCAGCAACCCGTGCATCGGGTGAACTGGTATTGCCCCACAATGTCGCCGCATTTCACCGTGCCGTAAGTATTCTTGAAATGTTTGAACAGTTCCCCTGCCAAGGCTATACCTTTATCGTTGTCGTCCGCAGTATATAGCCCCAAAGTCATGATACCTGCGGTAAGTGCCCCACACGTACCGTCCTCATAAGTTTTTCCGATACCACCACGGAATCCGGCGGACAAGGCTTTTAGCTGCTTCTCCGTCAGCTCGCTGCCCAAGGCACGGCACAGACCGAGGAAAGTAGCCTGCGAACAGGAGTATCCTTCTTCGCGCAACTTCGTGATGGCTTCATTCGCTTTCTTTACCAATTCGTTATTCATATTCGTTTCTGTTTCCATATTGTTGTTCAAAGATGCTTGAGACCGTTCTTCCGCCTGTGCAGGAAGACAAAAGGCGGCAGCCAACAGGCCTACAAGCTGTACGGTTGTTTCCTTGTTCATGCCGTTTTCATTTATCGGTTTTGTTTAGATTTCCATTCGTTGTATTTGCGGAATCGGGGCGAACCCGCTATATAAGAAAGTTGTTTCACATCAATGTCCAACTCTTTCAGCAACTCGTAAGCGCGTGGAGCCACCATCCCCATGCCACAATTGAGTATGACCGGACGGTCTGTTGGGATTTCCTTGTAACGCTCTGCCAGCTTGGAGCGTGGGATATGCACATTGCCCGTAAACTGGGTGTAGCCATCATACCACTCCGGTTCGCGTACATCAATAATGTAGATGTCGGGCGTTGCCTTCATATATGCTAAAGCCTCGTCGGGAGAAAGTCCGCCCAAGAATTTCTCGGATGATTTCTTTTCTTGCGTCATAATAGTTTCGTTTGATGGTTTGATAGTTTCCGAACAGCTTGCCATCGCTCCGCTTATGGAAGCAACGCAAGTTAGGCAAATAGCTGCTACCAGCCGCCGTACAGTTCCTTTCAATGGATAAATTGTTTTCATTCGCATATCGTTTTATTGATTTTACGTTGCAAAGTTACAGTCGGACGGGAAGTGCGTGTTTTTCCCAAACGTCTTTTGCCGCTTTGCTGAAACGTCATTCTTCTTTTTGCCGCCACGCCCTTTCCCTGCCCAATAGCTCGACTACCTTCCTGCCGATGCACAGGCAGCAGTCCGTGCAGGCCGAAAAGCCGTTCCGGTAAACGATGTTGCCGCAAATGACCGTTCCGTAGTGGCGTTTGAAATGCTCGAACAGTTCTTTAGATAAAGCCACCGCCTTGGCATTGTCTTCCGGCAGGAACATACCCAACGCCATGACACCCGCCGCAAATGCCCCACACGAACCTTCATTATAGGAACATCCCATTCCTCCGCGAAAGCCTGCGGACAGGGCCATCAGCTCCTCGTCCGTGCGGTCGCAGCCCAAAGTCCGGCAGATGCCAATGAAGGTAGCCTGCGAGCAAGGAATGTCCTTTTGCCGCAAATGGCAGATGACGGTTGAGATATATTCCGTGCCGTACATATCAGAAAAGTTTATCTTGTGATGTGATGGAGCGAACCACACGGCAAGGATTCCCGACCGCAATCACTCCCTCCGGTATGTCCTTGGTGACCACGCTTCCGGCTCCGATAACCGAACCGTCGCCAATGTTTACTCCGGGCATCACGACCACATCGCCGCCCAGCCAGACACGGCTGCCGATGCGGATAGGTGCATCCATGCAGAAGCCTTGCGTCCGTTCCTCCGGGTCAAAGGCATGATTTACGGTATAAAGGCTGCAATTCAGTCCGATGAGCGTATGGTGTCCGATGCGAATGGCCGTATTATCCATCAGCGTGCAGTTGAAATTGATGGTTACATAGTCTTCAAGAAAGATGTTCTCACCATACTGGCAACGGAAACCGGGTACGATAAGGATACCTTCTCCGCACTTGCCGAGAAGTTCTTCCAATATCCGGCGGCGAAGTTCCTGTTCGTCCTCACCCGTCCGGTTATACTGCATACAAAGGCTGCCAGCCCTTTGAAATTTCTTCATCATCGTCTGGTCGAAGATGTAAGGCTCTGAATAGTTATTCCGTTTCATTTCCTATTTATATATAAAAAACATCACCAAACCCTGTGTGGATTCGGTGATGCAAAGTTAGCGGGTACGGCTACAACGCTGTTTTTCCCAAACGTCTTATCTGCTTTATTGAAACGTCTTTTTATCCAATAACAAGCGGTGAAGGCTGTTTATCCGGTAACGGTACACCTCCCGCAGATTGCGGACGGATGATTTCCAATCCGCAAATGTATCGAAACGTGCCGGGTCTTGACCTTTCCACAGCTGTTCATCGGCAAGGGCGGACGGCTCAATCTGTTTCTGCCAGTTGTCTAGTTCATCAAGCAGGGAAAGGAATTTCGGTTCCAATGCTTCCCAACGCTCTTTCAGGCGGTTGGCAAATGTGGGTTCTTCGAGCAACCGGTCGTACCACAAGGCATTCTTGTTGAAAATGCTGTCGCCGGTCAGCGTGACCACATCCGGGCGGTTCAGTCGGGAAGGACGAATATCTCCTCCGCCATCCAGCCCGACGGTGATAAAAGCCAAATCAAAATCCCATACAGGTCCTGCTTTCAACAGTCCGTCTTCCGCTTTGTACATATAACAGCTCCGCGGTCCGTTCGGCTCGGCATTTTGGGTCAGTTCGTGGACAATCCACCAGTCGATAAACACATCCATGTCAATAAAGTCCTTGTAAAGTGCATCCTTGTCGTCTGATGCTCCATACAGGGTTTCTTCAATCCGGTTCAGATAGCCGCCAATCTCTTTCATCCGTTCATCTGTCGGTTCTTTGGGATAGATTACGTTTACCGGAAGATGCCGGTATGAGGTCTCAATGCGATATTTGTCACTGGGATAATTGTCTATTTCTATCAGGAATGAATTTTTGTCGTTTTTGTTTACCCAACGCTCTTTGACATGGATTGACTCGCACAGCAGATAACAGCCTTGCAGTTTCCCGTTGATGACCACATCTACCGGCCTACTGTCTGGAGTCCATTCCAAGGATGTCTGCTTGGATATGGCGAACGCCAGACTGTTCCGCAGCAGACTGTGGTCCATGAAATTTGCCAACAGAATCCACTCTTTTCCCTCAGCCATCCCTAAAAGGGGAGCTTTGTCTTCCAGCTTGAGGACAAAGGGTTTCTTTGGTTTGTTGAACGTTGAGTGTCCGCGTGCCTTGATGGAAACGGCTTTTGATTGATAGGAGATACCGCCGTTCGGCATGACTATCTGCATGGCAGTATTTTCTTTCCAATAATCGCGTGATGCGATTGCCGAACTGTCTGCCGTCGTAATGTATATGACAGGGAGGTTGCCTGCATACGAAACTGAAAGGCTGGCAAGCATGGCCAACATTATGATATAAACAAACTTTCTCATAATTGAGTAGGATTATGCGTCAGGCAAACTGCAAGAAAACTTTGAAGGCAGTATGCCGAACTCTTTCTTGAATGCCGTGGAGAAATGCGACAAATTCTTAAACCCCACTTCCAGATACACATCGGCAGGTTTCTTACCCAACTTCTCCATCAGGCACTTGGCTTCTTCCAACCTGCGCTTCACAATCCATCGGCTGGGAGTCAAATCGAATATCTGCGCAAAGTCTTTCTTGAAGGTGGAAAGGCTGCGTCCGGTGTAATGGGCAAATTCCTCGACAGTCAGGTCACATTTATAGTTCTTGTTCATAAACTCTTCCAAGTTGATTTTCCAAGGTTCGGTGAAGTCGAACAACACTTGTCCCAAATCCGGTCGCAACTGGAGTAGCGTAAAAACGGCTTCCTGCAACTTGGCTTCCATCAGTTCCTTGGACGGATATTGTTGCGCATCGAAATACTGTTCCAACGAAGTGAACAATCCATTCAGGAACGGGTGTTTTTTCAACATGACATAAGTGGATTTCGCTGTTACAGGATTGCTTACCAATGGTACTGTAATCTGATGTTCGTTTAACATTTTCTTCAGAAAAGGCATTTTCAGTTGCAAGAACAGCCCTTTGAATGGCTCACCATTCTTTGATGGCTGTTTAATTTTACGAACCAAATGGTTACGCTTGACAAAAAAAGCATCACCTTTTTTCAGGTGATATTTCTTGTCGGGAGCAATCAAGTCCAGTTCGCCTGAACAGAGGTAAACCAACATGTGCTCCGAAACCATTTCTTCGCACCATTTATCTTTTTCCACCATGCAGCAGAAAAAGGTGTCCATGTAATCGTAAACTACTATACCCGGGTCCATTATTCTAATCATTAGAGGTTTATTGTATGCAAAGTTAGGCTTTTTCTCCGCTATTCTAGTTTTCCCAAAGGTTTTAATTGGTTTTCTCAAACGTCAAAATGCTTTCTATTTCAAAGGGTACTTATAATTATAATGATTTAAGATTAAACAAACTTATTGGAACAGACCAACGGGATAATGTGCTTCCCACACTTCCTAAAGCATGGGGAGCAAGCCGTTTCGGTACGTCCGAAACACTAACTTGCTCCCATAAAGACTTTGCCTCCAATGGATACTCCTGTTTCTTTAAGTCAATCGTATGCCATAAAAATAAGGTCATACTTCATTCTACATCAAGCTCAGATTTATTAGCAGGCTTATTTGAGCCTGATGAACGCCACAGGCTACCACACCGACGCCAAATGCTGCCACGCAGGTGCGAAGCGGTTGGATTATGCCGGACTTCGCTTTCCTTTGCATCACAGACGCATGGAACAGCCGTCACGGGGGCGGCGGATAACGCCACTTCCTGCCACAAGCTGCCACGATTGTGCCAACCCATCGTTTGATGCGCAAAGCACATTTATTTTGCACCCAAAATCGAGTATCAACATTAAAAACAGTATTGACAATGGAAGTATTGATTTTTCAGAAAGAGGCGTTTGAAGAAATGGCGGCGAAGTTCAGCCGCTTCTCAGACCGTGTGAACGAACTCCTTGCCAAGCAAGGCGGCAAGTCATTAAACCGCTGGATGGACAACCAAGAGGTCTGCCAACAGTTGAACATCAGTCCACGCACCTTGCAGACCCTGCGTGACAACGACACACTGGCTTATTCGCAGATAAACCACAAGGTGTTTTACCGACCGGAGGATGTGCTGCGTATTGTCAAACCTGTGGAGAACAGACGGGCAGGTAAAGGCTCTTGATTTTTTATTTGACCGCTAAATCCGCAATGACATGAGTGAAATGATTACCAAGAACCATGCGCTTGTCGCCGAGTTCGGAGGCAGCCTTGACCGTCTTCTGGACGGAATCGAGAACTTCATGGCAAACAGCCGTCCGACATTGGGCGGCGAGCGTTTCCTGACGGACAGGGAGGTGTCGGCACGGCTGAAAGTGAGCCGCCGCACCTTGCAGGATTACCGTAACAATGGTCAGGTGTCCTATTATCAGCTTGGCGGTAAAATTCTGTACAAGGAATCGGACATCGAAAGGATGCTTGCCGCCAACTACCGGGAGGCGTTCAGATAGACTGACGGAGAAATCCCCAGTAAAACGGTGTTACCCTCAAACGGCGTAAGAGGTAGCCTTACATGCCGTTTGAGGGTATCTCATACGCCGTCTGAAGTCTGCTCAATTTCTCGCTCTCTTTCCACGTGACGGGGAGAGCGAAAAGAAAAGGTTGACGGGCTGTCTGTTGTTCATGGTCAGCCTGCCCATGATGAACCGCCTAAAAGCCATGCTTTCCCGACTTCTCAACTTAAAAGAAACAGCTATCAACATTTCAAGACTGTAAACATCATAGCTAATTCTGTCATCCTGCCTGACGTGCCGCATCGTTTCCTCTTCCGACAATTCCTTGTTCTTGTAAATGGCAGCAATAGCCTTACGAATATAGCAGCCGAACACATTGAACGCATCGGACATTTCCTGCTGTGTCATCCAGACGGGAGCGGTCGGCATCGTGACCACCCCGTTTTCTGTGATTGTGATTATTCCCCGTTCCATTGTCATACCTCATATTATTTATTATCAATGTTTGTTTCTTTTGGCAGCTCTTGTCTTTTGTACCATTTGCCCGTTCCGTACATCATTCTGACCGCCATCAGGTTGTCCATGTCCTTTGAAATCTTCTTGTCAGTCACCTCCGCGTACCGCTGGGTGGTCTTTATGCCTGAGTGCCCCATCATCTTGGCGATGCTCTCGATGGGTATTCCCTCTGAAATTAAGAAAGTTCCAAACGAGTGTCTGCTTTGATGGTAGGACAAGTTTTCTTTCCGTCCTATCGCCACGCCCAGCTCGTGTATCTCGAACCACATCTCATCACGGCTCGGAAGCGGAAAGACGGGCTTCGTGTCGTCGGTCGTGTTGTAGAGGTCGAGTATCTGCTCCGCTATCGGATGCAGAGGGATGAACGCCTCTACGTTGGTCTTTTTGCGGTTGATGCGGATGTAACGCCTGCCGTCCGCCGTCGTGCCGATATGGTGCGGATGGAGTTGCATGATGTCCACATACGCCAAACCCGTGAACGTCGAAAACAGGAACGCCCTGCGCCCAAGTTCCTGCAACGGGTCGAGCATGGGCGTTTCAAGGATGGCTTTCAGTTCCGCACGGCTGATGTGCCTGTGCTTCGGCGCAGGCTTCTTCTCGTATTCCATGTCCTCCAACGGGTTGGCACGGAGTATCTCGTAGTCCACGGCGAGGTACACCAGCTTGCTCAGCCAGCACAGGCACTTGTTGATTTGCTGTGCGCTGAAATTCTTGTTGCGCTTCATGAAAGCCTTGTAGGAACTGCCGAACTCCTCCGTAATGTCGCTGAACTCGATGTCCTCCTTGCCCAACGATGTGAGATAGTCTTTCAGGTATTTCTGGTAATATCCCGAATGGCGGTAGGTGGACGTGGAGTTTATTTCCTTTGAACGGGCAAGTAGCCGTTCACGCTCCCTTTCGCCCATCTGCAACAGCTTGGTGGGGATGACGGCTTTCCTTGCCAACGTGTTCTTCAGTATCTCTGCGCTCACCACGTTCTGTTTCTTTAACGAATCCTCATAAGCAAGTTCAACGGACTTCTTGAACTCCTGCAAGCGGTTGTTCTCGCGGACGGTGCGGATGGTTCCCTTGCTGCTGTTCCAGTCCTCCGGTCTGCAATAGATGCCCGTCGCCATCGTGGAACTCTTGCCGTCTATTGTGATGCGGCAGAGGACGGCGGTCGTGCCGTCAGCCTTCACCTTGTTACGGTTAATGTACGGTAATATGGAAAATGTACTGCGCATGGTTGTAATATTTTTATAAGTTAGAGAATAAGTTTCAAGTCTTTGGTCGCCTCAATGTATTTGTCCATGTCCTCAAAGAGTTTTTTCGGGGTGACACGGGCATAAACTTGGGTCGTGGTTATATCGGAGTGACCGAGCATCCGGCTGATGGTTTCAATCGGCACTCCTGCTTCCAGCGTAATCAACGAGGCGAAGGAGTGACGTGCCTGATGGTAGCATAAGGTGCTGCTCACCCCTGCGAGGACAGCAAGCGATTTCATGTGCTGCCGAAGATTGGGATGCCGCACCATAGGGAATAGTGTCGGACGGCTGTCGTCATGGTACTTCTCAATAAGGGCGAGAGCCTCCGGCAACAACTTCACGCTCGCCCGAAGCTCGTTCTTCTTGCGGCGGTATTTCAGCCAAAGGTTTCCATCGTCATCCGTGTACAGATTGTCCCTTGTTACGCTCACCGCATCCGCATAGGCGGTTCCCGTATAACAGGCAAACAGAAAGAGGTCACGCACAAGGATGTGCGTGGTACGCCACGCGGGTATTTCCACGTCACGTATCTTCTCAAAGTCCTCACGGCTTAATGCTCTCGGTGTCTTTTCGCTTTGTTTCGGCAGGGTAAAATTGGCAAAGAAACATCTTTCCGCATATCCCTCCTTGTAAGCTATGCGGCATATCTTTTTCAAGATGGCAAGGTAGTGGCGCACCGTATCCACGGCATATCCTTTCACGTCCATCACGAAATTCTGGTAGTCGTGAATGAACTGTTCGGAAAGCTGCCCGAAAGCGATATCCTTCGTCTTGAACTGCCACTCGATGAACTCGCCCAATGTCCTTCTCATGTAGTAATAGGCGGGATAGGTTCCTTTGGCACGGTCGATGCCGATACGTGCCTTCAAGTCCTCGCAGATGCGGTCAGTCATCCTAAGCAGGGTCATCTGCGTGTCCATGCTCCCCTGGAACAAGTCCTTGACCGCCGTAGCGTCAAAGTCCTGCCCGCGCTCTACCAGCGTGTCAAACGCAGAATTGACCGCAAGCAGCAGTTTGTCTATTTTCGCGTTGATTTCCACCGCCTCGCGGCTCTTGCCGTCCAGACGGCTTTCCCTCGCGTTCCACAACTCCGGCTTGCACGACAGCTTGCATCCGAACTGCGCCATCGTGTGGTTCACCGTTATCCTTCCCATTATCGGAGCTTTGCCCGACTTGTCCGTTCCGCTCTTTTTCAGGTAGAGCAACACCTTGAATTTTTCCACTTTCATACGCTTACTGTTTTTGTTGCAAAATTAACTTATGAGTAAGCGTCCATTGATTTGCAGAACGGTGAGTATCGGCGCAATCGGCACGGGCTTGCAACAATTTCATTTTCCGTGCGTTACCTGTCCTTGCTTCGGTAACTGACGGCTAACGGCTTGGTAACTGAAATGGCTCAATATTTCGCACTCCATTGCATTTCCGACATTTGGCAGAATAGTGGAAAACCGCTCATTTCAAACAGGTTACGTTTTATCGTTGCTTGTTTGCTGTCGGCTGCTTTGTGGGTTCTGTTCCATCAGGCCCGGCATACCTACGCAACCCTGCAACTCGCCGCAGGCACCGACCTCTACACCATATCAAAAATGCTTACGCACAGCAACGTGGCGACCACGCAGGTTTATGCCGATGTGGTGAGCGACCTGAAGCGCAAGGCTTCCGAACAGATTACACTCAAATAAACACTATGGCTTATGGATAAGATAACATTTGAACAACTGCCGCAGGCTGTCTCCCTCCTGATTGAAAAGGTGGGGCAGCTTGCGGACAAGGTGGACGAGGCATTGGGCAAGGCAACACAGCAGAAAGGCAGGCGGTTGCTTGCCTTGGATGATGTCGCCGCCTTGCTCGGCAAGTCCGTTTCGACCATTTACGCAATGACCTCCGAGAAACGCATACCATACCACAAGAGGGGCAACAAGCTCTACTTCTTCGAGGATGAAATAATCGGCTGGATTGAGCAGGGAGGGACATCGGGAACAGGCAACGGGGAAGAGTTCAACAGACGGCTTGAAGCCTTGCGTGGCGGCAAGAAGCACAAGCCAAGTTCATTACAGACAAAGCAGGCATTATGAGGAAAGAGGACTTGATACCCGTCATTGCAAGGCATGACCCGATATTGGCTGATGCGGTCAGCCGGATGGTTGACTATATCCAAGACCGGTGGGCGGCACCGTACCCATCAAAAGAACAGACGGAAGCGGTGAACGCCTACCTCCGTTCCATCCATGCGGACGGCGGCGGTACGATGAGCGAAACCGACATTACCCACCGCAGGATTGCCACGCAGAAGATAACAATCAACGCCATCCGTGTGCTTGACCATGACCAGCTCGACCGTTTGCAGGACGTGCTGAACCACATAGCGGCGGACAGGGAGTATTACATGCCCGAACGGCGGCAAGGAATGGGCAGGTAGCTGACCGGTGTAACACCTAAATATCATAGACTATGTGCAAAAACAAACAGAGCATACATTACTGCACCATCCTTTCGGACGAGCAGTGGAATTTTATTTTGGAAGGCAGATTTTCCGCCCAAAGGCAGAAATGCCTGCACAGGCTGATGACCCACGCCGTGCGGACAAAGACCGTTTGTAACATCAAGGGCATAGGAATAGCCTTGGAGGTGGGAGAAGTCGCAGCTTCCGATGTGGAACTTGCGGAATATTTGGGTTGCAACCGAAAGACGGTCGGCAAACTCATAGACAGTTTTAACAGGCTCGGTGTGCTGACCACCCGAACCAACAACCGCACTTCCATACACACCCTGTATTTCCTTACAGGCTGGTATGTCGGTGGTGTCCTCCTGACCAATCCCCATTATGTCAAGCCATCGGCTAATGTCAAAGAACTGGCGGACGGAAAGCGGACACCTCTTTCTAATGATACGGCTTCGGATAGCAAGCCGTGTACCGTGCAGGACGGTTGCCAAAGTCAAGGGCAGGAAACGGACACCACGGAAAGCGGTGCAGCACCTCTTTCTTCTTCCCTTTGTTCCTCCGTGGCTTGCGACCATCGGGCTGGCATACAAAACAACGAGGGTGAAACAAACCATTTCCTTACCATAGAGAACAGCAACCTGCCGTTAGCTGAAAGTTCCGATGAGAGCCGCACAGAAGCGCATGGCGGCATGATTGGCGGTGTGGATGATACCGACACAGGCACGGAAAAATGACAGGCGCAACGGGCGGATTTCAGCGGTACTCCGTTGTCGTGGCGTTGGCTGACTGGGCTTGCCCAGATATAGCCCACTATAACTTCTCCGCTGCGCTCCGAAGTTGTGGGCTCTCCCGAGGGGCTGGGCGTTGCCCCGTCCCACTTATGGCTCTGCCCTAAGAACCCGGCAAGGACTTTCAGCCCTGTGCAACCCGACCAAAGAGTGATCCTCTCTTTGGAAACTCCGCTCAGTGGCTTCCACCCCTAAGAACCCGGAGCAGGAAGTGACCCTCTCCCTGCACCCTCCGATTAAGGCGTAGCCCTAATAACCCATCGTTAAACTCACAAACAGACAAGCATTATGGCACAGAAGACATCCATCAACATCAAGCCGTGCAACATCGGCAGCAGCGAGGCGCACAACAGGCGGACAGCTGAATACCTCGCCAACATCCGCAAGGAGAAGTTCTATATCCGTACCGACCTCATGGCAGGAAACGAGACATGGGTCGCACCTGATTTCAGTGAAGCCACGCTCACCGACCGATACAATCAGATAGCCGCAATGGTCAAGGAAAAGACAGGCCGGGCGATGCAGACCAAAGACCGGGAACGGGTAAACAAAAAGACAGGAAAGGTGACCGTTGTCCGCGGCAGCACTCCGCTCAAGGAGGGCGTTGTCGTCATCAAGGAGGACACCACGATGGAACAGTTGCGGAATTTCTGCGAGGTGTGTAAAGAGCGTTGGGGTGTTACAGCCCTGCAGGTGTTCATCCACAGGGACGAGGGGCACTACGGAATACCCGGCGACAATGCCACATGGAAACCCAACCTACACGCACACATCGTATGGGATTGGATGAACCACGAAACGGGCAAGTCCTGCAAGCTGGACGAGAAAGCCATGAGCGAGATGCAGACCATTTTGGCTGAGTGCTTGGATATGGAAAGGGGCATCTCAAAGGAGGTGACGGAAAAGGAACATTTGGAGCGCACGGATTTCATCCTTGCCAAGCAGAAGCAGGAAGCAGAGCAGGCCGAAGCCAAGAAGAGAGCCGCCCTCGCTGCAAAGGATAAAGCCGAAACAGAACGGCAGTTCATCGAGGGAGAGAACAAGGCGAAAGAGAAATACCGCCAGTCCCTTGACAAAGACATTGTCGAAAAGGAAAAGCAGCTCAAAAACGAGCGCAAGGCGAAAATGGACAGCATACTTGACAGCTTCGGCAGCCTTGTCGGGGTCGGCAAATCAGCGGCTATGGAAAAGGAAATCGCCCGGCTGAAAGCCGAGGACGAGCGCATCAGAAAAGCCTTTCCCGATGCCGTCAAAAGCAAAGTGGCGGAACTGACACAGGCATTGGTCACAGAGAAGCAAAAAGTCGAAGCTGAGCGTGACAGGGCTTTGGTGCAGAGCCGCTCGCTTGCCATTGAAAGGGACAAGGCGGTACGGCAGTTTCAGGAGCAAAAGGACGGAGAGAGACAGCGCATCGACTTTGCCGTAAGCCGTGCCACGGCGGAGAAAGACAAGACCATCCGCCTGTTGCAGGATGCGCTGAAAGCGAGCCGGGATATTCTTAATTTGCTTGCCGGCATTCTGTACAAGGCGAGCGAAGTGTTCAGACGGGCAGTCGATGCGGTAATCCGTTTCGGCACGGAGCAGCACAAATCTTTCTTTGCTCCGTCCGAAGCTGCCGACATCAAAAGTGTAATGCAGGAATACGGGGAAACAACCGAACAGGAGAATGCGATCGGAGCATGGCTCTGTGGTTATGCGGAGAGCCGACAGCCTTTTGACGAAATTAAACATCGCCATACACTCAAAGAGGTTGGCGATGTGGCGAAGGGGAAGTATGATTGGAAAATAGAACGAAAACAATTAAGACTGTGAGTACGACAAGTCTTATTATGTGGTTTCTTTGCTGGAAGCTGTGTCTTGTCGTTTAAAGAAATAGGGCAAAATGGAAATGGCAACCCTTTCCCATTTTGCCCAAACTGTTATTTTGCGCCTTAGCTGTGGGAAAAGAAAGTATGTGCCACAGCGTAAGCATTACGATGGATAATGCTTTTGATTTCTGTCTGAAGACGGTTTATCTATAAGACTTCCGGTATATTTCCACACAGTCCTCGTGCGACATTTCCACCGGGTCTGCCATGAAGAGTCCGGCGGTCGTTTCACGGGCGTTCTTGGCAAACTGTTCAAACTCATCGGGACGTATGCCATAGTCTGACATCTTCAGTCCGTCCACCCCACAGGCACGCTGCAAATCGACGAGCGCCTTCACGAAGTCCATCGGCTCGCTGGCGTCCTCCTTACCAAGCATCTTCGCCATGTCAATGAACCGTTCGCCACGGACGCTTCGATTGATGAAATAAGTGTAATATTCGCGCGAAATCATAATAAGTCCGGCGCCATGCGGCAGAGCCGGATGATAGGCGCTCATGGCGTGTTCCATGGCGTGCTCGCTGGTGCATGAGCCCGTCATCATGGCATATCCAGATATCGTGTTGGCAAAAGCCACGTGTTCACGGGCTTCCATGTCGTGCCCGTCTTTTACGGCACGGGCAAGATATTTGCCTACATTCTCAATGGTTGCACGGGCCACCATGTCGCACATCAGGTTGATTCCACGGCTGATGTAGCACTCCGTGGCTTGCAGCAATGTGTCAAAGCCCTGGTAAGCCGTGAATGCAGGCGGGACGGTAGCCATCAGTTCCGGGTCGACGATGGACAACGTCGGGAAGAGAACAGGATACACAATACCCATTTTCTCGTTTGTGTCGGGATTGTTGACTACGCCGCCGCAATCCACTTCCGAACCCGTGCCGGCTGTCGTGGTAATAGCAACAATGGGCAGAGGATGGTTCTCAATAGGTTTCCCTTTGCCCGTACCGCCCTGCACATAGTCCCACAGGTCGCCGTCATTGGTTGCCATGAGCGCGATAGCCTTTGACGCATCCATCACGCTGCCTCCGCCCAACGCTACCACGAAATCACACTGTGCCTCACGTGCCGTTGCCGCACCCTCCATGATTACGGGTTTCAGCGGATTAGCGCCGATTTTGTCGAACACCACATAGTCCGCACCTGCCGATTTCAACTGGTTTTCCGTGCGCTCCAGATAACCGTTGGCCCGCATGGACTTACCGTTTGAGATGACCAGCAGTGCTTTCTTTCCGGGCAACTGTTGCTTGCCCAATTCATTCAATGCCCCTTGTCCGAAGTACCACAAGGTAGGCATAAAAACCTTAAAACTCATACAAAATCCTTTCTTTATTTTAATATTAACTTATCCGTTGGCGACATTATTGTCAGCTGTACGTCGATGGTTACACTTTCAAATGGCGTCCTTCCAGCTTTCAAGACATGGTCTTTTACCTTTTAATAGACGGTCTTTTGCAGTGTAAAATGCCGTCTTTTGCAAACCTGTCGGGAGCAAGTGAAAACCGTAAGTTTAAGCCGTCTGAATGTAACAAACCGGAAGTATCTGCGGCGACTGACACAAATAATCACGCCAAAGATTTATTACTGTTTTATTTTTCAAACTTCTCCTTGTCCAAATACTTGACCACTTTGGCAGGATTTCCTACCACCACGGCGTAAGGCGGCACGTCCTTTGTTACGACGCTGGCTGCACCTACGATGGCATATTCGCCCACCGTCACGCCCGGCAATATTGTACTCCCTGCCCCAATCCATGCGCCGCGGCAGATATGAATGGGCTTGCAGAGCAGCAGTGGACGGTCGTAAGGGTCGTGATTGTTGGTGATGAGCTGTGCGTTAGCGGCTATCATGGCATCATCGTCGATAGTGATGCCTCCGGCGGACATCATCAGGCAGTTGCTCATTACCATTACGCCTTTACCTATCTTCACGGGGCGCGCAAGCACGAGTGTAAGCGGTGCCGTCACCATGCTGCCTTCGCCGATGTTGTCCTGAAACAGTTCGTGAAGCACGGCATTGTACTCGTCGGTGCCGGGCATCGTATGGTTCAATTTAAATACCAGGCGGGCGGTGCGCTGACCGTCGTCATCGCGTTCCTTATCGGGAATTCTGAGGTCAATTACTTTTTCTTCCATTTTCTTTACGTTTACTTATATATAATTTCTTTTTTCCATTGCTGGTGCAAAGGTACGCCAAACACATAAATTCATACTTATACGGATTACTGAAAGGAATAGATGTTTTACAGAAATGCTTCTTTTACCGCATAATATTCAATTATTCGGCAATAATAATCAATATTTTCAGTATCTTTGCGCTCGTTGAAAGGAAAGAATCATGAGTGATATTTTAGACTTGAGAACGATAGATGATTACAACCAGTTTCATGGACTTGAAACGCAACATCCGCTGGTAAGTTTAGCCGATTTCTCAAAAATGGAGAAGTGTCCCCATCGCCGGATGCGTTTAGGCTTTTATGCCATTCTGCTGAAAGACGAAATATACGGGCCGCTGACTTATGGACGCAACAAGTATGACTATGAGGCAGGCACGCTGGTCTTTATTGCGCCCGGTCAGGTGATAGGAATTGACGACGGCGGATATACGCCGCACCCACAGGGCTACGGACTTTTTTTCCATCCCGATTTGATACGGGGTACTTCGCTTTCCCACAAGATGAAGAACTACACGTTCTTCTCCTATGAAGTGAACGAGGCGCTGCACATGTCAGAACGAGAACGGCAGACCGTCTTCAACTGTTTCGGTGAGATAGAAGAGGAACTCAGGCACGGCATAGACAAGCACAGCAGGAACATCATCGTTTCCAACATTGAGGTGCTGCTTAACAACTGCCTCCGTTTCTACGACCGCCAGTTCGCCACCCGTTCCGTCCTTAACAGCGATGTGCTGACCCGCTTCCATACGCTGCTGAACAGTTATTTCAATTCCGGCAAACCTGAGGAGTTGGGGTTGCCTTCGGTGGCATGGTGTGCCGACCAACTTCATTTCTCCGCCAACTATTTTGGTGACATGGTAAAGAAGCAGACGGGGAAATCCGCCATTGAATGCATCCATCAAGCGGTCATTGACAAAGTAAAAGACCTCCTTCTTGAAACAGACAAGACAATCAGTGAAATAGCCTACGAAACAGGCTTCAAATATCCACAACACTTAACCAGGCTGTTTAAGAGTACAGCCGGTTGCGCTCCGAAAGAATATCGGGAACAGGCAGGAACTCTATAAACAAAATCTTTCTCAGTAACGCTTGACCGTAAATCATGGTCAGGCGTTTTTTCAATAATAATTCTTCTTCGTGTTTGGCTGGCTAACTCAAACATTAACAAATTCAATTCATCAGCCATACTACCTTTGTCTGCTATTACTTATAATTGCGGTATTTAAGACTTGAACAACACCACAGACTTCCATATCGGGGCGAGATGTTTCCTTGCTTGCATAAAATGATTGACTTTTGCCAATCAAGACTCTACTTTGAATGTCAAGGCAAGCAGACATTCGCGAAATGCCGGGGAGTATAGCAAAGTTCTCACAAAGAACTGATGATATACTTGATTTATAGTTTATTTGTACCATTTTTGGCCCACTATCCATATAACATATTGATATTCTTCTGCCTTTTATAATTCCCAGACAAGTCATTTTTCGTTTTTCCACAGTTCCGAACAGCCTATTCTAAAATATAAAAATACTTGTCGAGTGTTAAGAGTTAGTTAAATATTCATTCCGTGCATATTTACTTTCCCTATTATTCAATTCACTTAAAAGCACTCATTTCATTTATGTACCATTAGAAAAAATTTCTGTACCTATATTTCCGTATCTTTCTGATAATCAGAAATAACAATCCTATCATATGTATTCCACATGAACTCTGTGGTGCGGCAACTGCACGAACAGGGAACGGATGTGGTGATGGTCGATACGGGCAACTCCTACGAGGGTCTTTGCGAATATCTGGGCGGCAAGTACATCAGCTATACGGAGGAGAAGCCCATCACCATGAACCCCTTCAACATCACGCAAGCGGAACTGAACATCGAGAAGATAGACTTCCTGAAAAACCTTATTCTGCTGATATGGAAAGGGTCGGACACGAAGATTACGGAACTGGAGTTCCGCATCGTGGAACAGATGGTGACGGACTATTACGATGCCTACTTCCACGGTTTTGACGGCTATGACCCCGTGCAGCAGGAAACCCTGCGCAAGACCCTGATAGCCGCCGAGAAGCGGAAAGGCACTTGGGGCGCGGAAGACCTGCCGGCCCTGGAACAGAAAGTGGATGACAAAATCCGTATGCTGGAAGAACGCCGGAAAGCGTTGAAGGTGGCTTCGCTGTCCTTCAACACCTTCTATGAATACTCCTGCGAGCGGCTGGAGCTCATCTGTCTGGAAAACAACATCACGGAGATAGACTACGACAAATACACCTATATGATACAGCCGTTCTACAAGGGCGGCAACTATGACAAGATCCTGAACGAGAACGTGGACACCACCCTGTTCTCGGAGACCTTCATCGTCTTCGAAGTGGACGCAATCAAGGAAAACAAGAAGCTGTTCCCCATCGTGACGCTCATCATCATGGACGTGTT